>NZ_LZJI01000120.1 GCF_001667775.1 Mycobacterium sp. E1747
CTTGAATCCCCCTCGCAGGCAAGAATGATTCGCGATCTCATCGCCAGCGCCTGAGCGCTACTGGGCCGACGAGCCCAGCCCCTCAACTGCTCGCGTTCGACATCGGACAACACCACAGGCACAGCAACAGGACCCGGCACACACCAAGCCTACTATCCGAATGCGAATTAACGACTCATGACACTAGCCCAAGAACTCGGATTCCAGAACCAGGTCTGACACCAGCGACTGGTATTCCAGGTGCGCCTTGTGCTCGACGGTGTTCCACTGCCTGCCCTGTTGTTGGCGCATGTACTCGCGGTACTTCGGCGCGCCCGGCACCCGGACGTTGTCGGCGACCACGATCGCGCCCGGGCGCAGCCAGCCGCGGGCCATGATGCTGCGCAAGTCGTCGAGGTACGCGTCCTTGTCGTGGTCGAGGAACGCGAAGTCCAGGCCGCCGGGCGCGAAGCCGTGCTGCTCGGCCAACGCGTCCAGGGTGCGGCCGCCGTCGCCGACGGTGCCGACGACACACGTCACCCGGTCGGCGACGCCGGCGTGCGCCCAGATGCGCCGGGCGTTGGCGGCGTTGGCCTCGGCGAGTTCGACGGAGTACACGCGCGCGTCCGGGGCGGCCCTCGCGATGCGCAACGCGCCGTACCCGACGTAGGTGCCCAACTCCAGCGCGACCGCCGGGTCGGCGCGGCGGACGGCCGCGTCGAGGAGCTGGCCCTTCTCGTCGCCGACGTTGATCAGCATCGACTTCTCGTAGGCGAACTTGTCGATGGTGGCCAGCACGTCGTCGATGTCGCCGGCCTTGGCGTGGCGCAGGACGTAGTCCACCGCGGCGGCCTCGCGGCCGTCGCCGATCTGGCCCGTCGTGGTGATGTTGCGCGCCCCGGTCGCCATCCGCCAGACCGACCATCGCAGCAGGGGAATCCGGCGCTTGAGGTCCATGACGCCACAGTAGTGCGGTCGGCCGCCGCGGAGCGGGCGCCGAGATTGCCACCGGGGCCGTGGCGGCGCCGGAATCGCAACCCGCACGGCAATCTCGATGCCGGCCCGGCGCCGCGATATCGCCCGCGCTATCAAGTTGGAAATCCGCCCACCACCTTCCCGCTGATGCTGGTGTGACTGGTGTTAATGATGAGTGCTCCCAGGGGCCCTACCTGCGCAAATCCGGCGAAATTGGCTGGTGAATTGCCTGCGGGTCGCCCGGCTTCCGGGCGTGAACCCGTTAGACTTTCGGTCGATGTTCACTTTCCGAACACCCCCGCCATGACCGAGCAGCCGGACACCGGCGTCGAGCTCGGCCTGACCGGGCGGCCGCCGCGGGCGATCCCGGAACCGCAGCCGCGCACCTCGCACGGCCCGGCGAAGGTCGTGGCGATGTGCAACCAGAAGGGCGGCGTCGGGAAGACCACCTCGACCATCAACCTGGGTGCCGCGCTCGCCGAATACGGCCGGCGCGTGCTGCTGGTGGACATGGACCCGCAGGGCGCGCTGTCCGCGGGCCTGGGCGTCCCGCACTACGAGCTGGAGAAGACGATTCACAACGTGCTCGTCGAGCCGCGGGTATCGATCGACGACGTGCTGCTGCAGACCCGGGTCAAGCACATGGACCTGGTGCCCAGCAACATCGACCTGTCGGCGGCCGAGATCCAGCTGGTCAACGAGGTCGGTCGCGAGCAGACCCTGGGGCGGGCGCTGCACCCGGTGCTGGACCGCTACGACTACGTGCTGATCGACTGCCAGCCGTCGCTGGGCCTGCTGACGGTCAATGGGCTGGCGTGTGCGGACGGCGTGGTGATTCCCACCGAGTGCGAGTTCTTCTCGCTGCGCGGGCTGGCGCTGCTCACCGACACCGTCGACAAGGTGCGCGACCGGCTGAACCCGAAGCTGGAGATCAGCGGGATCCTGCTCACCCGGTACGACCCGCGCACGGTCAACTCGCGCGAGGTGATGGCGCGGGTGGTGGAGCGATTCGGCGACCTGGTCTTCGACACCGTCATCACCCGCACCGTCCGGTTCCCGGAGACCAGCGTGGCCGGCGAGCCCATCACCACCTGGGCGCCGCGGTCCACGGGCGCCATCGCCTACCGCGCCCTGGCCCGCGAGTTCATTGACCGATTCGGCGCGTGACGGGGAGCGCGAACGGTGAGGCGCCACCCAAGAACGGCTTTCAAGTCCGCCTGACCAATTTCGAGGGGCCGTTCGATCTGCTGCTTCAGCTGATCTTCGCCCACCGCCTAGACGTCACCGAGGTGGCGCTGCACCAGGTGACCGATGATTTCATCGCCTACACCCGCGAGATCGGCTCCCAGCTGGACCTCGAGGAGACCACCGCGTTCCTGGTGGTCGCCGCGACCCTGCTCGACCTCAAGGCCGCCCGGCTGCTGCCGGCCGGGCAGGTCGACGACGAGGAGGACCTGGCGCTGCTGGAGGTGCGCGACCTGCTGTTCGCCCGGCTGCTGCAGTACCGCGCGTTCAAGCACGTCGCCGAGATGTTCGCCGAGCTGGAGGCCACCGCGCTGCGCAGCTACCCGCGCGCCGTGTCGCTGGAGGACCGGTTCACCGAACTGCTGCCCGAGGTGATGCTGGGCGTCGACGCCGAACGCTTCGCCCAGATCGCCGCGATCGCGTTCAGCCCGCGACCCGTGCCGACGGTGTCGATCGGGCACCTGCACGAGGTGGCGGTGTCGGTGCCCGAGCAGGCCAGGAAGCTGTTGGCGTTCCTGGAGTCGCGCGGCACCGGCCAGTGGGCGACGTTCTCCGAGCTGGTCGCCGACTGCGAGGCGCCGATGGAGGTCGTCGGGCGCTTCCTGGCACTGCTCGAGCTGTATCGGAGCCGGGCGGTAGCATTCGACCAGTCGGAGCCGTTGGGTGTGCTCCAGATTTCATGGACCGGGGAACGTCCGGCCAGCGAAGCCTTGGTAGAAGTGCGGGACGAATGATGACCGAATCTGAGCCCGACGTCGACTTGGACGTCGGCATCCCGGACATCGCCGAGGCCGCGCCGATGGAGCCCGAGGAACTCGGGTCCGTGCTGGAGGCGCTGCTGCTGGTCGTTGACACCCCGGTCACCGCCGAGGCGCTCGGCGCGGCCACGCAGCAACCCGTCTACCGGGTCGCCGCCCGGCTGCAGCAGATGGCCGACGAGCTCACCGAACGCGACAGCGGCATCGACCTGCGCCAGACCAGCGAGGGCTGGCGGATGTACACCCGCGCCCGGTTCGCGCCGTACGTGGAGAAGCTGTTGCTGGACGGCGCGCGGTCCAAGCTGACCCGGGCCGCGCTGGAGACCCTGGCCGTGGTGGCCTACCGCCAGCCGGTGACCCGGGCGCGAGTCAGCGCGGTCCGCGGCGTCAACGTGGACGCCGTCATGCGAACGCTGTTGGCGCGCGGCCTGATCACCGAGGCCGGGGTCGACGACGACACCGGCGCGGTCACGTTCGCCACCACCGACCTGTTCCTGGAGCGGTTGGGCCTGACGTCGCTCGCCGACCTGCCCGACATCGCTCCGTTGCTGCCCGACGTCGACACGATCGAGGATCTGAGCGAATCATTGGACAGCGAGCCACGTTTCATCAAACTCGCCGGCGGTCAGGCGTCCGACCAGGCGCTGACGTTTGACGTGGACCAGGATTAATGGTCGAGACCGAAGGAATCCGCCTGCAAAAGGTGTTGTCGCAGGCCGGAATTGCGTCGCGGCGAGCCGCCGAGAAGTTGATCATCGACGGTCGCGTCGAGGTCGACGGGCAGGTGGTGACCGAGTTGGGCACCCGGGTGGATCCCGCCGCCTCGGTAATCAAGGTCGACGGCGCCCGCGTGGTCTTCGACGAGTCGCTGGTGTACCTGGCGCTGAACAAGCCGCGCGGCATGCACTCCACCATGTCGGACGACCGCGGCCGGCCGTGCATCGGCGACCTGGTCGAACGCCGGGTGCGCGGCAACAAGAACCTCTTTCACGTCGGGCGGCTGGACGCCGACACCGAGGGGCTGATCCTGCTGACCAACGACGGCGAGCTGGCGCACCGGTTGATGCATCCCTCCCACGAGGTGCCCAAGACGTACCTGGCGACGGTGACGGGGACCGTGCCGCGCGGCGTGGGCAAGACTCTGAAGTCGGGAATCGAGTTGGACGACGGCCCCGCGCGCGTCGACGATTTCGCGGTGGTGGACGCCATTCCGGGCAAGACGCTGGTGCGGGTGGTGTTACACGAGGGGCGCAACCGGATCGTGCGCCGGCTGCTCGGCGCCGCCGGCTTCCCGGTGGAGGCGCTGGTGCGCACCGACATCGGGCCCGTGTCGCTCGGCAAGCAGCGGCCCGGCAGCATCCGGGCGTTGAGCCACGGCGAGGTCGGGCAGCTGTACAAGGCGGTCGGGCTGTGAGCGAAACGAGCGGAACGAACGCAGCGAGTGACGGGAGTGCAGCGAACCATCGGGCTGTGAACTCTGACGTCGTGGTGGCCATCGACGGGCCGGCCGGAACTGGAAAGTCTTCGGTGTCAAAGCAATTGGCGCGGGCGATGCGGGCGCGCTACCTGGACACCGGTGGGATGTACCGGATGGTGACTCTCGCGGTGCTGCGCGCCGGTATCGACCCCGCCGACGCCGAGGCGGTGGCGCGGATCGCGGAGACCGTGCAGATGGCAGTGGACTACCAGCCTAGTGGTGATCGCTTCTTCCTTGCCGGAGAGGATGTTTCGGCCGAGATTCGCGGTGATCGGGTCACCGGCGCAGTCTCGGCGGTGTCCTCGGTTCCGACCGTGCGAACCCGGCTGGTGGCCCTGCAGCGGGAGATGGCCGGCGGGCCGGGCAGCGTCGTGGTCGAAGGTCGCGACATCGGGACGGTGGTCCTGCCGGACGCGCCGGTGAAGATCTTCCTGACCGCGTCGGCCGAAACCCGCGCGCGGCGGCGCAATGACCAGAACGTCGCATCGGGGCTGGCCGACGACTACGACGGGGTGCTCGCCGATGTGCGCCGCCGCGACCATCTGGATTCCACCCGCGCGGTGTCGCCGTTGCGCGCCGCCCCGGATGCCGTGGTCGTCGACACCAGCGAGATGACCGAGGCGCAGGTGATTGACCACCTGCTGGAGCTGGTCGACCAGCGAAGCGGGGCGGTGCGATGACACAGGACGGCACCTGGACCGACGAAAGCGATTGGGAGTCGGTCGAATCCGAGCTCGAGGAGCAGGCCGAGGCGGGCCCCGCGCCCGTCGTGGCGATCGTCGGACGGCCCAACGTCGGCAAGTCGACCCTGGTGAACCGGATCCTGGGCCGGCGCGAGGCGGTGGTGCAAGATGTCCCGGGCGTGACCCGCGACCGGGTGTCCTACGACGCGCTGTGGACGGGCCGCCGGTTCGTCGTGCAGGACACCGGGGGCTGGGAGCCCGACGCCAAGGGCCTGCAGCAGCTGGTGGCCGAACAGGCGTCGGTGGCCATGCGCACCGCCGACGCGGTGATCCTGGTGGTCGACGCCACCGTCGGCGCCACGGCGGCCGACGAGGCGGCCGCCCGAATCCTGTTGCGCTCGGGCAAGCCGGTCTTTTTGGCCGCCAACAAGGTTGACAGCGAGAAGGGTGAAGCGGACGCGGCGGCGCTGTGGTCGCTGGGGCTCGGCGAGCCGCACCCGGTCAGCGCGATCCACGGCCGCGGCGTCGCCGACCTGCTCGACGACGTGCTGGCCGCGCTGCCGGAGGTGTCCGAGGCGGCGCCCGCGCCGGGCGGCCCGCGCCGGGTGGCGCTGGTCGGCAAGCCGAATGTGGGCAAGAGCTCGCTGCTGAACAAGCTGGCCGGCGATCAGCGCTCGGTGGTGCACGACGTCGCCGGGACCACGGTCGACCCGGTGGACTCGCTGATCGAATTGGGCGGCAAGGTATGGCGTTTCGTCGACACCGCGGGGCTGCGACGCAAGGTCGGCCAGGCCAGCGGGCACGAATTCTACGCATCGGTGCGCACCCACTCGGCCATCGACTCGGCCGAGGTGGTGGTCGTGCTGATCGACGCCTCGGCGCCGCTGACCGAACAGGATCAGCGGGTGCTGTCCATGGTGATCGAGGCCGGCCGGGCGCTGGTGCTCGCGTTCAACAAGTGGGACCTGGTGGACGAGGACCGGCGCGAGCTGCTGGAGCGGGAGATCGACCGCGAGCTGGTGCAGCTGCGGTGGGCGCAACGGGTCAACATCTCCGCACGGACGGGCCGCGCGGTGCAGAAGCTGGTGCCGGCGATGGAGACGGCGCTGGCCTCGTGGGACATGCGCATTCCGACGGGCCCGCTGAACGCCTGGCTCAAGGAGGTGGTGGCGGCCACGCCGCCGCCGGTGCGCGGGGGCAAGCAGCCGCGCATCCTGTTCGCCACCCAGGCCACCGCCCGCCCGCCGACGTTCGTGCTGTTCACCACCGGTTTCCTGGAGGCCGGGTACCGGCGCTTCCTGGAGCGGCGGCTGCGTGAGACGTTCGGGTTCGAGGGTTCGCCGATCCGGATCAACGTGCGCGTGCGCGAGAAGCGGGGAACCAAGCGGCGCTGAGGGGCCTCTCCCGAACCAATCGGCGAATCTCGAAAGCGATAGCGCCCGCGATATCACATCGCACATATCCCGTAATGCGGGACGTAAAAGCTGCATCACAGATAATCGTCGTTGACTTTCCCGCGGTCGGCTCCTTACTCTTCTCGGATAGCGGGTTGTTATATCCGCATCGCAGGAGTTGGAGGCGCCGTGAACATCGCAACGGAAGCGCCCGCCGCCGCGCGCTTCAGCGTCGAGGGCAGGTCGATCCTGATCACCGGTGCGACCGGTGCCCTGGGCGGCGTCGCCGCGCGGGCCCTGGCCGGGGCGGGGGCCCGGCTGACGCTGGCCGGTGGGAACGCCGCGGGCCTGGACGGCCTGGGTATCGACGACGCCGCGGTGGTCGTGCGCCGGCCCGAGACCCCGGCCGACGCCCAGGCCATAGTGGAGGCGGCGGTCGCCCGGCACGGGCGCCTCGACGGGGTGCTCGTCGCCTCCGGCATGAACCACGTCGCGCCGATCACCGAGATGGCGGTCGAAGACTTCGACAAGGTGATGGACGCCAACGCGCGCGGGGCTTGGCTGGTGTGTCAGGCGGCCGGACGCGTCCTGCTTCAGCAGGGGACCGGCGGCAGCGTCGTGCTCGTCTCGTCGGTCCGCGGCTCCCTTGGGCACGCGGCGGGCTACAGCGCCTACTGCCCGTCGAAGGGCGCCACCGACCTGCTCGCCAAGAGCATGGCCGCCGAGTGGGGCCCGGCCGGCATCCGGGTAAACGCGCTCGCGCCCACGGTTTTCCGCTCGGAGCTGACCGAATGGATGTACGCCGACGACGAGAAGGGCCGCGTCACCCGCGAGGCGATGTTCGCCCGAATTCCGTTGCGCCGCTTCGCCGAGCCGGAGGACTTCGTCGGCGCGCTGATCTATCTGCTGAGCGACGCGTCGAGTTTCTACACCGGCCAGGTGATGTACCTGGACGGCGGATACACGGCGTGCTGAAAGGAACCGACATGAGCGTCACGTGGCCGCTCGGCGAAGCCGAATCGAAGCTGGAGTTCTACGACCTGTCGCATCCGTGGGGACACGGCGTGCCGGCGTGGCCGTACTTCGAGGACGTCAAGATCGAGCGGTTGCACAACATGGCGAAAAGCCGGGTGCTGACCCAAAAGATCACCACCGTAATGCATTCCGGAACCCACATCGATGCACCAGCGCACGTCGTGGAGGGCACCCCCTTCCTGCACGAGATCCCGCTGAGCGCCTTCTTCGGCACCGGCGTCGTCGTGTCGATCCCCAAGGAGAGGTGGGGGGTGGTCACCGCCGAGGACCTGGAGAACGCCACGCCCGAGATCCGGCCGGGCGACATCGTCGTCGTCAACACCGGGTGGCACCACACCTACGCCGACAGCGCCGAGTACTACGCCTACTCCCCGGGCTTCTACAAGGAGGCCGGTGAGTGGTTCGCAGCCAAGGGCGTCAAGGCCGTCGGCACCGACACCCAGGCGCTGGACCACCCGATGGCGACCTCGATCGCGCCGCACGGACCCGCCGCACACACCGGCGGGCTATTGCCCTGGGCCGTAAGGGAATACGAGGAGCAAACCGGCCACCGAGCGCTCGACGACTTCCCGGACTGGGAACCGTGCCACCGCGCAATCCTGTCGAAGGGCATCTACGGCTTCGAGAACGTCGGCGGCGAGCTGGACCAGGTGACCGGCAAGCGGGTCACCTTCGCCGCGTTCCCGTGGCGCTGGGTCGGCGGCGACGGCTGCATCGTGCGGCTGGTGGCCATCGTCGACCCCTCGGGTAGCTACCGCATCGAGACGGGCCGGGCGGCGTGAGTTCCGAGGGCGCCGGGATTCAGGTCATCGCCCGCGCGGCGGAGATGCTGCGGCTGCTGCAGGCGCACCCCGGCGGGCTGAGCCAGGCCGAGATGGGCGACCGGCTGGGCATGGCGCGCTCCACGGTCAGCCGGATCCTGGGCGCGCTGGAGGACGAGGGCCTGGTCGCCTCGCGCGGGGGCCGCGGCGGGTATCGGCTGGGGCCGGAGATCGCGCGAATGGCCGGCACCGTGCGCCTGAGCGTCGTGATGGACGTGCACCCGTTCATGGAGGAGCTGTCGCGCGAGCTGGGCGAGACCGTGGATCTGTCGGTCCTGGACGGCGATCGCGCGACCTTCGTCGACCAGGTGGTCTCGCCGCACCGGTTGCGAGCGATCAGCGCGGTGGGCGAGTCGTTTCCGTTGCACTGCTGCGCCAACGGCAAGGCCCTGCTGGCCGGCCTGGCGCCCGAGCACCTGCCGAGCCGGCTGGCCCGGCTCACCCCGAGCACCATCACCAGCCCGGCGGCGCTGCGCAAAGAGCTCGAGCGGGTGCGAGCCGAGGGCGTCGCGTACGACCGCGAGGAGCAGACCGAGGGCGTCTGCGCGGTGGGCGCGGCGCTCAAGGGTGTTGCCGGGCACACCGTTGCGGTGAGCGTGCCCGTGCCCACGCAGCGGTTCTACGGCCGCGAACCCGAGCTGGCTCAGGCGCTGCAGGCGTGGGTGGAGAAGGTCAATGCCCGGTTGGCGGCGCAGGGATGAATCGGGCCGAAAGCCTGCGGCGTTGGCACACCCGCGACCGCCGGTGCGGTCAATCCTGTTGTCCCGGAGCGATTTTCAGCGCCCCGCGTTGACCACGGGGCCAGTCCGCCGCTACGACGCTTACGAGGCCCGGCCGTCGATTTTCTTGTCGACTGCGTTCACGAACTGTGGCACTGCCGACCCCGACACGCTTCGTCCACAGAGATCAAGGTCGATGACGACGTTGTTGCGGGCGCTGAGGGCGCGCTGGCAGTTCCAGCCCTGAGCCTCTTGAACCATGTCCATCGCGAGGATGCCCCCGGCCCGCGACACCGATCCCGTCGTCCAAAACAGGTTGCGGGGATCATCCTTGTTGACGTTTCGGGTGTTGAGCTCGCGATTGGCGCACCTCTGCCAGTCCGTCGCGGCGTTGCCGACGAAGTTGGTTGCAGACTCCGCGTCCGGGAACGATACGACCGCTTGAATCAATCGCCATCCTTTGGCTGGAGCGTCGCCAAGCTCCTGCGTCCGAACCGCAGTCCAGCCGGTCTTCCCGTACGCCTTCTGTTCGGCCGCTTTCAACACACCCACGCAGTCCTCGTCGACGATGGGTGTGTCGGCCAGCTTGTCTTGAACCGATTCGCCGGACAACGTTTCGGCGCCCACAGCATGGGCGGCTTCCTCGGCACTCAGCAGCACATCCGGAAGTGCGGAGGCGGCCACGGTGCCGCCGCCCGAGCGGGCCGGCTGGTAAACGATGACCGCAAGCACTAGCCCGACCGTCAGCATCGCGGCGGCGCTCGTCAGCCACCACCACCGGGCGGGCGACTCAACGGGACGGACCGGGGGCGCCGCCTGGTTCGGCCAGAAGGCGGGGCCGGGCGGGGGTTGGTGTCCGGGCGCGCTCTGGTAACCGAACGGTCGCGCATATCCCGGGCTTGCCGGTGGCCTGCCTCCCGGGCCGCTGCCCCAGTCGCCTGGAGCGCTCATGGCTTACCTCCTGGGCTGTTCACGAGGTGGGAATTCGGGAGGCGACTTTGTTGACGAGTTCGGGGGCTTGATTGCTGCCGCCGTAGTCGCACACCCTCATGTCGATCACGACATTGCTGCGCGGCATCAAGGCGCGCTGGCAACCCCACCCGGTCCCGCCAGTCTTGTCCCAGGAGACCAGCAGCGTGTTGTCGACGACCCGAGGGTCGCCGACGGCGATGGTGCCACCCTCGTGGCGGTTCACCAAGACCTCGGTTCGGGCGCAGTGATCCCACTTCCTCGTGAGGTCCTCGAAGACGACGCCTGCGTCTTTGGCGGTCGGAAAGGCCACCAGCGACTGCAGGGTCAACTTCACGTACGCGTCGCCCGGTCCGTGAAGTTCGGCCGACTGCGCGTCGATGAAGCGGGTGTCGCGATACACCTGCGCCATGCCCGGGGCCCAGGTGCCGGCACACTCGGGCGGGTCGGCGGTATCCATGAACAGGCCGTTGTTGCTCTGGTAGAGCGTCATTCCCTGCACGTGCAGGATGTCGCCGGCCTCGGCGGGGCTCAGCAGCAGATTCTTCAGGTCTTCGGGGTGGACCAACCCCGGTGTCGTGGGCACCGACAGCCCGGGCGGCTCGCGGTGTGATGCCGCCCCCGATGCGCCCGAGGTCATCACACGGCTGACGAGGATGGCGCCCAACGCGGCCGAGGTGACCGTAAGAATGGCCGTCACGAGCACCAACCATCGTTTGGCGCCAGGGGCTCGGGCTGGCCGCGCGCTTGGAGGCCACGGAGGCGGTGTGCCGGGCGCGCTGGGCGGGTAGCCGCTCCACGCGATCGGCTGTCTCGGCGCATACGGAGCGCCGGGTGGGCCGACGTCGTAGCCGCCAGGCGGCGGGGGAGCGGCACCGCCCTGAATCGCCGGCGGTTCACTACCGGCCACGCGCCGGACCCATCATTGCGGTCGTCCCCCGAAGTCTGTGGGCGAGCACAGCCGCCCCGCCTGCGTTCGTGACCAGAATTCTAGATTGCGACGGGGATTGGAGTTTGCGGTTTCCCTGCCCGCAGGTATCGCCGGGTTGGCCGGAGGCCGCGTCGCTGAGTTCCGGGCTGACTGCGGTAGGCTTTCGACCTGCTGCCGCCGATTCGGGCGGCACCGGGCTGTGGCGCAGTTTGGTAGCGCACTTGACTGGGGGTCAAGTGGTCGCAGGTTCAAATCCTGTCAGCCCGACACATGTCATGTCTCGGGACATCGTTGACAGGTGTCCCGAGACATGGTTTACACCTCTAGCTGGTTTTCTGGGCTGTTTCCGCATTTGACGCCGCGGGGTTGGTAGTCGCGGGTGGGGTCGAGGACGAGTTTGCGG
>NZ_LZJI01000121.1 GCF_001667775.1 Mycobacterium sp. E1747
TGGTACATGGACGGCGGCAGCGTGCAAGCGCACATCCCGCTGTCCGCGTTGGCGGCCGTGCTGCGCATTTAGGGCTGCCCACGGCTCCGCGAGCAGCGGCTCAGTCCTCCGGGTTGTAGCCGAGGTTGGGGGCGAGCCAGCGCTCCGCGTCCTGCAACGTCCAGCCCTTGCGCTTCGCGTAATCGGCGACCTGGTCCTGACCCAATCGGCCGACCACGAAGTACTGCGACTGCGGGTGCGAGAAATACCAGCCGCTGACGGCCGCACCGGGCCACATCGCCATCGACTCGGTCAGCTCGATGCCGGTCCGCTCCTTGACGTCCATCAACTTCCAGAGCGTCACCTTCTCGGTGTGCTCCGGGCAGGCGGGGTAACCGGGCGCCGGGCGAATTCCCCTGTACTTCTCATCGATGAGCGCCCCGTTGTCCAGCTGCTCGTCGGGCTCAAATCCCCAGAACTCCTTGCGAACCCGTTGGTGCATCCGTTCAGCGAACGCCTCCGCCAGCCGATCGGCGACCGACTCCAGCAGGATCGCGCTGTAGTCGTCGAGGGCCGCCTTGAACTCCGCGATCTTCTCCTGACTTCCGAGCCCCGCGGTGACGGCGAACGCGCCGATGTAGTCGGCCAACCCGGTGTCCTTGGGCGCGATGAAGTCGCCCAGCGACCGGTTGGGAATGCCGTCGCGGTGCTCGCCCTGCTGGCGCAGATTGTGCAACGTGGTCAGCACTTCGGTGCGGGTGTCGTCGGTGTAGACCTCGATGTCTTCGAAACCCGGGCCGACCGCATTCGCCGGAAAGAAGCCGATCACCCCGTTGGCGGTTAGCCACTTCTCCTTGATCAGGGTGTCGAGCATCTGTTGGGCATCGTCGTACAGCTTGCGGGCGGCCTCGCCCGAGGCCGGGTTGTTGAGGATGTCGGGGAAGCGGCCCTTCATCTCCCAGGCGTTGAAGAACGGCTGCCAGTCGATGTACTCCCGGAGCTCAGCCAGGTCGTAGTCATGAAATTCCCGCACGCCGAGGCCTTGGGCGGGCACCGGCGGCATGTAGCCGTCCCATTCGATCGGTGTCCGGTTGGCGCGGGCCGTCTGAAGGGTCAGCATCGGCCGCTCATTCTTCTGCGCGTGCCGTTCCCGCAGCGATGCGTAGTCCTTCTCGGTCGCCTCCAGCAGGGCCGGGCGCTGCTTTTCGTCGAGGAGCGCAGCGGCGACCGGCACCGAGCGGGACGCGTCCTTGACCCAGACCACCGGACCGCTGCGCCGCGGCGATATCTTCACGGCCGTGTGGGCGCGCGAGGTGGTCGCGCCGCCGATCAGCAGCGGGATCTGCAGCCCCTCGCGTTCCATCTCGACGGCGAAGTTGGCCATCTCGTCCAGCGACGGGGTGATCAGCCCGGACAGCCCGATGATGTCGGCGTCGTGCTCCTTGGCCGCGTCCAGGATCTTTTGGGCGGGCACCATCACACCGAGGTCGATCACTTCAAAGTTGTTGCACTGCAAGACGACCCCGACGATATTCTTGCCGATGTCGTGGACGTCGCCCTTCACGGTCGCCATCACGATCGTGCCGTTGGTGTCCTTCGATGCGGCCGTGCCGTTCTGCTCTTTCTCCGCCTCGATGAACGGCAGCAGGTAGGCGACGGCCTTCTTCATCACCCGGGCGGACTTCACGACCTGAGGCAAAAACATCTTGCCCGAGCCGAACAGGTCGCCGACGACGTTCATGCCGTCCATCAGCGGGCCCTCGATCACCTCGATCGGGCGGCCACCCGCGGCGTCGATCTCGGCTCGCAACTCCTCGGTGTCGGCGTCGACGTGGGCGTCGATGCCCTTGACCAGGGCGTGCGTGATCCGCTCGCGGACCGGGAGACTGCGCCATTCGGCTGCCGCCGGGTCCTCCGACTTCTCGGAGCGGTTGAACCGCTCGGCGATCTCCAGCAGCCTTTCGGCCGCGTCCTCGCGACGGTTCAGGACGACGTCCTCGATGCGGTCCCGCAGTTCGGGGTCGATCGAGTCATAGGGCACCAGCGCACCCGCGTTGACGATCCCCATGTCCAGACCGGCCTTGATGGCGTGGAACAGGAAGACCGAGTGGATCGCCTCGCGGACCGGGTTGTTGCCCCGGAAGGAGAACGACACGTTCGAGATACCGCCCGAGATGTGCACTCCCGGAAGGTTTTCCTTGATCCAGGCGCATGCCTCGATGAAGTCGATCCCGTAGGTCGCGTGCTCCTCGATACCTGTCGCCAGCGCGAAGCAGTTCGGGTCGAAGATGATGTCCTCGGGCGGGAAACCGACCTCCTCGGTCAGGATCCGGTAGGCGCGCCCGCAGATCTCCTTACGCCGCTCCAGGTTGTCGGCCTGACCCTGCTCGTCGAAGGCCATCACTACGACGGCGGCGCCGTACTTGCGGCACAGCCGGGCCTCGCGGATGAACTTCTCCTCGCCCTCCTTCATGGAGATCGAGTTGACGATCGGCTTGCCCTGCACGTTCTTCAGGCCCGCCTCGATGACCTCCCACTTGGAGGAGTCGATCATCACCGGGACGCGGCTGATGTCCGGCTCGGCGGCGATCAGCTTGGTGAACCGGTCCATCGCGGCGACACCGTCGATCATGCCCTCGTCCATGTTGATGTCGATGACCTGCGCACCGACCTCGACTTGCTGGAGGGCGACCGACAGCGCCGTGTCGTAGTCCTCGGCCTTGATCAGGTTGCGGAACCGGGCGGAGCCGGTGATGTTGGTGCGCTCACCGATGTTCACGAACAGGGAGTCGTCGGTGATGTTGAGCGGCTCCAGGCCCGAGAGCCGGGTGGCCACCGGGATCTCCGGCACCTCGCGCGGCTTTTTGCCCTCGACGACCTTGGCGATTTCGGCGATGTGCGGCGGCGCGGTTCCGCAGCAGCCGCCGACCAGGTTGACCAGGCCGGCCTCGGCGAAGTCGGCGATGTAGCCGGCCTGACGCTCCGGGGTTTCGTCGTACTCGCCGAAGGCGTTGGGCAGCCCCGCATTCGGGTAACACGAGACGAAGGTGTCCGCGATCCGCGCCATCTCGGCGATGTAGGGCCTCATCTCGGGCGCGCCCAGGGCGCAGTTGAGGCCGACGGCGAGCGGCTTGGCGTGCCGGATCGAATTCCAGAAGGCCTCGGTGACCTGACCGGAAAGTGTCCGCCCGGACGCGTCGGTGATGGTGCCCGAGATGATGACCGGCCAGCGCCGCCCGCGCTCCTCGAACAGGGTCTCGACGGCGAACACCGCCGCCTTGGCGTTCAGCGAGTCGAAGATCGTTTCGACGATGAGCAGGTCGGCACCGCCGTCGACCAGGCCGTTGGCGGCTTCGAGGTAGGCGGCGACCAGCTGGTCGTAGGAGACGTTGCGGGCTCCGGGGTCGTTGACGTCCGGCGAGATCGACGCGGTGCGCGTGGTCGGGCCGATGGCGCCCGCGACATAGCGGGGCTTCTCCGGAGTGCTGTATTCGTCGGCGGCCGCCCGCGCCAGGGCGGCGCCGGCGTAGTTCAGCTCGTAGGCCAGGTCGGCCATGCCGTAGTCGGAGAGCGAGATCGCGTTCGCGTTGAACGTGTTGGTTTCCAGGATGTCGGCACCGGCATCGAGGTACTCGCGATGGATGCCCTCGATGATCTGCGGCTGCGTCAGGTTGAGCAGGTCGTTGTTGCCCTGCAGAGCGGTCGGCCACTCGGTGAAACGGTCGCCGCGATAGCCGGCCTCGTCCGGCCGGTCGCGCTGGATCGCCGTGCCCATCGCACCGTCGATCACCACGATCCGCTCACGGAGAGCGGCCGTCAGTTCTTCGGTGCAGTCGGGACGGATGTTTGGCACGAAGGTCTCTGACGCGAGGGCGTTCTTGGGGACGTTCACGTGCATTCCTTCCGTAGCGGAAGGCGTCCTTGACTCTGCCGAGCGTGGCGGATACCGGGGGGACCGGTGATCCGTTGCAACGCCTCTCGACCAAAAAAGTCTACGTCGTCCCCCGACGACGTCTGGACGCCCAACTCATCGCCGCGATCGACAGCCCGCGAATCCTGTCTGCGACGTGGTAGTTACCAAGGTTAACCAGTGTGAAGCCGAGCGTATTTCGCCCCGACCGCGTCGACGCCCGGTGCTGATGTCGTCAAGGGTCAGGTCGGCACGCACCCCACAAGGATAGTCGTCCTATGGAATGCCTCCGGTGGTTGACAGGTCCTGCCAGGCAACCCCGAACATCGGCCGCGAAGGCCGTACGCTGATTCTGTGACCCCATCCGATGGCCCACCGTTTGGGAAAGCCGCACTGCCCGAACTGCACGACACCATCGTCGTGGCGGCATTCGAGGGCTGGAACGACGCCGGCGACGCGGCCAGTGACGCCCTCGAGCATCTCGAGGCGATTTGGGAAGCCGACCCGATCCTGGAGATCGACGACGAGGCGTATTACGACTACCAGGTGAATCGGCCCGTCATTCGGCAGGTGGACGGGGTCACCCGGGAGCTGGTCTGGCCGGCCATGCGGATCTCGCACTGCCGGCCGCCGGGCAGCGACCGCGACGTCGTGTTGATGCATGGCGTCGAGCCCAACATGCGCTGGCGCACCTTCTGCGCCGAACTGGTCGCGATCGCCGACAAGCTCAACGTGGACACGGTCGTCATCCTCGGCGCCCTGCTGGCCGACACGCCGCACACCCGGCCGGTCCCGGTCTCGGGCGCCGCCTACTCCCCCGAATCGGCCAAACGCTTCGGCCTCGAGGAGAGCCGCTACGAGGGGCCCACCGGCATCGCCGGGGTGTTCCAGGACGCCTGCGTCGCCGCCGGGATCCCCGCCGTGACGTTCTGGGCTGCGGTGCCGCACTATGTGTCGCAGCCGCCCAACCCGAAGGCGACGGTGGCGCTGCTGCGCCGCGTCGAGGACGTGCTCGACATCGAGGTGCCGCTGGCCGACCTGCCGACCGACGCCGAGGAGTGGGAGCAGGCCATCACCGAGATGGCCGCCGAGGACGAGGACCTGGCCGAGTACGTGCAGTCACTGGAACAGCGCGGGGACGCCGAGGTCGACATGAACGAGGCCCTGGGCAAGATCGACGGCGATGCGCTGGCCGCGGAGTTCGAGCGCTACCTGCGCCGACGGCGGCCCGGCTTCGGCCGCTAGCGGTCTTCGCAAACTCGGCCGTGGCGATCGCAAGCGTGGCGCGGCCGCGCGAAGCGGGTCGCCACACTCAGCGCTGGGGGCACCTCCCGCTTGCGGGGGACCGAGTGCTGGGGGTACCGCCCGCTTGCGGGAGACGGGTCGTCGCCATCGACCTAGGCCTTCTTGCCCAGTCCCTGGTTGTAGGCGCTGGTGGAGCGCCCGAGCGCGACCACCTGCGCGTCCAGTTGGGGCAACAGCTCCGCGGTGGGCTTGTGCATGGGCAGCTCCCCGGCCGGGGTGGACAGCACCGGCTTGATCCAGCGGAACGCCGCCACCCAGCGCGGGCAATAGATCCGGTTCCGGCGAGCCTCGATGCCCTTGACGAACGCGTCCGCGCATTTGTCGACGGTGGTGGTCTTGTTCAGCGGCCACGGGAAGCTGCTGAGCAGCTTGCCGAAGGCCGGCAGGTCGGCCTCGGTGTCACGGACCAGGGCGGTGTCGATCCACGACATGTGTGACGAACCGACGCTGACGCCGCGGTGCGCGACCTCGAGGCGCAGCGCGTTGGCGAAGATCTCGACGGCGGCCTTGGACGCGTTGTAGGGGGCCAGGCCCGGACACGCCGCGTAGGCCGCCAGCGACGAGACGATAAGCACGTAGCCGCGGCGCTCGATCACCGCGGGCAACGTGGCGCGCACGGTGTTGAACACACCGAGGACGTTGATGTCCATCACCCGCTTGAACGCCTCTGGGTCGACCTGCAACACCGACCCGTAGCTGGCGATGCCGGCGTTGGCGACCACGACGTCGATACCACCGAAGCGCTCGACCGCCTGGGCGGCGACGGTCTGCATGGCCGGCAGGTCGCGGACGTCGGCGACCGCGGTCAGCACGCGGTCGTCGCCGATTTCGGCGGCCAGCGTGGCCAGCTCGGCGTCGTTGAGGTCGGTGAGCACGAGTTTGGCGCCCTTGCTGCCCAGCCGGCGGGCGACCTCGGAGCCGATTCCCCGGGCCCCGCCGGTGATCAAAACGACTTTGTCCTGCAGCGACGTCATGGCCGACAACGTACCGCGTTCACAACTCGACACCGAGCAGCGCATCGATCGCGGTTGCTACCAGCCGTGGGGCGTCGGCATCGTGGCCGCCGTATTCGAGCGCGTCGGTTGTCCAACCGTCAAGCGCGGCAAGAGCTTTGGGCGTGTTCAAGTCGTCGGCCAGGTATTGGCGCACCCGCGCGATCACGTCGGCGGCGTCAGGTCCCGCAGGCAACCCCGTCGCGGTGCGCCAGCGCCCCAGCCGGGCGGTGGCCTCGTCGAGCACCTGCTGGCTCCAGAACCGGTCCGCGCGGTAGTGCCCGGACAGCAGGCCCAGCCGGATGGCCGCCGGCTCGATGCCTTGGGTGCGCAGCGTCGACACCAGCACCAGGTTGCCCCGGCTCTTGGACATCTTGTGCCCGTCCCAGCCGATCATGCCGGCGTGCACGTAGTGGCGGGCGAATCGCCGCTCGCCCCTTACGCATTCGGCATGCGCGGCGGTGAATTCGTGATGCGGGAAGATCAGGTCGCTGCCGCCGCCCTGGATGTCCAGGCCGCTGCCGATGCGGCTGAGCGCGATCGCCGCACACTCGACATGCCAGCCGGGCCGCCCGGCGCCGAACGGCGACGGCCAACTCGGCTCCCCCGGCCGGGCCGCCCGCCAGAGCAGCGCGTCCAGCTCGTCGGTCTTGCCGGGCCGGTCCGGGTCGCCACCGCGTTCCCCGAACAGCCGGAGCATGGTGTCGCGATCATAGCCGGACTCGTAGCCGAACTGCGGCGTGGCATCCGCGCGGTAGTAGACGTCCGGGAACTCGCCGTCGACGAAGTATGCCGCGCCCGACGCCAGCATCTTCTCGACGAGCTCGACCACCTCGGGGATCGCCTGCGTCGCCGCAACGTAGTCACGCGGCGGCAGGACCCGCAGCGCGGCCATGTCCTCACGAAAGCGAGCGACCTCACGATCGCCCAGCTCGCGCCAGTCCACACCGTCGCGCTCCGCGCGCTCGAACAGCGGATCGTCGACGTCGGTGACGTTCTGCACGTAATGCACGGCATGGCCCAGGTCCAGCCACTGCCGGTAGACGAGGTCGAAGGTGAGGTAGGTGGCGGCGTGACCCAGGTGGGTGGAGTCATAGGGGGTGATGCCGCAGACGTACATCGTCGCCGTCGATCCGGGGGCCACCGGCCGCACCTGTCGATCGGAGGTGTCGAACAGCCGGAGCTCCGGGCCACGTCCCGGCAACACCGGAACCGGTGGAGAGTCCCACGACTGCATGACAACGACTCTAAACGCGGGAAGTCAGCGCCACGCGTCGCGGATGGCGGCGAGCAGGATCGGTGCCACCTCCGCGCGACACATCACGAAGTCGGGCAGGTACGGATCGAGCTGGTTGTAGCGCATCGGCGAGCCGTCCAGCCGAGACGCGTGCATGCCGGCGGCCATCACCACCCCGGCGGGCGCCGCGTTGTCCCATTCCCACTGGCCGCCGGCGTGCAGGTAGGCGTCGACGTCACCGTCGATGATGGCCATTGCCTTGGCGCCCGCCGAACCGATCGCCACCGGCTGGATGGCCAACGACTGTCGCATGCGGTGCAGTACGAAGGGCGGGCGGGTGGCGCTGACGGCGATGCGGAACGTATGGGGTATGCCCACGCGCGCGGCGTCGGCGGTGACGGTGTCGGTGCGGTACACCGTGTTCCCGCGGGCCGGCAACGACACGGCGGCGTCGGTGATTTCCCGCTGGCCGTCGGTGGAGTGGCCGGTGGGGCGCTGCCACAGCGCGATGTGCACCGCCCAGTCGTCGCGGCCCGGCGTGGAGAATTCGCGGGTGCCGTCCAGGGGGTCGATGATCCACACCCGGTCGTGCTGGAGACGGACCAGGTCGTCGTAGGCCTCCTCGCTGAGCACCGCATCGTCGGGGCGCTCGGCGCGTAGCCGCCGCAGGATCAGCTCGTTGGCCAGGCTGTCCCCGGCGTCACCCAACGCCCACGGATAACCGAAGCCGATCTCATCGCGAACCTTCAGCAGCAACTCCCCCGCGTCCGCGGCGAGTTCGGCAGCCAGTGCGGCGTCGGTCAGCTCCTCCGGGCCCTGGCTCACCGGTTCAGTATCGCCGACGCCCGGGCGCGGCTCAGTGGCTGGCTCAGTGGCTGGATCAGAAGGCCGGCCACGGAATGGGCCGGTGCCGGTTTGGGCCGGGCATCACCGGATCGTCGAGCAGCGCGAGCGCGCGCCTGCGCAGCGCCGCGATCTCCGCCCGCGTGATGTGCTCGGCCAGTTCGTCGCAGAGCGGGCCACCCAGGGCCTCGGTGAGCTGGGTGACGGCCTCCAGCATGTTCTGGTCGATCGGCTTATTCGCCCAGCCCCACAGAACCGTGCGCAACTTGTTCTCGACATGCAGCGACACGCCGTGGTCGACACCGTAGACGTGTCCCTCGACGTCGCGCAGGACGTGGCCGCCCTTGCGGTCGGCGTTGTTGATCAGCACGTCGAACACCGCCATGCGCCGCAACCGGATGTCGTCGGCGTGCATCAACACGACCTCGTCGCCGGCGTAGTCGTAGGCCCGCAGCACCGGCAGGTAACCCGGTTCCGGTTTGTTGGCGGGAAACAGGTCGACCAGGTCGGGGCCGGGACTCGGGTCGGAGTCGGCCGTGTCACCCGGTTGGTCCACCCACAGCTGCAACATGCCCGGTCCGGCTGGCCCGTGACGAATCACCGTGTAGGGCACGATGTTCCACCCCAGCTGCGTCGACACCAGGTAGGCCGAGAGTTCGCGGCCGGCCAGGGTTCCGTCGGGGAAATCCCACAGCGGCGCCTCACCGGAGATCGGCTTGTAGACGCAGTGCACGGTCGATTCGCCGAGCGTGGCCTCGCACAAGAACGTGGCGTTGCTGGCTGAGCGGATGCGCCCGAGGACCGTCAGCTCGCCGTTCCGGAGCACCTCACGGTCGTCAGGCCTCAAGTTCATCGTCAGGCCCGAGCAGCGCGCTGCGCCTATAGCCGTTGGCGCGCGCGCAGATATGGCCCTCCGGATCCAACGGTTCGTCGCACAGCGGGCACGGCGGACGGCCCGCTGAAATGACGCGATTGGAGCGGGTCGCGAACTGCCGCGCCGACTCCGGCGTCAAGAACACGCGCACCGCGTCGGGCCCCTCCTCGGTGTCGTCGAGCACCACCGACGCGTCGAATTCGGTGTCGGTGACTGCCAACAACTCGACCACCACGGTCTGGGCTTCGGAATCCCAGCCCAGGCCCATGGTTCCGACGCGGAACTCGGCGTCCACGGGCGTGACGAGCGGGTTCAGATCCTCGACCTCGGCGGGCTCCGGCGGGACCGGCGTGCCGAACCTGCGGTTCACCTCGAGCAGCAGCGCACCGATGCGTTCGGCCAGCACCGCAACCTGCTGCTTCTCCAAAACCACCGATACCACCCGGGAATCGTGCACCGCCTGGATGTAGAACGTTCGGTTTCCGGGCTGCCCGACGGTCCCGGCCACGAAGCGGTCGGGTGTGCGGAAGACGTGGATTGCGCGGGCCATGGCACCTCCAAAATACCGGCTGTTGCCTTCGCCGTGCGATTCGATTGCCCCGCTCCGCTTGTTTTGAGCGGAATTAATCAGTTGAGCCGCCGACCACCGCGTCGCTGGAGGGCACGGCCAGCGGGGACTCGCCGTCGGTCTTGGCCGTCTCCCTGTCCCGCGCCTCGTCCTTGGGCGGTGGTCCGGCCCGCAGCGCCGCAGCCAACTTCGCACCGGTGTGGTTGACGTGCAACACAAACGGGCGCAATTCGGTGTACCGGATCACGTTCACCGACGCCGGGTCGGCGATGACCCGCTGAAACGCATCCAGGTGCATGCCGTAGGCGTCGGCGACGACCGCCTTGATGACATCACCGTGAGTGCAGGCCACCCACAGGGCATCGGCGCCGTTGTCTCCCCCGTATTCCCGGGCGAGCCGCCGATCGTGTTCGCGGATGGCGGACACGGCGCGCGCCTGCACCTGCGCCAGCCCCTCGCCGCCCGGGAACACCGCTGCGCTCGGGTGGGCCTGCACGACCCGCCACAGCGGCTCGCCGGCCAGCTCGGCGATTTTGCGCCCGGTCCAGTCCCCGTAGTCCACCTCGGCCAGCCGGTCGTCGATCAACGGCTCGAGGCACAGCGCTTCGGCGAGCGGCTCCAGGGTGCGCCGGCAGCGCAGCAATGGCGAACTGATCAGCGCGCGGATGGGCAGGTCACCGATCCGGTCGATCAGCCCGGCTGCCTGGTCCCGGCCCTTGTCGTCGAGGTCGACGCCCTCGGAGCGGCCGGCCAGGATCCCGGCGGTGTTCGAGCTGGATCGGCCGTGCCGCAACAGGATGACCGTCATGCAGCGGTGTCCAACGGCCGACGGGCGGGGGCAACCACGACCACGACCGTACCCGGTGCGAAGGCGCTACTGACTAGTGCGATACCGGCACCGCATGCGCCACGGAGTCGCGCACGGCGGCGACCAGGCTGCGTTCGTCGGTGAGGTCGATGTCGACCAGGCTGCGGACCGCCGTGGCGACCACCTCTTCGGCCTGCGGAACTGGCCCGGCGAGGCGCGGTCGGTAAATTTCGACGACGAGCGAGCGGTGCTCGATGCGGAACGAAAAACTGCGCCCATCACCGACTTGCCCATACCCGCTGGCGAAGATTCCTGTCGATATATCTTCGACAGCAAACTCTTTCTCCGCGATCTGCCGGTCGACGATGACGGCCATGAGCCGACGATACCTCGCCCGCGGGACTTGATGTGCGCGACATCGCCATATTGGATGCGAAAGCGTTCCTTAGACTCGGAAGTCCACCGTCGTTACCCGAGGGAAAATAATTGCTGTCACGGCACATTCGTCATCGATTAGCAGCTCAGCGCCGTCTATATGCCGTCGCGCTTTTGCTGGCAGCAATCGCGGGTTGTTCGTCCAACAGATTCAACTCCGCGCCGCCCACCATCGAAGCGGCCGCGCCCGCCGTGTCTCCGCCGCCGTCCCAGCGTCCGGCCGGCGAGGTGCGCCCGCTGGTGGCCGCGGCGACCGCGGCGATCTTCGACGGCGGCACGCACCAGCTGGCGGTGCTGGCGACCGGCGCCGCCGCGGCGGGGCCAGGGACCGTCACCGTCTTCGGCGACCCCAAGGCCGCGCCGCGCGTCATCGCCCTGCCCGGACCGGCGACCGCATTGACCGCAGACGGCCACGGAACGCTCTTCCTGGCCGACCGGGGCGGCTATTTCGTGGTCGACCTGGCGACCGGCCGCGTGACCCAGGTGAACATCGCCGACGCCCAGCAGGCCGACTTCACCGCGATCGCCCTGCGCGCCGACGGCAAGTTGATGCTCGGCAGTGCCGACGGAACCGTCTACACCCTCGCCTCGCCTACCCCCGGGGCCGTCGCCACCGCGACCGTCGACACCCGCAACAAGATCTTTGCACGAGTCGATTCGCTTGCCACGCAAGGGAATACGACGGCGGTCCTGGACCGGGGACAGACCTCGGTGACGACGATCGGCGCCGACGGTAAGGCCCAGCAGGCGCTGCGGGCCGGACAAGGCGCGACCACCATGACCGCGGACCCGATGGGCCGGGTCCTGGTCGCCGACACCCGCGGCGGCCAGCTGCTGGTGTACGGCGTGGACCCGCTGATCTTGCGGCAGGCATATCCGGTGCCTGAGGCGCCCTACGGCCTGGTCGGTTCCCGCGCGTTGAGCTGGGTAACCCAGACAGCTTCCAATATGGTGGTTGGTTACGATCTGTCCACCGGAATTCCCGTCGAAAAGGTGCGTTACCCAACCGTGCAGCAACCGAACTCACTGGCCTTCGACGACGCGTCGGACACCTTGTACGTGGTGTCGGGGTCCGGTGCGGGGGTGCAGGTGATCGAACACGCGGCGGGCACGCGTTGACCGCGTCGCGCAGCAGTCGGCTGCCCGCGGGCTGGGACACCGAGCTGTCCGATGAATACGAGTGGGTGCCGCTGCGCCTGCCGCCGGAGGTCACCCGACTCAGCGCGTCGACCCGGCTGTCCATCGAGGCCGAATATCGCGGGTGGGAGCTGACCCGGGTCCGGCTTTACACCGACGGCAGCAGACGAGTGTTGTTGCGCCGCAAGAAGTCTCGGCTCGACACCCGGCGTCCGGACCAGCCGGAACTGTGACGGCCCCGCAAACCCGCGACGGCTTTCTGTACGGCCTGGTGCGGCGCCTGTTCTTCCTGGTCTCGCCCGAGCGTATCCACACGCTGGTTTTCGCGGTGCTGCGCGGCGGGACCGCCCTGGGCCCGGCGCGGCGGCTGCTGCACCGGCTGCTCGGCCCCAGGGATCCGGTGCTGGCGAGCACGGTGTTCGGGGTGCGGTTCCCTGCGCCGCTAGGGCTGGCCGCCGGCTTCGACAAGGACGGCACCGGGTTGCTGACCTGGGGGGCGCTCGGCTTCGGCTACGCAGAGGTTGGCACCGTCACCGCGAGCCCGCAGCCCGGCAACCCGGCCCCGCGCATGTTCCGGCTGCCCGCCGACCGCGCGCTGCTGAACCGGATGGGGTTCAACAACCTCGGCGCCGGGGCGCTGGCGGTCCAGCTCGCGCGGCACCAACCCGACATCCCGATCGGGGTGAACATCGGTAAGACGAAAACCACCCCCGCCGCCCACGCCGTCGACGACTACCGGGCCAGCGCCCGCCTGGTCGGGCCGCTGGCGTCGTATCTGGTGGTGAACGTCAGCTCGCCGAACACGCCCGGCCTGCGCGACCTGCAGGCTGTCGAGTCGCTGCGACCCATCCTGTCGGCCGTGCTCGCCGAAACGTCGAAGCCGGTACTGGTCAAGATCGCGCCCGATCTCACCGATGGCGACCTCGACGACATTGCCGACCTGGCCGTCGAACTGGGGCTGGCCGGCATCGTCGCCACCAACACGACCGTCTCACGCGACGGCCTGCGGACGCCGGGGGTCGACGCGCTGGGGCCCGGCGGCATTTCCGGGCCGCCGGTGGCGCGCCGGGCGGTCGAGGTGCTGCGCCGGCTCCACGGCCGGGTCGGCGACCGCCTGGTGCTGATCAGCGTCGGCGGCATCGAGACGGCCGACGACGCGTGGGAGCGCATCACCGCGGGCGCATCGCTGCTGCAGGGCTATACCGGGTTCATCTACGGAGGAGGCTTGTGGCCCAAGCGCATTCATGACGGCATCGCCCGCCGCCTGCACGACGGCGGGTTCGCCTCGCTCGGCGATGCCGTCGGGTCGGCGGCGCCGAAGGCCGGCGACGCGGCCAGTTAAGCCGCCCCTTCTTCTTCGTCGTCTTCGTCCTCTGCGCGTTCCCGGGCCAGGATCTTTTCCGGGTGGTGGAAGTTGTTGACGCGGGGCTGTCCGCGGTCAAGGTGCGGCGGCGGGATCCATTGGGTGTCGCCGTTGGCACGTCTTCGGGTGGTCCAGCCCTTCTCGAGGAGCCGGTGGTGGGGTCCGCAGGCCAGGGTGAGTTGGTCGATGTCGGTGCGATGGGTGCTGGCCCAGTCGTCGACGTGGTGGACTTCGCAGTAGTAGCCCGGCACATCACAACCGGGATGCGAACAGCCGCGGTCCTTGGCGTACAGGACAATTCGCTGGCCGGGTGAGGCCAGGCGCTTGCCGTGATAGAGCGCCACCGCCTCGCCCTTGTCGAAGACCGCCAAGTAATGATGGGCGTGGCGGGCCAGGCGGATCACGTCGGACATCGGCAAGATGGTGCCCCCGCCGGTCAGGCCCTTACCGGCGGCGGCTTCCAGGTCGGCGAGCGTGGTCGTCACGACGATGGAGGCCGGCAATCCGTTGTGCCGGCCCAGCTCCCCGCTGGCCAGCATCGCGCGCAGCGCGGCGTTGAGGCCATCATGGTTGCGCTGGGCGGCGGTGCGGGTGTCGCGCTGCACCGCCTCCTCCGTCGGGGCGCCATCGATCACCGGCGCCTCGTCGTCCGGGTTGCACATCCCCGGAGCGGCCAACTTGGCCAACACCGCCTCCCAGCTGGCGCGCGCCTCGGGCGTCAACCACCCGCTCAACCTCGACATGCCATCGGCCTGCTGGGTGCCCAGCACCAGGCCGCGGGCCCGCGCCCGGTCCGCATCGGTGTAGTCGCCGTCGGGGTTGAGGCAGTCCATCAGGTGCCGGGCGAGCTTGGCCAGTTGGTCGGGGCGATAGTGAGCGGCCTCGGAAGCCAGGTGTTTCTCGGCGTGCTCACGCGTTTCGACGTCGACCGCTTCCGGCAGCTGGTGGAAAAATCGTCGGATCAACGCCACGTGGTCGGGCCCGATGGCCCCGTCGCGCTGAGCCGCAGCAGTGGCGGGCAGCATCGGCGCCAACGGCTCACCGGAGAGCGCCCGACGCGGGCCCAGCTCGGCGGCCTCGGCGACGCGCCGGCTGGCCTCCCCCCGCGTGATGTGTAGCCGGTCGGCCAGCGCCCAGCTCAGCTTGCCGCCCAGCTCGGCCGAATCAGCCTGCTCGGCAACCTGATTGATCAGTTGATGAGCCGGTGCCTGCAACCGTCGTGTCTCGCGCTCAAGTATCTCGAGCAACCGCAACCGCTCCGGGTTGGTGAGCGCTTCGTACGAGTGCCCCTGGAATCGGGAGACGACGGCGCGCAACGCGTCGACGTCCTCCTGGACTTCCTCACGATCACTCGAATGCATGTTCGAATCATATGCCCGCCCACCGACAAGAAAACGCCTGCGGGCCCCGCCTACTTCTGTTCGTAAACGCCGTGGATAACTGCGCGGGCGATCGCGTGCTGGAACAGGTTGAAGCCGAGATAGGCGGGGCTGGCGTCCTCGCCGAGGTCCAGCTTGTCGACATCCACGGCGTGCACCGCGATGTAATAGCGGTGCGGCCCGTGCCCCGGGGGCGGCGCGGCGCCGATGTAGCGGCGCATCCCGGCATCATTGACCAGCGTCAGCGCGTCCCCGGGCAGCCCGCTGCCATCACCGGCACCCGCGGGCAGTTCGGTGACGTCGGCCGGCAGGTTCGCCACGGCCCAGTGCCAGAACCCCGAGGCCGTCGGCGCATCGGGGTCGTAGACGGTGACCGCGAAGCTGCGGGTCTCCCCCGGAAATCCGGACCAGCTCAGCTGCGGGCTGACGTCTTCTCCGCCCGCGCCCATGATGCCGCTGACTTGCGGCTGAGCGAGCGACTGGCCGTCGGTCACAGACTCCGACGTGAGGGTGAACGTCGGCAACTTCGGCAGCGCGGCGTACGGGTCGGGCGCGGTGCTCATGGCGAATCCTTTCGTTAGTGTCGGTCAGCAGTGGGTCAGGAAGTGAGCCAGCACCTCGGTGCCGAACCTCAGCGCATCCACGGGTACCCGCTCGTCGACACCATGGAACAACGCGGTGAAGTCGAGGTCCGGCGGCAACCGCAACGGGCTGAAGCCAAAACAGCGAATACCCAAGCGTGCGAAGGCTTTTGCATCGGTGCCGCCGGAAAGCATGTAGGGCACCGTCCGGGCATCGGGATCCAGGGCCAACACGGCGGCGTTCATGGCGTCCACCAGGTCACCGTCGAAACTCGTCTCGTACGACGAGAAGTCCTTGATCCACTCGCGCGTCACGTCCGGTCCGAGTAGCTCATCGACCTCGGCCTCGAACGCGGCCTTGCGGCCCGGAAGGATCCGGCAGTCGATCACCGCTTCCGCCACCGCCGGGACGACGTTGGCCTTGTACCCGGCCTTGAGCATGGTTGGGTTGGCGGTGTCCTGCAGCACGGCCTTGAGCATGCGGGCCATGGGGCCGAGCTTTTCGACCGCCCCCGCCAGGTCACCCGACTCGACGTCGAAAGCCAGGCCGCTCTCCTCCTCGACGGCGGCCAGGAACTGCGCGACGGTGTCGGTGAGCACAATCGGGAACTGGTGGCGGCCTAGCCGGGCGACCGCGGCGGCGACGGCGGTGACGGCGTTCTGGTCATGCACCATGGATCCGTGTCCGGCTGGACCGCGGGCGGTCAGCCGCATCCACGACAGGCCCTTCTCTGCCGTCTCGATCAGATAGAGCCGGCGTTCGCCCCCATCGCGGCGCGGCACGGTGAGTGAGAACCCACCCACCTCGCCGATCGCCTCGGTCACGCCCGCGAACAGGTCGGGCTGATTATCGACCAGCCACTGGGCCCCGTAGCTGCCACCGTGTTCCTCGTCGGCCACGAATGCGAATACCAGATCGCGTGGCGGCACGATCCCGGCCTGCTTCAACCGCCGGGCCACCACGATCATCATGCCGACCATGTCCTTCATGTCGACCGCGCCGCGGCCCCAGACGAAGCCGTCCTTGATCGCGCCGGAGAACGGGTGCACGCTCCACTCGGCCGGCTCGGCAGGCACCACGTCGAGATGCCCGTGGATCAGCAGGGCGCCGCGCGAACTGTCCGCACCCGCGAGTCGGGCGATCACATTGCCGCGTCCTGGCGCGCCGGACTCTACGTATTGCGGCGAGTAGCCCACCTGCGCGAGCTGCTCGGCGACCCACTGCGCGCACTCGGCCTCGCCCCGCGTCGTCTCCGGTTCGCCGGTGTTGGTGGTGTCGAACCGGATCAACCTGCTGACGACCTCGACCACGTCGTCACTCGGGTTGGTCGGGAACTCGGGTTGGTCGGTCACAACCACCTTTCCTACCATTGCGGGGGCCGCTCGGCGCAGCGCTGCGCGGGCCGGCTGGGTTGGGTGCGCGTGCGACAATCCGATAGCCTTAGCTGCCAACCTGTGCGGTTGGTCTTGTCCGAGTGGCGGAATGGCAGACGCGCTAGCTTGAGGTGCTAGTGCCCTACTAATGGGCGTGGGGGTTCAAGTCCCCCCTCGGACACGCGTGTGAGCCGAATGGAATGAATGTTCGCATTCATTCCTGAGGCGACTGAGTGTGTTGAGCGGCGAGGCCGCGATCACACATCCGGCGACACGACTCAGGTCGGCCGTCACCTTGATTTGTCGTAGCTGCGGATCGTAGTGAACGCGGGGTCCACGATGACGATTTGTGCCGGGCAATTATCAGCCACCTTCTCGGTAAGATCTCCGGATGAGGCCAGAAGAGACCTTTAGCTCGATATCCGCATGACGGTGGTTGACGAGGAACTCGTGCAGATTTCTTCAGTTAAGGCGTCCAGCCACCTGGGCACTACGCGTCGATATCGGTTATGGGGGGAATTGGCAGGTGAATGAGCAACCGGCCGCCGCCGTAGAGCTTCCCACCGAGGCAAGGGTAAGCCCGGCTCTGGGTGGCTGGCGTCCGAAGGCCGCGCCCGCTGCATTTGCCCCAGACGACATCGCCCACATCCTTCAATACGTGCGCCACCCGGTTCACGTGGTCCGCGAGGAGGCCACCGGGCAGCTAGGCCTTGCCATGGGGGGTGAATTGGTAAGCGCCGGCGCGGCCGAGGTGTCCCTGGTGGGCACGCTGCCCCCGATGTACCCGGAGTGGTTGGGCGATCGTCAGTTCAGCGAGGCGCATGGGATTCGTTTTCCCTATGTCGCCGGAGCCATGGCAAACGGTATCGCCACACCAGCGCTGGTGGTGACGATGGCCGAAGCCGGCATGCTGGGCTTCTTCGGCGCGGCCGGCCTCTCGTACGCCAACGTGGAACGGGGACTGGCCGAGATCGAGGCGAGGCTGGCAGGCAGAACCGGACTTGCATGGGGCGCGAATCTGATCCACTCGCCCAACGAAGTCTCACTCGAGTCGCGTGTCGCCGAGCTATTCATCGCTCGTGACGTCCGCATCGTCGAGGCATCGGCGTTCATGAAACTCACCCCTGCTGTCGTGCATTACGCCCTATCGGGCCTGACGACCGATCCGGCTGGCGCCATCATCCGCAAGAACCACGTAATGGCGAAGGTCTCCCGCCCCGAGATTGCGCGCATGTTCATGGAACCCGCCCCGGCAGCGTTGGTCTCGGCACTCGAGGCGTCCGGCAAGCTGACCGCGCGGGAAGCTGAGCTTTCCCGGCACGTGCCGGTGGCAGAGGACGTCACGGTCGAGGCCGACAGCGGCGGACACACCGACAACCGTCCGCTACCGGCACTCTTCTCCGAAATCGTGTTGCTGCGCGACAAGCTGAAGCAGCAGCACGGCCGGAACTATCGCGTGCGCGTGGGCGCTGCCGGCGGCCTGAGTACGCCGCAGTCTCTTGCGGGCGCGTTCGCGATGGGGGCTGCCTACGTGCTGACCGGCTCGATCAACCAGGCATGTGTCGAGTCAGCGTTGTCTCCCCGCGCGCGCGGGATGCTCGCCAAGGCCAAAGCGACGGACGTGATGATGGCACCCGCCGCGGACATGTTCGAGATGGGCGTCAAGCTGCAGGTACTCAAGCACGGATCGATGTTCGGCCCGCGCGCGAGGAAGCTCTACGAGTGGTATGCCGGCAGCCCAAACCTGGGCGCGGTCGTGAACGAACACGGCGCGGAGCTGGAGAAGATCCTTGGCAAACGCGTCGACGAAGTCTGGGCCGAAACGCATCAGTACTGGGGAGAGCGCGACCCCGCTGTACTCGAACTCGCGACCCGGGATCCGAAGTATCAGATGGCGCTGGTGTTCCGCTGGTACCTCGGCAAATCAAGCAGGTGGGCGATCGACGGCGACCCCGATCGCGTCCTGGACTACCAGATCTGGTGCGGTCCATCCATGGGAGCCTTCAACAGCTGGGTCGCAGGCAGCTATCTGGAGCATTGCGAGCACCGCAACGTCGACCAAGTGGCGCTTAATCTGCTCGAAGGTGCCGCCCAAATCACCCGGGCCCAGCAGGCCCGCGCATGCGGAGTGCCCGTCCCAGCGCGTGCATTCCATTACAGTCCTCGCAGGCTGTTCCTGTAGCGTTCCGAGTCCGGGTCAAAACGCGGCCCGAGTTGAGCTCCTCCTCAGTTGGCTCACGGCGTCGGGCGCGGTGGGGCCTACCGAGACGCGGAATTGCCGGCGCTGACCATCGTCAGTACAGAAGGGCTGCTCTGCCGACGCCTTGTCGGGGCGCTCTGCTCAGCACCGGGGCGGGCTAGTATAGGGTCGCGGCGAGCGCTCGACCTGCCTCTATGCTGGCCGATGCAGCAATTCCGGACGGCCAGTCCATAAATATGGAACCGCTTCGCCCGACGTTGTTCGGGCAGACAATGCACAGAGGAGGACCATGGCATCCAAACATCCTCCTGTCGCCATTGTCGGCGTAAGCGCTCTGCTTCCAGGGTCGCCGGGAGCCGAACGCTTCTGGCGCAACATCGTCGATGGCACTGACCTGTTCTCCGAGGTGCCTCCGTCGCACTGGCGTGTTGACGACTACTACGACCCGACTCCGGGCACGCCGGACAAGGTATACGTCCGGCGCGGCGGATTCTTGCCCGACGTCGAGTTCTCACCAATGGACTTCGGGATCCCGCCGAACGTCCTGCCATCGACCGACACCGCCCAATTGCTCGCGCTGATGGTTGCGCAGCAACTCTTGGAGGACGCCGCAGGCGGCGATTTCTCACACATAGATCGTGAACGCGTCAGCGTGATCCTCGGCGCGGCCGGCGCCACCGAGTTACTCGGCCATATGAGCGGCCGCCTGCAACGGCCGGTCTGGGAACGGGCGCTACGCGCGGGCGGCCTGTCCGAAGGTGAGATCTCAGCAATCAGCGAGCGTGCGATGTCCATATACACGCCGTGGCAGGAGAACACCTTTCCCGGCCTCCTCGGCAACGTGATCGCCGGGAGAATCGCCAACCGCTTCGATCTGGGGGGCAAGAACTGCGTCATCGACGCGGCGTGTGCCAGCTCCCTGGCCGCCATTGAGGTGGGCCTCCATGAGCTTTACCTGGGCGAATCGGACATGGTGATCACCGGCGGAGTGGATGCCACCAATGACATCTCCATGTTCAAGTGCTTCAGCACGGTGACCGCGATGTCGCCCACCGGCGACTGCCGCCCGTTTTCGGACCGGTCCGACGGCACGATGCTAGGCGAAGGGCTGGCGATGTTCGCGCTCAAGCGTCTAGACGACGCCGAGCGTGATGGTGACCGGATCTACGCAGTGATCAAAGGAATTGGGTCGTCCTCGGATGGCCGGGCGAAGAGCATCTATGCCCCGAGCCCGGCCGGTCAGACCAAAGCCCTGCGCCGCGCCTATGCCGCCGCCGGTTACGGCCCGGAAACGGTGGGGCTGGTGGAAGCGCACGGCACGGGCACGAAAGCCGGTGACACCGCCGAGTTTTCGGCGCTGCGCGAGGTCTTCGCGACCCCCGGCCGCGCCGACCTGCAGTGGTGTGCGCTGGGCTCGGTCAAGTCTCAGATCGGGCACACCAAAGGGGCGGCGGGCGCGAGCGGGCTGTTCAAGGCCGTGATGGCGCTGCACCATCAAACCGTGCCGCCAACCATCAAAGTCGATCGACCCAACCCTGGCCTCGAGATAGAGAAATCACCGTTCTATCTCCCGACCAAAAAGAAGCCCTGGGTGGCCGACAAGGGCATTCCACGGCGCGCGTCCGTCAGCTCGTTCGGCTTCGGTGGCACCAACTTCCACATCGCCGTCGAGGAGTACACGGGCACCGGCCGGCGCGCGCCGCGATACCGGTCCTGGGATTGCGAGCTGATTGTGCTCGGCGCACCATCCGCGGCCGCACTCGCCGACGAAGCCACCCATCTGTCCGCTTTGCTCGTCGATGCCGACTGCATGCTGTCCTACATCGCGCACCGCACCCAGTCGGCGTACGACGCAACGCAACCTCATCGCCTGGCTCTGGTTGCCGACAGTGTTGCGGACCTGCGCACGAAACTGTCCGAACTCGCGGCCAAGCTCCAAGACCCGCGCGTTCCAGCGTCTTTCAGCTCGCCGGCGGGTTACTACTATTCGGCGCAACGTCCGGGACCGGTCGCGCTGCTATTTCCGGGGCAGGGCAGCCAATACGTCGGCATGGGCGCAGACATCCCACAGCTGTACCCGCCGGCCTTATCGCCATGGGAACTTGCCCGCGCCGACCACCTGGATGCGGACCGCGACCTACACCAAGTTGTCTGGCCGAGAACGGCGTTTACCGACCGCGACCAGGCGGGGCAAGCGGCCGAATTGACCAAGACGGAGTGGGCGCAGCCCGCCATCGGGGCCCATAGCCTGAGTTTGCTTGCCGTGACCCGCGCCCTCGGCATCGTGCCGGTCGCCGTCGGCGGGCACAGCTTCGGCGAGGTCATCGCCCTACACGCCGCGGGCGTATTCAGCGACGACGTCGCCCTACGGATCGCACGGCGACGCGGTGTACTGATGGCCGAAGCGGCGACCACCGGCGATGGAGCGATGTGCGCGGTGACGGCTCCAGTCGACAAAGTCCGTGCGCTCATCGAGGATTGGAAACTTGCGGTGGCGATCGCCAACCACAACGCTCCTGACCAGGTGGTGCTATCGGGTGACGCCCCGGCCATCGACGAGGCCGCTCAGCGCTTCACAGCGGCGGGGGCGAACGCGCGGCGCCTTGACGTCGCGACCGCGTTCCATTCCGAACTCGTCAGTTCGGCAACGGTTCCGTTCGACTCTTTCCTCGCGGATATTCCGTTCGGAGCTCCGGCGATTCCGGTCTACGCCAACGCCACGGCGAAGCCGTACCCCGAAGACCCGCAATCGATCCGGGCCATGCTGGCCGGGCAGATCCCTACGCCCGTGCGGTTCGCTGAGCAGATTCAGGCGATGTGGCGCGCCGGCGCTCGCACGTTTGTCGAGGTCGGTCCCGGCAGTGTGCTGACAAATCTCGTCGGCAAGTGTCTGGAGGGCGAGGAACACTGCGCGGTCGCGCTGGATGCCAAGGGCCGAAACGGCATTCGATCGCTGTGGACCGGGCTGGCCCAACTTGCCGCCGCCGGTGTCCACATGGATTTCGGGCGCCTGTGGGATGACTACCGTGTTGGCGACGACCCCCGTACCCGTAAGCAGCAGAAACTGACCCTCAAGATCAATGGATCCAACTATGGAAAGCCGCAGATCAGTGACGAGCCGCTGCAACGGCCAACTGACGTCGAGACATCGGCGGACCACAGTCACCACAACGTGCACAGCATCGAATCGGAGTCCGCATTGGCACCACCAGAATCAGTTACGTTCGTAGCCCCCGCGGTGGTTCCGAACGGAAGCTCGGCCGCTCTCAGTGGGGATGGTCATGGCGCGGGCACTGCTGCCGCGCCATCGTCCGGCGTGCCCGCCGACGTGGTGGCGCAGATGTTCGCCGCAATGGGGACGTTGCAGGCCAGCGTCGACCAACTGCGAGAACTTCTCGAGACCCTGGCGTCACGGACCGGAATGGCTTCACCGCCGGTCGCAGCAGCACCGGTCCAAAACGGCACACCAACCCCGCCCCCACCCGCAGCCGACACCAACCTCATCACCCAGATGCTCGAAGTCGTCGCCGACAAAACCGGCTACCCCACTGAAATGCTCGACCTCTCAATGGCACTGGAAGCCGACCTCGGCATCGACTCCATCAAACGCGTCGAAATCCTCTCCACCATCCAACAACGCCACCCCAACCTCCCCGACGTCGACACCACCACCATGGCCACCCTGGTCACCCTCCAAGAAATCGTCGACCACCTCCAAAATCCCAGCACGCCCAACGGCACACCGGTCGGTGACCGCCTCCCTTTTGAGTTGGCCGGAGCAGCGATCGCCCGTTACGCGGTACGGGCGGTCGCTGCTCCGGCGAGCGGGATGGGAATGCCGGGCCTTTACGGCGCTGCGAACGTGGAAATCGTTGCCGCCCAAGACGACGACGTCGCCAACGCCCTGGCCGCGATCCTGCGCACACACGGCATCGGAGCGGCCATCACCGACGAGCCCAGCACCGAGGCCCAGGCGGTGATCCACCTCGGCGGCCTGGGCCGGGCAGCCACGCGGGACGCCGCACTGGCCATGAACCGAACCATCTTCTCCGACGCGCAACGCATCGCGGCCAGGTTCTCCGAACGCGGCGGGGTCTTCGTCACCGTTCAGGACACCGGCGGCAGCTTCGGCCTGCTCGACGAGCCCGGCCCGCGCGCGTGGACCGCGGGCATCGCCGCCCTCATCAAGACGGTCGCGCAAGAGTGGCCGACGGCGCAGGTCAAGGCGATCGACATCGCGGCCGGGCAACATTCCCCGATCAGCGTCGCCGAACACCTCGCACAGGAGATGTTGGCGGGGGGACCGGAACTGGAAGTCGGTTTGGGCAGCAGCCACGGCCGCGTCACGGTCGTCGCGGACGCGCATCCGGTTGCCACGCACACGCCGCGTATCGATCGTCGCGACGTGATCGTCGTGTCGGGCGGGGGCCGCGGTGTCACGGCCGCGTCGGTGATCGCCCTGGCAAAGCACACGCGGGCCAGCTTCGTCCTGATCGGACGCACGGAACTCGGCGATGAACCGCCCGCCGCACGCGGGCTGACGACCGACGCCGAACTCAAGCGGGCGCTGCTTGCCGGCGCAGCGGCACAAGGACTCAAGCCCACGCCCAGGCAGCTGGAACAGCAGGTACAACGCATCCTGGCCGACCGCGAGGTGCGTGCGACGATGGCCGCGTTGAACGACGCCGGCGCCCGCGTGCGCTACGCCGCTGCCGACGTCCGCGATTCGTCGCAACTCGCCGATTTGCTCGCCGGCGTGCGAGCCGAGTTTGGGCCCATCACCGGGTTGATCCATGGCGCAGGCGTTTTGGCCGACGCCCCCTTGGAGAAGAAGACTCTCGACGGGTTCGATCGCGTCGTCCAGACGAAGGTCGGCGGTCTTTGTGCACTGCTGGACGCGACGGCCACCGACCAGCTGAAGCTTGTCTGCCTGTTCTCGTCGGTGGCCGCGCGCAGCGGCAACGTCGGCCAGAGCGACTACGCCATGGCCAACGAGATACTCAACAAGGTGGCATTGGCCGAGCAGGCCCGGCGCGGCCCATCCTGCCTCGTCCGGGCAGTGGGCTGGGGCCCATGGGACTCCGGCATGGTCACACCGGGTCTCAAGGCGATGTTCGAGTCACGCGGCATCCCGTTGATCCCACTTGCCGACGGGGCACGCGCGTTCGTCTCCGAGGTGCTCGATGGCGACTCCGACCTCTGCGAGGTGATCGTCGGGGGCGGTGTGTCAGCCGGCGCGCCAACGCATCCGATACCGGATAAAGGCCGCGTTGCGCGGGTGGCGGCCCACGTGACACGTCAGCCGTACCTGATCGATCATCGCATCCAGGACAACGTGGTGCTGCCCGTCGCGCAGACGCTGGAGTGGTTCGTCCGGATGACCGAAGCGTGCCGGCCCGGACAGCGCGTCAATCGTCTTATCGACCTCAAGGTGCTTCGGGGCGTGACGTTGCAGGACTTCGAACGGCACGGCGACCCGATGCTGGTGCGTTGCGCGCCGCTGGAAGGCCAGCCGGACCGGTTGGTGTGCACGCTGACCGATAGTTCGGAATCAGCTGCCTATTACTCCGCGACCATCGAAACGGGCTCGGGCTCAACGGTTATCCCAAGCCTCTCGACGTCGATACCGCGCAGTGGCCGGCTCGGCCGCGAAGCCTGCTACCGCGGCGGTGCGCTATTTCACGGCCCCGCATTCCAGGTGATCGACAGCGTCGACTGCTGGGACACCAGCGCCACGGCATGCTTGCGGGGAGTGACGGCGGCGGGCTGGCCGGGCGAAGGCTGGGCGACGGATCCGGCTGCGCTCGATGGCTGTCTCCAGTTGGCCCTGATCTGGAGTTTCGAACGGCTTGGCCGCACGGTGCTGCCGCTGCGGCTCGGCGAGGTGGTGCGTTACCAGGACGGCCCGCTGGGCGACGGACTTCGGTGCGTGCTCTCCAACGGCGACGCCCAGAACAACCGAGCGGTCTGCGACCTCGACCTGGTCGACACGGACAATCTGCTGGTCGCCAGCCTCAAACGACTCGAGTTGTTCCCGTACGGCAGCTGATCCGATGATGCCGCAGAACCGCCGTGAAGTTTGAACCCATCGCGATCGTCGGTCAGGGCTGCGTCCTTCCCGGCGGCCTGAACCCCGACGAGCTGTGGGCGACCGTGCGCGACGGGCGCGACGTCCTCGGCCCGCCGCCGCCCGGGCATTGGGGCGTATCGACGACGCGCATAACCGGAGGGGGGCAGCGCCACCCCGTCCTCGACCATGCCTGGACGGATCGCGGTGGACACGTGCGCGGCTTTGACGCGGTCGTCGACCCCCACCGTTTCCTGCTCGACCCGAAGCACTTGCAGGGCCTCGATCCGCTGTACCTGTGGGCCGCCGAGGCGGCCCGGCAAGCCGTCCAGAGCGCGGGCTGGTCCCCCGGTGAAATCCCCGGTGCCGCCGGTGTGGTCCTCGGCAACTTGAGTTACCCCACGAAATCGATGACGGATCTGGCCGAAATGGTCTGGCGTGGCGGCAATCACGGGATCGATTGGCGTAACCGTTTCATGTCCGGCCTACCGGCCCATCTGATATCCGACGCGCTGGGCCTGACCGCAGGCGCCACCGCCCTCGACGCCGCATGCGCCTCCTCGCTGTACGCCATCAAGCTGGCGTGCGATCGGCTCCACGACCGCACGGCGGACGTGATGGTGGCCGGCGGCGTCAACGGCGCGAGCGACCTGCTCCTGCACGTCGGCTTCACCGCGCTGCAGGCGCTCAGCCGTACGGGGAGGTCGCGGCCCTTCCACCGCGACGCGGACGGGCTGGTGCCCGCCGAGGGCGCGGCGTGTCTGGTACTGAGAAGGCTGGACGACGCGATCGCCGACGACAACGGCATCCTCGGCGTCATCCGCGCGGTGGGTCTGAGCAACGACGGCCGGAGCGGCGGCCTGTTGGTACCTTCCCAGGAAGGGCAGGAGCGCGCGATGAGGCGCGCGTACGAGATGGCCGAGCTTGCGCCGCAAGATATTTCACTCGTCGAGTGCCACGCGACCGGCACTTCACGCGGCGACCTGGTCGAACTGATGAGCATGACCCGGATCTTCGGGGGTGCCCAGAACGTCCCCATCGGATCGCTGAAGTCCAACCTGGGGCATGCCATCACGGCCTCGGGCGCAGCGGGAGCCATCAAAGTACTCGCTGCCATGCGGGCAGGCTTACGCCCGCCGACGCTGCACGCCGAAGACCCGGTGCCGTTCCTCGCCGACTCCCCGTTCCGGTTGCTCACCGACGCCGAGCCCTGGGAATGCGATGGGCCACGCCGCGCCGCGATCAATAACTTCGGCTTCGGCGGCAATAACGCCCACCTGGTCCTCGAGGAATGGCCCGAGTCGTCCGGGGCGCTCCATCTGCCGGGGCGGCCGGTGGCGAGTTCCCCGGCTGCCGACGACATCGCCATCGTCGGGCTGGCGCTGCGGGTGGGCGGACACGAAACCGCCTCGGTCGCAAACCATTTGAGGACATGCCAGCCGATTCCCAGCTGTGACGGCGACGGGGTCCACCGGGCACGGATGGCCGATATCTTCCTCGATCTCGCTGAAACCCGCTTCCCCCCTGTCGATCTCAGCCAGACGCAGCCCCAGCAACTTGCACTCCTCGCTGCCGCCCTCGACATCGGTGACCTGATCAAACGCCTGCCATCGGAGACGACCGGCGTCGTCGTGGGGATGGGTTGCGACGCGGAGGTGACCCGATTCGGCGTGCGCTGGCGGATGGCCGACGAGATCGACGATCCCGAGCAACTGGCGACGGCCCGCGACCGCGTCGTGCACGGGTTGACCGCCGCGGGGGTCGTCGGCGCCATGCCCAATGTCGTGGCCAACCGGTTGAACAGTCAATTCGATTTGCGTGGGCCGAGTTTCACCGTGTCCAGGGAGCAGCTTTCCGGCAGCACAGCGCTGGAACTGGCCGCGCGTGCGCTGCGGCGAGAGGAAATCGACGCGGCCGTGGTGGGCGCGGTGGACCTCAGCTGCGAACCGGTGCACGAAGCCGCAGCTCGCGCGTTGCTGGGATCTGACGAGCAAACGCCCGGTGACGCCGCGGTCGTGTTGGTGCTCAAACGCTCCGAGGACGCGCGTCGTGATGGCGACACGGTACTTGCCACCCTGCCCGCCGACCAGAATCCGGTCGGTGATTGCCTGCACCTGGGGTCTGCGCCCGGAGCGTTCAACCTCTCCCGCCTTCTCGGCCACCCGCATGCCGCATCCGGGCTGCTGCACGTAGCCGCCGGCGTGCTCTATGGCCTGCTCCGCGTGCGGCCTGATGGGACACCATGGGAATCGGAAAAGCGGGTCGTCGTCACCCTCAACGCGCTGGCCGGCCAGACCCAGCGCATTGCGCTGGTGCCGGCCGCTGCCGAACACAGGCCGTTTCCCGCGAGCGTGAAGCCCCCGCCGGAGAAGTTCACACGACGACAATTCCCCGCTCATCTGCCCGCTGTGTTGCTCCCGAGCACCGCTGATCAACCGGAGCCGCTAATGGCGTCACGCCTCCCCGTTCCGCCGACACTGCCCAAAGCCGACGAGGCGTTGGCGCGGGTCTCGTTGGGCGAAGCCCTGCTAGCGCAGCTTCCGCCCGAGCCGCTGTCGATTGCGTATGCCGTCGACCTCCACCGCACCCAGAACGGCTCTGCACCGCGCGGTTTCACACCGCAGCTTAATGGCGCCGCTGTGGATGCTGTGCACCAGGACGCAACCGACAACGCAGCCTGCAGGGCGATCCAGCCGCCGCGGCCCGCCGGCAAGGGCTTGCCGACGCCGACAGTCAAGCGCGCCCCGGTGGGCCTCGCTCTGGACAAGGACGGACTGCGGGTACACGCTTCGGGCAAGATCTCCGACATCTACGGCCCGCAATTCGCCGTGCAAGACGATTACCTTCGGCAGGTCCGGATGCCGGAACCCCCTCTGCTGCTGGCGGATCGCCTACTGGGCATTGACGCCGAGCCGGCGACAATCGGCACTGGAACCCTGTGGACCGAAACCGATGTCACCGCCGATGCGTGGTGGCTCCATCAGGGCCGGATGCCGGCCGGCATCATGATCGAAGCCGGGCAGGCGGACCTCATGCTCATCTCCTGGATGGGCGCCGACTTCGCCAACAAAGGCGAGCGGGTGTATCGCCTGCTGGGTTGCGAGGTGACCTACCTCGGTGGCCTGCCGGAGATCGGCGACACCCTGCGCTTCGACATCCACGTGGACGGCCACGCCCGCCAGGGCGACATCCGCCTGTTCTTCTTTCATTACGACTGCACGATCGACGGTGTCGAACGAATGTCGATACGCAATGGGCAGGCCGGGTTCTTCTCCGACGAGGACTTGGCGGCCTCGGGCGGCATCCTCTGGCGCCCCGAGGATGAGACCGTCACAGGCCCCATGGAAATCACGTCGGCGCCAACGTCGCGCACGTCGTTGAGTCGCGCCGATCTCGAGGCGTTGGCGGCGGGCCAGGTCTGGCAGACGTTGGGTAGCGGCTTCGAACGCGGAGCCAGCCACACCCGCACGCCGCGCATCTCGGGCGGTAGCATGCTGTTCGTCGACGAGGTGACCGACCTGGAGTTCTCCGGCGGGCCTTGGGGCCGTGGTTATCTGCGCGCCGCCGCGCGGGTGACGCCCGAAAGCTGGTTCTTCAGCGGTCATTTCAAGAATGACCCGTGCATGCCCGGTACCCTCATGTACGAGGCGACGATGCAGACCATGGCGATCTACATGACGGCCCTGGGCATGACGCTGGAATGCGATGGGTGGCGGTTTGAACCGGTGCCGTTCGAGACCTACAAGTTGCGCTGCCGTGGACAGGTCACCCCGCAGTCGCGCGAGCTGGTCTACGAGGTGTTCGTGCGGGAGGTCCTCGCCGGCCCCGAGCCCACGCTGTTCGCCGATCTGCTCTGCACGGTCGACGGCTTGGCGGCGTTCCACTGCGTCCGGATGGGACTCAAACTCTCCCCCGGCTGGCCGATGGATCTGGGCGCGGAGGAGCTGAAAGGCTACGTCGAACCCAAGCCGGTCGCCGAAGCCGATGGGTTCCGGTTCGACTACAAGTCGATGCTGTCCAGCGCTATCGCTAAGCCTTCCATGGCGTTTGGCCCCCTCTACGAGAAATTCGATTCGCACCGAAAGGTGGCCAGGCTGCCGGCTCCGCCCTACCACTTCATGTCCCGGGTAACCGACGTGGTGGGCGAGATCGGCGTGAAGAAGTCCGGTGCCCGGGCCGTGGTGGAGTACGACGTTCCCAGCGACGCTTGGTATTTCACTGCTAACGGGACGGCGACGGTTCCCAACGCAGTCCTCATGGAGGTGGCTCTTCAGCCGTGCGGGTGGCTCGCCACCTATGTCGGCTGCGCGCTGGACCACGACGTGGATCTCTGTTTCCGCAACCTCGACGGGACGGGCACCCAGCACCGGGAAATCACGCCCTCGACCGGTACGGTGCGCACCAAAGTCTCGCTGACGAACGTCGCCCAGGCGGGTGGAACCATCATCGTGAGCTTCGACGGCCACATCGAGGCGGACGACGGACCCGTCTACACGTTCACGACGGTGTTCGGATACTTTCCCCACGAGGCGTTGCAGCACCAAAACGGGCTTCCCGTAACGGAAGATCAGCGTTACCTCTTGGAGCTGCCCTGCGACGCTTCGGTCGTCGACCTACATGCCCGCCCGGACGAGTTCTTCGGCGCGGGTGCCCGGCTGGCCGATCCCATGCTGTTGATGATCGACCGGGTGACGGGC
>NZ_LZJI01000122.1 GCF_001667775.1 Mycobacterium sp. E1747
ACATGTTCGAGTATTCCTTGGCCTCGCGGTGCACGCCGGAATCGTCGGCGCTGCTGGGTCGGATGCGTGAGGCGGGGCGTGCGGAGGCGCGGGCCGCCGCCGAACGGTTGGTGGCGGTCGGGGATTTGCTGGTGTTGCGCTGCCGGGATTCGGGGGAGCGGGCGGACTGGGCTGCCGACGCGTGGGAGGCGGTCGCCGCGCAGGTCGGTGCCGCGCTGGGTTGCAGTGTGGCGATGGCGCATAGCTATCTGCGATACGCGATGGCGCTGCGCGAGCGGCTGCCGCAGGTCGGCAAGGCGTTCCAGGCCGGCGACATCGACTATCGCGTGTTTCAGACGATCGTGTTCCGCACCGATCTGGTCACCGACGCCGAGGTGTTGGCGCGCGTGGACGCGCGGCTCGCGGCCTTGCTGTCGCGGCGCCCCTCGCTGACCCGGGGCGGGTTGAGTGCGGCGGTGGATCGTGTGGTGGCGCTGGTGGACGCCGATGCGGTGCGCCGGGCCAAGGAGGCGGTCAGCGACAGGTTCGTGGATGTGCAATCCAACGAATCGGGGATGGCGTGGCTGACGGGCAGCATGTTCGGCGCCGACGGGCATGCCCTGGACCGGCGGCTCGATGAGTTGGCGCGCAGCGTGTGTGGCGCCGATCCACGCAACCAGCGGCAGCGGCGCGCCGATGCACTCGGGGCGCTGGCCGCCGGCGCGGAGCGGTTGCGGTGTCAATGCGGAACGCCCGGGTGTGCGGCCGCCGGGCGCACTCCCAGCGCCGTGGTGATTCACGTCGTCGCCGAGCAGGCCACGGTCGCCGGCCACGGCGCGGCCCCGGGCGTCCTGCCCGGTTTCGAAGGACTCCTTCCCGCGGAGGTGATCGCCGAGTTGGCCCGCTCGGCCAAGCTGGTGCCCCTCGGCGTCCCGGGCGAGGCTGAGCCGCGCTACACCCCGTCGAAGGGACTAGCCGACTTCGTGCGGTGCCGGGATCTGACGTGTCGGGCGCCGGGGTGTGATCGCCCGGCCGTCGATTGCGACATCGACCACACGGTCCCGTACTCCGAGGGCGGTGCGACGCATCCGTCGAACCTGAAAGCCCTTTGCCGCCAACATCATTTGCTGAAAACGTTCTGGGGCTGGCGGGACGAACAGTTACCCGACGGCACCCTGATCTGGCGGCTGCCCGACGGACACACCTACGTCACCACCCCCGGCAGCGCGCTGCTGTTTCCCAGCCTGTGCGCGCCAACCGGTGACATCCCGGCTCCCACTCCCATCGAGCGGTGCGGTGAGCGCACCGCGATGATGCCGCTGCGCACCCGCACCCGCGCCCAGAACCGGGCCCAGCGCATCACCGGCGAACGCCACCGCAACCGCCAAGCCCGCCTGGCCGCCCAACCGGCGCCGCCCGGCCCCGCACCCCCCGACGACGAACCTCC
>NZ_LZJI01000123.1 GCF_001667775.1 Mycobacterium sp. E1747
GCGCGGCGGGATGGGTGAGGTCTACGAGGCCGAGCACACGGTCAAACAGTGGACGGTGGCGCTCAAGTTGATGTCGCGCTGTAGGCCCCAGGCGACGCCGGCGCCGAGCAGCACCAGCGCAACGGCCACCGCGATCCACGTCCGTCGTCCGACAAGTCCGGACGGCGGCGACGGCGGGCGCGCGGGCGTCGGGTGGATCTGCAGGTCGGCCCCCAGCAGCTCCGCCGCCGCGACCACCACCCCGACGCCTCCCCCGCCGCAGCTGTTGACCCTGAGCGGGGTCAGCGGGGTGCTGGCGCAGATGCGGACGCAGTTCGGCGACACCCTGGGCTACCAGCTGAACATCTACCAAACCCAGGTGGTGGTCATGCGTCCGGACACCGCCAACCCGCGGAAGGTGGTGAGTTGGCTGTGCCGCGACGGTAATTGGGCCAGCGTCGGTCCCGAGAACGCGGTGTCGTCCCGTTTGGTGGTGGGTGACCTCAGCAAGTTCGACGTGCAGGCGGTCGTCGGTGTCGTGCAGCAGGCGCCGCAGACACTACACATCTACGACGCCGACCGGATCTTCCTGACGATCGAATCCCGTAAGGACGGTGGCTTGCACCTACAGATCAGCGCCAGCGACGGGGCGCTGAGCGGCACCATCGTGCTGGCCCCGGATGGTTCGATCACGCAGGTCGCTCCCCCGGTGCGCTGATCGCGCGACCGGCGCGGGCCGGGGCGATGTTGTACGTTTCTGCGGTGAGATCGGTGTGCGCTCACCTCGTCGATCGAGTCACTCGATGACCGAGGGCTCGCGGGTGGGGACGATGTTCGGCCCTTACCGTCTCAAGCGGCTGCTCGGGCGCGGCGGGATGGGTGAGGTCTACGAGGCCGAGCACACGGTCAAACAGTGGACGGTGGCGCTCAAGTTGATGTCGCACACGTTCAGCGGAGATCCGGTGTTCCGCAAGCGAATGGAACGCGAGGCGCGGATCACCGGCCGGCTGTTGGAGCCCCATGTGGTGCCCATCCACGACTACGGCGAGATCGACGGGCAGCTGTACCTGGAGATGCGCCTCATCGAGGGCATCGACCTGGGCAGCCTGCTCGAACGGGATGGCCCACTGCCGGCGCCGCGGGCGGTGGCCATCGTCCACCAGATCGCCTCGGCCCTCGATGCCGCGCACGCCGCCGGCGTGACCCACCGCGACGTCAAGCCGCAGAACATCCTGATCACCGGTGACGACTTCGCCTATCTCGTCGACTTCGGGATCGCCAGCGCCAAGTCCGACGAGAAACTCACCCAGCTGGGGACTGCCGTCGGCACCCTGAAATACATGGCGCCCGAACGGTTTTCGAGCGACGAGGTGACACCGCGCGCCGACGTCTACGCGCTGGCCTGTGTGCTCTACGAATGCCTGACGGCGGCCCCGCCCTATCCCGCCGACAGCACCGGCATGTTGGTCAGCGCCCACATGATGCAGCCCATCCCCAAACCGAGCGAGCAAGGCCCGGGGGTGAGCCCGGCATTCGACGCGGTGATCGCCGGCGGCATGGCCAAAACCCCGATCGAGCGCTATCCCACCGCCGGCGGCCTGGCCGAGGCTGCGCACCGGGCGCTCAGCAGCCCGGAACGCCAACGCGCGGAAACGATTCTGCGGCACAGCGAAATCGTGACCCCGGGCTCGAGGCCGCCGGACGTTCCGTCCCCGTCGCCCCAACGCAACCGCTGGCCGATGGTCGCCGCCGCCGTGGCGATCGTCGTCGCCCTCTGCGCCGCCGGCGTCTGGCTTGCGCTCAAACCGTCCGGCCAGGGGCACGCCAAGTCGACCGTGGCGAAAACCCCGCCGCCGTCCGGCATCGCCCCCAACGACGATCAGGCGCGGCTGATCAGCCTGCTGCCTCCCGGCTACCTGGCCGGCACCTGCACGCCCGCCACCCCGGAGTCGGGCAGCATCTGGGTGCACGCGGTCGCGATGGTGACCTGCGGGCAGAACACCCAGCCGGGCGGTCCCAGCCACGCCACCTACGGACTGTTCGCGACGCCGAACAGACTGAAGAGGGCATTCACCGACGACATCGCCAACGTCAGCCTGGTGAACTGCCCCGGCGAGGGACGCTCACCCGTCAGCTGGCACTACGACCAGACCCCCAACGACATGGCCGGGCTGATCGCCTGCGGCACCTACAACAACCACCCGAACGTCATCTGGACCAACGACGAGAAGCTGATGCTCAGCGACGTCTCCGGCGACCCCGCCACCGTCGAGGACCTGCACACCTGGTGGGACGCCTACGGCTGATCGGCTGATCCCTATCGTCCCCTACAGGATGTAGAGCATCTCCTGGTAGGTCGGCAGCGGCCACAGGTCGTCGGCCACAACGCCTTCCAGCGTGTCGGCGGCCGTGCGCACCGCCGCCATCGCGGGGAGCAGCTCTTTCTGGGCGTGGGTCGCCTCCTCGAGCGCCGACGATGCCGAGTGGTCCGCCAGCGCCGCCTTCAGCGTGCCGAGCGCGGCTTCGAGATCGGCAATCGGCCCCGAAACCGATTCCAGCGCAGCAGAACTCGGCTCGATTCCGGCGGCCTTGAGGCTCGCCACATTCTGCGCAAGCTCGGTCTGGTACCGGATCGCGGCGGGCAGGATCACCGTCGTCCCCAGCTCCAACGCCAGCTTGGCCTCGACCCCGATGGTCAACGCGTACTGCTCCAAGCGGACCTCGTAACGGCTGTGCAGCTCGCGCTCGTTGAACACTCCGTATTTGCCGAAGAGTTCGACGGCTTCGGGCTTGATCAGCTCCGGGATGGCGTCCAGCGACGTCTTGAGGTTCGGCAACCCGCGCTCGGCCGCCTCGATCTGCCAGTTGTCCGAATACCCGTCGCCGTTGAACACGACCGCGCCGTGTTCGGTGATGACGTCGGTGAGCAGTTTCTGGACCGCCTTGTCGAAGTCCTCGCCCTTGCTCACAGCCTCTTCCAGGATCGTGGCCATGTAGTCGAGTGAGTCGGCCATGATCGTGTTGAGGATGATCAACGGCACGGCAACCGTCTGGCCCGAGCCTGGCGCGCGGAACTCGAACCGGTTGCCGGTGAAGGCGAACGGGCTGGTGCGGTTGCGGTCGCCGGCGTCGGTCGGCAGGTGCGGCAGGGTGTCGACGCCGATGATCATGGTGCCCTTGCCCTTTGACGAGGTGGCCGCGCCCTTGGCGATCTGCTCGAACACGTCGGCGAGCTGTTCGCCGAGGAAGATCGAGATGATCGCCGGCGGCGCCTCATTGGCGCCCAGGCGGTGGTCGTTGGTCGCCGAGGCGACCGAGACCCGTAGCAGGCCGGCGAACTTGTGCACGGCTCGGATCACGGCGGCGCAGAACACCAGGAACTGGGCATTCTCGTGCGGGGTGTCGCCCGGCACCAGCAGCGAACCCAACTCGGAGTTGCCCATCGAGAAGTTGACGTGCTTGCCCGACCCGTTGACGCCGGCGAACGGCTTCTCGTGGAAGAGGCATTCCATGCCGTGCTTCTTGGCAATCGTCTTGAACACCGTCATCAGCAGCTGCTGGTGGTCCGAGGCGATGTTGGCCCGCTCGAACATCGGCGCGATCTCGAACTGGCCGGGGGCCACCTCGTTGTGCCGGGTCTTGGCGGGAATGCCGAGCTTGAACAGCTCCCGCTCGGTGTCCATCATGAAGCCCAGGACACGCTCGGGCACCGCACCGAAGTAGTGGTCGTCGAACTCCTGGCCCTTGGGCGGCTTGGCGCCGAACAGCGTGCGTCCGGCGTTGACCAGGTCGGGGCGGGCCAGGAAGAAGTGCCGGTCGACCAGGAAGTACTCCTGCTCCGGGCCACAGAAGGACACCACGTGGTTGAGGTCGTTATGGCCGAACAACTTCAGCACCCGCTCGGCGTGCGTGCCCATGGCCTGCTGGCTGCGCAGCAGCGGCGTCTTGTAGTCCAGCGCCTCGCCGGTCATCGAGACGAAAATTGTTGGGATACAGAGGGTGTTACCGTTCGGGTTCTCCAGGATGTAGGCGGGACTCGTCACGTCCCAGCCGGTGTAGCCGCGCGCCTCGAACGTGCTGCGCAGCCCGCCCGAGGGGAAGCTGGAGGCGTCGGGCTCCCCCTGGATCAAGGTCTTGCCGGCGAACTCGGCGAGCGTCTGCCCGTCGGAGACCGGCTCCAGGAAGCTGTCGTGCTTTTCGGCGGTCAGACCCGTCATCGGGTAGAAGACGTGGGCGTAGTGGGTGGCGCCCTTTTCCAGCGCCCAGTCCTTCATCGCCACCGCGACCGTGTCGGCGACGGCGGGGTCGAGCTTGGCGCCCTTCTCGATGGTCGCCACGACGGACTTGTACACCGACTTGGGCAGCCGCGCCTGCATCTCGGCCTTGGTGAAGACGTTGGAGCCGAAGATCTCGCCGGGCGCTTCGCCCGGGACGAAGCTGATGGCAGGGGGAACGTATGCCTCGACATTGTTGATCGCCTGGAGGCGGACCGCGTTACCGCTCAATGGAATTCCTATCGCTGGGGGGGCCCACGTCTGGTGGACCGACTCACATTAGGAACTCTCGATGGCGGATATGTTACGCCCGCGTCACCGCTGCCACCTCGATGGTTTCAAACAGAAGACGGCCCGCGGTCGTCGGACTCGGCGTCGTCGACGGTCAGCGGCAGGGCCAACTCTTCGAGTGGGCGCCCTTCGGCCGCGATCCCGAGCCGCAATTCGACCAGGCCCGCGATGGCCATCACCGCGGCGCCCGTCAGGAATGACCACATCACCTGGCCGCGTTCCCCGGAATTGATCAGCTGCCCGAACAGCAGGGGCCCGGTGATGCCGCCGATCGCGGTGCCCACCGCGTAGAAGAACGCGATCGCCAGCGCCCTGGTCTCCATCGGGAAGATCTCGCTGACCGTCAGGTAGGCGGCGCTGGCGCCCGCCGACGCCAAGAAGAACGCGACCGCGAGGACGCCGATGAAGGTCCAGACACCACCGGTGTGGGTCACGAACAGGATCGCCAGGACGACGGCCACCAGCGCGGACCCGAGGTAGGTGGCAGTGATCATCGGCTTGCGGCCGACGGTGTCGAACAGGTGGCCAAGAGCCAGCGGCCCGACGAAGTTGCTCAGCGCCCACAGGATGAAGAACAGCGGCACCTTGCCCGACGGCACGCCGTAGAACCCGCTCAACAGCGTGCCCAGATTGAACGTCACGCCGTTGTAGAGGAACGCCTGCCCGGTGAACAGCGCCAGCCCCAGGATCGCGCGCTGCGGATAGAGCTTGAACGCCACCCGGGCGATCTCGCGGAACGAGATCGTCTCGCGCTGACGGATTTTGAGCCCGCGGCCTTGCGGTTCGGGCAGGGGTTCGCCGGTCTCCTGCCGCACCGCCTCCTCGATCTCGCCGACGACCCGCTCGGCCTCCTCGTCGCGGCCGTGGATGAACAACCACCGCGGGCTCTCGGGGACGTTGCGCCGGACGAGGAGCACGAAGATACCGAAGATGGCGCCGACGCCGAAGGCCAGCCGCCAGCCGATGTTGGGCGCGAAGTTCGACGTGTCGAGCAGGACGAGGGCGCCGGCCGCCCCCGCGGCCGAACCGAGCCAATAGGTCCCGTTGATGATCAGGTCGACGCGGCCGCGCAGCCGGGCGGGGATCAACTCGTCGATGGCCGAATTGATCGCGGCGTATTCGCCGCCGATGCCGGCGCCGGTGAAAAACCGCGCGACGAAGAAATACCAAGGGGCGAAGGCGAACGCGGTCGCGACGGTGGCGGCCAGGTAGACCGCCAGGGTGAGCATGAACAGATTGCGCCGCCCGAAGCGGTCCGTCAGGTGCCCGAAGAACAGCGCGCCCAGGCACGCACCGGCGATGTAGAACGCGGCCGCCATGCCGATCTGCGCGGCGTTCAGGTCGATGCCGCTGCCCTTTTCCGTCAGGCGAGCGGACACGTTGCCCACCATCGTGACCTCGAGCCCGTCCAGGACCCAGACCCCGCCCAGTCCGATGACGACGCGCCAGTGGAATCGCGACCAGGGCAGCCTGTCGAGGCGCGCCGGCACGTGGGTGGTGATGGTTCCGGTTTGCACGCTTCCGCTCATCTGACTCCTATCCGGGTGGCTTCAGAAGTACCCAGGCGAGGCGCATCACACGCCTCAGCCGCGGTCGGCGCGCGACTCCTCCGGGGTCCAGGGTTGCGGCTGGCCGGGGTGGCCGGGGAACAGGAAGTCGATGAACGCCGCAGCCGTGGGCTGCGGTTCGTGGTTGGCCAGCCCGGGCCTTTCGTTGGCTTCGATGAAGGCGTACTCGGCGCCGGTGACGTCCGGCACCAGCAGGTCGATGCCCGTCACCGGGATGCCGATCGCCTCGGCCGCCGTCACCGCGACCCGGCACAGTTCGGAGTTCACCACGGCGGTGACGTCGTGGATGGTGCCGCCCTGATGCAGGTTGGCGGTGCGGCGGACGCGCAGGCGGGAGCCCTGGGGCAGCACGTCGTCCAGCGTCCAGCCCGCCTCGGCCACCGTCGACTCGGTCAGGTCGTCGATCGGGATGCGGGATTCGCCGCCGGTGGCCGCGGAGCGCCGCCGGCTTTCCGCCGCGATCAGGTCACGGATGCTGTGCTCCCCCGTGCCGATGACCTCGGGCGGCATCCGCAGCGCGGCGGCCACCACCCGGCCGTCGATCACCACCAGCCGAAGATCGTCGCCCTGCACGCGCTGCTCGATCAGCACGTCCGGGTGTTGCTGACGGGCCCGGGCCAGCGCGGCGGCCAGCTCTTCGGGGCCGCTGTCGGCGGTCACCCCGACGGTGATGCCCTTGCCCTGCTCGCCGCGGGTCGGCTTGACGACGACCTCGCCAACCTCGGTGAGGAAGTTGTAGTCGCCCTCATCGAAGGTGGCCAGGCGGGCGCGGGGCACCGTGATGCCCGCCTCGGAGACCAGCCGCCGCGTCAGGCGCTTGTCGTCGCAGCGGCACATGGCGACCGCCGAGGTGTATTCGGACAGCGATTCACGGGTGATGACGCTGCGGCCGCCGTGGGTGAGGCGCATCTCCCCGGTCTCGGCGTCGAGCACCTCGACCCAGATTCCGCGGCGCAGCGCCTCGTCGGCGATGATCCGGGCGTAGGGGTTGAGGTCGTCGACCGTCTCGGGCGGCGGGCTGAACAGCGGTTCGTTGATGGCGTTCTTGCGCTTGATCGCGAGCACCGGGACGCGGACGAAGCCCAGCTTCTCGTACAGCCCGATGGCGGCGGCGTTGTCGTGGGCGACGGAGAGGTCCATGTAGGCGCGGCCCGCGTTGCGGAAGCGCTCCGCCAGCGCACGGGTGAGGGCCGCACCGATGCCGGGCAGCCCGGCCGCCGGGTCGACGGCCAGCGTCCACAGGCTCGACCCCTGTTCGGGGTCGGAGAACAGCAACTCGTGGTCGACACCGGTGACGGTGCCCACCACGGCGCCGTCCGCGTCGCGCACCGCAAGCAGGTAGGTCACCGCGGGGGCGTTTAGGTGGTTGTCCCAGATGACGTCGACGCCGGCCGGGACCATCCCACAGCGCACGTAGACGCGATTCATGGCGTCGGCGTCGACCGGGTCGTTCAGCGTGCGCACGGTCACCCCGAGCGGCGCCGGCGAGGATTCCTCGCCCTTCATCGCGTCGGTGAAGCGCAGCCGATAGGTGTGGCTGGGGTCGATGAAGAGCTCGGTCGGCGCTTCGGCGACCACCACGTGGGATTCGCGGGCGTAGATGCAGATGTCGCGGCGGCCGGGCCCCTCCCGGCGCAGCGCCTCGACCAGTTGGTGGGAGTCGGCGAAGGTCTGGCCGAAAATCAGTCGGCCCCAGCCCAATTCGAGCTCGACATCCTTGGCCATCGCTTCCACCAGCTCCGGCGGCGAGGCGTCGTGCAGGCCCATCGTGATCGCCTCGGTGTGGTCGCCAGAGGGATCGATTTCGGTCATGCCACCGGACCCGTGATGCCGTGCCGCTGCAGCCAGAGCTCGAGCAGCGCGATCTGCCAGAGCTCGTTGCCGCGAAGTGGGGTCAGCTTGCCGTTGGGGTCGGCCAGTAGCGCGTCGACCGCCTCAGTGCGAAAAAGTCCGCGCTCCTTGGCAACCGGCGCGTAGAGGGCGTCACGCACCATGTCGAGGTAGGGCCCCTCGAGGTGGGTCAGTGCCGGAACCGGGAAGTAGCCCTTGGGCCGGTCGATGACCTCCGACGGGATCACCCGTCGCGCGGCCTGTTTGAGGACGCCCTTGCCTTCGTGGGCGATCTTCAGCTCCGGCGGACAGGTCGCCGCCAGCTCGACGAGCTCGTGGTCGAGGAACGGAACCCGGCCCTCGAGGCCCCAGGCCATGGTCATGTTGTCGACCCGTTTCACCGGGTCGTCCACCAGCATGACGGTGGTGTCCAGCCGCAGCGCGCGATCGACGCCCGTCTGCGCGCCGGCGCGCGCGAAGTGCTCGGTGACGAAGCGCTCGCTGGGGTCGTCCGGGGCCATGACGCCCGGCCCCAGCAGGCCCGCCATCTCGGCCGAATCGCGATCGAAGAACGCGCCCCGGTACTCGGCGACCGAGCCCTGAAGCGACGCCGCGGCCGGCGAGCCCATCGGGGGGTACCAGTGGTAGCCGGCGAACACCTCGTCGGCGCCCTGGCCCGACTGCACGACCTTGACGTGCCGTGCCACTTCCTGGCTGAGCAGGTAGAAGGCGACGCAGTCGTGGCTGACCATCGGCTCGCTCATCGCGCCGATCGCCCCGTCGAGCGCGGGCAGCATCCGGTCGGTGCCGATGCGGATCTGATGGTGGTCGGTTTCGAAGCGCTGGGCGATGATGTCCGACCACCGGAACTCGTCGCCCTCGACGCCACCGGCCGCCTCGAAGCCGATGGAGAAGGTCATCAAACCGTGCTGGCCGGCCTCGGCGAGCAGGCCGACGATCAGGCTGGAGTCGACGCCGCCGGACAGCAGGCAGCCGACCGGCACGTCGGCGACCAGTCGGCGCTCGACCGCGACGCGCAGTGCATCCAGCACCGCCTCTTCCCAATCGGTTTCCGACCAGGCGGCGCGGTCGTCGTGCCGGGTGAAGTCGGGGGTCCAGTAGGTGGTGACGGTGCGCCGGCCGTCGGGCTCGACGGCGACGAGCGACGCGGGCGGCACCTTGCGGACCCCGCGCAGGATGGTCAGCGGCGCCGGGACCACCGAGTGGAACGTCATGTAGTGGTGCAGGGCGATCGGGTCGATGCGGGTGTCCACGCCGCCGCCGGCCAGCAGCGCCGGCAGGGCCGAGGCGAAGCGGATCCGGTGGCTGTCCTCGGTCAGGTAGAGCGGCTTGATCCCCAGCCGGTCACGGCCCAGCAGCACCCGGCCGCTGTCGCGTTCGACGATCGCGAAGGCGAACATGCCGTGCAGGTGGCTGACGAAGTCGTCGCCCCAGTGCCGGTAGGCCTTGATCAAGACCTCGGTGTCGCTGTGCGAGAAGAACCGGTAGCCGTGCCCGGTGAGTTCCCGGCGCAACTCCTTGTAGTTGTAGATGCAGCCGTTGAAGGCGATCGCCAGGCCCAGCTCGGAGTCGACCATCGGCTGGGCGCCGGCCTCGCTCAGGTCGATGATCTTGAGCCGACGATGACCGAGCGCGACCCGCCCCTGTGACCAGGCGCCGGACGCGTCCGGGCCCCGTCGGGTCATCACGGCGGCCATTGCGGACACCGCTGCTACGTCGGGGACCCGCCCGTCGAGCCTTACCTCCCCGGTGACTCCGCACACTCCTTGGACCATACCGAAGGCGGTTGCCGCGCGCCCGAACGGCCACTGTGAAATGCGTCGTCGCCGCCGCGGGCGACCCGGGAGGCGCGGCCCCCGCCCGCGCGGGCCGGAGACCCTCGACGGGCGAGCGAACAAGCGGACGGAGGACCGTTGTATGGTGCGGCGCTTTTGCGGATTGTTAATTCTCGGTTGCGCTCTGCTCTCGCCTTCGGCTCTCGCGCGCCGCCCTTGGCGGTTGATGGACGCCGACCGGTCACCCGATCCGCAGCTGACGAATTCGAAATTGTTGTAGAGCAATGGTTTTCAATAGCGCTTCGAACCGGCGTGCCGTCGCGTTGCGACCCGATTCGCGTGAGGTGGCGGGCTTGGCGACGCCGAGAAAGACCCGCGGTTCTCCGTTACTGTGCAGCCACCCCGAAGACACCCCGTCGTCACCTTGAGGAGACCTTGGCCGAATGAACGCGCATGCCGGGATGTTTTTGACGTTCGGCGTGGCCGCCGGGGCCGCGGTGTTTTTCGCGGCACCGGCTTGCGCCGACCAGACCGACGATTCGTTCATCGCCGAGATTGAGCGCAACGGGATCGTGTTCACCGATCGGGGCGCCGCGATCGCCGCGGGGCACAACATGTGCGCCGGACTCGACAAGGGGAAAACACCAACCTCGTTGGTGCTCAACGTCGTACGGGCCACCGACCTGTCGGCGCACGCGGCCGGCTACCTGCTGGGCGCTTCCGTGGCATCGTATTGCCCCCAACACAAGGCCGCTATCGGCAATTAGCGCGCGGTTATCCGGCGCGCTCGCCCGGCAGCTTTTCCTGCCGAGCACCGCGCTGGCCACCGTGGGCCAATTCGAGTCGGCGTTCGGCGAGCACCAGCAGGTGCCGGAGTCGTTGCCCGTAGAGAGCCACCGAATTCCCGGTCAGCATGTCGTCGTGCGCGCAGTCGATCGCGTAGCTGAGGATCTCTCCGGTGACGTGGGGCCGCCACGACCGCGACAGGAACGCGGCGCGCTCGGCCTCGCCCCTTGTTGCGGCGATGATGGTGGTGTCCCCGTTGAAAACCCTCGGCTGGTGGGATCGGTACCGCTCGACGTTCTTGCGAACGTTGTGGGTCAGCAGTTCGAAAAGCCGTTGCGACGACGCGGCTTCGGCCATGGCCCGTTGCTCACCCAGATTGTCCTCCGGTGAGGCGACACCGTCGTCGGTGGCGGGTTGGGCGTCGAGCAGGATCAGGCGCCCCACGACGCATCCGCGTCGCTGCAGTTCGACCGCGAGCTCGTGCGCTATCACGCCGCCGAACGACCAGCCAAGCAGGTGGTAGGGCCCGTCCGGGTATGCCTCTTGCAGCCGGTCGGCGTAGGCCTTGGCCATCTCCCTGATGGACCGGGGTTCGGAGTCGGCCTCGATCTGCTGGATGCCGATGATCGGGCAGTCCAGGTGGGTGCCGAGAACCTGATACGGCCAACTGACGCCGCCCGCGGAATGGATGCAGAACACCGGAACGCCGGCGCCCTGCTTCAGGGTCTGCACCGGGACGATCTCGTCGTCGTCGGTGGCGGCCGTGCCCGTGCCCAGGCGCTGGCTCAGGCTGCGCACCGTGGGCGCGTCGAACAGGGTGGGCACCGCAAGGTCGACGGCCAACGCGGTGTTGACCGTGGCGATCAACCGCATCGCGGAGATGCTGTCGCCGCCCAGGTCGAAGAAGGAGTCGTCGACGCCTACCCGCTCGACGCCGAGCACGCCCGCGAAGATGCCGGCCAGGATCTCCTCGCTCGCGTTCGACGGGGCCCGGTAGCCGCGGCCGGTGTACTCGGGTGCGGGCAGGGCGCGAGCGTCCAGCTTGCCGTTGCGGGTGAGCGGCAGCGCGTCGAGTGCGAGCACGGCCGCCGGGACCATGTAGACCGGGAGCCGTCCGGCGAGCGTGGTGCGCGCGTCCGCCGGGTCGGCCGTTCCGGTGATGTAGCCGACCAGCCGTTTCTCGCCGGCACGGTCCTCGCGGGCGATCACCACCGCCTGGTCGACACCGTCGAGCCGGGCCAGCGCGGCCTGCACCTCGCCCAGTTCGATGCGGTAGCCGCGGATCTTGACCTGCTCGTCGGCGCGGCCGACGTACACCAGCTGACCGTCGGCGCCCCAGAGCACCAGGTCGCCGGTGCGGTACATCCGTCTCCCGGGCTCGCCGAACGGACACGCCACGAACCGCGACCCGGTCAAGCCCGCCCGTCCGACGTAGCCGGTGGCCACGCCCGCGCCGGCCACGTACAGCTCGCCCACCACCCCGGGCGCCACCGGGCGCAGCCAGGCGTCGAGCACGAACAATCCCGCCCCCGGCACCGGCGAACCGATGGGCGGTGTCCCCGAGCCGGCCGTGAGCGGCGCGCTGATGGCGACGCACATCGTGGTCTCGGTCGGGCCGTAGGCGTTGACCATCACCCGGCCCGGCGCCCAACGATCGACGACCTCGGCCGGGCATGCCTCGCCCGCCATCACCAACGCCACCGATTCCAGCCCCGCGGGATCCAGCGCCGCCACCGCCGACGGCGTCTGGGTCAGCACGGTGACCCCTTCGTCGATCAGCAAGGCGCGCAAGTCATCCGGTGAGCGCACCACCGACTCGGGCACCACCACCACCCGCCCCCCGCGCAGCAGCGGCGCGAAAATCTCCCACACCGACACGTCGAAGGCGTACGAGTGGCACTGCGTCCATACGCCCGGGGTGGGCAGTCCGGCGTCGAGGGAACCGATCAGCTGGGTCACGTTGCGATGCGTGACCGCCACGCCCTTGGGCACGCCGGTGGTTCCCGAGGTGTAGATGACGTAGGCGGCGCCCTCGGCCGCCGGCGCGGGCAACGGCGTGGACGGATAGGCGTCGATCGACGGGTCCTCGATGTCGACGACCCGCACGGCGCGCTCGTCCAGCCGCGACCGCAATCCCCCGGTGGTGATCGCCGCGATTGGCGCCGCATCGTCGAGCATGAACCGGATCCGCGCCCCCGGAGCCGCCGGGTCGATGGGCAGGTACGCCGCGCCCGTCTTGAGCACCGCCAGGATCGCCACGATCGCCTGGGCCGAGCGCGAAAACAGCAGGGCCACCGACTTTCCCGGGCCGGCACCCCCGGCGACGAGCAGGTGCGCCAACCGGTTCGCCGCCTCGTCCAGTTCCCGGTAGGTCATGGCCAGGTCGCCCCAGCAGATCGCCATGGTGTCCGGCCGGTGTGCGACCTGCTCGGCGAACAAGGCCACGATCGACGCCGCGGCGGGCGTGGGCCGGGTGAGCGCCGCCCGGTTGCCGAGCTCGTCCAGGTGGGACCGCTCGGATGAGTCCAGCAGGTCCACCGAAGACAGCCGCCGGGCCGGGTCGGTGGTCATCGCCACCAGCACCCGCTCCAGCCGCTCGGTGAGCGCCTCGACCGTGCGGGCGTCGAAGACGCCGGCGTCGTACTCCACGCGGAAGCCGAGCCGGTCGCCGGACAGGGCGGCTTGCATCGTCAGCGGGTAGTGGTTGCGTTCGAAGACGCTGAAGTCGGTGATGGACAGCTCGTGGTTGACCGCCATCGCCGACGTTTCGAGCGGGTAGTTCTCGTAGGCGAACAGCGTGTCGAACAACTTGTCGTGACCGGTCATCCGGTGGATCTCGGTCAGCGACAGGTGCTCGTGCTCGAGGGTGTCGTTGTGCGCGCGCTGCAGTTGCTCGAGCAGGGCCGTGGTGCTGGTGGCCGGGGTGATGCGGGCGCGCACCGGAATCGTGTTGATCAGCAGGCCCACCATCGACTCGGCGCCGACCACGTCGGCCGACCGGCCGGAGACGGTGGTGCCGAAGGCGACGTCGAAGTTGCCGGTCAGCCAGGTGAGCAGTTGCGCCCAGGCGGCCTGCAGGACCGTGCTGACGGTGCTCTGGCAGGACCGGGCCAGCTCGCCGAGCGCGCGGGTGGTCTCGGCCGACACCGCGAACGTCGCAAGGCCCCGGGCACCCAGCTCCGCCTGATGCGGCGGGCCGACCAGCGTCGGGGCGTCGAAGCCGGCGAGCACCTGACCCCACGCCGCCCGGGCGGCGTCGAGGTCGCGGTCGGCCAGCCAGGTGACGAATCGGCGGTACGGGGCCGGCGGGGCCAGCCGCTGACCGGTGAGGCCGGCGAATGTCTCGTTCACCAGGATCGGCACGGACCAGCCGTCGAGCACGATGTGGTGAATGGTGAGCACCAACCGGTGCCGGTCCTGCGCGGTGCGGATCATCGCGACCCGGAAGGCCGGCTGGTCGGCCAGGTCGTAGACCGCGGCGCGTTCGGCCGCGCAGAGCTCCCCGACTTGCTCGTCGGCGCCGTCGCCGGCGTCGAGCTCGACGTATTGCCACGCCATCGCCGGATTCGCGGGGATGACCTGCACCGGCTCGTCGAATTCCTCGGAGAATCGGGCGACCAGGTGCGGGTGCCGGTCCACCACCGTCTGGACGGCGGCGCGCAGCCGGTCGGAGTCCAGCGCGCCGCTCACGCTGATGTCCAGCTGCACCACGTACAGGTCGTCCTCGCGGGCCCGGGTGGTGGTGGCATGGAAGAGCAGCCCCTGCTGCAGCGGCGTCAGCGGCAGCACGTCGGCGATCGGGTTTCGCCGTTCGAGCTCGTCGATCTGTTGCTGGGCCAACCTCGCCGGCAGGACGTCGGAGGGGGTCAGCCCGCCGCCGCCCGCACGCACGTGGGCGCAGATGCCGGTCAGCGCCTCGAACCAGAGCCGGCTCAGCCGGGTGACCTGCTCGCGGTCCAGGGCCGACGGCGCCCACGTCCAGTTCGCGTGCAGCTGCGGGCCGGTCTCGCCGTCGGCGGTGCCCGCGTTCAGGTCCACGGTGTGCATCAGCGGCATAGGCACCGACGTGCTGGTCCCGGTGATCGCGGAGCCGTCCCGCGAGATCCGCCACAGCTCGTCGGACATCTCGGCCGCCGCGCCGCCCAGCCGGCCCAGGTAGTTGAACCCGATCGTCGGATCCGAGCCGTCCAGGTCGACGTCGGCGTTCAGGTAGCGCAGCAGCCCGTAGCTCAGCGGGTCCGGCAGGGCCCGCAGCTGTTCCTTGGCGCGCTTGAGTACCGCGCCCAGCGCTGGCGCTCCGGAAAGCACTTGCGCCCAAGGCAATTCGTCGACCGCCAGCGACACCGGGTATTTGGTGGTGAACCAGCCGACAGTGCGCGAGAGGTCCACGCCGCCGGCCAGCTCCTCGTGACGCCCGTGGCCTTCGACGTCGATGCCGACCGGAGCGCCACCGGTGCCCAAGAACTCCGTCCACGCCAGGGCGTACCCGATCAGCAGGATGTCGTTGACCCCGGCGTGGAACGCCGCCGGCGCCTCGCCGAGCAGGATGCGGGTGGTCTGCACGTCGAGTTCCAGCGACAGGTGCTCGGCGGTTTCGTAGGTGTCGGTCGCGGGCCGGACCGGGCGCAGCGCGGTCGGGGTCGCCGCGACGCGCCGCCAGGCGTCGGCCTGCTCGACCACCGCCGGGGCGTGCGCATGCTCGCTCAGCAGTGCGGCCCAGCGGGCGAATGACGTGCCGGCCGGCGGCAACGCCACCGGCTGCCCGGCGCGATGCTGGGCCCACGCGATGTTCAAGTCTTCCAACAGGATTCGCCAGGACACCCCGTCGACGGCGAGGTGGTGGACGATCAGCACCAGCTGGCGGGTCGAGGTGGCCCACAGCGCGCTCAGCATCACCCCGTCGGCGGGGTCCAGCCGGGACCGCGCCGCCACCACCGCCGCATCGGACATCTCGTCCACCGTGCGCAAGTGGTCGGCCGCCTCCACCGCTGCCGCCTCGGGCACCGTCAACGACCACCCCTCGCCGACCCGCAGCCGTAGCATGGCGTGCCGGTCCAGCAGGGCCTGCAGCACCGCCGCCACGTCGGCCTCGGTGACCCCGGCGGGCGCCTCGACGACCAGCGTCTGGTTGAACTGGTCGATCGGGCCGTCGACGCTCTGCAGCCAGCGCATGATCGGGGTCGCCGGCAGTTCCCCGGTGCCCTCGTCGGTCTCGCCGTCGTCGCCGTCGGTCGCGGCGACCACGCGGGCCAGCCGGGCCACGGTCTGCTCGACGAAGATGTCGCGCGTCCGGCAGGCCAGGCCGGCGGCGCGCGCCCGGGTGACCACCTGCATCGACGAGATGCTGTCGCCGCCCAGGTCGAAGAAGGAGTCGTCGACGCCAACCCGCTCGACGCCGAGCACCTGGGCGTAGATGCCGGCCAGGGTCTCCTCGACCGGGGTGCTGGGCGCGCGGTACCGGTCGGCGTCGGAGTATTCGGGCGCCGGCAGGGCGCGGGCGTCGAGCTTGCCGTTGGGGGTCAGCGGCAGCGCGTCGAGCGTCACCACGGCCGCCGGCACCATGTAGGCGGGCAACCGATCGGCCAGGCGGGCCCGCAGTTCGGCGGGCTCCGCCGCCCCGGTGACGTAGCCGACCAGGCGCTTGTCGCCGGAACGGTCCTCGCGGGCGACGACGGCCGCCTGCCGCACTCCGGGGAGCTCGGCCAGCGCCGCCCGGATTTCGCCGAGCTCGATGCGGTAGCCGCGGATCTTGACCTGCTCGTCGGCGCGGCCCAGGTACTGCAGCTGCCCGTCGGCGCCCCAGCAGACCAGGTCGCCGGTGCGGTACATGCGTGCGCCGGGCCCGCCGAAGGGGCAGGCGACGAACCGCGACGCCGTCAGCGCCGCCCGCCGCCAGTAGCCGCGGGCCAGGCCGGCGCCGGCGACGTACAACTCGCCGACCACGCCCGGGGGCACCGGCCGCAGGGACGCATCGAGCACGAACAGCGCCGCCCCAGCCACCGGGGAGCCGATCGGGACGACCGCGGATCCAGCCGTTAACGGCGCGCTGATCGCCGCGTACACGGTGGCCTCGGTGGGCCCGTAGGCGTTGATCATCACGCGGTCGGGCGCCCACCGGTCGATCAGCTCGGCCGGGCAGGCCTCGCCGGCCACCACCAGCGCGGCGGACTCGAGCCCACTCGGGTCCAACATCGTTGCCGCAGAGGGGGTTTGGCTGAGCACGCTGACCCGCTCGGCGACCAGGAGCGCGTGCAGGTCCTCCGGGGACCGGACCACCGCGTCGGGCACCACCACCAGGCGCCCGCCGCGCAGCAGCGCGCCGAAGATCTCCCACACCGACACGTCGAAGCCGTAGGAGTGCCACTGTGACCACACCCCAGCGCCCGGCAGGCTGGCGTCCACGGACGCCATCAGCTGGGTCACGTTGCGGTGGCTCACCGCAACGCCTTTGGGCACACCGGTGGTCCCCGAGGTGTAGATCAGGTAGGCGCTGTCCTCCGCGCTCGGCGCCGGCAACGCGGTGCCGGGTTGGGCGTCGAGGGCGGGATCGTCGACGTTGACGACAGCGACGTCGTGCTCGTCCAGCCGGGCGGCGAGTCCGGTGGTGGTGAGCGCCGCGACCGGCGCGGCGTCGGCGAGCATGAAGCCGACCCGGCCCGCGGGGTGCGCGGGGTCGATCGGCAGGTAGGCGGCGCCGGTCTTGAGCACTGCGAGGATCGCCAGGATCGCCTCGGCCGAACGGTGGAACAGCAGCGCCACGCATCGTCCCGGGCCGGCGCCCCGGCCCACGAGCAGGTGGGCCAACCGGTTGGCGGCCTCGTCGAGCTCGCGATAGCTCCACGACGAGCCGGCGCAGCTGAGCGCCACCGCATCCGGTGTGCGCGCGACCTGGGCGGCGAACGCTTCGGGAATGGACGCGGGCACGGTGTCCGCCGCGGTGAGCGCCGCCCGGTGGCCGATCTCGTCCAGCCGCGCGTGTTCGGCCGCGTCGAGCAGGTCGACCGACGAGACCGATCGGGTGGGCTCGGTGGTCATCGTCGCCAGCACCCGCTGCAGCCGCCCGACCAGCGTCTCGACGCTGTCGGCGTCGAACACGTCGGTGCGGAACTCGACCCGCCCGCCGATTCCGGCGGGCTCGTTCGCCTCGGTCCAGCGCTCGGCGAGCGAGAACGTCAGGTCCATGCGGGCGACCTGGGTGTCCAGTGGGATCGAGGTGACCCGGACGTCGCCCAGCGCGAGCCCGGTCGCGGGATCGCTGTCCTGGCCGCCGAAGTTCTGCCAGGCCAGCATCACCTGGATCAGCGGGTGATGGGTCAGGCTCCGGGTCGGGTTGACGCGCTCCACCAGCACCTCGAAGGGCACGTCCTGATGCTCAAAGGCTTCCAAGCTGCGCGTCCGCACCCGGTCCAACAGCTCGGCGAAGGTGGGATCGCCGCCTAGCTCTTTCAGGTCGACCCGCAGGACCAGGGTGTTGACGAAGAACCCGACCAGGTCGTCGAGGGCGGGGTCGCGGCGCCCGGCGATCGGGAAGCCCACCGCCACATCGCTGTTCGCGCTGACCTTGGACAGCAGCACCGCCAGGGCGGCCTGGACCACCATGAAGCTGGTCGCATTGTGTTCGCGGGCGACCGCCGTGATCTGCTGCTGCAAGTCGGCCGGCCAGTCGATCGCCACGGTCGCGCCGCGCTGGTCGGCGACCTCGGGGTAGGGCCGATCGGTGGGCAGCGCCAGCCGTTCCGGCATGCCGGCCAGGGTCTCTTCCCAGTAGGCCAGCTGACCGGCGATGCGGCTGTCGCGGTCCTTCAGGTCGCCGAACTGGTCGCGCTGCCACAGGGTGTAATCGACGTATTGGACCGGTAATTCGGGCCACTGGGGCGCGTCCCCCGCGCACCGGCTGGCGTAGGCGACGCCCAAGTCGGCGGTCAGCGGTCGCAGCGACCACCCGTCGGCGGCGATGTGGTGCACGACCGCGACCAGTACGTGTTCGTCGTCGGCGACGCGGAAGAGCCAGGCCCGCAACGGGATATCGGTCGACAGGTCGAAGGTGTCGCGGGCCGCGGCCTTGACGGCCTCGCCCAGGCGGCTCGCCGACCAGCCGGCGGCGTCGACGACGTGCCAGCCGAAATCGGCTTGGTCCGCGGGGATGACCACCTGCTGCGGTGTTCCGTCGGGGGCCGCGAACACGGTCCGCAGGCTCTCGTGGCGGGCCACCACGTCGGCCAGGGCCGCTCCGAGGGCTCGCGCGTCGAGCGGGCCACGCAGGCGCATGGCCGCCGCCATGTTGTAAACCGGTGAGGGGCCTTGCAATTGGTCGAGGAACCACAACCGGCTCTGCGCGAAGGAGAGCGGCACCACCGCGGGCCGCGGGCCGGCCACCATCGGATCGAGCCGGGTCGCGCCCTCACCGATGCGGGGCGCGAGCGCCGCGATGGTGGGCGCCTCGAACACGGCGCGCACCGACAGGTATTCGTCGAGGTCGGTGTTGACGGCGGCGATCAGGCGCATCGCCGAGATGCTGTCTCCGCCGAGGTCGAAGAACGATTGGTCGATGCCGACGCGGTCGATGCCGAGCACTTGGGCGTAGATGCCGGCCAGGATTTCCTCGGTGGGATTCGTCGGGGCACGGTATCCGGAGGCGCTGTATTCCGGCGCCGGGAGCGCGCGGGTGTCGAGCTTGCCATTGACCGTCACGGGTAGCGCCTCGAGCACCACGATCGCGGCCGGGACCATGTAGTCCGGCAGCCGCGCGGCCAGCGCGGCGCGCATCGCGGCCGGCTCGGCGGCTCCGGTGATGTAGCCGACCAGTCGCTTATCGCCGGGGCGGTCCTCGCGGACGATGACCACCGCTTCGTCGACGCCCTCCAAAGCGGCAAGCGCCGAGCGGATCTCGCCGATCTCGATGCGGTAACCGCGGATCTTGACCTGCTCGTCGGCGCGGCCGACGTACTGCAGCTGGCCGTCGGTGCCCCAGCGCACCAGGTCCCCGCTGCGATACATCCGTTGTCCGGGCTCGCCAAACGGGCACGCCACGAACCGCGATGCGGTCAGCTCGGGCCGGCGCACGTATCCCAGGCCCACCCCGCGCCCGGCCACATACAGCTCCCCGACCACCCCGACCGGCACCGGCCGCAGCCAGCCGTCCAGCACGAACAGTCCCGTCCCTGGCACCGCCGAACCAATTGGCGGCGCACCGGATTTCGCGGTCAGCGGGACACTCATGGACGCGAAGATCGTGCTCTCGGTCGGGCCGTAGACGTTCATCATCGCCCGGCGCGGCGCCCAGCGGTCCACCAGCTCCGGCGGCACGGGCTCCGCGCCGATCACCAGCGCAACCGAATCGAGGCCTTCCGGTGACAGCATGCGAACGGCCGCCGGGGTCTGACTCAACACACTGACCCGCTCGGCGACCAGCAGGGCGTGGAAGTCCTTGGGCGAGCGGGCGATCGCCTCAGCCACCACCACCAGCCGCCCGCCGTGCAGCAGCGCCCCCCAGATCTCCCACACCGAGAAATCAAACGCATACGAGTGGAACTGGGTCCACACCTGATCCGGCGTCAACGCCACGCCGACTTCCGGAGCGGCGAACAACCGGGTCACGTTGGCGTGGCTCACCGCCACCGCCTTGGGCACCCCGGTGGTCCCCGAGGTGTAGATGATGTGCGCGACATCTTCGGGATCGGGTCCCGGGGGCGCCGTGATGGGCTGCGACTGCAGGGCAGGGCTGTGCACGTCGATGACCGGCAACACATACCCGGCCAACTTCTCGGTCAGCTCGGCCGTGGTCAGCGCGGCCACCGGCGCGGTATCGGCCAGCATGAACTCGATCCGCGCCACCGGCAGCGCGGGGTCGATCGGCAAATACGCCGCCCCCGACTTCAACACGGCCAGGATCGCCACGATCGCCTCCGCCGACCGGGAGAACAACACCGCCACCGACTCCCCCGGACCCGCACCCCGACCCATCAACAGATGTGCCAACCGATTCGACGCCTCGTCCAACTGCCGATACGTCAACGACCGACCGTCGAACGACACCGCTACGGCCCCCGGCGCACGAACCACCTGAGCGGCGAACAACGCCGGAATCGACGCCGGCGCCCACTCCTGAGCCAGGACCGCGCGGTTCCCGAAGTCGTCGAGCCTGCGATGCTCGTCGGCGACCAGCGCGTCGGTCGCCGACAAGCGGCGGTGCGGATCGGTGGTCATGGCCACCAACGCCCGGCGCAGCCGCTCGATCAGCGTGCCGATGGCCTGGGCGTCGAAGACATCGGTGTCATATTCGACGCGCAGGCGCAGTTCGTGACCCGGTTGGGCCTGGATCGTCAACGGGTAGTGGGTGGATTCACGGCTGGCGATGTCGGTGATGGACAGCTCGTGATTGCCGGACAGAGCGGCGGCGTCGATCGGGTAGTTCTCGTAGGCGAACAGGGTGTCGAACAGCTGGTCATGACCGGTGATGCGGTGAATTTCGTTGAGCGCCAGGTGCTGGTGGTCGAGCGTGTGGTTATAGGCGCCCTGCAGTTGCTCGAGCAGGCCGGCCGCGGTGGTGGTCGGGGTGAGGTTTGCCCGCACCGGCACGGTGTTGATCAGGAGGCCGACCATCGATTCCGCGCCGGGGATCTCGGCCGGCCGGCCCGAGACCGTGGTGCCGAACGTGACGTCGTGTTGGCCGGTCAGCGAGCACAGCAGTTGCGCGTAGGCGGCCTGCAGCACCGTGTTGACGGTGGTGTGGCAGGAGCGGGCCAGCTCGCCCACGGCGCGAGTGAGGTCGGCCGGCAGCCCGAGCGTCGCGGCGGCCTGCTTCCCCGGCCGCAGCCGGTCCTGGCGCCCGACCAGCGTCGGGGTGTCGAAGCCGGCGAACACCTCGGCCCAGGCGGCGCGGGCGGCATCGCGGTCGCGGGCGGCCAGCCAGCTGACGAAGCTGCGGTACGGCGCGGCCTCGGGCAGGCGCTGACCGTAGTAGGCGGCGAAGATGTCGCCGAGCAGGATCGGCATCGACCAACCGTCGAGCACGATGTGGTGGTTGGTCAGCACCAGGTGGTGGCGGTCAATTCCGCTGCGGATCAACGCAACTCGGAAGGGCAATTGGTTGGCGAGGTCGCACACGGCGGCGCGTTCGGCGGCGCACAGCTGCCGGATCTGCTCGTCGACGTCGGCGTCGTCGCGCAGCTCGATGTACTGCCAGGCCGCGGCGGGCTCGGCCGCGATGACTTGCACCGGCTCGTCGAACTGATCGACGAACCGGGCCACCAGGTTGGGGTGCCGCTTGACCACGCCGCGCACGGCGTCGCGCAGCCGGCCGGGGTCGAGCGGTCCGGAGACGCTGATGTCGAGCTGTCCGGCGTACAGGTCGCTGCCATTCTGCTCGGCGCCGCGGGCGGTGTTCGCGTGGAAGAGCAGCCCCTGCTGCACCGGGGTCAGCGGCAGCACGTCGGCGACGTCGTGTTGGAGCTGCAGCTGGTCGATCTGCTTCTGGCTGAGGCGGGCCGGCGCGACGTCCGACGGCGTCAATCCGCCACCGCCGGATCGCACGTGGGCGCAGATCCCGGCCAGGGCCTCGAACCAGAGCCGGCTCAGCCGGGTGACCTGTCCGTCGTCCAACGCGGAGGGCGCCCAGGTCCAGTTGGCGTGCAGGTGCGGACCGGTCTCGGTGTCGACGGTGGCCGCGTTGAGCTCCAGGGTGTGCATCAGCGGCATGGGGATGGCCGCGGCGGCGGCGGTGACCGAGCCCGGCACCGGCCGCCACATCTCCTCGGAGAGTTCGGTCGTACCGCCTTGGCGCCCAAGGTAGTTGAACCCGATCGCCGGATCGGCGGCGTCTAGGCCGACGCCGGCGTTGAGGTAGCGCAGCAACCCGTAGGTCAGCGAGTCCGGGAGGGCGCGCAGCTGCTCCTTGCCGACCTTGAGCGCCGCACCGAGCGCGGCGTCACTGGCGACCACCTGCGCCCAGGACAGCCCGCCGACGTTCAAGGCCACCGGGTACTTGGCGGTGAACCACCCGACGGTGTGCGACAGGTCGATGTCGCGGCCCAGCTCCTCGTTGCGGCCGTGGCCCTCGACGTCGATGCCGATCGGCGCGCGGGCGTCGCCCAGGAATTCGCGGAGCGCCAGGGCGAACGCGACGAGCAGGATGTCCTGGATGCCGGCGTGGAACGCCGCCGGCACCTCACCGAGCAGCATGCCGGTGGTCTCCGCGTCCAACTCCGTCGACAGGTGTCCGGCGGTGGCGAAGGTGTCCACGTCGGGGCGCACTGCGGGCAGCGCCGCGGGGGTGGCCGCCACCTGCCGCCAGGTGTCCAGCTGGTTCACAACGTCCCGGTCGCCCGCGTGCTCAGCCAGCCGCGACGCCCACCGGGCGAACGACGTCCCCGCCGTCGGCAGGGCCACCGGCTGCCCAAGCCGGTGCTGGGCCCAGGCGATATTCAAGTCTTCCAACAGGATTCGCCAGGACACCCCGTCGACGGCCAGATGGTGCACGATCACGGCCAGCTGGTTGGTGGTGGTGACCCACAGCGCGCTGAGCATCGCCCCGGCGGCCGGGTTCAACCGCGAGCGGGCCTCGACGAGTGCCGCTTCGGACAACTCGCCCACCGCGTGCAGGCAGTCGCGGGCGTCCACCGAACCGGGCTCGGGCACCGTCAGGGACCATTCGTCGTCGAGGCGCAGCCGCAGCATGCCGTGCCGGTCGAGTAGTGCCTGCAGCACCACCAGCACGTCGGCCTCACCCACGGTGGCGGGGGCCTGCACCAGCATCGTCTGGTTGAACTGATCGACCGGCCCGTCCACTTCGCGCAGCCAATGCATGATCGGGGTGGCCGTCACCGGACCCACGCCCTCGTCGAGGGCGCCGGTGACCGCCTCGGCCACCTCGGCCACCCGCGCCAGTCGGGCGACGGTCTGCTCGACGAACAGGTCGCGCGTGCGGCAGATCAGGCCGGCGGCCCGGGCCCGCGTCACCACTTGCATCGACGAGATGCTGTCGCCGCCGAGATCGAAGAAGGAGTCGTCCACCCCGACGCGGTCGAGCCCGAGCACCTGGGCGTAGATGCCGGCCAGGATCTGCTCGACGGCGTTGCCCGGGGCGCGGTATTGGTCCGCGTCGGAGTACTCCGGTGCGGGCAGCGCGCGGGTGTCGAGCTTGCCGTTGGGAGTGAGCGGCAGGGCCGGCATCGCGACCACGGCCGCGGGAATCATGTACGCCGGCAACCGCTCCGCCAACGCGGCCCGGACCTCGGCGGGATCGGCCGTTCCGGTCAGGTAGGCGACCAGGCGCTTGTCACCGCGACGGTCCTCACGGGCGATGACCACCGCCTGCTCCACCCCGTCCAGCCAGGCCAGCGCCGCGCGCACGTCGCCGAGCTCGATGCGGTAACCGCGAATCTTGACCTGCTCGTCCACGCGGCCGAGGTAGTCCAGCTGCCCGTCGGCGCGCCAGCGCACCAGGTCCCCGGTCCGGTACATGCGGGTCCCGGCGCCGCCGAATGGGCAGGCGACGAACCGCGACGCGGTCAGACCGGCGCGCCGCCAGTATCCGCAAGCGACACCCGAACCGGCCACGTACAACTCGCCGACCACGCCGACGGGCACCGGCCGCAACCGCCCATCGAGGACGAACAACGCGCCGCCGGGCACCGGCGAACCGATCGGCACCACACCCGACTCCGCGGACGCCGCCGTCAGGGGCGCGCTGACCGCCGCGTACACGGTGGCCTCGGTGGGCCCGTAGGCGTTGATCATCGCCCGGTCCGCCCCCCACCGCTCGACCAGCTCGGCGGGGCACGCCTCGCCGGCCACTACCAGGGTGACCGACTCCAGCCCCTCGGGTGACAACATCGCCGCCGCGGACGGGGTTTGGCTTACTACGCCGACCTGTTCGGTCACCAGCAGTGCGTGCAGGTCTTCCGGTGAGCGGGCGACCGATTCGGGCACGACGACCAGCCGTCCGCCGTGCAGCAGGGCACCGAAGATCTCGTGGACCGAGACATCGAAGGCCAGGGAATGCCACTGCGACCACACCCCGGCGCGCGGCAGACCGGCGTCCATGCGCGCCAGCAGTTGGGTCGCGTTGCGATGGGTAACCGCAACGCCTTTGGGGACACCGGTGGTGCCGGACGTGTAGATCAGGTAGGCGATGTCCTCCGGGGCGGGCGCGGTGAGCGCCGGGCCGGGCTGGTCGGCGGCGGCCCCGTCACCGACGTCGATGACCGGCACGTTATGGCCGATGAGCCGGTCGGCCAGCTCCGCGGTGGTGACGACGGCCATCGGCGCAGCGTCGGACAGCACGAACCCGATCCGGGCCTCCGGGAGCGCCGGGTCGATCGGTAGATAGGCCGCGCCGGCCTTGAGCACGGCCAGGATCGCCACGATCGCCTCGGCGGAGCGCGAAAACAGCAGCGCCACAACGTGTCCCGGCTCCGCGCCGCGGGAGGCCAATACGTGCGCCAGTCGGTCCGCGGCGGCGTCCAGCTCTCGGTAGGTCATGGACCGGCCGCCGGACACGAGTGCCACCGCCTCCGGCGTGCGGGCCACCTGCGCGGCGAACAACTGCGGAATGGACACCGGCGCGGCCACCCGATCGGTCAGCGCCGCAAGGTTTCCGATCCGGTCGAGGCGGGCATGCTCGGCCGCATCGAGTAGGTCGAGGGTCGACAGCGCGTGGCTGGGGTCGACGGTCATCGCGGTCAGGACCCGCTGTAATCGCCCGACCAGCGCCTCGATGCTGTCCGCGTCGAACACGTCGGTGCGGAATTCCACCGTCCCGCCGATCCCGGCGGGCTCACCCGCCTCGCTCCAGCGTTCGGCCAACGAGAAGGTCAAATCCATGCGGGCGGTTTGGGTGTCCACCGGCATCGGTGTGATTTCGACGTCGCCCAGGGTCAGTCCTGCGACCGGGCCGCCGCCCTGCCCGGCGAAGTTCTGCCACGCCAGCATCACCTGAACCAGCGGGTGATGGCTCAGGCTGCGGGCGGGGTTGAGCCGTTCGACGAGCACCTCGAAGGGCACGTCTTGGTGTTCGTACGCGGCCAGGCTTCGCTGCCGCACCTGCGACAGCAGGTCGGTGACGGTGGGGTCGCCGCCTAGCTCTTTCAGGTCGACCCGCAGCACCAGGGTGTTGACGAAGAACCCGACCAACTCGTCGAGGGCGGGGTCGCGCCGACCCGCGATCGGGAACCCCACGGCCACCTCGGAACTCGCGCTGATCTTGGCGAGCAGCACCGCCAGCGCGGTCTGGACCACCATGAAGCTGGTCGCGTTGTGCTGGCGGGCCAGCTCGCCGACTCGCTGCTGCAGCTCGGTCGGCCAGTCCACTTCCACAGTGGCGCCGCGCTGATCGGCCACCAGCGGGTAGGGCCGGTCCGTGGGCAGCGCCAGCCGGTCGGGCATGCCGGCCAGCGCCTCTTCCCAGTAGGCCAGCTGGGCGGCGATCGGACTGGTTCGGTCGTCGAGATCGCCGAGCTGCGTGCGCTGCCACAGCGTGTAATCGACGTATTGCACCGCAAGCGGCGCCCAGCCGGGGGCGTGTCCGGCACACCGGCTCGCATACGCGACGCCCAGGTCGCGCACCAGCGGGGTAATCGACATACCGTCGGCCGCGATGTGGTGAACCACGGCCACCAGCACGTGCTCGTCCTCGCCGACGCGGAAAAGCTCGGCCCGCAATGGGATTTCGGCCGCGAGGTCGAAGGTGTAGCGCGCTGTGGCGCCGATGGCCTCCTCGAGCTGGCCGGCGGACCAGCCGCCCGCGTCGACGACCGACCATCCGAAGTTCGCCTCATCAACCGGGGTCACCAGCTGCTGGGGCGTACCCTCGGGTGCCGCGATCAGGGTGCGCAGGCTCTCGTGGCGGGCCACCACGTCGGCCAGCGCCGTACCGAGCGCGTCGGTGTCGAGGGGCCCGCTCAGCCGCAGGGCCGCCGCCATGTTGTAAACCGGTGACGGGCCTTGTAATTGGTCGAGGAACCACAACCGGTTCTGCGCGAAGGACAGCGGAATGACCGCCGGCCGCTCGGCGGCCACCAACGGCTCCAGGCCGCTGGTGCCCTCGTCGATCCGCAACGCCAGCTGGGCTACCGTGGGCGCCTCGAACACGACGCGGACCGGCAGGCCGGCGCCGAGGTTGCTGTTGATCGCGGCGACCAGGCCCATCGCGGAGATGCTGTCGCCGCCGAGTTCGAAGAAGGAGTCGTCGGTGCCGACGCGGTCGAGGCCCAGGACGTCGGCGAAGATGGTGGCCAGGATCTCTTCGGTCGGGTTTTGCGGGGCGCGGTAGTGACCGGCGGTGTATTCGGGGGCCGGCAGCGCGCGGGTGTCCAGCTTGCCGTTGGCCGTCAGCGGCAGGGCTTCCATACCCACGATCGCGGCGGGCACCATGAACCCGGGCAACCGCTGGGAAAGCTGGGCGCGCAACGCGGCCGGATCGGCGCCGCCGGTGACATAGCCGACCAGGCGCTTATCGCCGGGGCGATCCTCGCGGGCGATCACCACCGCCTGCCCAACACCAGCCAACGCGCTTAACGCGGTTTGGATTTCACCCAGCTCGATGCGATAGCCGCGGATCTTGACCTGCTCATCGACGCGGCCCACGTAGTGCAGGTCCCCGTCGCGGTTCCAGCACGCCAAATCCCCGGTCCGATACATCCGCAGTCCCGGGGCACCGAACGGGCAGGCCACAAACCGCGACCCGGTCAATCCCGCCCGACCCGAATACCCGGTGGCCACCCCGGATCCGGCCACATACAGCTCACCGACGACCCCGGCGGGCACCGGGCGCAACCAGCCGTCGAGCACGAACAACGCCGCCCCGGCCACCGGCGACCCGATCGGCGGCACCCCCGACCCCGGCACCAGCGGCGCGCTGATCGCCACACACATCGTGGTCTCAGTCGGCCCATAAGCATTGACCATCACCCGCCCCGGCGCCCACCGGTCCACCACCTCCGCCGGGCAGGCCTCCCCGGCCAACACCACCGCCACCGACTCCAGCCCGGCCGGGTCCAGCATCGCCACCGCCGACGGCGTCTGCGTCAACACACTCACACCCTCGCCGACCACCACCGCGCGCAGCTCCTCCGGCGAACGCGCGGTGTCCTCATCGACGACCACCAGCCGCCCACCACGCAACAGCGGAGCAAAGATCTCCCACACCGACACATCGAAGGCCAACGAATGCGCATGCGACCACACCCCCGGCGCCGGCAACCCCGCATCCAGCGAACCGATCAACGCCGTCACGCTACGATGCGCCACCCCAACACCTTTGGGCACACCCGTAGTACCCGAGGTGTAAATCACATACGCCAAACCCTCGGCATCCGGCACCGCTAAGGCGGTGTCAGGCAAGGTGTCGAGACGCCGATCGTCGACGTCGGCGACGGGCACACCGTGGCCCTCGAATCGCCCGGCCAGATCGGCGGTACTGACCGCGACCACCGGAGCGGCGTCGCGGAGCACAAACTCGATCCGGGCATCCGGGGACGACGGGTCGATCGGCACATACGCCGCCCCGGTCTTCAGCACCGCCAACATCGCCGCGATCGCCTCGGCCGACCGCGAAAACAGCAGTGCCACAATCTGTCCCGGACCCGCACCGTGGTCCACCAGCAGGCGCGCCAACCGGTTCGACGCCGCATCCAGCTCGCGATACGACACCGACACCCCGGTACCCGAGACCGCCACCGCCTCCGGCGCGCGGGCCACCTGCGCGGCAAACAGCCCGGGCACCGACACCGACCCCGACACCGGCGCACTCAAAACCGCCCGATTACCAACCACATCCAACCGAGCCCGCTCGCCCTCATCGAGCACATCCACCGACGACAACCGCTGGCCGGGGTCGGCGGTGATGGCCACCAGGACCCGCTGCAGCCGTGCGATCAGCGCTTCGATGGTCTCGGCGTCGAAGACGTCGGTGCGGAATTCCACCCGGCCGCCGATGCCGGCGGCTGCCCCGGCCTCCCCCCAGCGTTCGGCCAGGGAGAACACCAAATCCATTCGGGCGGACTCGGTTTCGACCGGAACGGAGGTGACCTCGAGGTCGCCCAGCGCCAGACCCGCGGCCGGATCGTCGTGGCCGGTGAAGTTTTGCCACGCCAACATGACCTGCACCAGCGGGTGGTGGGTCAGGCTGCGCGTCGGGTTGAGCCGCTCGACGAGCAACTCGAACGGCACGTCTTGATGCTCGAAGGCCTCCAGGCTGCGCGCCTGGACGCGTGCCAACAGTTCGGAGAAGGTGGGATCGCCGGCCAGGTCGACGCGCAGCACCAACGTGTTGACGAAGAACCCGACGAGCAGGTCGAGGGCGCGGTCGCGGCGCCCGGCGATCGGGAAGCCGATCGGAATGTCCGAGCTGGCCCCGATTTTCGACAGCAGCACCGCCAGCGCGGCCTGCACCACCATGAACGTGGTCGCGTTGTGCTCGCGGGCCACCCGGCGAACCTGCTGCTGCAGATCGGCCGGCCACTCCACGACCACGCTGGCGCCGCGCTGGTCGGCGACGGGCGGGTAGGGCCGGTCGGTGGGCAGCTGTAACCGTTCCGGCATGCCCGCCAACGCGCCCTGCCAGTAGGACAGCTGGGCCGCGATGGGGCTCTCGCCGTCGTCCAGGTCACCGAATTGCGCGCGCTGCCAGAGCGTGTAGTCGGCGTATTGCACAGGCAGGTCGGCCCACTCGGGCGCGTGCCCCGCGCTTCGGCTGGCGTACGCGACACTGAGGTCCGCGCCCAACGGCGTGAGGGACAGCCCGTCCGCGGCGATGTGGTGCACGACGATCACCAGCAGGTGTTCCTGCTCGCCGAGAGCGAACAGCCTTGCGCGCAGCGGGGTTTCGGTGGCCAGGTCGAAGGCGTAGCGCGTGGTGGCCGCGATGGCCTCGTCCAGCTCGCCCGCCGGGGATGCGGTGGCGTCGACGACCTCCCAGCCGAAGTCGACCTCCTGCGCGGGGACCACCACTTGCTGGGGCGTTCCGTTGCGCGCGGGGAACCGCGTGCGCAGGCTCTCGTGGCGGCTCACCACGTCGGCCAGCGCCGTGCGCAGCGCGTCGGTGTCGAGGCGCCCACCAAGCCGCAACGCGGCCGCCATGTTGTAGATGGGCGACGGGCCCTGCAGCTGCTGAATGAACCACAACCGGCTCTGCGCGAACGACAGGGGGATCACCGCTGGACGCTCGCCCGCGACCAACGGCTGCAGGCGTCCCGCGCCCTCGCCGATGCGGGGTGCGAGCTGTGCGACCGTCGGCGCCTCGAACACGGCACGGACTGGCAGCTCGGTCTCGAGTGAGCTGTTGATCGCCGCGATCAGGCGCATCGTGGACAGCGAATCGCCGCCGAGATCGAAGAACGAGTCGTCGATCCCGACGCGTTCGACCCCGAGTACCTCGGCGTAGATGCCGACCAGGATCTCCTCGACCGCCGTGCTCGGGGCGCGGTAGTTGCCGGCGTCTTGGTAGTCCGGGGCGGGCAGGGCGCGAGCGTCGAGCTTGCCGTTGACGGTCATCGGCAGCGCCGGAAGGACGACGACCGCGGCCGGGACCATGTACGCGGGAAGCCGCTCGGCCAGCGCCGCGCGGGCGTTGCCCGCGTCCACCGTCCCGGTAACGTACCCGACCAGGCGTTTATCCCCGGGGCGGTCCTCACGGGGGACGACCACGGC
>NZ_LZJI01000124.1 GCF_001667775.1 Mycobacterium sp. E1747
GACGCGCGATGGCGGCGGAGGCCTCGGCGAGCTTCTGGTCGGCGTCGTCGCCGCCCTCGGCCACGGCCCGGGTGACGCAGTGGTTGAGGTGCTCGTCGAGCAAATTCAGGGCGACCGACCGCAGCGCACTGTTGACGGCGCTGATCTGGGTGAGGACGTCGATGCAGTACTTGTCTTCTTCGATCATCCGCGCGATGCCGCGCACCTGGCCCTCGATGCGGCGCAGCCGCTTGGCGTAGTTGTCCTTCTGCTGCGAATATCCGTGCGCGTTCGTCATCTCGTCCTTCACCCTGCCCATCGGCGCCCCCCGCCCGTGGCGGGGCCGGCGTCCCGAATCCACTTTATACCCCGCCCGGGTATGACCCGCACAATTGCCGTCCGGCCTGTTCACGCATACTTGCAGGATGGCCACCACAAGCGATGCGACCGGAGTCACCGACATCAAGCCGCGCAGTCGTGACGTAACCGACGGCCTGGAGAAGGCCGCCGCGCGAGGCATGCTGCGGGCGGTCGGCATGGGTGACGAGGACTTCGTCAAGCCGCAGATCGGGGTGGCCTCGTCCTGGAACGAAATCACGCCGTGCAACCTGCCGCTGGACCGGCTGGCCAAAGCCGTCAAGGAGGGCGTTTTCTCGGCCGGCGGCTACCCGCTCGAGTTCGGCACCATCTCGGTTTCCGACGGCATCTCGATGGGCCACGAGGGGATGCACTTCTCCCTGGTGTCGCGCGAGGTGATCGCCGACAGTGTCGAAACCGTGATGCAAGCCGAGCGCCTCGACGGATCGGTGTTGTTGGCCGGCTGCGACAAATCGCTGCCCGGAATGCTGATGGCGGCGGCGCGCCTCGACCTGGCGGCCGTGTTCCTCTACGCCGGCTCGATTCTGCCGGGAGTGGCCAAGCTGTCTGACGGCAGCGAGCGTGAGGTCACCATCATTGACGCGTTCGAAGCGGTCGGGGCCTGCGCACGCGGCCTCATGCCCCGCGAGGACGTCGACGCCATCGAGCGCGCGATCTGTCCGGGCGAGGGCGCCTGCGGCGGCATGTACACCGCGAACACCATGGCCAGCGCCGCCGAGGCCCTAGGCATGTCGCTGCCCGGCAGCGCCGCGCCGCCGGCGACCGACCGCCGCCGCGACGGTTTCGCCCGCCGCAGCGGCCAGGCCGTCGTCGAACTGCTGCGGCGCGGCATCACCGCCCGCGACATTCTCACCAAGGAGGCTTTCGAGAACGCGATCGCGGTGGTGATGGCGTTCGGCGGCTCGACCAACGCGGTGCTGCACCTGCTGGCCATCGCGCACGAGGCCGACGTGAAGCTCTCGCTCGAGGACTTCAGCCGGGTCGGGTCGAAGGTGCCGCACCTGGCCGACGTCAAGCCGTTCGGCAAGCATGTGATGTTCGACGTCGACCACATCGGCGGCGTGCCTGTGGTGATGAAGGCGCTGCTGGATGCCGGTCTGCTGCACGGGGATTGCCTGACGGTGACGGGCCAGACCATGGCCGAGAACCTGTCGACGATCGACCCGCCCGACCCGGACGGCAAGGTGCTGCGGGCGCTGGACAATCCCATCCACCCGACGGGCGGGATCACCATCCTGCGCGGATCGCTGGCGCCCGAGGGCGCGGTGGTCAAGTCGGCCGGCTTTGACTCTGACGTGTTCGAAGGCACCGCAAGGGTTTTCGATGGCGAGCGCGCCGCGCTGGACGCCCTCGAGGACGGGACGATCACCAAGGGCGACGCCGTGGTGATTCGTTACGAGGGCCCCAAGGGCGGCCCGGGGATGCGCGAGATGCTCGCCATCACCGGCGCCATCAAGGGCGCCGGCCTGGGTAAGGACGTGCTGTTGCTCACCGACGGCCGGTTCTCCGGCGGCACGACCGGGCTGTGCGTGGGGCACATCGCCCCGGAGGCGGTCGACGCTGGGCCGATCGCCTTCCTGCGCGACGGCGACCCGATTCGCCTAGACGTCGCGAGTCGCACCCTGGACGTGCTGGTCGACGCGAGTGAATTCGATTCCCGGCGAGCGGGTTTCACCCCGCCTCCGCCGCGCTACAAGACGGGCGTACTGGCCAAGTACGTCAAGCTGGTGAGTACGGCGGCGAACGGTGCGGTCTGCGGCTAGCCCCGATCGCCGCCTCGCTCAACAGGTTTGGAATCTATGCGGGGTTGGACGCCGCGCGTGTGCGCCTGCCGAAGTAGGTGGCGTTGAGGCCCAACAGGGTCAGCAACGCACCCGCGACCACGTTCGACCACATCATGCCGGCGGTCTGCGCGACGCCCGGCAGGATCCACAGCGACGCGATGACCCACCCGCCGAGCACCGGCATCGTCCAGGTCAACCCGTGGGCGCGGTCGAGCGCCGTGGCGAACCCGTACGCCAAGAAGGCCCCGGCGATCCCGGCGATCAGGTTGGACGTGGCAAGCGCTCCCGTGGCGCTGAATCCCACCAGCCACGGTGACGCGGCCACGTACAGGCCCGTCAGCAGCGCCAGCCCGAAGGTGACGTGCGCGCTCATCGACTCGGCCACGCGGTCGTAATTCGCGCGCAGAGCCAACAAGTCGGGGTGGTGATCGATTGATGAATGGACTGTACTCATTTTGTGACCTTTCTGTTATGCAGCAAGCCTTTTGAGCCGGCTGCACCCATCCATCTGTTGTCAAGATTACGCTCGATCACAGCCCGATTCGAGGCCGCGTAGCGTGGTAAGACGTGGACATCGCGGATCGCCTGCGGCTGGACGTTCCGATTGCGCAGGCCGGCATGGGCGGTGGCCTGGCGGGCGCCACGCTGGCCGCCGCGGTCGCCGAGGCCGGCGGCCTGGGCACCCTGGGTATCGCCACGCCGCGCCGGCTGCGCGCGTCCATCGACGAGGTGCGCGAGCGGGCGCCGGGCCGCGCGGTCACGGTAAACCTGTTGCTGCACTTCGTTCATCGCGGCCACGTCGCGGTCTGCGTCGGCGCCCGAGTCGACGCCGTCGTGCTGGCCTTCGGTGAGAAGCGGGGTCTCGTAGAGCACCTGCGCGAAGCCGGCATTTTCGTCTTCGTGATGGTCGGCACCTCCGGACAGGCCCGCGCCGCTATCGGTTGGGGCGCCGACGGTTTGATCGCTCAGGGGCGCGAGGCCGGTGGCCACCTGGTCGGAACCATGCCGGCGCTGCAATTCCTGCCGCAGGCGCTGGCGGTCGCCGGCCACCGTCCGGTGTTTATCGCCGGCGGCATCGCCACGGGCGCCGATACCCGCGCCGCCCTGGCCGCGGGTGCCAGCGGCGTCGTCGCGGGGACGCGCTTCCTGATGACGCATGAGGCAAACGCCAACCGGGAGTATCAGCGACGCGTTGCCCACGCGGACAAGACAATCGAGACCAACCTGTTCGGCCTGAGCTGGCCGTTGCGGCATCGCGTCGTGCCCAACGCCGCGACGCAGCGCTGGTGCCGCGCCGACGGCTCGGCAAAGGCGTTGCCGGCGGCCATCAATGCGGTGAGCCGCCCGATGGCCGCACTGGGCTACTTCGACGCCGGCGCGCTGATGCGCTTACAGTCACCGGCCCGGCCGTTGCTCACGCCGCTCGCGCCGCTTGCCGGAACGCCCGACGCGTGGGTGGACAGCGCCGCCCTGTATGCCGGCGAAACCGCGCTGCGGATCGGCGAACTCAGGTCCGCCGCGCAGGCGGTCGCCGACCTCAGCCCGCGTTAGCGCACCAGCGCGAGCGCGAAGCCGTCCCATTGCTTGGCCCCGACCGTTTGGATCACGGCCGTATCCAGTCGCGGGTGCTGGCCCATCAGCTCTAACGTCTCGCGGACGGCCTCCGCCTGCGCATTGTGCTGTGGGTCCAGGATCTGTCCTCCGCGGATGACGTTGTCCGCCAAGATGATTGCACCGGGGCGGGCCAGCCGGACCGCCCAGTCCAGGTAGGCGACGTAGTTCTCTTTGTCCGCGTCGATGAACACCATGTCGAACGGGCCGTCCAATGTGGGCAACGTGTCCAGGGCGGCGCCGACGATGACCTGCACCCGGTCGGCGACGCCCGCGCCCTCCAGGTTGGCCCAGGCCACCTCGGCGTGCCTGGGCTCGAATTCCAGGGTCACCACCCGGCCCTGCGGGCCGGCGCCGCGGGCCAGCCAGATGGTGCTGAAGCCGCCCAGCGTGCCAATCTCGAGGATGCGGCGCGCATGAACGGTCCCGGCCAGCAGGCTCAGAAACTTGCCCTGCTGGGCCGACACGGCGATCTGCGGCAGGCCGGCCGCGTCGCTGGCCTCGACCGCCGCGCTCAGCGCCGGATCGTCACCGATCACGGTGTCGTTGAGAAAGTCGTCGACATCTTGGGGCGTTGGGTTCTGAGTCATGACACCAAGCTAGCCGCGCGGCGCGGCGCCGCCGGCGGCGGTATCGGACCGGTCACGGCCATTTACCCGATACCCATGGGGGGTATATAGTGGGCAGCGTGGTCGACCACAGCCGAAAGGGATCACAACAGAGAAATGGGTGAGTGAAATGGCAAATTACGAAGCAGGCACCGAGCTGACCTGCGGCCACGAGGGCTGCGGGTGTCGCGTTCGCATCGAGGTTCCCTGCCACTGCTCGGGGTCGGGCGAGCCGTACCGCTGCACCTGCGGCAACGCGCTGACCCCGGTCACCTAGTCCGCGCCACCTGAGGCCCACGTCGAGCGTGCGTCCAGGGCGGCGATACGCCGGGGTAGGAAGACCTGAGCGCACAGCCAAAGCCCGGAACGCACGACTCGACGTGGCCGGCGCGCCGCAATCAGCATCCGAACGTACGCGAGGCCAGCTCGACGGTCGCGGTCAGCCGCGGTGTGACCGCCGACGTGCTGACCGCCACCTGATAGCCGCCCCCGCCGATGCGCCAGCGTCCCACGCCGCCGTCGGAGCGGGCGAGCAGGCGCGGGTCCGCCTCGACAGTCACCCGGCGGCTCGCCCCCGGTTCCAGCTCGACCCGTTCGAATCCCAGCAGCCGCAGGCATGCCCGTCGGGGGCGTCGGTGAGATACAGCTGCGGGACGTCGGACCCCGCCCGGTCGCCCGCGTTGACCACGCCGAAGCTGGCGGTCACCGTGTCCCCGCCGGTGACGTTCAGGTCAAGGCAGTCAAACCTGGTGCAAGACAGCTGGGCCTCGACCTCGCGCGCGGGCGTCCGCATCGTCGCCGAAAGACGTCACCGCACACCCTCTTTGGCGTAGACGACGCGCAGCACGTGCCCGACCTCGGGGCCCATCACCAGCTCGGCCAACTCGCCGAACGTCGCGACGAATTCCGGTCCGTGCGGTGGCTCGGCCTGGCACAGGTGGTGGGCGACCTCGTGAAGCACCACCAGTTCGCGCAGCGCCCAGTCGGCGGTATCGCGGTCGGGGACCGCGATAACGCCCGCGCCATCACGGAATTCGTAGTGGGCCGCGGTCGCAGCTCGTCGGGGCCGCACCCGCAGCGGCGGGGCGGAAGGCCAACGCCGGCGCACCGCCGGCAGCGCAAGCACCTGGTCAACATAGCGCTGCGCAGCGGAAACCGAGCCGAATCTTCCCTCCGGCGGCAGCGTGAGCTGCGCGCCGAAGAAGTCCACGGCGGGTGACCCGTGCTCGGCGGCACGGTCGAACAGGGTCCGGACGAACTCCTCGGCCGCGTAAACCTTGGCGCGCTGGGAGTCCCTCTTGGCGGAGCGCCCGGGGGTCACCGGCCCAACGGGGTGCGTGCGCCGGGGAGTTCGGGGCTGCTGCCCAGCCGCGCCCGACGACCGGCCCGGTCCCCCGCGCGCCGGGCGGCCGAGGAATAGCCGGCCGTCGCCCGGCTGACCTGATACGTGCCCCGCGCCTTCGACGCGCTGCGGTAATAGTCGTGCAGCTCGACGTCCTTGTCGCGCAGCGCAATCGCCGTGCCCGGCGGGCGACGGCGGTCCTTGGTGGCCTCGCGCCGGGCCTCGTCACGGGCCTCCGCCAAGCGCTGGCCCACGCGCGCCCCGAAGGCCAGCTGGAAGTTCAGCCGCGCGGTGATGGTAGGCGTCGGACGGTGCGCGCCCGACGCGAGGTAGACGTCCGACGCCCGCACCATCTGAACCACCAGGCTGGCGTACAAGGCGTGGGTGGCGTCGATGTCCTCGGCAAACCCGTAGGCGTAGACGAACGTCGAATTCGACGCGACGTCACAGCGCACGTCGTTGGCCATCGCGATCAACACGAACAGCTGCACGTAGGTCCGCAGCCCCTTGGTGCCGGCCTCTCCGATGGTGATGGTCCGCTGCGTCGGGGCCTGCGCCGGCGTGCGGTTCGCCGCATGGGACCGCGCCACCGCAAGGTCGATGGAGGACGCCGTCGCCAACCGCTGCGCGGCGCCCATGAATGCCTCCGCCTCGTGCGGGTTGTCGGTGCCCTCGGCCTGACGCAACAGCGCGGCGATCCGAGCCAGCATCTTGTCGTCGGTCAATGGCGCCACTCCTCTCCCCCGCAAGCGGGAGGTACCCCCACTGCATCGTCGTCGGCGCGGGTCATATGCGCCAAAATACGGCAGCCTTACGACACTTCCGCCTCAGAGCCGGGCGGTGATCCAGGAGACCACGTCTCCCAGCACCTGGTCACGCTCCGGCTCGTTGAAGACCTCGTGGTAGAGGCCGGGGTAAACCTTCAGTTCGACGTCGGTGGACCCGACACACTCGACCAGGCGCCGGCTGCCCGCGACCGGGATCAGGCGGTCGTCGGAGCCGTGCACCACCAGCAGCGGCGCCGTCAGCGCCGGCGCCCGCTGCGGCATGGTCTCGCCAACCTGAAGGAGGGCGCGGCCGATGCCGGCCGGAACCTTCCCGTGGTACACCAGCGGATCGCTCTTGTAGGCCGCCACCACCTCCGGGTCCCGGGAAATGGCGTCGACGTCGAGCTCCTGCACCGGCAGTCCGGGCACCACGGCGCCGAGCACCCGGGCGGCCAGCGCCATCAGCGGCGACACCTGATCCTGGGCGGCCACCGCGGGCCCCGACAGCACCATCAGGTCGTAGTTGTCGGGCCGTTCGACGCCGTAGGCGAACACGATGCCGCCGCCCATGCTGTGCCCGAGCACGATGCACTTGAGGCCGGGGTGCTCGCGGGTGGCGATCCGCACCAGGCTGTCGAAGTCCGCGGTGTACTCGGAGATGTTACGTACCAGCACTCGCTTGCCACCCGAACGGCCGTGCCCACGATGGTCCAGCGCGTAGGTAACCAGGCCCGCCGCACCGAAACACTGCGCCACGTGGTCGTACCGGCGGGCATACTCGCCGAAGCCGTGCGACAGCACGACCACCGCCCGCGGCGCGGTGTCCGGCGTCCAGACGTCGTAAACGATGCGCACTCCACCGAATCCGTCGAAGTTCCGTTCGGCTCGGTTCACTGCACAGTCCTAGTCATTACGGGCAGCGTAATGGCTCCCGGTGCAGGTCGCCCGGCCCGACACTGTCGTAGGCTCTCCCATCGTGGGACTGCTTGCCCAAAACGCCGCAAACTCCGACCTCGTCCCCCCGGGCGGCGGTGACTTCTCGGCGCAGGCCGAGCCGTACCGCCGCGAGCTGCTGGCCCACTGTTACCGGATGACGGGCTCCGTGCACGACGCCGAGGATCTGGTGCAGGAAACGCTGTTGCGCGCGTGGAAGGCCTACGACCGGTTCGAGGGCAAGTCCTCGATGCGGACGTGGCTACACCGCATCGCCACCAACACCTGCCTGAGCGCGCTGGAGGGCAGGCAACGCCGGCCGCTGCCGACCGGGTTGGGCGCCCCCAGCTCCGACCCGACCGCCGAACTGCACGAACGGCACGAGGTGCCCTGGCTGGAACCGCTCCCCGACCTGACGAATGATCCGGCCGACCCGTCGGTCATCGTCGGGTCGCGTGAGTCGATCCGGTTGGCGTTTGTCGCTGCGCTGCAACACCTCTCGGCCCGGCAGCGGGCGGTGCTGTTGCTGCGCGACGTGTTGCAGTGGAAGGCCGCCGAAGTGGCCGACGCGATCGGCACCACCACAACCGCCGTCAACAGTTTGCTGCAGCGCGCCCGGTCCCAGCTGGACGCCGTCGGGCCCAGCGCAGGCGACCGGTTGGCGGCACCGGATTCCCCGGAAACCCAGGACCTGCTGGCGCGCTACATCGCCGCCTTCGAGGCCTACGACATCGACCGCCTAGTCGAGCTGTTCACCGCAGAGGCCATCTGGGAGATGCCGCCGTACGCCGGTTGGTATCGGGGTGCGCGGGACATCATCACCCTCATTCACCAGCACTGCCCCGCCGAGGACCCCGGCGACATGCGCCTGCTGCCGGTGATCGCCAACGGCCAGCCCGGCGCCGCCATGTACATGCGCGCCGGTGATCGGCACCTGCCCTTCCAGCTGCACGTGCTCGACGTGCGCGGCGACACGGTGTCACACGTGGTCGCGTTCCTCGACGAGAAGCTGTTCGCGAAGTTCGGGCTGCCGGAGGCGCTATGACATACATCGACGTCACACCCGCGTCGGGAAAGGCGCTTCTGCTGTTGGGCGCCTTCGACATCGGCAGCGTCGGCTACGCCGCCGAAGAGTTCTTCATCTCCGGCACGGCGTCGTCCTACGCCCCGAAGGGCGAACTCGGCCCGGATGGTCGTTGGGACGTAAAACCCAGCGGCACAGCCGATTACACGACTCGGATCGTAGCGATCACCCCCACCGAGCCGGCCCGTTTCAACGGCACCGCGCTGGTCGAGTGGCTCAACGTCAGCGGCGGCATCGACGCGCCCGCCGTCTGGATGATGGCGCACCGTGAAATCGTCCGGGCGGGCTACGCTTACGTCGCCGTCTCGGCGCAGAAGGTGGGGATTGACGGCGGCGCCAGCCTGCTCGGCATGGACATGTCCCTGAAGACGCAGGATCCGGCCCGCTACGGCGGCTTGCACCACCCGGGCGACGCCTTCGCGTTCGACATCTTCTCTCAGGCAGGCGAACTCGTCAGGGATCGGGGCGACGGCATCCTGGGCGGGCTGCATCCGCAACGCGTCATCGGGATCGGCGAGTCGCAATCGGCGATGTTCCTCACCACCTACGTCAACGCCGTCGATCCGCTCGCCCGGGTTTACGACGGGTTCCTGGTGCACTCCCGGTTCGGGCCCGCCGGCCCACTGGACGGGGCCTCGCTGATCGAGGGGTTGGAGTCCTCCCCCGGTTCGCAGCAGGCGGTGAAGTTCCGTCCGGACTTGCGCGTCCCGCTGCTCACGGTCATCACCGAAACCGATCTGTTCGGCCATGTCCCGCTGGGCTATTACTCGGCGAGACAGCCCGACAACGACTCGCTGTGGGTCTGGGAGATTCCCGGCGCCGCGCACGCCGACAACTACACCATTCAGGTGGCGCCGATCGACTCCGGCTCCGCGCCGCTCGCCGACGTCGTCGCCGCCTACGCGCCGACGAACATGCTGATGGGTCAGCAACTCGATCACTACATCAACTTCGGTCCGCAGCACCACTACGTTCTGCAGGCGGCGCTCGCGGCGCTCGACGGGTGGGTCCGCACCGGGAACGCGCCGCCCTCCGCCGCGCCGATAGCCATGCGCGAGGCCGAGTCGCCCCAGCTCGTGCTCGACGCCAACGGCCTTGCCCGGGGCGGCATTCGGAGCCCCTGGGTCGACGTACCGATCGCCCGCACGTCCGGCCTCACCACGGACGAGAACCTGATGGCCACGATCTTCGGGTCCGGTGAACCCTTCGACAGCGACACGGTGCGCCGCCTGTACCCGGGCGGCAAGACCGAGTACCTGCAACGCTTCACCGGCGCGCTCGATGCGGCCATCGACTCTGGCTTCATCCTGCCGGCGGATCGCACCGAGATCCTGGCGCTCGCCGACGCGACGTATCCCCCCGACGGGGCCTAGAACAGCCGACTATCCGGCGGCGGCCCCGGCACCGGACGGACCAGTCCCGCCCCGGTTACCAGCGGCAGGTCCAGCGCCGAGAGCAGCCCGGGCGGGGCCGCGCACACCGCCGGGATGGCGTTGACCATCCGCGAGGCGCCCGCGATGCGGGCGCCCAGATCGTGGTCGTGGTCTTCGGCCATCTCGAATTCGCACCGCATGCTGGGCGATCCTTCGATCTCCACCCGATAGAGCCCGCGCCCCGAGGCCTGCCCGTAGCCGAGGTCCTTCGGCGGGATCGAGATGTGGGGCTGGGGCCAGTCCGCCGCGAGGTCGTCGCGCATCCGGGTGACGTGGTCAAGGACGAAAGTTGGCTTGCCGCCGACATATCCGGTCAGCGTGGAGCGCATGGCCGCGATCGTCCCGGCGGCGATGTGGCCGGTGGGTGTGTCGAAGGACTCGGCGGCGGGAAGGCGTTCGTTGCTTTCCTCGATGTCGTCGATCTTGACGCCCAGACCGGCGGCCAGCTGATGCAGGACCGGCCCCCAGCCGAAGGTGAATATTCCCGGCTGCGCGGCGAACGCCTGGTACTCCGGGGGCTTGCCGAATCCCAGGATCTCGTACACCGCGGCCCGATCCGGGTAAGTGGCGTAGTTGAACATCTCCGTCACCCGCACCGACTCGATGACCCGCGAGACGCCCGTGAGCACCAGCGGCAGGACGTCATTGGCGAACCCGGAGTCGATGCCGGTGGTGAAGAACGACGCGCCGCCGTAGACGGCGGCCTGCCGCAACGGGTCGGTTAACGCCGCGTCGACACCGTCGGGAAAGACCAGCGGCACAACAGAACACGACACCACGTTCTTACCGGCGCGCAGGATCGAGACCATGTCCCCCACGGCCTCCAGCGGCCGCAGGTTGGCGCCGGCGGCGTACACCACCGCGTCGGCGTCGCCCGCGAGCAGCGCCGACGGGTCCTGGGTGGCCGTCACCCCGACCGGCGCGATCCCGCACAGCTGCCCCGCGTCGCGCCCCGCCTTGGCGTCGCTGTGTACGACCAGGTCGACAAGCTCCAACTCCGGGTGGTCGATCACGCCACGCAGCGCGATCACCCCCATCGAACCCGGCCCCCACACTCCAACCTTGATCACCGCGGATCGTCTCCTAATATTAGGACGTATATATTTATAATTTGGACGGATGGTAGGGAGGTGGACATCGCTACGTCAACCGTCAAATCGCCGCCCACCGGTCGCGTCATGGATGTCCTTGCCACGCTTGCGGATTCGCCGACGGGTCTGACGTCGGCCGAGGTGGCGAAGCGCTGCGCGATCAGCACGTCCACCTGCGCCCTCGTGCTGGCAGAACTGGAACGACGCGCCTGGGTGGCGCGCCGCGGCGACCGCCGCTACGTGCTGGGCAGTGGTCTGTTCGGGCTCGTGCACGGGCTGCGGGCGCAGTTCCCGCTGCTGGACCGGGGCCGCGACGCCCTGCGGTTTCTGCACGACTCGCTCGGCGGGGGCTGCACCATGTCGAGAATCGGCGGGCGGCACCTGACCACCGTGGACGCCGTCGGTCACGGGACTGACGGCGGGCAGGCCGTCGGCCAGCGCTTCCCCATCGACCCGCCGTTCGGCCTGGTCGCCATGGCCTGGCGCGAGGACGAATTCGTCGAGGCCTGGCTGCATCGGGTGCTGCCACGGCTGACCCGGGCGGAAGTCGTCGAACACCAACGGGTGCTCGCCGACATTCGCGCCCGCGGGTACGGCGCGTGGCGGTTCGACGACACCAACCAGTCGTTGCACGATCGGCTCGCGGAGGTGCTGGCGTCCCTGGAGCCGACGGCGCGGGTGACCCGCCAGCTCACCACCCTGATGACGATGGTGACGCTGCAGTCCGTCACCGATGCGCTCGAAACCGATTTGTCCGCAGCCGAATTCGTGGTGCTGCCGATCTTCGGCCCGCACGGCCAGCCCGAGTATCAGATCGAGATCCACCTGGGCCGCTCCGCGGCGCTGACGCTGCCCGAACTCGATGCCGCGCTTCGGCACGCCCAGGGGATGCTCGCCGCGACCGTGTCCTGACCTCGCCGGGGAGATTAGGCTGGGCGCATGGCTGCCCAGGTGGACGTTCGGCGAGCCGACACGCGGGCCGTCACCACGACGCCCTGGCTGACGTCGCGGCACTCCTTCTCGTTCGGTGATCACTACGACCCGGACAACACCCACCACGGTGTGCTGCTAGTGAACAATGACGACATCGTCGCGCCCGGAACCGGATTCGGCACGCACCCGCACCGGGACATGGAGATCGTGACGTGGGTCATGCGGGGTCGATTGGCACACCGGGATTCCCTCGGCAACCACGGCGTCATCTACCCGGGTCTGGCCCAGCGCATGTCGGCGGGCAGCGGAATCCTGCATTCGGAGGAGAACGACTCATCCACGGAGCCAGTGCATTTCGTGCAAATGTGGGTGGTGCCGGACGACGCAGGCATCGCCCCCGGCTATCAACAGCAGGAGATCGATGCGGAAGTGCTGGACGGCAGGCTTGTGACGATCGCATCAGGTATCCCCGGCCGGGACGGGGCGATCGCCCTGCATAACCGCAGCGCCGCGCTGCACGCCGCGCGATTGGGGGCCGGTGACGCGGTGATGCTCCCCCAGGCACCCTACCTGCACCTCTTTGCGGCGCGGGGCGTAGTCACCTGCGAGGCTGTGGGCGACCTGCGCGAGGGTGACGCCGTTCGGTTCACCGATGCCGGCGGCACACGGGTGACGGCGAACGAGCCGTCCGAACTACTGGTCTGGGAAATGCACGCGGAACTGGGCGCCGCGAGCCCATAGAGTGAGCGTGACAGACAGGAGCCGGCATGTCTCAATCGCGGCCGCAGCACGCGGCGCCCAACCCCAACCGGAACATCAAGGCGGTCCGGACCGTGCGGTTCTGGGCTGCGCCGCTGGTCATCACGCTGGCCCTGATGTCGGCGTTGTGCGCGCTCTACCTCGGCGGCATCTTGAACCCGATGACCAACCTGCGGCACTTCCCGATCGCCGTGGTGAACGAGGATGCCGGTCCGGCGGGCGCGGAACTCACCGGCCGCTTGGTCAACGGCCTGGACAAGAACAAGTTCGACGTCCGCGTGCTCGGTCGCGACGCCGCCAAGCACGAGTTGAACACCGGGCACGTGTACGGCTCGGTGCTGATACCGCCCAGCTTCTCGTCGAAGCTGCGCGATCTGGGCGCCAGCGCAGTGGTGCCGGGTCCCGCGGAACGGCCGGTGATCACGATCTCGACGAATCCGCGGGCCGGCACGCTCGGTTCCAGCATCGCCGCCCAGACGCTCAACATGGCGATGGGCGAGGCGAATGGTGAAGTGGGCGAACGACTCCTCGCCCAGGTCAAGGCGCAGACCGGCGGCGCGCCGTTGGCCGGGGCAGCCGAAGAGGGCCTTTCCACACCGATCGAGATCGAGTCGACCGTGTACAACCCGCTGCCCGACGGCACCGGCAACGGGCTGTCGGCCTTCTACTACGCGCTCTTGCTGCTGCTCGCGGGATTCACCGGCAGCATCGTGGTCAGCACCCTGGTCGACGCGTTACTCGGTTACGTACCGGCCGAATTCGGGCCCGTGTATCGCTTCGCCGAGCAGGTCAGGATTTCGCGATTTCAGACGCTGTTGCTCAAGTGGGCAATCATGGTGCTGCTGGGCTTGCTCACCTCAGCGGTCTACATCGCTATCGCCCACGGGCTCGGCATGCCCATCGACCTCGGCTGGCAACTCTGGGCGTACGGGGTGTTCGCGATCGCCGCGGTGGGCATCACCTCCAGTTCGTTGCTCTCCGTGCTGGGCACCGGCGGCCTGCTGGTCAGCATGCTGATCTTTGTCATCCTCGGGTTGCCCTCGGCCGGCGCCACCGTGCCGCTGGAGGCGACGCCGACGTTCTTCCGTTGGCTGGCCGAATTCGAGCCCATGCACCAGGTCTTCCTGGGCACCCGGTCGCTGCTGTACTTCAAGGGGCACGCGGACACCGGGATCTCGCAGGCGCTGACCCTGACGACGATCGGCCTCGTGATCGGACTGCTGCTGGGCGGCATCGTCACACACCTGTACGACCGCAAGGGATTCCACCGGATTCCGGGTGCCGTCGAGATGGCGATCGCCATGGAACACCAAGCCCAGCACAAGGCGCGACAAGGCAAGCACGATCGGCCGGGTGTCGCCACCGAAGCGGAAGCCCCAAGCGAAAGCGCAAGCGAGCAAACGTAATTCGACCGCCGCCCAAGCGTCATCGGCCCGTTACCTAGATTGACAGTGTGACGGATGTGACTGATGATGTTGCTGTTGCATCCAGATTAGGGCGGAAAGGGTGATCGTGCTGACCCGAGGCGCCAGCTTGCGCCGGCTGGTGGCCGGCTGCACGGCCATCGTCGCCGGCGTCGCCCTCGCGTGCACCACCGGGCAGCCGGTCGCGCACGCCGCCGACGGCCGCGACCTGCTGGCCAACGCCATCAACACCACCAAGGGCTCCTACCTGGTCTACAACTTCGGCCCCGGCCATCCCGCACCGATGCTCAATGCCGGCGGCAGCTGGTACGAGATGAACAACGGCGGCCACCTGATGATCATCAAGAACGCCGCGGGTCGGCTCTCGCCCCACCTGCTGGTCGACACCCATCAGGGCGACCAGGCACGCTGCGAGAACAACCCCGGCGCCCGCACCGGCGAGGGACTCTGGCAAGCCTCGGAACTCTATGCGCCGCTGCAGGCGTGGCAGCGGATGGGCCAGCCCACGATCGCGATCAACGCCAACTTCTTCGACGTGCGCGGGCAGAAGGGCGGCTCATGGCGGCAGACCGGCTGCAGCTCGCCGCTCGGCGCCTTCGTGGACAACACCAACGGCCAGGGCCGCGCCAACCAGGCCGTCACCGGCACTGTCGCGTACCCGGGCAAGCAGGGGCTGTCGGGCGGCGGTGAAAGCTGGAGCGTCCTGACGACGATGATCCTGCCGTCGGGCGGGGCGCCCTATGTGGTGTGGCCCAGGAGCAAGAGCGACTACGACTCCGCCACCCCGGTGGTCGAGGACCTGCTCAACAAGAACGAGCGGTTCGTCGCGGTATCCGGAATCGGGCTGCTGGCGCCCGGCCAGACCGGTCAGCTGCACGACGGCGGGCCCAGCGCCGCGCGAACGGCTTTGGCGTACTCGCGGCAGAAGGACGAGATGTACATCTTCGAGGGCGGCAGCTACACCCCGGACAACATGCAGGACCTGTTCCGCGGGCTGGGCAGCGACAACGCCATCCTGCTCGACGGGGGCGGGTCGTCGGCCATCGTGCTGCGACGCGACACCGGCGGCATGTGGGCCGGCGCGGGCTCGCCGCGCGGGTCGTGCGACACCCGCCAGGTGCTGTGCGACTCGCACGAGCGGGCGCTCCCCAGCTGGCTGGCCTTCAACTAGCTGGGCCCGAACCGGAAGATCAGCAGGCTGGCCGCCACCACCGCCGCCGTAACGGCGAATACCGGCGCGACGACGAAGCGCGACATCGACGCCCCCAGGAACGCGCCGGCGCACATCGTCAGCACGACGCTGAGCCGCAACGTCTGACGGGCACCCGAGCCACCGGCCAGGCGACTGTCCAGACCGAGGCTGACGATGGTCGACGTCAACACCGTGGTGGACAGCTCCTGGATGCCGAACTGACGGGCGCTCGAGTGCTGCAAGCCGAACGTGACCGCGAGGAGGCCGATCATGATGAGCTTGGTGTTGTCGTGGTACCGCAAGACACCCGCGCCCGCCAGGATCGCCAGCGCCACCAAAAGGGTGATCTCCGTTGCCAATACGGTGGTGATCCACCGCCGCGTCCGGTCGCCGAAGTGCCGCGATATCCGGCCGCTGAGGATCGTGGTACACACGAACGTGGGTAGGGCCACGACGACCGCGGTCAGGTCGATGCTCGTTCGGGGCGCCAGCCAAAAGCCAAGGAAGATCACGTTTCCCGTCATGTTCGCGACGAACACGTGCCCGAGCACCAGGATGCTGATCGAGTCCGCCAGGCCGGTGGCGAAGGTCAGCAGCAACAGGGCCGTGACGGTCGATCGCTCCGACACCGGCGAGGTAACGGCCATGGGTCGTAGCAGACCGCGCTAGACGTGCGGCGTCAAATCCAGCGACGTGATGGTCGTCATCCTGGTCACCAGCCAGCGGCTCTGCGCGCGCTTGAGGAACAGCCGGTAGGACAAGTACTTCAACGACGGCACGTTCTTGGTCAGCGGGCTGGTCGACGTCGTGTTGGTGTACACGATGACGACGGCATTGGCGTCGTCGATCGATTCGACCGCCGCGCCGGTGACGTCGGTGTGGTTGGTGATCTTGGCCTGCTTGTTGGGCGCCACGATGGCGTCGACGAACTTGCGGTACTGCGCCTCGAAATCACCGCTGAGGTAGCCCGACGCACGGTCGGCGAGGGTGTCCATGTTCTCCGGCGTGTAGGTCCACAGCGTGGTGATCGCGTTGGCCGCGGTGCGCGCCACCTTGAGTTTCGTTGCCGCAGCGGCCCGATCGCTCAGGTACGGCTGCACGGTCGCGCCGGCGAACGCCGCCGAACCGACGAACAACGCGGCCGCCACGGCCACGGTGATGGCCATCCGCTTGCCGGCCAGGAATTTGCGCCGCTTGCGAGCGGGGGGTTGGTCCTCGGCGGCCTCGGCGTCACCGTCGGCCTCCGGGGATTCGGCTGCGGAGGCCGTTTCGCCGGCCGGCCCGGCCTCGTCGCGCTCTTCGGTCGCCGCCTCGTCCGATTCGGCGACGCTACCGTCGGCGGTCAGATCACCTGTTGTAGGTTGCTGATCTTCCACTGCTTTCCTTCCCGCGTGGCGGTCGCCGTCCACCGATTGGCGTTTTCCCAAACTTCTTTACCGTCAGGTGATTTGGAGCTCACTGCGGTGGCCACGATCGTGGTGACGCTGCCGTCATCGTTCCATCGCTCCACCCCCGCGTCCAGTACGGTGCCGGTGGCCGGTTCGGCGCGGGCCACCTGCAACAAGATCTCGTTCGCCTTCTCGCGGTACTCTTTGGCGAAGTCGCCGGTCGCCTGGCCCAGCACCCGCGTCACGTAGTCGTTGGCGTGAAACGGGTCGATCGAAGTGAACTGCGTCATGAAGCCGGTGACGTAGCTGAGCACCTCGCGATTCTTCGACGCGACGCGTTCGCGGGATTCATGGTCGACGAGCATCAGGCTGCACACCGCGATCGCGGCCGCCATGAAGACCGCGGCGACGGCGCTGGCCAGCGGCAGGCCCCACGGCCGCCCCGGCGGTAGCGGACGCGCCACCAGCAGCGGCCCCTCGCCGGGCCGAAACTTGCGGCGCGGGCTCACTTCCCGGCCCCCGCCGGTTTGGGCTTGGTCAGCACCGTGAGGTCGTCGACGAGCCACCGGTCGCCGCCGCCCTTGACGAATGTCACCCGAACGGTGGCGGAGATGTAGCGTTCGTCGGGCGCCGCACCGCGGCGCCCCTGCATGAACATCAGCATGGTCGCCCGATCGGGGGCCGCCGACTGGATCGCGTGGTCGGTCACCCAATACTCGTTGATGACCGGGTTGCCCTTCTGCACCATGTCCTGCTGGGCGGCCAGCTGGGTCCGATACTTGTCGGTGGCCAACGACAGGGCGCGGGCGAAGTCGTCGTGCAACGATTTCGGGTCGTAGGTCAGCATCTGCGCGACGATCTTCGGCCCCTGCGTGTCGAGCTGTGCCCGCGTCCGGTCGGTGGCCCGGTCGGGGGCGAACACCGCCGCGTAGCTCATCGCCGCACCGGCGATGCACAGCGCCGCCGCGGTCGCCACCAGGACCGTCGTCCACCGCCGCGCGTTGAACGACGGCTCGGCCGTTTCGTCACGGCGCACCTCGGTGCGCAGCAGCATGTCGGCGAAGGTGCGGCGGCCCGAATCCCACAGCGGCCAAAGCCATCCCACCACCGAGACGGTGTCGAGCAGGTGCGCCAGGTCGCGCAGCAGCAGGCCCCACGGCCCGACCGGCTCGCCGTCGCGTCGCGCGACCCCGATGCCGAAGAGCGCCCGCCCGAGGCTCCAGCCGACGATGGTCGGCAGCAGCAGCCGGTTGACCAACACCAGCAGGATGGCGACGCCGATGACCGCGATGCACAGCCACCACCACACGCCGTTGGGCGGGACGGTGAACCACGTCACCGCCATCGTGGCCACCACCGCGGCACCGGGCACGACGTCGACCGCGAGCGCCCCGGCGCGAATGTGCCAGGGCGCCAACGTAGTCCGTGGGGACTGCTGGACGGCCGTGGCCGGTGGCTTGTCGACCACCACCGTCACTTCGTCACCTGGTCGAGCTTGGCTATCTTGTACTGGCCTTCGGCCTGAGCCATTTTCACTCGCAGTCGGTAGCCGGTCTCGTTCTGCGTCTGGTCGTTGGCGACCTTGACGCGGACCGCGACCAGCACCTCCACCGAGCCGTCGGCGTTGTTGCGTTCGACGGCGGCCCGCATGTCGGACACCTGGACGTGGACGTTGGCCGCCTGATACGCCTGGACGAGCATGCTGGTGTACAGCAGGGCCTGCGAGCGGAAAGCGTCTGTGCCGCAGTCGATGATCTTCTGCTCGCTCGCCGCCATCGCGTTGGTGTCGGGCGCCTGGGTCGCCGAGACGCAGTCGACGGCCGCCTTGAGCGCCGCGGCGTCGTTGCGGGCTATCGCCTGGCTTTCGTGGTGGTAGCGCAACGCGAAGTAACCGCCGGCACCGACGCCGGCGGCGCACAGCACGAGCGCCGTCGCGATGCCGACCAACCAGCCGCGACCCAGCCGCGACGGCCGACGATCGACCGCCTCGCCGGGGCCGACATCGGGCGCCGGCGGCTCGTCGGCCGCGGTCTCGGGGGCGGCCTGCTCGGTCGCGTTCTCGGTTTCCGCCGGCTCGATGACATCGTCGGGTGCTGCGGAATCCTCGGGCGTTGCGTCGGAATCGATCGGGTCGACGGCGCCCGCCGGGTCCTGGTTTTGAGGACGCCGTGCGCGCAGACGACGAAACTTCTGCATCGGCGGGGGGTTCAGCCGGCTGGTGCCAGCATCTCCTTCCATCCGTCGTCTCCTGTTCTGGCCGAGTTCTCGACGGAGTATTTAACTCCATCTGGCCCTACCAGTTCACCGCTTTGGGGACTGTAAGTCGCCACCGGAGGCCCGCCGGGGGTATAGACACACGGGTTGGGCTGCTGGCCGTTGCACTGGACGGTACCCGACCCCGGGCGCGACAACGGGTCGCTGGTCGGCGGGGGCGTCCCGGAGACCCGGTCCGAAGGTGCCGGGTTCAGCCCGGTGTCGATCGACGGCGCCGGGATCACCTGCCCGGGCTTCACCGGCTGGTCACAGCGCGCCGCCGGTGCGGGGCAGGTCACGATCTGGTTGGGGTCGCCGTACCAGGGGTTGGTGCCCGCGGGCACGTACGGCTTCGGGTCGCGGCACTCCCGGGGTGTGGCCGCCCGCTTGCCCTCGACGTCCGTGCACGGGATGTTGCGCGAACCGCGCACGCTGTTGGCCGGGGTGTCCATCGGGATCTTGCAGTACGTGCCCGACGGCAGCGGCTGCATGCTGGTGTCAGCCGGGGACCGCCACTCCGATGCCGGAATGAAGCCGGTCAGGCAGGGCGGCGGCTGGTTGATCGACAACGCCAGGTCCAGCGCCGCCATGTTCGGGAACGGCGCGGCCACCGTCTGGGCGATCGACGCGCCCTGGGGCAGGAACACCAGGACCTGCTCGACGCCGGTGTGGTAGCGCTTGAGCAGGTCGAACACCACCTCCAGATTCGCCAGCGTCTGGGGCAGCGACTCCCGCACATCGTTGAACACGTCATTGACCTGATCGGCCGTCGGCGCCGCCTGACGCAGCACACTTCGCACGTGCGCATCCTCTTGCGCCGACTGCGCGCCCAGCCGGTTCAGGTTGCGCGCCCAGCGTTCGATGGCATCACCCGACTTGACCTGGCTGTCCAGCACCGGCCCCGAGTTCTGGATGATGTCGTTGACGTCGGTGATGTTCGTCTTGAAATCGCCGACGATCGCCTGCGTGGAGTCCACCAACCGCTGCAGCGCGGGGCCTAGGCCGCCCACGGATTGCGCCGTCTCGTCCAGCAGTTGGCCGATCTTGTCCTTGGGCAGCACGGCCAGCCCCCGGTTGGCCGTATCGAGCGCCGGCCCGATCTCGGCCGGCACCGTGCCCTTCGTGATCGTCTGGCCCTCCGACAGGAACTTGCCGGGATTCCCGGTCGATTCCAGGTCCAGGTACTGCTCACCGACGGCCGAGACCGAGTGCACGTTGGCCGTCGCGTCGATCGGGATCTTGTAGCGGCTGTCGATGCTCATCGTCGCTTCGGCGCCACGCTCGGTCGGCTCGACGTCGGTGACCTTGCCGATGGTGATGCCGCGATACGTCACGTTCGCCGTCGGGTAGAGGCCCCCCGACGCGGGCAGCTCGGCCTTGAGCGTGTAGCGACCGATGCCGGCCAGGCTCGGGAGCTGCAGGTAGTACACCCCGAGCACGAGCAGCGAGATGACCGTCAGGATTCCGAACGCGATCAGCTGGCGTCTGATGAAAGGAGTCAGCAATTCCTGTCCCCCCTTTCCACCAGTGGCCCACCGGGCGCATCATTCGGGTTCGGCGTGTAGCGCACGTCCGGGATCATCGTCTCGGGGTCACGCCCGAACGACTGCTCGAGCGCGCGCAGGGCGCCGGACAATCCGGTACCGGTGAGGAACGCGTTGTCGACGGAGCTGTACGTCACGTCGAGCGTCAGCGAGATGTTGATGTAGTCACCCCGGAAGATCTTCGGCACCGTGTCGATGTCAAACGGCTGGGTGAGGATCAACTTCAGCGCGCCGATCAGATACGGCGAGGCGCGCCCCAGCTCCTTCAACGGGCACTGCAGCGCCTGCAGGTCCGTGTGCAGCGGCCCGCGCGCCTCCGACAGGTACTGGTCGGCGGCTTGGCTCAGCCGGCCCACGGCGTCGACGGCATTGATCAAGAGGTTCTTGGTGTCAGCGAAATGCTTGATCAGCGGCGGGATGTCGGTCAGCACCCGGTCCAGGACGTCGGCCCGAGCACCGACATAGGTGAGCAGCCGGTTCGTCGAGTCGATCGCGTGGGTGATGTCATCGCGCTGCTGGTTGACCTGGCTGGTGAAGGTGTCCAGCTTGCCCAGGAAGGACCGGATCGCCTCGCCCCGCCCGTTGAAGATGTTGTAGACCTCGTTCTGCAGCACCTCCAAGTTGGGGATGCCGCCGCCGCGCAGGATCAGCGACAGGCTGGCCAGCGTCTGCTCGGTGGTGGGATACGACGAGGAATTCTTCAGCGGAATCGTGTCGCCGCTCTTCAGCAACTCCTGCGACGGGTTCGGCGGCGCGGCCAGCTCGACGTGCTGGGAACCCAGCAGCGAGGTCTGGCCGATCTTGGCGATCGCGTTCTTGGGCAGCTTGGTGTTCTTGTCGACGCCCAGCGTCAGGGTGGCGATCCAGTTCTTCAACTCGATCTTTTTGATCGACCCGACGAAGACGTCGGCCACCATCACCTTGCTGTTGCCGTTGATCGCCAGGGTGTCCGGCACCTGCACGTAGATCGTCATCGCGCCCGAGCCGCTGCCCGGACCGCCGGGGATCGCGACGTTGGAGATGCCGCGCCAGCCGCACGAACTCAGCACCAGCGCCGCCACCAGCAGGACAAGCGCCTGCCAGGACCCGCGGCGAATCGGCGGGATCAGCCTTCGCAATACGCTCACTGGCCACCCCCGATGTCAGCCGGGACCGCAGGCCCACCCGCGTTCGGCGCGGGTGCCGCGACCGGCGCCGGTGTCGGGGCGACCGGACCGGGGGCCACGCCTGGCCCGGGCGGCGGCGGCTGGATGGGCACCGGCGCGTTCACGCCGATGGGCGGCACGATCGGGTTCTCGTCGTACGCGTTCGGCGGTCCCGGCGGCGTCTGCAGGTTGGACTGGACGGGGGCGATGTTGGGGCCGCCCATGAGCTCGGACAGCGAGTCCGGGGTCATCAGTCCTGCCGTGATGGGCCCCACCTGCTGGCCCTGCATGCCGGGCGCGACGATCCAGCCGGGCTGGGTGTTGCGGTGTGACGTCGGGGTGTCCGGGACCCAGATGCCGGGCACGGTGGTGTCCTTATATCCGTTCGGCGGCTGCAGGCGCGGCTCGGAATAGGCCACCTCCTTGGGCAGGGTCTCGGCGGTGCTGAACAGGTTCGCGCCGAACGGCAGGTAGTTGAACTTGATGGCGTCGAGGATCGGCGCCAGGTACTGCGCGCACAGCTCGGCGGACTCTTGATAGCCCAGCCGGCTGCCCGCCTGGATCGAGCTACAGATGAACTGCATCGGGTTGGCGAAGTTGGTGATCGCCGGGATGGCGACCACCGACCCGTGCGACGGGTGATAGATCTGGTTGATGTTCGCCGCGGCCGTAGGGAGCACGTGCAGCGCGGTCTCCAGCCCGTTCAGCGGGTCCGGCTGCAGGATCGTGTTCGTCACCGTGGCCAGGTTGTTGATGTCGTAGGTCAGCACCCCGCGGTTCTTGTCCAAGAACGGGCGCACGGTGGACAGCAGGCCGTCGAACTGCTCGATCGCGTTCGCCAGGTCGGTGTCGTTGTGCGCGAGGCGGGTGGTGAAGTCGGCCAGGTTCTGGTTCAGCGCGACGAACTGCTGGTCGTCCTTGTGCAGCGCGTTGACGAACAGCGCCAGGCTCTTCACCACAGCGAAGAAGTCGCCGCGGCCCTCGTTGAGCGCGGTCAACGCCCGTGACAAGTTGCTCAGCGTCGTGTTGATCTCCTTGCCCTTGCCGGCCAGCCCGTTGGCATAGGACTCGATGACCTCACCGAAGGGGCCGGTTGGCTGCTCGGGCGTGGGGCCCAGCTTGGAGATGATGTTCGTGATGCTGTTGCGCAGCTGGTCCCACTCCACCGGGACCTGGGTGCGCTCCTCGGGGATCACGGCGTTGTCGGCCAGCACCGGGCCGCCCTTGTAGGGCGGCTCCAGCTGGATGGCCCGCGACGCCACCAGCGTCGGGTTCAGGATCACGGCGTTGGCGTTGGCGGGAACCCGGTACTTGTTCTCGTAGTGGAAGGTGACCTTCATCTTGTCGCCGGCCGGCTCGATCTTGTCGATCGCGCCCACCCGCAACCCCATGATCTGAACCTTGTCGCCCGGGTAGAGGGCGTTGGCCGCCGGGAAGTAGGCCACCACGGTGTTGTTGGTCAGCTTCTCGTACAGCCGCCAGCCCACGAACCCGACGACCAAGGCCAGCACGATCACCAGCGATCCGATGATCACCGTCGCCCGGGTCAGCTTTGGTAGCCGGATGTTGCGGATGTCAAAGGCGGTGCTCAATTCTGGCTACCTCCCCCGGCAGCGCCGCTGCCGCCCGTTCCGCCCGGGTTGATGAAGGGCGCCGGCAGCTGATTGCCCGGTCCGGGAGGGGCCGCCGGTCCCGGCGGGAAGCCCGGCGCGAACGTCGACGGCGGCGGCGTCGGCCCGGCCGGCGCCAGGTTTTCGGTACGCGCGCCCGGCGGTGCCTGCGTCGGCAACGGCACGGGCGTACCCGGGACGTCCGGCGGCGGGTCGCCAGGCCGCCCGGCGATCGGGATGCCCGGGGTCGGCGGCAGACCGCCCGGGTTCGGCGGCGAGGTCATCACGTCGACCGGCGCCGGGAAGCCCGGGCCGCCGAACGGTCCGATGCCCCCGCCGGCACACGGCAGCGGGTTCCACGGCCGCGGCAGACCTTCGTCGCCGACGGTGACGTTGCCGCCCGGGTTGGCCGGGGTGTAGGAGCAGGGCGATCCGGGAGGAACGGCCGGCCCCGGGTGCTCCGGGGTGCCCTCCAGCACCGGGGGTGCCGGCGGCGGTGCCCCGTTGGGCAAGCGGGTGCCGTTCGGGTCGGGCCACCGGAATTCGGGCAGCCCGGCGCTACGCCAGAAGTTCTCCGGGTCGATGCCGCGCTTCTTGAACGCGGCGTCCACCCACGGCTGAATGATCTGGTACAGCGCCAGGTTGTGCAGCACCACCTTGAAGAACGGTCCCGACGCGATCGCCTCGTTCAGGGACGGCAGGAACTTGCCGACCTCGGTGAGCCCCGCGGCGACATCGTCCTTGCGTTCCTTCAAGATGTCGCTCACCGTGCGCAACTGTTCGAGCACATGGTTGAGGTTCGGGTTGTCGTTGATGAAGCCCTTGACCTGTTCGGAGAAGGCGGCGACGTTCGCCAGCAACGCGTTGATGGCCTGGCCCCGCTCGTTGAAGGCGACCAGCAGGTTCTTCGCATTGACCAGCAAGCGGTCGACCTGGTCGCTGCGGTCACCGAGGATGCTGGCCACCTGGTTGGCCTGGGCCAGCAGGTGCTTGACCTGCTCGTCGCGCTTGCCGATGGTGTCGGAGAACTTGGCGACGCCGTCCAGCGCCGCGCTCAGGTGGGGGTAGGTCTGGTCGATGGTCTGCGATAGCACGTGCAGCGATTCTTTGACCGTGTCGATGTTCCACCCCTGGGCGGCCTTCGTGACGTCGAAGAACGCGTCGTAGATCTGGTAGGGCGTGGTGCTCTGACCGATCGGTAACGAGTCGCCGGGCCTCAGTTTCTGATTCCCACGGGCCTCGACGTCCAGAATCTTCTTGCCGAGGATGGTGTCGGTCTTGATCGCCAGCCGGCTCTCAGTGCCGATGGTCGCGGTGCCCATATTGAACTTGACCAGGATGTGGTCGCCTTCGATATTGATGGCCTCGACCTTGCCGACGTCCACACCGGCGATGCGCACCTTGTCGCCGACGCCAATACCGCCGGTGTCGCTGAATTGGCCGTAGTAGTGCGGTTTGGCCATCAGCATCGGCACGCTGGTGAAGCTTTGACCGACGCCGATGACGAGCAGCGTCACGATGATGCCCATCACCCCGATGCGAACCCGGTTGGGTGGTTCGAGTGTCCTCATTGCGGGGTGCACCTACCCGTCGGCTGCTGGAAGAGCCGGACCGTGCGGACCGGGCCGCCGGCCTGCAACCCGTTGATCTTCAGGGTGATGTCGCAGGCGTAGAAGTTCACGAAGTCGCCGTAGGAGCCGATGGCGCGCCCGATCATGTTCAACGCGGTGGGCACCTTCTTCAGGTAGTCGTCGAGCCCATCGCGCTGGTCGATGAGCGGCTGCTGGATCGCGTCCAGGTAGTTGAGGGTCTTGTGCAGCAGCCCGCGGTCCTCGGCCAGCAGATCGGCGACCGTCCCGGCGGCGTTGCTGATGTGCGCGGTGCCGCCCGCCAGCTGGTCACCGTGATCCTTGAGCCCGGTGATGAGCACCTCCAGGTTGTTGACCGTCTGGTCGAACTGCTGCCGGTGCCGAACCGTGGTGTCCAGGACGATGTTCAGGTTCTTGATCACCTCGCCGATCGCCTGGTCGCGCTCGCCGAGCTGGTTGGTCAGCTGCGCGGTCTGATCGAGGATGTCGTTGATGGTGCCGCCCTGGCCCTGGAACACCGTGATCAGCGCGGTCGCGATGGTGTTCACCTTCTGCGGGTCCAGCGCACGAAACAGCGGCTTGAACCCCCCGATCAGGGCGTCGAGGTCCAGCGCCGGCGAGGTCCGCGACATCGGGATGAAGCCACCCGGCGGCAGCACCTTCTCGGCGCCCTCCCCCTCGCCGCGCTTGAGCTCCAGGTAGCGGTTGCCGATGAGGTCGAGGTAGCGGATCTGCGCGGTCGTGGACTGGTACAGCGGCACCGAGCGGTCGACGTTGAACTTGACCCTCGCCCGCTTGCCGCCGTCGGCCAATTCGACCGTGTCGACCTTGCCGATCTCCACGCCCGAGGCGCGGACGAACTGGCCCGCCCGCAGCCCGCTGACATTGGTGAACTCGGCCGAGTACGAGTTGGTGCTGTCGAACCGCATCTGCCCGAATACGACGATGATCATCACGGTGAAGATCAGCAGCACCAACGAGAAGATGCTGAGCCTGACGATGGTTCCGGTGATTTTCATGGGTTGATCGTGTTGTCCCCTACTTGGCGGCCCCAGACGTACTCGATGGCGTACGGCGAGCCGGTGTCGAGGTGGTTGTACGGCGCGATGCTGTTGCCGCTGTCTATCACCAATTCAGGTGCGGGCCACAGGTCGTGGGTGATCGGCTGCCAGCAACCTGGTGCGCCCCCCGGTCCGCCGCGCGCGTTGATCCGCGGCAGGTTCTCGGGGTAGGTGTACGGGTTCGGCGCACCACCGACGAGCCCGGCCAGCCCGCCGACCAGGCTGGCGAGGGTGGCCACCGCCGACACGGGGTTGGCCAGCAGTCCCAGCCCGGACAGCGCCTCGGTGTGGGCGTTCAGCGAGTAACCGTTGCCGCCCAGGAACGACGACGCCTTCGGCTCGATGTCGTGGTAGTTGCGCACCGCGCAGAACATCTCCGGGCTGTAGGTGTCCAGCAGCTGGGCCGAGGGCACCAGGTCCTGCGCGCCCCGCGCCAGGTACGGGCCGCCCCGGTTGAAGATGTCGGCGCCGGTGTTGCCGAACCCGGCCGCGGACAACAGGGCCTGGTCCAGGTCCTTCTGCTGCGCAT
>NZ_LZJI01000125.1 GCF_001667775.1 Mycobacterium sp. E1747
CGGCGTCGCGCCCTGGCGGCAGCTCCTCGACGACCTGTCCTACAACCCGATTGTCGCGCCGCTGCGCGGGCCGGCGACCCGCGTGGGGCGGCTGCTCACCGCGACCCGCGCGGAACTGGCTGATCCGCTGACGCCCATCCTGGCCGTGGGTGCGGCAGCCTCGGCGATCGTCGGAAGCAGCGTCGACGCGTTGCTGGTAGCGGGCGTGATGACCGCGAACGCGGTCGCGGGTGGCGTGCAGCGGTTGCGTGCCGAAGCCGCCGTCGCCGAGCTGTTCGCCGAGCAGGACCAGTACGCCCGGCGCGTGGTTCTGCCCGCAGTCGCCACCACGCACCGCCGGCTGGAGGCCGCCCGCACGGTCGAGCGGACGGTGTCGGTGAGCGCGAAGTCGCTGCGGCCCGGCGACATCATCGACCTGGCCGCCCCGGAGGTCGTGCCGGCGGACGCGCGCCTGCTGGTGGCCGAGGACCTCGAAGTCGACGAGTCCTTCCTCACCGGCGAGTCGCTGCCGGTGGACAAGCAGGTCGAGCCGGTCGCCGTCGCCGACTCCGACCGCGCCAGCATGTTGTTCGAGGGCAGCACCATCGTCGCCGGGCACGCCCGGGCGATCGTTGTGGCGACCGGTGCCGGCACCGCCGCGCAGCGCGCGATCTCGGCCATCGCCGACGTAGAGTCGGCGGCCGGGGTGCAGGCCCGGTTGCGGGAGTTAACCAGCAAGGTTTTGCCGCTGACCCTGGCCGGCGGCGCGGCGGTCACCGCGTTGGCCCTGCTGCACCAGGGATCGCTGCGCCAGGCCGTCGCGGACGGGGTGGCCATCGCCGTGGCCGCCGTCCCCGAGGGCCTGCCGCTGGTGGCCACCCTGGCCCAACTGGCCGCCGCCCAGCGGTTGTCGCGCCGTGGCGTCCTCGTCCGCACGCCGCGGGCGGTCGAGGCCCTGGGCCGGGTGGAAACCGTGTGCTTCGACAAGACCGGCACGCTCACCGAGAACCGCCTGCGCGTCGTGCGCGGCATCCCGCACGACGCCACCGCGGACGGCGCGTTCCCCGAGGTCACCGCCCCGGAGTCCGTCACGGTGTTGCGGGCCGCCGCACGCAGCAGCACCCAGCCGCACAATGGCGGCGGCCACGCGCATGCCACCGACGAGGCGATCCTCAACGCCGCGAATTCCGTTGACGCGCAGTGGGCCTCGGATTGGACCGTGCTCGCCGACGTGCCGTTCGAATCCAGCCGCGGGTATTCGGCGGCGATCGGCGTGACCGGTGGGAACGGCGGCCCGATGCTGATGCTCAAAGGCGCACCGGAGGAGGTCTTGCCGCGCTGCCGCTTCGCCGATGCGGACGGCGGACCGGACCATGCCGAGGCGTTGGTGTTGCGCCTGGCCGAGCAGGGCCTGCGGGTCCTGGCGGTGGCGCAGCGCCGGTGGGAGCATGGGACCAGCGAGGACGACACCGACGTCGACGCCGTGGACGCCGCGGCGCACGAGCTCGAGCTGCTCGGCTACGTCGGGCTGGCCGACACGGCCCGCGCGTCGGCACGGCCGCTGATCGAGGCGCTGGTGCAGGCCGGCCGGCGGGTGGTGCTGATCACCGGCGACCACCCAGTGACCGCCCGGGCGATCGCCCGGCAACTCGGGTTGCCCGCGGACGCGCGCGAGATCACCGGCGCCGAGCTCGCCGCCTTCGGTGAGGAGGACCGCGCCAAGGTCGCCGCCGACGTCCAGGTCTTCGCCCGCGTCAGCCCGGAGCAAAAGGTGCAGATCGTCGCGGCGCTGCAGGACTGCGGGCAGGCGGTCGCCATGGTCGGCGACGGGGCCAACGACGCGGCCGCCATCCGGATGGCCGACGTGGGCATCGGCGTGAGCGGTCGCGGTTCGTCCGCCGCCCGCGGCGCCGCGGACATCGTGTTGACCGACAACGATCTGGGTGTGCTGCTCGACGCGCTGGTCGAGGGCCGCGGCATGTGGGGCGGGGTACGCGACGCGGTGAGCATTCTGGTCGGCGGCAATGTCGGCGAAGTGCTGTTCACCCTGATCGGGACCGCACTGGGCACCGGCCGGGCGCCGGTGGGCACCCGCCAGCTGCTGCTGGTGAACCTGCTCACCGACATGTTCCCCGCGCTCGCGGTCGCCGTCACCCCGCAGTACCCCGAGCCCGAAGAGGCCGAAGACGGCGTCGACCGCGATGCCGAGGAGCTCCACCGCGCCTTCCAGCTGGCGACGCTCTCCGGGCCTTCGCCCTCCCTAGACGCGCCGCTGATGCGGCAGATCGTCACCCGGGGCGCCGTCACGGCCGCGGGTGCGACGGCGGCCTGGGCCATCGGTCGCTGGACGCCGGGCACCGAACGCCGCACCTCGACCATGGGGCTCACCGCGCTGGTGACCACGCAGCTCGCGCAGACCCTGCTGACGCGCCGCCACAGCCCTCTGGTGCTGGGCACGGCGCTGGGCAGCGCGGGCGTCCTGGTCGCCATCGTCCAAACCCCCGGCGTCAGCCACTTCTTCGGCTGCACACCGTTGGGCCCGGTTGCCTGGACCGGCGTCATCGGCGCGACCGCGGGAGCCACGGTCGTCTCGGTGCTGGCGCCCAACTGGCTGGCGCAGCGGGTCGCCGCGCTGGAACCGAAGCAGGACTGAGGCTTTCGCCGCTAGCCGGACAGCTCCTTGCGCACCACCTTGCCCGCCGGATTGCGCGGGATGCTGGCGACGAGGTTGATGTCCCGGGGCTGCTCGAATCGCGAGACTTTGCCCTTGAGGTACTCCCGCAACGCCGCCTCATCGGTGTCACTGCCCGGCTGCAGCACCACGAACGCGGCCAGTCGGTGGCCGAACTTGTCGTCGGGAACGCCGATGACCGCGTTGTCGGCGATCGCGGGGTGCTGGGCGAGCGCGTTCTCGACCGCGCGCGGGTAGACGTTCTCGCCGCCGGAGATGATCATGTCGTCCTCGCGGCCGACGATGTAGAGCCGGCCCTCGTTGTCGAGGTAGCCCATGTCGCCGGTGCTGGTCATGCCGTCGACGACAGCCTTGGCCCCGCCCCCGGTGTAGCCCTCGCTCGCGAGTTCGCCACCGACGAAGATGCGCCCGGTGACGCGCGGCCCCACGGGCCTGCCGGTCTTGTCGAGGATGCGCACCGGGCAGCCGGCGACCGGTCGCCCGACGGTCTCGGGCGCTTCGCGCAACTCGGCCGGTGTCGCCAGGGCGCCGATGCCGACCTCGGTGGAACCGTAACCGTTGTAGAGGATCTCGCCGTAGGCGTCCATGAACCGCTGCCCGAGGGTGGGGTCGAGCCGGTCGCCGCTCGACATCACGACCCGCAGGTACGGCACCGGGTTGCGCGCGCGCACCCGGTCGGGCAGGGCGAGGATGCGGGCGAGCACCACCGGCACGGCGGTGAACGCGTCGGCGCGATGCAGCGACGCCTGCGCGAGTGCGGCCTCGGC
>NZ_LZJI01000126.1 GCF_001667775.1 Mycobacterium sp. E1747
TTCGGCTTGGGTGTCCCGGATGGCGACACCATGCAGATGAAGAAGCTGCGCGGCGGTATCGGGGCGCTCACCGCGCATCTGGGCGAGCTGCTGGAAAGCCACGGCGGGGAAGTCCGGCTGCGATCCAAGGTGACTGAGATCCTGGTGACCGACGGTCGCGTGCGCGGTGAGCGCCCCGATACCGCCGCGCAGCTTCTTCATCTGCATGGTGTCGCCATCCGGGACACCCAAGCCGAAGGCGAGCGCGGCCGCGCTGCCCGGCGTGGCCGGCCCGCGGTACAGGGTATTGACGGCCAGCACGGTCATCGAGCCGCGCAGCGCACCGTGCTTCTCGCGGTCGGGAAGGTAGCGGTCCAGCACGTCGGTGACCGAACCGAAGAGCATGTCGTCGATCGCCGAGCGTTCGAATTCGTTTGTGGCGCAGGCATACATCTCGTCGAATGTCTTGGGCTCGGTTCCTGCCTCGAACCTGCCCAAAGCGCGGGTGGGCGCTTGACTCCAGGCCATCAGCCCCGCCATCCCGTTGACCGCGTCCGCCCCGTGCACCTCGTTGAGGTGAGTGAAGAGCTTGATCGGATCGCTGTACTGGATCAGCGGATCGTCGCCGACACCGCGCACCGCCACCGACATCACGTCCAGGTCGATCGTCGGCAGGGTGTCCAGGCCGAGCTCCTCGACGACCACCGTCGACGTGGGGAACTGGACCGACCCGGCGATCTCGAACCGGTATCCGTCGAAAAGCTCCACCGTGGACGCCATTCCGCCGGCGTACAGCTTGGAATCCAGGCACACCGTGCGCAATCCCGCCTTTTGCAGCAACACCGCCGCCGCCAGGCCGTTGTGGCCGGCGCCGATAACTATCGCGTCGTAATCAGACATGTCCTGACCTCCCGCACAGCAGGCTGGCATCCGGCGAAAGTTTTGTCAATTATGACGAAACTGTGCTGACCCAGGTACCGGAGATGCCCTCTCGCAGCGCTTCCAGCGCGACATGCGACATCCGCGCCAGCTCCCCCAGGGAGCGCTCCTCGCCAACCATCCACGCTTCCATCGCACCGAACACCGCGGCGGCGATGCACCGGGCGGTCACGGTGATCCGCAGCCGCGCATCGGGCTTTCGTGGCGCCGGGCAGCTACGCCTTTCCAGTTGCGCCTCGATGGCGTCGGCGAGGTCGGCTTGCACGTCGCGGATGTGGCGATGAATGCGGTCCTGGTCGAGCTCGCCACCGCGCATCGCGGCGATCTTCGCCACCGCCTCAACGTCATAGGGGAACGCGAAGATGGCCGACTGAACGGAATCGATGACCGGTTCGTCGGCGGGTCTGGCGTCCAACGCGGCACGAAACCAGTTCAGCCCGGTGTAGTCGGCAAACAACAGATCGTGCTTGGAGCTGAAGTGCCGATAGAAAGTGCGTAGCGAGACTCCGGCGTCGGCCGCGATCTGTTCGGCCGAGGTGTCCTCTACCCCCTGGGCCAGGAAACGGACCATGGCGGCCTGGCGCAGCGCCTCACGGGTGCGTTCGCTGCGCGCCGTCTGTGCGGGCCTGACCATGCAAGTAAGGTACCCCAACCCGCCTTTTGTCAGTATTGACAAAACTTTGGCGGCCGGGCGAGACTGCGGCCATGGTCTCGCTTCTTGTGCATGCAGTTCTCGGGCTCAGTGTCATCGGCTGGATCGTCGCCTCGAACCCGAAGGTCGTCGCCCGGCCGGCCGGCGGGCCGTTGTTCTCCCCGCTGGAATGCGTGTATTACGTCGTCGGCATCGCTTCGGTTGCCCTGGGCTGGTACTTCAACGTCACCTACGTCCAGGAGTACTCGCATGGATCCACAAATCCGCTCTGGGGCGAGCACGGGAGCTGGGCCGAATACATCCGGCTGATGTTCACCAACCCCGCCGCGGACTCCGCGAGCCAGGACTACACGATCGCGAATGTGATTCTGCTGCCGCTATTTACGATCGTGGACGGCTCTCGCCGCGGGCTCAAGCACCCGTGGCTGTACTTCGTCTCCAGCCTGTTCACCAGCTTCGCGTTCGCGTTTGCCTTCTACTTCGCCACCATCGAGCGGCAGCGCCGCCACGAACACGCCCGCCAATCGGTGGACGCCTAGCTTCCCTCCGCCCAGCGGCGGGACCACCGCTCCAGCGGATCGAGGGCCTCGCCCAGCGACAGGCCGGCCTCGCTGAGCTCGTAACACTGGTCGGCGCGCTGGACCACCAGCCCCGCGTCCGTCAGTTCGCCGAGCCGGTCATACAACACGCTGGGAGACATGCCGTCGCAGCGCTCGCGCAAGGCCCGTGCCCCCAGGGGCCCATCGCGAAGCTCCCACAGGATCCGCAACGACCAGCGCCGACCGAGCAGATCGAGGGCCGCCATGAGCGGCCGCCCGGTTGTCGACCCCCGCACCGGCCGCCCCGGCCGAGCCACCGATTGACGTTTCGGATTTCGTAACGTAAGTTTCTCGTCCATGGTTACGGAAATAGTAACGCCCCGCATCGCCGTCCTCGAACCGCCGTACGAGCGCGCGGTGGCGGCACAACTTCAGAAAATGATGCCGCCGAATGTGCCGCCGATCGCCCTGTTTCGCACCGTGGTGCACAACATGCCCATGGCCGAGGCCATGACGCTGTGGGGCGGCTACGAGCTGAGCCGCTCGTTGTCGCTGTCCCTTCGTGATCGTGAGATCGTGATCGACCGGACCTGCGCTCGCTGCGGCTGCGAGTACGAATGGGGCGTGCACGTCGCGTTTTTCGCAGAGAAGGCGCGCCTCGATCGCGAGCAGGTCCGCTCCTTGACCCATGGCGGCGCCGACGATTCCTGCTGGACGGCCGAACGAGATCGCCTCCTCGTGCGGGCCGTAGACTCGCTCTGCGACCGTCGCGACATCGACGACGCCCTGTGGGCGGCGCTGCGCGGCGAGTTCGACGAATGCGAGATCCTCGACCTCACGATGCTGTGCGGGTGGTACCACGCGATCAGCTTCACCGCACGTGCCACCCGGGTCCCGCTCGAGCCGGGCAGCCCCACCTTCGCCGGCATCCGTCACTGATCAGTCTGAGCGCGGCCGTCCACGCTCAGCTCGGTTTGCTCGCGCGCCACCGTTGCCGCCCCCCGGACGGGTCGACCTGCACGTCCGCGAAGCCCACCTTGAGCAGCCGCGCGCCCAGCTCCTTCGGCGCGATCGGATTGTAGGTGTCGGCGACGTGGAGCAGCCGGAAGGTCAGGGACGGGACACCGTCGCTACCGGCGAAAGTCCCGCCCGGCTGCAGCACCCGCAACGCCTCGGAGAAAAGCCGGTCCTGCAATTCGGTGCTGGGAATGTGGTGCAGCATCGTGAAGCACACCACCGAGCTGAAGTGGTCGGCGGGCAGCCCGGTGGCGGTGCCGTCGCCGTGGATGACACGGGCCCGGTCGCCGTAGCGGTGCTGCAAACGCTCGGCCATCGCGGCATCGACCTCGACGGCGGTGAGCGAATTCGCCCTGTCCAGCAGGGCGCGCGTCGTCGCGCCGTATCCCGGGCCGATTTCCAAAGTGCGAGAGCCCAATTCGACGCCGTCCAACGCCCACGGCAACAGCTGATCGGCCACCGCCTTCTCCCAACCCGTCGAGCTGCACCGCCGCCGGTGCACGAGATTCATCGCCATGACGGCCACGCTAGGGGACCGCACGCGCTGCACGCTTCCGATATTCTGCCGTGTTATGTCGGAAATCAGCCACCACGGGCCGGCGACCTCGTCGCAGGCGCTGACGCCGGGGGCCCGAATCGAGCGGCACCGACACCCGTTGCACCAGATCGTCTACCCCTCCACGGGCGCGGTGTCCGTCACCACCCCGGCGGGCACCTGGATCACGCCGGCGAATCGCGCGATCTGGATACCGGCGGGCTGTTGGCATGAACATACGTTCCACGGCCACACGCAATTTCACGGCGTCGCGCTGGACCCACGGCGCTACGGTCGCGAGCCCGCCGCGCCGGCGGTGCTGGCGGTCAACCCCTTGATGCGTGAACTCATCATCGCGTGTTCACGGACCGACGGAACCGACACCGACGAGCACCATCGGATGCTGGCGGTGCTGCACGACCAGGTGCGCAGGGCCAGTCCCGGTGAGCCCCTGTGGCTTCCGACACCGGTCGACGGCCGGCTCCGCGACGCGTGCGAGTTGATCGCCGACAACCTGCGTGCGCCGTTGACGTTGGAGCAGATCGGCCGCCGGGTCGGGGTCGGCCAACGCAGCCTGAGCCGCCTGTTCCGCGACGAGCTGGCGATGACCTTTCCGCAATGGCGCACCCAACTCCGGCTGCAACGCGCCCTGGTGCTGCTCGCCGAGCGTCGCGACGTCACGTCGGTGGCATCCGAATGTGGTTGGGCCACAACGAGTGCCTTCATCGACACCTACCGGCGGGCCTTCGGGCACACGCCGGGCCGGGCGATCGCGAAGGCGCCGCAGCGCCCCTAGCCGGCGGGCTCGAGCAGCTCGGTGCCCACGAAGGGCACCAGAGCGTCGGGCACCCGCACGCTGCCGTCGGGCTGCTGGTGGTTTTCCAGGATCGCCACCAGCCACCGAGTGGTGCCCAGCGTGCCGTTGAGCGTAGCCGCAGTCTGCGGCTTGCCGTTGTCGTCGCGGTAGCGCGTGGAAAGCCGGCGTGCCTGAAACGTGGTGCAGTTCGACGTCGACGTCAGCTCGCGGTAGGCGCCTTGCGTGGGAACCCATGCCTCGCAATCGAATTTGCGTGCGGCCGACGACCCGAGATCGCCTGCGGCGACGTCGATTACGCGATAGGGCACCTCGATGCGCGCCAGCATCTCGCGCTGCCAGCCCAGCAGCCGCTCGTGTTCGGCCTCCGCGTCGCCCGGCGTGCAGTAGACGAACCCCTCGACCTTGTCGAACTGGTGCACCCGGATGATGCCCCGGGTGTCCTTGCCGTAGCTGCCGGCCTCGCGGCGAAAGCACGACGACCAGCCCGCGTACCGCAGCGGCCCGCCGGACAGATCCAGGATCTCGTCGGCGTGGTAGCCGGCCAACGGCACTTCGGAGGTGCCGACCAGGTAGAGATCGTCGGCCTCGACCCGATAGATCTCGTCGGCGTGAGCGCCGAGGAATCCCGTGCCGGCCATCACTTCGGGGCGCACCAACACCGGCGGGATCATCGGGATGAAACCGTTCTCGACGGCCAGGCGCAGGGCCAGCTGCAGCAGCCCCAGCTGCAGCAGCGCGCCGCGCCCGGTCAGGAAGTAGAAGCGCGAACCGGATACCTTCGCGCCGCGCTGCATGTCGATGAGGCCCAGGGACTCGCCGAGCTCCAGGTGGTCCTTCGGGTTCTCCAGCGCGGCGGGCTCGCCCACCACGTCCAGGACGCGGAAGTCGTCTTCCCCGCCGGCGGGCACCCCCTCGATCACGACGTTGGAGATCGCCATGTGCGCAGCGTTGAACGCCGCCTCCGCCTCGGCCAGCCCGGCCTCGGCGGCCTTCACCTGCTCAGCCAGTTCCTTGGCGCGCGCCAGCCTGGCCGGTCGCTCATCGGGAGACGCGGCGCCCACGCTCTTGCTGGCGGACTTCTGCTCCGCGCGCAGCGCGTCGGCGGACGAAATCGCCGCCCGCCGGGCGGCGTCGGCCGTCAGTAAGGCGTCGACCAGCGCCGGATCCTCGCCGCGGTCGAGTTGGGAGCGGCGCACGGCGTCGGGGTCTTCCCGGAGCAGCTTCAGGTCGATCACGGCCCTGAGACTACTTTTTCGCCTTCGGCCGGCGGGCAGAGCATCCACCCAACACCATCCCAGGACTCACATCAGTAACGTTTGTCACATCACACAGGCGCTGCTGTCAGAATGGAGCCGATGTCGCAAGCGCCCGAGACGGACCTTCCGGAAGCACCGGAGGCCGACGCCCCTACCGCCACCCCGCAACGGTCACCGGCGGGCTTCCGGTGGCCGCGCAGCCTGCAAGCGCAGGCCACGCGGCGCGCCCTGTTGTTGACCGCGCTGGGCGGCCTGTTGATCGCCGGGGTGGTCACCGCGCTGCCGGTCGGCGGCACCGGCCCCGGCCGGCTGTCCGGCTACCTGGACGGCAACCCCGTGCCCACCACCGGGAACAAGAGCGATGCCGCCTTCAACAAGGCCGCGAGCGGCGACTGCCTGATGTGGCCGGACACCACGCCGGAGTCGGCCAAGATCGTCAGCTGCGCCGACGACCACAAGTTCGAAGTCGCCGAGTCCGTCGACATGCGGACATTCCCGGGCTCGGAGTACGGGCCCAACGCAGCTCCGCCGTCTCCCGCTCGCATCCAGCAGATCACCCAGGAGCAGTGCGAGTCCGCCGCGCGCAACTACCTGGGGACCAAGTTCGATCCCAACAGCAAGTTCATCGTCAGCCTGCTGTGGCCCGGCGACCGGGCCTGGCGCCAGTCCGGCGAACGCCGCATGCTGTGCGGCCTGCAATTGCCCGGCACCAACAATCAGCAACAGGCCTTCAAGGGCAAGGTCGCCGACGTCGACCAGTCCAAGGTTTGGCCGGCCGGCACCTGCCTGGGCATCGACCCGACGACCAACCAGCCGATCGACGCTCCGGTCGAGTGCGCCGCACCGCACGCGATGGAGGTAACCGGCACCGTCAACCTGGCCGAGAAGTTCCCCGGCGCGCTGCCGGCCGAGCCCGACCAGGACGGCTACATCAAGGACCTGTGCACCAAGATGACGGACGCCTACCTCGCTCCGGTCAAGCTCCGCACCACCACCCTGACGCTGATCTACCCGACCGTGCCGCTGCCCAGCTGGACGGCCGGCAGCCGCGAGGTCGCCTGCAGCATCGGCGCGACGCTGGGCAACGGCGGCTGGGCCACCCTGGTCAACAGCGCCAAGGGACAGCTGCTGATCAACGGGCAGGCGCCGGTGCCGCCGCCCGACATTCCCGAAGAGCGGCTCACCCTCCCGCCGATACCGCTCGAGGTACCGGCTCAGGCCCCACAGAGCCAGGCCGGCCCCACCCCCGAGATCCCGCCGAACAACCAGCACCTCCCGGGTCAGCAGCCGGCCGTGACTCCCCAGGCGCCGGAAACCAACTCCCCGGCCCCGCAGGCGCCACCGCCCGCGGACGCCGGAGCGCCGCCACAGGCCCCGCCCCCCGCAGACGGTGGGGCGCCGCCACCGCCGGCCAACCCTCCGCAGGAAGCACCCCCTGCCCCGGCGCCCGCGGGAGGCTAGCCGAGTGCCCGTGCGGATGGATCCGCAACGGTTCGAGGAGCTAGTCTCCGACGCGCTCGACCTGATCCCGCCCGCGCTGGCGGCGGCGATGGACAACGTCGTCGTACTGGTCGAGGACCGCCACCCCGAGGACCGCGAACTCCTCGGGCTCTACGAAGGGGTGGCGCTGACCGAGCGTGACTCCGACTACGCCGGATCCCTGCCCGACGCCATCACCATCTACCGCGAGGCGCTGCTGGACGTCTGCGAGTCCGACGACGACGTCGTCCAGGAGGTCGCGATCACCGTGATCCACGAGATCGCCCACCACTTCGGCATCGACGACGACCGGCTGGAAGAACTGGGCTGGGCCTGACCCCTCGGTTCTGTGGGCGCGGCATCCCGGATTTGTCCGCCGCCGGTGCTATGAACGGGTTATGAGTGCTGACTGCCGCGAGTGCCGGGCGGGCTTGGAGCACTGTCACGGCACCATCATTCGCCATTCACTGCGCCGCTCCGAGTGCACGGAGCCGGATTGCTTCAGCCCCGAGTTGTTGCCGCACGCCTTCGTCGTCGACTGCGACGCCGTCGGCTGCGGATGCTCGGAAGCCATCGCGGTCGCCGTCTGACCGAGCGTCAGCCCATCGGGTCGGTGCTCGAGTGCACCGCGTCCGCGACCGGGGTCGCATCGGCTTCGGGGTAGAACGGCGGCGTCAGGCTTCCCCACCGCACGCAGCTCCACCGCCCGTCGGTGATGGGCGCCAACACCACCGATTCGGCATTGTCGAGGTGGTGGTCCAGCGCAAAGCCGGCGTCCACGCCGGCCAGCACGGCGGCGGCCAGCCGGATGGCCGCGCCATGGCTGACGACGACGATGTCGCCGGTCCAGTCGCGGTCATCGAGGTAACGCAGGCGCAGGTCGGTGAGCACCGGCACGTAGCGGTCCAGCACGTCGTTGCCCGTTTCCCCGCCGGGCAGCCGGATGTCGAGATCGCCGTGATGCCAGCGCTCGTAGATCGCGTTGAACTCCGCGACCGCATCGTCGTCGCTGCGGTTTTCCAGCCCCCCGACCTGCACCTCGTGAATGCCGGGCACCTCGACGGGCGCCATCTCGAGTTCGCCGCCGATGACCCCTGCGGTCTGCGACGCGCGGATCGCCACCGAGTGGGCCAGCAGCGCCGGCCGGCCCGTGCCGCGGGCGAAGGCGCGGGCCTGGTCGCGGCCCAACGGCGTCAGTTCCGCCCCGGGCGGCCGGGTGTCCAGCCTGCGTTCGACGTTGCTGTAGGACTGGCCGTGTCGCAGTAGCACCAGCCGCCCGGTCATCGCTCCATTCCCCCGGCCACGGTGTCGGTGTCGGGCTTTCCTTCGCGTAGCCGCGCGAGCCAGCGCGCCGCCTCGTCGGCCGCCGGGGGCAGCACCCCGGCGGGCGAGCCGGTCGGCCAAGATCCCAGGTATCTCACATCGTCACAACGACGGTGCAGCGCCTTGAGTGCCTCGGCGACGGCGTCGTCGTCAATGTGGCCGACACAGTCGGCGAAGAACATGTAGGTGCCCAGCGCGGTCCGGGTCGGCCGGGATTCGATGCGGGTCAGGTCGATGCCGCGGATCCCGAATTCGGTCAGGGCGCCCAGCAGCGCGCCCGGAGCGTTGTCGACGCGCAGCACCACCGCGGTGCGGTCGGCGCCGGTGCGAGCCGGGGGCGGCCCGGGCAGGCCGACCAGAAGGAAGCGGGTGCAGGCATTGGGTTCGTCGACCACGCCCTCGGCCAGCGCGGCCAACCCCCAATGGGCGGCGGCCAGCGGCGAGGTCACCGCGGCGTCGGCCTGGCCCTCGGCCACCTGCCGCGCCGCGTCGGCGTTGGAGTACGCGGGCCGCAGCTCGGCATCCGGTAGATGGGCCGCGGCCCAGTGCCGCACCTGCGCGGCCGCCACCGAGAACGCCGACAGGGTGTGCACATCGGCGGCGGTGCGGCCGGGTCGGACGACGATGGTGAACGCGACGTCCAAGGTGGTTTCGGCGAACACCTGCAGGGGCGAGCCGATGGCCAGGCTGTCGAGGGTGGGCGTCACGGACCCGTCGATCGAGTTCTCGATCGGGACGCACGCGTACTCGGCGCCGCCGTCTCGGACGGTGTCCAGCGCCGCGGCGGTGCTGTCGACGGGCAGTCGCCGGACCTCGTGGCGGCCTTGTCCGGGAATCAGACGGGCGGCCGTGATCTGCAACAGCGCCGCCTCGGTGAAGGTCCCTTCCGGACCGAGGTAAGCGATGCGGACCACGCCCCAACCCTAGCGGCGCGCGACCCCGAACGGCTCTTGCGGCGCTCCGCCTTGTAAGTTAACTTAGGCTTACCTAATATAAGGAGAATGGTGTTACCGCTGACCGCCTGCCCCGCCCCGACGACTGCCGAACGCATCCGCAGCGCGTGTGTCCGCGCCGGCGGTGCGCTGCTCGCCCTGGAGACCGGGCCCGCGCGCCAGGATCCCGTCGTGACCCCGGTGCATCACCTGCTGCCCGACGGGTCCTTCGCGCTCGCCCTTCCCAGCTCCGACGACACCGTCGACGGAGCACAGGCGCTCCTCGAGCTGACCGACTACGCTCCGCTGCCGCTGCGGGAACCGGTGCGCTCGCTGGTGTGGGTGCGCGGACGCGTGCAGGAATTCCACGCCGCCGAGATCGCCAAGACGGTCGATTCGATCGCCGCCGAGTGGCCGCACCCCGCGCTGCTCCAGGTCGATACCCCGCGGTGCGCGCCGTCGGACGGGAAGGACCCGCGCTACACGCTGTTCCGCCTGGAGATTGCGTCCGTCGTCGTCACCGACGCCACCGGCGCCGAGCCCGTCAGCGTCGAGGACCTCCTCGCGGCTCGGCCCGACCCGTTCTGCGAGGTGGAGTCCAACCTGCTGTGGCATTTGGACACCGCCCACAGCGACGTGGTTGCGCGGCTGGTGTCCCGGTTGCCCGCGCCCTTGCGCCGCGGGCAGGTGCGTCCACTCGGGCTCGATCGCTACGGTGTGCGGTTCCGCGTCGAAGGTCCGGACCGCGACCACGACGTCCGGCTGCCGTTCCACAAGCCGGTGGACGACATGACCGGGTTGAGCCAGGCCATCCGGGTCTTGATGGGCTGCCCTTTCATCAACGGTCTACGCGCCCGCTCGTAGTCGAACCGCGGGCGCACCGGCCGGTAGGTTAACCGGGTGAACGGCGATCGACCACCGCACCGGGCGCGCCCACCGGGGCCACCCGGGCGGAAGCCGCCCGAACCGCGCACCGAGCCGTCGCAGGTGATCCGGCGAGGGGCGCCCCCACCGGCCGCGGCCGAACGGACCACACCGCTGCGGCGTACGGCTCCGGCACCGCCTCCCGCCGCCCCGCCCGTATCGGCCACCCGTCCATCGGCGGGACCACCACCGCGGCCCGCCGCACCCCGACGCCGACACGGCTGGCGTCGGTGGATCCGGGCGCTGGGTTCGACCCTGGTGATCGGCTCGCTGCTGGCCGGCATCGCCGTCGTGTGCGGGTCGATCTGGTTCGACAGCCGACTGCACCGCGACGAGATCCTGACCGACTACCCCGGACGCCCCGTGCATGGCCGCGGCACCAACTGGTTGCTTGTGGGCTCGGACAGCCGCGAGGGACTCAGCCCCCAACAACAGGATGACCTGGCCACCGGCGGTGACATCGGCAGCAGTCGCACCGACACCATCCTGCTGGTGCACCTGCCCGAGTTGTGGTCCGACGGGCGGGTGACGTTGGTGTCGATACCGCGCGACTCCTACGTTTCGATCCCCGGCCACGGCAAGGACAAGATCAACGCCGCCTTCTCGATGGGTGGGGCATCCCTGCTGGCGCAGACGGTGGAGGAGGCCACCGGGCTGCGCCTCGACCACTACGCCGAAATCGGGTTCGGCGGATTCGCCGGGGTGGTCGACGCGCTCGGCGGGGTGACGGTATGCCCCACGATGCCGCTCAACGATCCATTGGCCGGCATCGACCTGCCCGCCGGTTGTCAGAAACTCAACGGCCGCAACGCGCTTGGATACGTCCGCACGCGCGCCACCCCCCGGGCGGACCTGGACCGGATGGTCAATCAGCGCCAGTTCGTGGCGGCGCTGCTGCAGGCCGCCGGCCGCCCCGCGGTGTGGCTCAATCCGTGGCGCTGGTACTCGGTGCCGCGCGCGGTCGCCGACGCGCTGACCGTTGACCGCGGCGACCATGTGTGGGACCTGGCCCGCCTGGGCTGGGGGCTGCGCGGCAACCCCACGACGCTGACCGTCCCGATCGGCGAGTTCACCAGTGGCGACGCCGGATCGGTGGTGGTGTGGAACCACGACGAGGCGAGCCGACTGTTCGAGGCACTGGAAGCCGACGCGCCCGTCCCCACGGCTCCGCCGGACTAACCGCCCGCGCCGGCCCGCCCGTTCTGCAGGTAGGCCTTCGTGCGGCCCGGGTGGTGGGTGGCGAGCCAGGCCACCCCGACGTCGCGGCAGAAGTCGAGGTCTTCGTACTCGTCGACGTTCCAGCAGTAGACGGCGCGGCCCTGGGCGATCGCGCGGTCGGCGAGTTGGGGATATTCCTTCAACGTCGCCAGCGAGGGCCCGACGGCGGTGGCGCCGACGGCGGTGGCCGCGCCGCTGGTCAGGTAGCGCGCTGTCTTACCGAGCAGCACGGTCGGCAGCAGCGGTGCGGCTCGCCGGATCCGCCAGACCGCCGCCGCCGAGAACGACATCACCACCGCACGGGACCGGTCGGCGGAGGCGGGCGCGGCAATGCCGAACCGGTGCAGCAACGCGAGCAGCTTGGTTTCCACCAGCGAGCCGTACCGCACCGGGTGCTTGGTCTCGATGAAGAGCTTCACCGGCCGATGCCAATCCAGCACGAGCGACACCAGGGCGTCCAGCGTCAACAAGCTGGTGTCACCGTGCGTGCCATCCTCGCGCCAGCTGTCATGCCACGCCCCGTACTCGAGCTCGCGCAACTCGGCTAGGGTCATGGTGCTGACCAGACCGGCCCCGGTCGACGTCCGGTCCAACCGGCGGTCATGCACGCACACCAGGTGGCCGTCCCGGGTCAGCCGCACGTCACATTCCACGCCGTCGGCGCCCTCTTTGAGCGCGAGATCGTAAGCGGCCAGCGTGTGTTCGGGCCGCGCCGCCGATGCGCCGCGGTGGGCCACCACAAAGGGATGCCCGGCGAGCACCTCCTCGGCCCACGTCATACGCGTAATGCTGCCGCTTCCTGCCCCTCCAACTCAACCGGACCCGGCGTCAGCGCCCGATCTTCGGAGACCACGACCCAGCGGTGCGCGGGCCGCTCGACCGGTTTGCGCTCGAACCCCTCGAAGACCCGGGCCGCTGCGGCCACCGTCAGCGCCGCGAGCAAGTAGGCGAAAACCATCGTGATGGTGTTGTTCGCGATGCCTTGGGCGTCACTGGTGAAGCTGGTCGCCATGGCGAAGACGGAGATCAGGTAGCTGGCGACCCACGCGATCCACCACTCGACGATCGGGCGGCGGACGCGGGCGTAGTGCCCCTCCAAGATCGCCAGCTCGATGACGTAAACCGGCGCCCACAGCAGGTTCGCCAGCGGTACCACGCATCCGGCCCACAACGCTCGGGTTGACCGCGGCTCCGGCAGGCCATGATGCGCGAACACTGCCGCACGGCGGGCGATCAGCCACCGGATCAACAACGCCCCCGACGCGAGCACCGCCGCGATCGCGGCCACGCTGGCCAGCACGCCGAGCCAGTCCGCGGCGGCGGCGACCCAGGAGTTCAGCAGGGTGTTCCGGTTGATGACCAGCAATACGTATCGCACGACGTAGACCAGGGCGGCGATGGCGAGCACGAGCACGCTCACGAACAGCGTGGTGCGAATCATCGGCGCCGATGGCCCGGGGCGGGTGGGACCACCAGCCGCCCCGGCCGTTGGCTCGACGCGATCGACCAGACCCCACCGCGGCATTACCGCGTAGCGCGGCGTCGGGCCGAGAGGACGCCGGCCGCGCCGGGGAGGCGGCGCGGCGCCGGGACGCACCGCGATCCAGCGAAAGCCCGGCGGCAGCTTCGGCGGCGTGCGCTGCCAGCCCCTGGCCGCGGGCGGTCGGCTCGCAGGCGCCGCAGAGTGCGGGCTCCACCGTGGGTCGGGCGCCCGCGTTTCCGCCAGAGGCGCCATCAAGGCTCCCCGGCAACGTGGACACCATTCGCGCTGCCGTTCGCGCACGTTCCACCGAGTGCCGCACTGGGAGCACACCTGGATCACCGGACCAGCGTAGCCTCGCGACGATCGGCTGCGCGTGCGGCGAGCTGCGGGGTGCCGCGAGACGCCGGGAGCGGCTGGAGGCCCCGCCGTCGGCTATCTATCCGGCCGCCCCGACTATCCACAGTTTCCACAGGTTTATCCACATGCGGAGAGTGGGTAACGGAAGCGTTACTACAGCTTCACCGGCTAGCCGTGGTTCAACATGTGGATAACAGCGCGGCCTCGGCGCATGCGTTGGACAGCCCAGAACGGCCGTCGAGCGAAATGGATTGCCTTGCTAAGCACCCCCGGGCCGCGCCACAGCCCTGGCCCTCGCCCCAGGAGGGTCGGCGGCAACCCGCAGCTCAGAGCCTCGTTTTCCAAGCCCGCCCGGAAGCGCTATGATCGCGTTCGCGCAAAAAGTATTGTGACTCACCTCACTACCGGGAGGTGAGGAGCGGGTGAAAGGCGATTGATGGCCACGCATTCGTTCGGTCCGGGTTCTCCGGCCCCGTCCAAGTCCTACGCGGGATCGCCCGCGTGGAATCACAGCCACAGCGTGGCCGCATTGCGCGCGGGGCTCATCGCGCTGGCGTTGCTGGCGGTTCTGCTTCTCATCGTTCTGTCTTGAATCGACGTTGTGTCTTGAACCGACGCTGAACGGGTATCCGCCTTTCGGCTCATCGCGGTCATTCTTGCGGTCCGCGCAGTCATAGAGCAGGGTTGTCTACGGCTGGCTGCCGCTTGGCAGACCCGCAAATGAGCGTTAGAAGACAATCGAAGAAAGGAACGCCGTGGCTGAATACACCCTGCCCGATTTGGACTGGGACTACGCAGCGTTGGAACCGCACATCTCGGGTCAGATCAACGAGATCCACCACAGTAAGCACCACGCCACCTACGTCAAGGGCGTGAACGACGCCGTCGCCAAACTCCAAGAGGCGCGCGCCAACGATGACCACGCCGCGATCTTCCTGAACGAAAAGAACTTGGCGTTCCACCTCGGCGGCCACGTCAACCACTCGATCTGGTGGAAGAACCTGTCGCCGGACGGCGGGGACAAGCCGACCGGCGAGCTGGCCGCTGCGATCGACGACGCGTTCGGATCGTTCGACAAATTCCGCGCGCAATTCAGCGCCGCCGCCAATGGACTTCAGGGTTCGGGCTGGGCGGTCCTGGGCTATGACACCCTCGGGAACAGGCTGCTCACTTTCCAGCTCTACGACCAGCAGGCCAACGTCCCGCTCGGCATCATTCCTCTGCTTCAGGTCGACATGTGGGAGCACGCCTTCTACCTGCAGTACAAGAACGTCAAGGCGGACTACGTCAAGGCGTTCTGGAACGTCGTCAACTGGGCCGACGTGCAGAAGCGGTACGCGGCCGCCACGTCGAAGGCCAACGGACTGATCTTCGGCTGAGCCGGATCCCAATCGACAAGGGCGTCGCGCGGCTGCGCGGCGCCCTTGTCGTTTTTTGCGCCATTGCGAATTGGGCACCCGAGAAGGTGTCCGCCTTTGGCCGTGTCGGGTTGCACGGCACCGAACCCGCAGGCATGCTTAATTATTCGAGCTACCAGTGTGGTTAATCGGACGGAGGCGTCGCGCGGAGGTCGAAATGGAGACTGGGTCTGACCGCCCGATAGGGGTTTCCCCTTTCCATGCTCGTGGTGCCCTGAAAGGGTTCGTGATTTCCGGACGTTGGCCCGATTCGACCAAAGAATGGGCGCAATTGTTGATGGTCGCGGTCCGCGTCGCGTCACTGCCCGGATTGCTTTCCACTACAACGGTGTTCGGCGCCCGCGAGGAACTCCCAGAGGAGCCCGAGCCGGGCACGGTTGGCCTGGTGCTCGCCGAGGGTACGGTCTTCGGTGAATCGGCAATCCAGCCAGGCTATTTCGCCGATCACCAGCCTCCCGCGCTGCTGATGTTGCACCCGCCCTCCGAGACCACGCCTTCTCTGCCGGAATGCAACGGCGCGGCGTCGGGATGCGTCCTGCTCCCCGGATTGCCCTACCTGGGGCTGGAGCATCGAGCGGCCTGGGTGGAAGCCGAGGCCGACGGCACGATCACATCCATGGTGAGCCGCGTCGGAGTCGATCCCATCAGCCATCCCGACACCGCCATCCTGGCGATGCTGCTTGCGGCATAGCCATTTACTTCGGCGTAAATTAGCAAATTACGGATTCCCGGCACTAGTCGCCGCACAACCGCGCTATTCCGATTCGGTGTGCACGACGCTCCGATAACCTCCCCCGCGGTCTATTTGCGGCATGCCGCCGCACGCCATTCGCTTTCCCCGGCTGCGGCGCTGGAAGGCCGGCGCGAGGGCGCCTCGGATGCAGCCTTCGCGGCGCACCGCCGACCGCGCATTCACACATTCGACACGTTCAGAAGAGTGATTTCGGCATGCGGCCCGTATCCGACAGCAAATAAGGCGTTAAGCAATCATAAATTGCTGCCCGGTTGCGGTGCGACCGCCCAGCACGCACGCACCCCAACCTTGGGTGGGCCCGCGGCCTCCGGCCCGCCACCTCGGACCAGATGCCGAATTCTGCGGATAACCTGTGAGTTTCGCCGATTTAGTGGACACCCCAGCGAATCAGTTAGACGCTCGTCAAGTGCGGTATCGGCAAGCTCCAGCTACGCCCGGACCGAATCCGGGGGGGTTTGCAACTGTTTCGGGACACAAACCCCCGCTACCATGATCAGCAAATACACCTAGGTAATAGTTCACTTCTACAGCCCAGTGGAGGTCAAATCCGATGAGCACGACGTTCGCTGCTCGCCTGAACCGCCTGTTCGACACGGTGTATCCACCGGGACGGGGTCCGCACACCTCGGCTGAAGTGATCGCGGCGCTCAAGGCGGAAGGCATCACGATGTCGGCTCCCTACCTGTCGCAACTGCGTTCGGGGAACCGCACCAACCCGTCGGCGGCGACCATGGCCGCGTTGGCCAACTTCTTCCGCATCAAGCCGGCCTACTTCACCGACGACGAGTACTACGAGAAGCTCGACAAGGAGCTGTCCATCCTCGCCACGATGCGCGACGACGGTGTGCGCCGGATCGCCCTGCGCGCATCCGAGTTGTCCCCCGAGGCCCAACACGAGGTCATGCAACGGGTCAACGAGCTGCGTCGCGCCGAGCACCTGGACGCTTAGCGGACGCCAGCCCGCGACCGGCCGCCCGGTCCTACCTGGAGGGCTCCTGGCCGCCCAGTCCGATTAGGGTTGGCTCACGGGATCGCGCACGCCCGCGAGCGATCGTCCACGAGAGACCGGGGAGGCGGTGAGGGTATGGGCCTGTTCCGCAAGCGAAAGAGTCGCGCGACGCGTCGCGCCGAAGCCCGTGCGATCAAGGCTCGCGCCAAGCTGGAGGCCAAGCTCGCCGCCAAGAACGAGACCCGCCGGTACAAGGCCGCCCACCGGGCGGAGGCCAAAGCCCTCAGGGCGCAGATCAAGGCCCAGCGGGACAGCAACCGCAATGCGCTGAAAATCGCCGAGGCCGAGCTCAAGGCGGCGCGCGAAGGGAAGATCTTCTCGCCGACACGGATCCGTCGCACGCTGACGGTGTCCCGGCTGCTCGCGCCGATCCTCACGCCACTCATCTACCGGGCCGCCGTCTCGGCGCGCGCCCTGATCGATCAGCGTCGCGCGGATCAGCTCGGGATCCCGCTGGCGCAGATCGGGCAGTTCTCCGGCCACGGCGCGCAGCTGTCCGCCAGGATCGCCGGGGCGGAAAAGTCCCTGCGGACGGTGCAGGAGAAAAAGCCCAAGGATGCCGAGACGCGGCAGTTCACGTCGGCCATCACCGAGCGGCTCACCGACCTGTCGGCGGCTGTCACCGCCGCGGAGAACATGCCGGCAGCCCGCCGGCGGGCGGCCCACGCGGCTATCTCGGCGCAGCTCGACGGGATCGAGGCGGACCTGATGGCCCGGCTCGGGCTGAGCTGATCCACCGAATGCGGCGGTTTGGCATGTCGATCCGAGCGCGGCGGCTGGCCCGCCTCCCCGCCGCGGTCGTCGCCGCCCTCGCCCTCTACGCCGCATCGGCCGCACAGCTTCCGGCGGCGTGGGCCCACGTACATGCCAGCAGCGACAACGCGGCGCGCGGCGCCATGGCCATCGTCACCTTCGAGGTGCCCAACGAATCGAACACGGGCGCGCTGACCACCGCGCTGAGCGTCGCCCTGCCGGACGTGGCCGCTGCGAGCACCGAAAGCGCCCCGGGGTGGACGGCAAGGCTGGATCGTGATGCGTCATCGGGCGCCGTGCGCTCGGTGACGTGGACGGCCGCGCCGGGCGGCGGCATCGGGGTCGATCAGTTCGCGCTGTTCCGCGTCTCGATGAAGCTGCCCGATACCGACACCGTGAGTTTCCCGGCCACACAGACCTACTCCGACGGCACGGTCGTCAAGTGGGACCAGCCGCCGCAACCGGGTGGCGGTGAGCCGGAGCACCCGGCGCCCACGCTGACGCTTGCCGCCGGACCGGTGGGCTCCCACGGTCACCATCCGGCTTCTGCCACGCCGTCCGACCAGGTTTCCGCCGCGCCGCCGCCGAAACCCGCGGACAACACTGCCCGCATGTTGGGTGGCGCGGCCCTGGTCGTGGGCGCGCTGGGAATTTGTCTGGCGCTGATCCGCCGCCGGGCATGAGACGGTGGGCGATTGCCGCATGCGTCGGGGCCCTGTGGGTGATCGCGACGATGACCGCGCAGGTGGCCTCGGCGCACGCCGCGCGGGTCTCGACCGATCCGGCCGACAACGCGGTCCTCGCGACGGGGCCCGAGCGGGTGAGCGCCACGTTCAACGAACAGCTGCAGACCACATTCGCGGCCATGACCGTCGTCGGGCCCGACGGCAACGTGTGGTCCGCCGGCGACCCGGCGGTCCGCGGCGCGGTGGTCGGGATCGGCGTACGCCCGTTGGGCCCGGCCGGTACCTACACGGTGAACTACCGGGTCACGTCCGCGGATGGGCACGTTGTCTCCGGATCCTGGTCGTTTCGGCTGACGGTCCCCGGCACGGGCACACCCCGGCCCTCGGCCGCAGGTGGCACGGCCGGGGGCCGGGACCCGGGCGTCCCGGTCTGGCCGTTCATCGTGGTGGCGGTGGCGCTCGTCGCCGGCGGTGCCCTGTGGGCGGTGCGGCGCCGACCGTGACCGGCGGCAAAGGCACCCGCGTGTGTGCTGGCATGATGGGTCCGAGGAACCCGCGTGGGCTAGAGAACTACTGAAGATTGCTCGAGGAGCGGCCGCATGGCAGAACCGCAGGATCAACCCAATATCGAGCCCGACGGCGATTCCACCCCGCCGCCGGAAAAGAAGCCTCCGGCCAAGGCGGCCAAGAAAGCCGCGAAAGCCCCCGCCAAGAAAGCCCCCGCGAAAAAGGCGCCCGCCAAGAAGGCGCCCGCCAAGAAAGCCCCGGCGAAAAAGGCGCCCGTCAAGGGCGCCGAGCCCCCGGCAAAGGCCCCCGCGCCGGCCCTCGAGGTGCTACAGCGAATCGAAAGCAACGGCGACCTCGCCGCGGCCGCCAAAGACGCAGCGGCACAAGCGAAATCCACTGTGGACGCCGCCAACAACCCGGTATCGCCCGACGCTCCGATGGAGGTCCTGACCCAGTCCCGGTTGCCGTTGATCGTCGCTCTGGCGGTCAGCCTCCTGGCGATCCTCTTGATCCGGCAGCTGCGGCGCCGCTGACCGGCCACCGAGTCGCTACGGTGTCAGACGTGACCGTGTCCTTCCAGCCCACCGCCGACCTCGTCGACGACATCGGCCCCGACGTTCGAAGCTGCGATATCCAATTCCGCCAGTTCGGTGGCCGCTCGGATTTCGCCGGACCCATCAGTACGGTGCGGTGTTTTGAAGATAACGCGTTGCTGAAATCGGTGCTTTCCCAGCCGGGTGCGGGCGGAGTACTGGTCATCGACGGCGGTGGCTCCCTGCACTCTGCACTGGTCGGAGACGTCATCGCCGAGCTCGCGCGCTCGAACGGCTGGGCCGGTCTCGTCGTCAACGGTGCGGTGCGTGACGCCGCCGCGCTGCGCGGCCTCGACATCGGCATCAAGGCGCTGGGCACCAATCCGCGCAAGAGCACCAAGACCGGTGCCGGTGAGCGGGACGTCGAGATCACGCTCGGCGGAGTGACCTTCGTACCCGGCGAGATCGCCTACAGCGACGATGACGGTATCGTCGTCGTCAAACCCTAAACCGCAACGGGCGCACGCTTCTTCGCGAATCGCAGGCCCTCGTCGGCAACCTTGCCGCGACGGATCGTGCGCATGTCGAAGAAGTAGTTCTGCTTGAGCCGCCAGGGCGCACGCGACCCCGACTTGGGCAGCATGTCCATCGCCCGCTGGAAATAGCCGGGGCTGAAGTCCATGAACGGCAGTTCGTCGACGTCATCGCCGGGATGCTGCGGCTCCACGAAGTCGAAACCTTCTGCGTCCATGTAGTTCAGCAACCGGCAGACGAATTCGGAGACCAGGTCGGCCTTTAGCGTCCACGACGCGTTCGTGTAGCCGAAGGTGATCGCGAAATTCGGCACGCCGGAGAACATCAGGCCCTTGTAGGTCATCAACGACGTCAGCTCGATCGGCTCGCCGTTCCTGGTGGGCTTCACACCGCCGATCAGCTGCATGTTCAGACCCGTTGCTGTGATGATGATGTCGGCCTGCAGCTCCTCGCCTGAGGCGAGTTTGATGCCTGTCTTGGTGAACCGGTCGATGGTGTCGGTGACCACGTCCGCCTTGCCGTGCCGGATCGTGCGAAAGAAATCACCGTCCGGCGCCAGGCACAGCCGCTGGTCCCAGACGTTGTACCGCGGCCCGAAGTGCTTCTCGACGTCGTAGCCCTCGGGCAGGCGACGCTTGGCCATCGTCATCAACGTCTTGCGCATGTAGGCGGGAGCCTTCCGCGACAGCTGGTACTGGAACGTGCTGAACACGATGGCCTTCCAACGATTCGCGACGTGCGCCAACCGGTCCGGCAGCAGCCGGTTGGCGCGTTCGGCGAACGGATCAACCCCGGGCAGCGAGCCGATGTAGGTCGGCGAGCGCTGCAGCATCGTGACGTGACCCGAGCCCGAGTTGACCAGCGCCGGGATCAGGGTGATCGCGGTGGCACCGGAGCCGATGACGACGATCTTCTTGCCCGTGTAGTCGAGGTCTTCAGGCCAGTGCTGCGGGTGGACGATCCGGCCCTCGAAGTCCTCGGCGCCGGGGAAGGTGGGCGAATAGCCCTCGTCGTAGTTGTAGTAGCCGGTGCACGCGAACAAAAACGAGCAGGTGAGTTCGCGCTCCTGGCCGTCGGACTCGACGGTCAGCGTCCAGCGGTTGTCGGCATCGGACCAGTCGGCGGCCAGGACGTGCTGACGGTACCGGATGTGCCGGTCAATCTCGTTCTCGACCGCGGCCTCCCTGATGTAGGCCTTGATGTCGGGGCCATCGGCGATCGACTTCGCCGAGAGCCACGGCTTGAACCGGAACCCGAGGGTGAACATGTCCGAGTCCGACCGGATGCCCGGGTACTTGAACAGGTCCCAGGTGCCGCCCAGATCGTCGCGGCGTTCGAGGATCGCGAAGCTTTTGGTCGGGCAGCGCTTTTGGAGATGCCACGCCGCGCTGATGCCCGAAATGCCGGCGCCCACGATGATCACGTCAAGGTGCTCACTCATGCGGTCACGTTATCAACGGCATGTCGACATAGTCAACAGGGTGTCGACACTTTCGACAGCGTGTAGAGTAACGGCCGTGACGCCCACCGGCCAGACTCGCGCCCTGCGCGGTCGTCGTGCCATCCGGCCCTCGGGCGACGATCGTGAGCAGGCCATCATCGCGACCGCCGAGCGGCTGCTGGAAGAGCGGTCGTTCGCCGACATCTCGGTCGACGACCTGGCCAAGGGGGCGGGTCTGTCGCGCCCGACCTTCTACTTCTATTTCAAATCCAAGGAAGCGGTGCTGCTGTCGCTGCTGGAACCGGTGATCGCCCGCGCCGATTCGGAGTTCGACGGCGCGGTGCAGCGGCTACCGGAAGATCCCCGCCGGGTGTGGCGAAACGGCATCAAGGCGTTCTTCACGGCGTTCAGCACCCACCGCAGGCTGGCCCGCGCCGCGACCGAGGCGCTGGCGACCAGTTCCGAGCTGCGCGTGGTGTGGTTGGGCTTCATGCAGAAGTGGATCGACCAGACGGCGGCCATGATCGCCGCGGAACGCGAGCGCGGCGCCGCGCCGGAGACCATCCCCGCCGCCGACCTGGCGACGTCGCTGAACCAGATGAACGAACGCACCATGATGGCGGCGTTGTCCGCCGAGACGCCCTCGGTCGACGAGGACCGGGTGGTCGACACGCTCACCCACATCTGGGTGAGCAGCATCTACGGCGAATCCGGTTAAGTGGCGATCGCAAGCGCGGCGTAGCCGGGCGATGGGGGTACCCCCGCTTGCGGGGGACGGGCCGTCACCATGGAATCTCGTCACCGCCGCGTGCGAACATATGTTCGTGCGGTGCGAGGCGTCCATCCTGCACGCGGACCTGGATTCGTTCTACGCGTCCGTCGAGCAGCGCGACGATCCGACGCTGCGCGGTCGTCCGGTCATCGTGGGCGGCGGCGTCGTTCTCGCGGCCAGCTACGAGGCCAAGGCGTACGGCGTGCGGACCGCGATGGGTGGTGCGCAGGCGCGACGACTGTGCCCGCACGCCGTCGTCGTCCCGCCCCGGATGAGCGCGTACAGCCGCGCCAGTGACGCCGTGTTCGAGGTGTTTCGCGACTGCACCCCGATCGTCGAGCCGCTCTCGGTGGACGAGGCGTTTCTCGACGTCGGCGGCCTAGGCCGGGTCTCCGGAACGCCGGTCCAGATCGCGGGACGCCTGCGCGCCGACGTCCGCGGCCGGGTCGGCCTGCCCATCACCGTGGGCATCGCCCGAACAAAGTTTCTGGCCAAGGTCGCCAGCCAGGAAGCCAAGCCCGACGGCCTGCTGTTGGTCCCGCCCGATCAGGAGATCGCCTTCCTGCGCCCGTTGCCGGTCCGGCGGCTGTGGGGGGTGGGCGCCAAGACGGCCGAGAAACTTCACTCCCACGGGCTCGTGACCGTCGCCGACGTCGCCGAGCTGAGCGAGTCGACGCTGGCCTCGCTGCTGGGCGGCGCAATGGGACGCCAACTGTTCGCGCTGTCGCGCAACATCGATCGCCGCCGGGTGACCACCGGCCTGCGGCGCCGGTCCGTCGGGGCGCAGCGGGCGCTCGGCCGCGCCGGCAACACCATGTCGGCCGCCGAGATCGACGCGGTGGTGATCAACCTGATCGACCGCATCACCCGCCGGATGCGTACCGCCGGGCGCACCGGCCGGACAGTTGTGCTGCGCCTGCGGTTTGACGACTTCGGGCGGGCGACGCGGTCGCGGACGCTGCCGTGGGCGACGTCCTCGACGCAGCCGATCCTGGCCGCCGCGCGTGTGCTGGTCGCGTCGGCCGCTCCGGTGATCGCGCAGCGCGGGCTGACGCTGATCGGATTCGCGGTGTCTGGGATCGACCGCAGCGGCGCTCAGCAGCTGACGCTACCCTTCGACGACGCCGACAACCGGCTGGCCATCGACGCGGCGATCGACCGCGTGCGCGACCGGTACGGCAAGTCCGCCCTGACGCCCGCGGTTTACCTCGGCCGCGATCCGGGTACAGAGATGCCGCACCTTCCCGACTGAAGCGCGGAGCGCGCGTCTTCACCAATCATTCTCTGAGACAAGCTTTTTCGATGATGTGAAGTTGATTTGAATCCGTCTCGCGGCGCAGCTTGCCCGACCGCCCGATGGTTAGGCTGGCGAAAAACCGACCTCGAAAGTGAGCAACTGAACCCGATGCCGCCGCCGCACCAAGCCCGCGACACCGGCCTGCCTCGCGAGGGGATCCTGCTCGGATACAGCGCGCTACTCGCCTTATCGGCGGGCTTCGTCAACGCGGTGGCGCTGCTGATCTTGGCGCTGCCCGTCGGTAACCTGACCGCGATCACCACCCAGCTGGGCATGAACACGGCCAACCCGTGGCTATACGAGGGCCACGTCCTCGGCGCCATCTTTTTGGGCTTCCTGACCGGAGCGGTCATAGCCGGCGCGGTCCTGGCACCTACGGATGCCCTCGCGGGGCCGCGCCATGCCGCCGTGCTCTTCCTCGAGGCACTCTTGCTCGCACTCGCCGCGGCCGGAGTCGAGGAGACCGTCGTCAAGGCGCAGATCAACGCCCTGGGAATCGAGCAGACCGCGGTGCAGGCGCTGTTCGCCGCGACGGCGCTCGGCCTGCAAAACGGGATGACATCGAGCTTCCGCGGAATGGCGATCCGCACCACGCACTTCACCGGAACCGTCACCGATCTCGGGCTGATCCTCGGTCGCAGTCGGCGTCACGGAATCAAGAAATGGAATACCGCGATCCTGGCGACGACCCTGCTGCTATTCCTCGGCGGCGGTGTGGCCGGGATCGTGTTCGGCGCTCGATTAGGGGGTTACGCGTTGCTTATCCCGGCTGCGACCTGCGCGACGGTTGCGGTCGCCAACCTGGTGCAGAGCGCCAGCCGCAGCGACGAACCGGTCCCCGAGCACGCCGAACCCGTGCGGGTCTGAGCGGTCGCCTCAATTCGAGGCGGTCCACTCCAGTAGCTTGTCAGCCGGCCAGGTGTTGACGATCCGGTCGACGGGCACGCCCACGTCCAGGGCGCGCTGCGCGCCGTAGCCGAGGAAGTCCAGCTGGCCGGGCGCGTGCGCGTCGGTGTCGATGCTGAAGAGGCAACCGATGTCCATGGCCTGCTTGAGCAGCGCGGTCGGCGGGTCCCGGCGCTCGGGTCGCGAGTTGATCTCCACCGCGGTGCCGTGATCGCGGCACGCCGTGAACACCGCTTCGGCGTCGAACTTCGACTGCGGACGGATGCCCCGGTTACCCGAGACCAGGCGGCCGGTGCAGTGGCCCAGCACGTCGGCGTGCGGATTCGACACGGCCCGCACCATGCGCCGAGTCATCGCCGCGGCATCCATCGACAGCTTCGAATGCACGCTGGCTACGACCACGTCGAGCCGCTCGAGCAGCTCGGGCTCCTGGTCAAGGCTGCCGTCCTCCAGGATGTCGACCTCGATCCCGGTGAGAATGCGCATCGGCGCGAACTGGTCGCGCAGCTTGTCGATGACGTCGAGCTGCGCCCGCAACCGCTCCGGCGACAGACCGTTGGCGATCGTGAGACGTGGCGAATGGTCGGTGAGCGCGCAATACTCATGCCCCAGCGCGGACGCCGTCGCCATCATCTCGTCGATCGGCGCCGAGCCGTCCGACCAGTTCGAATGCAGATGTAGATCACCACGCAAGGCCGCACGAATGTCGCCGCCACCGAGATCCTCTGCTGCCGAGCGTAATTCGGCAAGAAGGTCGGGCTCGCGGCCGGACCAGGCCTGATCGATGACCTTCGCGGTCTTGGGTCCGATGCCCGGCAGCGACTGCCAGCTGTTGGCCTGGCCGTGCCGCTCACGTGCCGCGTCGTCGAGCCCCTCGACGATGTCGGCGGCGTTGCGATACGCCATCACGCGCCTGGGGTCCTGGCGGCTGCGATCTTTGTAGTAGGCGATCTGCCGCAATGCCTCTACGGGATCCATGACTCCAGTGTGCCTGCGCGGTGACGGCAAGCGCGGCGGAGCCGGGCGACGCAGGTCACCGCCAAAGCCGCCCGGGTTAGCGGAGTTGCGCGGCGATGAATCCGGCGAGCAGCACGCTGAAGCCCCCGATCTCACCGGCGATGAGCAACGCCATCATCACCCGCGTCCCGGGGACCGGGTTCTCGAATTGATTGACGGTGTCGCGCCGCACCCCGTGCCCGATGTAGCTGAGGATGGCGCCGACGAAAAAGGAGACGACCACCCCGGCGGCGGTCAGGTTGACCCACGTCGGCCACGCGCTCAGCTCGACGAAGACCGCCAACAGCAGCGTCGCAAAGGAGTAGAGCAACGCCGCCCGGTGCGCGATGTCGACGTAGGGATGGGCGCGATGGTCGTCGGCAGCCATCATCTGCCCGTACTTCCACACCCCGAGGGCCAGCGCGAGCAGAAAGATCACCCCGGCCGCCAGCAGCGTGATCTTGGTGTCGAGTCCGAGCGCGCTGGTCATCGTCCGCATGAGTTTAGTTGCGCTTCATAAAGTTCGGCTAACGTCGGTTTCATGCGATTCGCGTTCAAAACCTCACCCCAAAACACCACCTGGGCCGACATGCTCGCCGTCTGGCAGGCCGCCGACGACATCGATGTTTACGAGTCCGGCTGGACGTTCGACCACTTCTATCCGATCTTCTCCGACAGCAGCGGACCCTGCCTCGAGGGGTGGACGACGCTGACCGCGCTGGCGCAAGCGACCAAGCGACTGCGGCTGGGCACCCTGGTGACCGGCATTCACTACCGCCACCCCGCGGTGCTGGCCAACATGGCCGCCGCACTCGACATCATCTCGAACGGACGGCTCGAGCTGGGCATCGGAGCCGGCTGGAACGAGGAAGAGTCGGGCGCGTACGGCATCGAGCTGGGCAGCATCCGGGAACGCTTCGATCGATTCGAGGAGGCCTGCCAGGTGCTCACCAGCCTGCTCAGCCAGGACACCACCGACTTCGACGGTAAGTACTACCAGCTCAAGGGCGCCCGCAACGAGCCCAAGGGCGTGCAACGCCCGCACCCGCCGATCTGCATCGGCGGCAGCGGCGAGAAACGAACGCTGCCGATCACCGCGCGCTACGCGCAACACTGGAACTTCGCTGGCGGGCCGCCCGAAGAGTTCGCGCGCAAACGCGACGTGCTGACCGCGGAGTGCGAGAAGATCGGCCGCGACCCGAAGGAGATCATGCTATCGGCCCACCTGCGCCTGGACGCCCGGCGCAACTATCAGCAGGTGGTCGACGAGGCGGGCGGCCTGGCGGCCGAAGGACTCGACCTGGGCATCGTCTACATCAACCCGCCCCACGACCCCAGCGTCCTGGAACCGCTGGCCGAGGCCATCCGCGATTCGGGATTGCTAAGTCGATGAAACCGGTGACCGCGAAGCTGCGCGGTGCCGGGCGAAACCCCCGATCGCTTCGCTGAGCAAACCCAGTGTCTCGTGCCCGGAGGCGCGTCGTCGGGTGGCTATGCCCCGAAGATCATCAATTCGGCGGCGGTGACCAAGCGCTCGTGTCTGGCCGGAAACTCGCGACTCTTGACCGGGTGGCGAAACCAGGACCAGGCGATTCGCCCCATCCGTGATCGAGGTACTGGATTGATGTGCACAGTGATCACTCCTGCGATCGTTCCGTTCAGCCGGGGCCCCGGTCGTCCGCCCGTGTGAAGGAGCCCACAACGGGTTATTAGACACCCGCCATCTGGCAAACGGTGGCAGACTCGCCGATTTTGGTGCGGGTGTTTCTGGTGTGGCTTCTGTGACTACTGGAGCGGGACGGCGGTCGGCTTGACCGGCGCCGGCAGGGCGGTCGCGCCCATCAGGTAGCGGTCCACGGCCGCAGCCGCGGCCCTGCCCTCAGCTATCGCCCAGACGATCAGCGACTGGCCGCGGCCCATGTCCCCGGCGACGAACACACCGGGTACCGACGTGTCGAAGTCGGCGCCCCGCGCGACGTTGCCGCGGTCGGTGAGATTGACCTCGAGGTCGGTGAGCAGACCCTCTCGTTCCGGCCCAACGAAGCCCATGGCCAGCAGCACCAGATCGGCTTCGAGCTCGAACTCCGAGCCCTCCACCTTGACGAACTTGCCGTCCTGCATGGTGACCTCGTGCGCTTTGAGCGCCGTGACGCGGCCGTCTTCGCCCACGAACTGCTCGGTGTTCACCGAGAACACCCGCTCGCCGCCCTCTTCGTGCGCCGACGACACGCGGTACATCAGCGGGTAGGTCGGCCACGGGGTCGACTCGGCGCGTGACTCCGGCGGACGCGGCATGATCTCGAATTGGTGCACGACGGTTGCACCCTGGCGGTGCGCGGTACCGAGGCAGTCCGCGCCGGTGTCAACGTCGGGGTCGACATCACCGCCGAACAACTGCGCGCCGAATTCGACGCGGTGGTGCTGGCCGGTGGCGCGACCGCCGGGCGGGACCTGCCCATCCCCGGTCGGGAACTGGACGGGATTCACCAGGCGATGGAGTACCTGCCATGGGGCAACCGGGTGCAGGAGGGCGACGACGTCCTCGGCCCCGACGGGGAGCCCCCGATCACCGCCAAGGGCAAGAAGGTCGTCATCATCGGCGGCGGCGACACCGGCGCGGACTGCCTCGGTACCGCGCACCGCCAGGGTGCAACCGTCGTGCACCAATTCGAGATCATGCCGCG
>NZ_LZJI01000127.1 GCF_001667775.1 Mycobacterium sp. E1747
CCTTCAACGCCTCGATCAACTCGGGCAGGCTGTGACCCAAATCCGTCGCACCAGTGAAGGTGTTGTGGATGGTGTCGACGATGGACTGCAACTGGGCGATGAGGCTTTGGAAGCCTTCCGGAAGACCGGACACCCATTCGGGGAGGATTTTGTTCTTCGCTGAGGCGTCGTCGAACCAGATCGTCCCGTCGGTCGCTGCCTCAGTGAGGGCTATCCGGCCGCGGATCTCGTTGACGCTCCCGTCATCGGGTGCGGTGTAGGTTCCGCTCAGTTCTGCCCAACCACCAGATATCGTGGTCGGCCCGAAGGTGGTGACCGTGGCCGTTCCAACGAATGCGACGGTGTTCCCGACCCGCTTGTACTGCCTGATGTGCAGTTGAATCGGTGCTGTGGCGCCGGCGTATCCGGACCATTTGACGAACACTGATGTGTCGACCTGCTGGCCCGCTACCACGGTCGTCGGCACACCATGGATAGCTTTGAACGTGCCGTCAGCGGTGACACGTAACGCCCCTGATGAGTCAGCTGTCCGGGTGACGTCCGGGTCGAACACCCAGATTTCCGATCCGGAGATCGAGCTGGCGTCGGGGAATATCCCCAGCGGCCACAGGTTTTGCGCCAACTGGGCGGGGTTCAGCGGCGACACGTTCGTGAGGAGCCCGAGCAGCCACCCCGTCACATCAACCGGAGTACTGCTCAATCCCCCCGTCAGGGAGCGGATGTCATCCAATAGCGCACCGAGGTCGATCCCGGTGAGCTGCTTGATGGCCGGGAACAGGAAGTCCTCGATCCACTGCACCAGCGCATCAATGATGTCCTGCAGACTTACTTCCAGCTTTGGGGGCTGGAAGTTGATCCGCTGCAGCGGGTTATGCGATACAGGGAGCGGTAGCCCACCGGACAGTGATGGGTCTCCCGCGCGCGGCATTAGACCGGTATCGCCTGCAACGCTAGTTGCGCGCCGGCCGGGTCGAAATTATAGATGCCAGCCACACCATCGTTGAAGGCGTTCACGTACAGGGTTGCTGCGTCGCCGGTGGAGTTCGCCGGGATGACCGCACGCCCGTTGGTGGGGGTGATGGCGTCATTCGGCTGCGCCGCCGAGGAAGAGTGCGGGATCAGCGTCACATAGCCGGTGATGTTCCCGTAGCCGCGCGCCACCAGAGTCCCGGCAGCACCACCCAACCGCACCTCCAAGCCGATCGTCAATGGGGTGGTGTCGAACTCCACACCAGTGAGGCGGAAATGCCCAGTCACCCACGGAACCACATCGTGGTCGATCGGTGGAATAAGGCAAGTACCGATGGTGACCCGTGTGCCGAATGCTAAAGGCGTAGAGACGAAATGCCCTTCGGGGTAGGTGAACATCTGCGGCACCACATGCTCAAGCGGAGTCGGAACATAGTGGCTGCCATCCCACTGGGGAAGGTCCCCGAATGTTTCCCCACCACCGGAGTACAAGTTCCAATCCGAACCAACACCCGCAGGGCCGCGGATGATTTCGCGGTTTACCTCAAAGGTCCACGTAGGGCTCGCGTCGCTTCCCGTCTTGGTTATCCGGTACCCGTTACCCTGATCAACCGTTGACCATGTTGCTGCTTCATCGGCAGTGACCAGGTCGAATACAGGAGTTACCTTCGGAACCGGACCTACCTCTCCCGGCATTCCCTCCTTGTAAACCTCGTAGTCGGTGCCGTTCCACA
>NZ_LZJI01000128.1 GCF_001667775.1 Mycobacterium sp. E1747
GGCCAGCTGCGCCCGCGTGCGTTTGTCGGCATGGCCGCCGGCTCTGCACCGCGGCCGCCTGCGCAGGCCGCTTCGGCCCCGGTCGCACCCGTCGGCCCCAAGCCCGCCCCGTCGGGCGTCGATGCGGTGCCCGATCGCGGTTGGCGACGTGTTCTCCGGCGGATGACTTTCGGCCTGGTCGCTCTCGGCCCGTCACCGGCCCAGCAGCAGGACGCGCAGTTCGAGACGATCATCCGTACCCGACTGCACGGCAACTACAAGGTCGGCGTCCTCGGCAAGGGTGGGGTGGGAAAGACCTCGGTGGCCGCTAGCGTTGGATCGCTGTTCGCCGAGCTCCGGCGGCAGGATCACACCGTGGCGATCGACGCCGACACGGCGTTCGGGCGCCTCAGCAGCCGAATCGACCCGGCGACCACCGGCTCGTTCTGGGAACTGACCGCCGACAAGAATCTGCAGTCCTTCGGCGATGTGGTTGCCCGCGTGGGACGTAATTCCGCCGGGCTCTACGTGCTCGGCGGCGAGCCGGCGTCGGGCCCCCGCCGGGTGCTCGATGCCGCGATCTACCGGGAAGCCGCGTTACGCCTGGACCGCCATTTCGCGATCTCGGTCATCGACTGCGGTTCGACGATGGACGCGCCGGTCACTCAGGAGGTGCTGCGCGATTTGGACGCGCTGATCGTGGTCTCCTCGCCGTGGGCCGACGGCGCGTCCGCCGCCGCCAGGACCATGGAGTGGCTGGCGGACCACGGCTTCGACACTCTGCTGCAGAGCAGCATCGTGGTGCTCAACGATTCCGACGGCCATGCCGACAAACGCACGCGGGCGCAGCTGGCCCGGGAGTTCACCGACCACGGCCGGCCGGTAATCGAGGTGCCCTTCGACCCGCACCTTCGCCCCGGCGGCGTCATCGATGTGAGCCGCGAAATGTCGGCCGCCACGCGGCGGAAGTTCCTCGAGGTCACCGCGACAATCGCCGGCTACTTCGCATCCCGCTCCGACAACCAGCGGCCGACCTAGGCCTGCTCGACGACATTGCCCGTCCGCGCGGACGGGTCGGCGATCGCCTCGATCTTGGCCACCCTGGACCCGCGGATCGTCAGCACGATGACCGCAAACAGCCGGCGGTGGCTGAACGCCAGCAGCACCGGCTGCCCGACGGGGCCGCTGACCAGCGTCACGTCCGGCCACAGGTATCGCAGCAGGTTGGATGCCACCGCATCCGGCCCGTGGTTGATCTGTGGTGGCGGCGGCGGGTCGGCGAGAATGGTGCCGACGCCCCACACCGTCGGGTCCAGCACCGCGGCCAACCCGGCAAGGTCGCCGTTGGCGCATGCGGTGATGAATCTTTCGGTCACCAGCTGATGCTCGGTTGGGCCCACCATGTTCGTGGCGGGTTGGGCGGCAACGAATTTCGCCCGCGCGCGCCGCGCCAGCTGCCGGCACGTACCGACCGGGCGGCCCACCGTTTCGGAAATCGAGTCGAAGGGGACGCCGAACACGTCGTGCAGCACGAAGGCGACCCGCTCCCCTGGACTGAGCCTGCGCAACACCTCGAGCAACGCGGCACGGATCTCGTCGTCCAGGGTCACCCGGTCGGCCGGATCGGAGCGGTGCGGCGCCGGCCGCTCTGCGACCTCACCCGGGCGTTCGTAGCGAGCGCGGGCCGAGCGCACCTGGTCCAGGCAAAGCCGGCTGGCCACCACCGTCAGCCAGCCCCGGACGTCCTCGATCTCACCCACCTCGGCCCTCGACAAGCGCAGAAACGCTTCCTGCGCAATATCTTCGGCCTCACCGATGTCGCCGAGCATCTGGTAGGCGAGGTTGACCAGATACGGGCGGTGACGACGCCAGGCGTCGGCGACCTGGTCGCTCGCTGATTGCGACTGGTTCATGTCTCTTCGACGATCTGCTGCGGCAAAAAGTTACGGAATGTCCGTTGTAACTTTCCCACCTCGCGCCCCGTCCTTGGAGCACCGCAAAAAATCCTCGAAAGGAACGATCCATGACGATTGTGATCACCGGCGCGACCGGTAACGTCGGGCGGCCCCTTGTCACCGCGCTGGTGGCCGCGGGGGCCCCGGTCCGTGCAGTCACCCGCGCTCCGGATAGCGCCGGACTTCCCGCCGGTGCCGAACTCGTCGGCTCGGCGGCCGACGCGCTGCCCGGAGCATCGGCGGTGTTCCTCAACTCCCGGGCGCTGGGCGCGGACCTGGAGAAGGTGGTGACACGATGCGTGCGCGCCGGTGTCACCAAGCTGGTCGCGCTTTCGGCCATCAACGCCGATGACGACTTCGCCCGGCAACCGTCCCGCTTCCGCGGAGACCGCAACAAAGAAATCGAGCAGCTCGCCGTTGACTCCGGCCTGGCCTGGGTGAGCCTGCGGCCCACCGTGTTCGCGACCAACTTCGCCGGCATGTGGGCACCACAGCTCCGCGCCGGTGATGTGGTCTATGGGCCATACGCCGCAGCCTCGACGGCGCCGATCGTCGAAAGCGACATCGCGGAGGTGGCGGCTCGGGCGCTGCTCACCGATGACCTTGTCGGACAGCGGGTCCCGTTGACCGGTCCGCAGGCCTTCACCAATTCGGAGCTGGTCGAGGCCATCGGCACCGCCTTGGGCCGGCCGCTGCAGTACTGCGAGATACCCAACGCCGCTGTGCGTCAACGGTTCATCGCGTTGGGGTTTCCGGCAGCCTTTGCCGACGCCTATATCGCCATGCTCGCCGCGACGCTCGACGCGCCCGCGCTGGTCACGCGCGACGTCGAGAAGATCCTCGGACGGCCGGCAGCCCCGTTCGCCCAGTGGGTCGCCGAGCGTCGCGACGTTTTCTCCGCCACCAGTTAAGGAATCCGACATGTCCCAACCGCGCCCACCGCGCTACCTCAAGCCGATGAACAAGGTGATGATGGCGGTCCAACGGCTCGGAATCCCCACCGGACCCGCCATGGTGCTCACGGTCCCCGGCCGCAAGTCGGGACGGCCACGTAGCACCCCGATGACGCCGTTCGAATTCCGGGGCGACCTGTACGTAGTGGCCGGCTATCCCGGTGCCGACTGGGCTGCCAACGCCCGGGCGGCGGGCACCGGCACGCTCAGCCGGGGCCGACGATCACAGCAAGTCCGGATCGTCGAACTCTCCGCCGCCCAGGCCCGGCCGGTGTTGCGGGAATTCCCCGCCAAGGTCCCCGTCGGGGTGGCATTCGCGAAACGATCCGGAATGGTGCGTGATGGAACGGCTGACGAATTCGAAGCACTTGCGGGGCGGCTGACCGTCTTCCGGTTCGAGCCAACGTAGTGGCCCGCGCCTGTCCTGAAATCCCAAAGGGAAAGCGGTGCAACGGTTTCCATAGGGACCCATCGCCGACCCGAAGTGCGCAGTCATGGACGGGGCTAGGCCGACTTCGCGGTCTCGCGCACGGGGTATCCGTTGCGCTCGGCCAGGGATCGCAGTTGACGCAGCGCAAACGCTCGAGGGCGGCCCCCCTCGGGGATCACCACGCCAGCCCACAGGCCTTCCGCGCCGGCCGACTCGACGGCTTCCCGGGCGCACATCCAGCGGCGGGGGCACGCCCGGCACGCGGCGATGGCGTCGGCGTCCGGGGCGGTGGTCCAGCGGTCCGGGTCCTGCGTGCAGGCGCCGAGCGGGATGTTGAACAAAGGTGTTGCGGTCATGAGGTGATCCTTCTGAAGCATTGCGTTCAGCTCGTATGTTTCGCAACGGTATAGAACCAACCGCTGCGATGCAACAGTTTGCAGCCGGCCTGCATCGGTTAGCTCCAGCGGATGCATCGCGTGCTCATCCCATTGAGGCGCCCCGGTGGCCGCTAAAAGCGTTTGAACGTTGCTTTCATGGTGGTCAACCCGTGGTCCTCGGTCAGGACCGACGGCGACCCAACCGTAGCGCTCAGGCGGGAACGCAGGCTCGGAGCCTTGAACGGAGCCGGAGCCCCGGCGTCCCCGAACCGTAGCGCGACGAGCGCCGGCTTCGGGCGGGAAGTGCGCGGTAGCGATCACGGAACGGGGCCAGCGTAGCGATGCAGCGTTCTGCCCGCGCCAGTGCGCACCTGTGAGTCAAAACGTAGCGGCGCGCGATGGAAATCTGACGGGTGCGACGGTTAGGATTACAGCGGCGGAAGGCCCGCCTAGCTGCCTCGATCGAGGAACCACCGCAAATGCCCCGAACCGAGTCGCGTTCCGACCTCGCCCTCTTGGTCGTGCACAGCGGTGCTGAGTCACATGAGATCGAGCCCGGTCGGGGTGTGGTGACCATTGGCCGAGACCCGCAGGACGACGTGCGGATCGACCAGATCTCCGCGGAGCACCTGCACGCCGAACCCGTGGATGGTTCGTGGCGCATCGTCGACAAGGGACCGAACGGCATGTTCGTCGACGGACAACGTACGAGCTCGGTGACGGTGACGGGCAAAACGACGGTCCGGCTCGGCGATCCCAGCTCGGGCGAAGTTCTCACATTCGAGATCGTCACGCCCCCAAGCACCGGTGGCGAACCGAAATCCGACGGCGGTGAGCCAGATCCCGGCATGGTGCGCGCGGGCGCGGCCGCCGCGGCGCGCCGTCGGGAACTGGGCATCAGCCAGCGCAGCCTGGCGTCCGACGGCATCATCAACGCCGGGGCCCTGATCGCATTCGAAAAGGGCCGCAGTTGGCCGCGCGAGCGCACGCAGGCCAAGCTCGAGCACGTGTTGCAGTGGCCCGCCGGGACCATCTCGCGGATCCGCCGCGGACAGCCCGACGCCGACGAAGAGATCTCGACTGCCGCCGCGCCCGACACCACCAAACCAGCGACACAGGCTCCGCAATCCGATGCCCCCACGTCACTGATCGCGCAGGCGATCGTCGCCGCCGTGGATGGTTGCGGCCTGGCCATCGCGGCATTGCCGTCGGCCGACGACCCGGAATTCACCGAGCGCACAACCCCGATCCTCGCCGATCTTCGGCAACTCGAGGCCATCGCGGTTCAAGCCACCCGCATCAGCCGGATCACACCCGAACTGATCAACGCCCTGAGTACAGTTCGGCGCCACTACGACGAAATGATGACGCGCGCTGCGACCGCCCCGGCCGCCCCGCTGGCGCAACGCCTCTATGCGGCCCGGCGGCGGGCGAACCTTTCGCCCGCCGAGACGGCCGAGGCGGCCGGGGTGACCGAGGAAATGATCGTACGCGCGGAGGCCGACGAGGCGGTGCCCGCCGGCGTCGCCCATGCGATCGAAACGCTGATCGGCCACATTAACTGAGGGCGGCGCGGGCGACGTCTTGTCCCGCCAGTCCCTCGCGGTCACCCAGCCAGCCGAAGCTTCGCCCACGCAACTCGCTTCGCACGCGAGCATAAAGGCGAATGCAGCGTCGTCAGCCGCGGCGGCTGCAGTCGTTGGCGATGGGCCTGCGAGCATCCCCAGCTTCCGGGGCCCCGTCCGGAACGCCATTTCCGGCGGCTTACGACTACCAGACGATGGCCGCCATGTCACGATTGTCCGAACACACGCTGCGCACCGCGGCCTCGATGTCGGGGGCGGTGATGATCTGCAAATCCTCGACCGTCACCGGCTGGCCCGCGCGCTTCTGCGCGACCACGCGGGTGTCGCGGAAACCCTCCGCACGTTCAATCACGTTGCGGGCGAATCGGCCATTCTGCATGGCGTCGATGCCGTGCCGCCCGCCGGGGGTCGTGTAATTGCGGATGGTGGTGGCCGCGTCCAGAAAGGTCGCGCGCGCTTCGTCGTCGAGCATGCTGGCCCGCGGCGCGGCATAGCGCTGCCCGATCTCGACGATCTCGGCCGGGGAATAGGACTCGAATCGCAGTTTACGGTTGAACCGGCCGGCCAAACCCGGGTTCACGGTCAGGAATTCGTCCACCTGGTCCTCGTAACCCGCGCCGATGAAACAGAAGTCGAAACGGTGCGCCTCCAGCGCGACCAGCAGCTGGTTGACGGCCTCCATGCCGATCATGTCAGGTGTGCCATCCTGGTGGCGTTCGATCAGCGAATAGAACTCGTCCATGAAAATGATTCGGCCAAGCGACTTTTCGATGAGCTCGTTGGTCTTGGGGCCCGACTCACCGATGAAGTGCCCGCAGAAGTCGGAGCGACGCACCTCCCGGATCTCGGGGTGGCGCACGATCCCCATGCCGGCGTAGATCTTGCCCAGCGCCTCGGCGGTGGTGGTCTTACCGGTGCCGGGCGGCCCGACCAGCAGCATGTGGTTGGTCTGCCCCTCCACCGGCAGCCCATGCTCGAGGCGCATCGTGCGCACTTCGAGCTGGTCTTCGAGCGCGGACACGGCCTGCTTGACCGCCGCCAGCCCGACCTGTTTGGCCAGCAGCGCGCGCCCCGCGGCGAGCAGCTCGGCGCGCCGCTCGGCGGTGGCGTCGTCGTGGAGCTCGTCGCGGCTCTTGGCCGTCGACGCGTCCCAGCGATCGGCGCGGCTGGCGATGGTTTCCTCGTCGGTGACGACCAGGTGCAGGTTGGGGTCGGCCAGCGCCTCCTTGGCGGCGTCGGTCAGGACGCCGTTGATGGTCGCCTTCGACAGCCAGACCTGGGCCTTGTCCTCCTCCCGCAGCTGGCGGTGCACCATCCCGCGCACATACGCCAGGTCGGCGACCAGCAGCGGGATGTCGGCCGGACCGATGGACGCGGTCAGCACGTCCGCATCGAAGCGGCCCGACGCGTTGGTCTGCCCGATCACGTCCACGCGGTCGAGCCAGTCCAGCGCTACCCGGCCCTGCCCGAGGTGCGCGGCGGCGTGGGCCGCCAGCGCGCAAATCGACGCCGTCACCGCGGACATCACGATGGCCTGTGGCGGCAACTCCTCGGCCGCGGCCAACAACACGTCTGGCCAGCGCTGCGTGGTGTACATCAGGAAGGCGCGGGCCAACTGGTGCCACTGATAGTTCGCCCACGAATCCAGCAGGTCCCGGTTGGCCAGTAGCCTGTCGGCCTCGGCGTATTCCCCCGCGATCGTCAGCGCCGACGACAACGCGAGGCCCACCTGGGATGCGTCGGTCACCGTGATGCCGATGTAGGGACCCAGCTGAATCTCCGCGGCGAGCGTCTGCCCGATGCGGGTGGTCTCGCGGTGCAGCCACTCGCTGGTGGCGTACAGCTTCTTCAGCGAGGCCAGGTCGTGGTCGCCGCAGGCGATGCGACCCAGCCACGCGTCGGCCATCGACGGGTCCGCGTCGGTGGCCGCGACGAAGTCGGGCAACGCCGCGGCCCGGCCCTGCCTGCTCTTGACCGCCATGGCGCGGTCGAAATGCCTACGGGCAGTTTGCAAATCACCCATCGTGTGCGCTCATCCGTATGCCTTTTTGACTCTTGACGTTTCAGATGCCGGCGGACATGGTGACCGGCTCGAGGCTCACATAGCGATTCTCGGCGCGGAACATGTCCATCTCGGCCAGCCAGTCCCTACCCGCCGCGCTGACCCGCACCGACGCGGGACCGACCTGCTCGATGATCACCTCGAAGTTGTGCCGGTGCCCCTCGGGGAGCCTCGTGCCAGACGGGGCGACCGTGATCACGGTCGCGGGCCGCGGCGTGGGCGAGATCGGAGCGACATGCTCGACAACGCTTACGGTGGTGCGCGGCGCGGGCCGTGGCGTGCTGACGACGCTGATCTCCGGCATCCGCACGGTGGCCCAGCGGGTCATGTCGCGGGTGTGCACGCACACCCGTTCCCCCGCGCCGGCCGTACGGATCACGATCCGCTTGGCGACCGGGTCGTCGGCGGCAACGAAAATCCGGGACAGCTCCCCGGCGTCGGTGACGGGGATCAGTAGCCGGTCCCCGTTGCTCAGCTTGCCGATCAGCACGCCGGACGGGCCGATCTCGGTGAGCAGGTGTTCGGGCAGCGGGCTGGGCCGCAGCGCCCGCAGGTAGGGCCGCGGACCGCACATGTTGGCCGCCGCCGCGGCGGCCTGCTCGCCGTTGAGCCGACGCAAGATCACGCTGGGCGGGGTGGGAGCCGGCGTCGGTGTGCGCACGGTGATGGTCGCGGTGCAGGTCGCGTCCGGGTACACGGTCACGTTCTGGATGACCTCGTCGGCGCGTAGCGTCCACGCCTGCGACAGGACGCGTGACGTGATCGCCTCGGCGGGGTAGGCGTATGTCGTCATCCACCCCGCCTCACCGCGGATGGCCTTCCATCGTTGCGTGTCCCCCTCGATGGCGTCGCACCCCAGCCGGCGGTCGAGCTCGGCCAGGTCGGTGGCCGTGGCCACCTTCGCCCGCAGCCCCTGGCAGCGCAGCAGCCCGGCGATGCGCTGCGCAACCGAAATTGCTGCCGCCCCAACGGTTGTGCGCCAGCGGAGCGCTTGTGCGTTGTCGATGATCGACAACCGCATGATCAGCCAGGTCTCGCGCCGGCCCGCGTACGGCGGGGTGCCGATCTCCGAGTCATACACGCGTGGGTAGTCCCCGATGTTGCCGTGCCGGGAACCGAGCGAGACGACGCTGATCGAATCGAGCTGCAGGCCCAGCGCCTGGCGCAGCATCGGCACCAATTCGACGGCGTCGATGACGTTGTCGGTCTCGACCGTCACCGAACCGGTCACCATGGTGGCCTGGTGCGCCCTGCCCAGCAGCTGCACGGCCACCACCGCGACACCATCCTGGACGCGGACACCGCCGCCGGATCGGTTGTTGGCCACGGTGATTGGCGCATCCCAGTGAATCGGGCGCCGCCCGCGCCGCCACAGCACCACCCATGACCACGCCGGCTGGCCCCACCAGCGGACGAACACCACGGCGACGCCGACCACCACGGCGACACCCGCACCGATGTACCCGCCCACGGCCCAACTCGCCACGGCGAGCAGGAACAGCACCCAGACCCCGAGGACCCGCCGATTGCTGCCCGGGCTGAACCCGGTCAGCTTGGAACTCACCGCGCCCGCCTCAATCGGGCCGCGATCGCGGCGACGAGAACGCCGGCGGCCACCGCGCCGACGAACCCGATGGCGATGTTGCGCGCCCGGTGGTCCGCCGGTGGCGGTGGCGGCGCGGGCCTGATGATCCGACTCTGGGCGCCCGGGGGCATCTTGTCACCCGGCGGGATGTTGAACGTCAGTGCCGCAACGGGATCGACGAGTCCGTATCCGACCTTGTTGTCGACGCCGGCAGGCGGATTGTGCGCCGACTGCACGATCCTGTTGATTACCTGATGCGCGCTCAGGTCGGGGAACTTCGCGCGAACCAGCGCCGCGACCCCGCTGACGTAGGCGGCCGAGAAGCTGGTGCCCCAGAACGGCATGTTCTTTTCACCCGGCCTCGACGGGGGGTAGGCGTTGACCGGCCCGCCGCCCTGGGGCGACAGACCCATGATGTGGGTGCCCGGCCCGGCGACGCCGACCCAGGGTCCCGACATGCTCTTGTCGAGCGCGGCCCCAGTGGCATCGACCGCGCCGACCGACAGGACGTAGTCGGAGAACCACGATGGCGACGAGACGACCTTGACCTGATGCCAGTCGCGGGGATCCGACGGTTCCAGCGGGTCATACATCGGGTTGTTGTTGCAGCCGGCTTCCCCGTCGTTCCCGGCCGCGGCGACCACCACAGCGTCCTTGACGGTGGCGGCGTACCACAGGGCCGCGCCCAACGCCCGCTGGTCGGCGGGTGCCGCGGCGGGCAGGCATGCGGTGACCGAGATGTTGATCACCTTCGCACCCATGTTGGCCGCGTGCACCACCGCGCGCGCCACCGTGTTGAGCGTGCCGGCCTTGACCTTCTCGTCGGAGTTGGGGTCCCCCGGCCCGGGGTTGACCGGCTCAAAGGCCCTGGACGACTGGCGAATTGAAATTAGGGTCGCGTGCGGGGCGACCCCCACCACCCCGTCGGGTGCTCCCGGCGGAAGCGGGGGCACCGCGGGCTCGTCCTCGGTCTGCGGATCAGTCGGCCCGTTGGAGGCGGCGGTCGCGCCGCCTCCCTCGGGTGGCGGCGGTGGCGGTGGGGGTGGCGGTGGAATCACCTGAGTGATCGTCACCGGCGGCGGCGGTGGCGGTGGCGCGACCGGCGGCGGGACCTCGACCGGCGGCGGCGGCGCGCCGCTGGCCGGAGGAGGTCCGGCCGGGGGAGGAAACGCCGGTGTCGACGGCATCGGTCTCGGCATGGGCAGGACCCCGAGTGGTGCGGCGGCGATGATCGAGCCGACGATCGTGCCGTGCGCGTCGCAGTCCGAGAGTCCGTCCTCGCCCATGATGTAGTCGCCGCCGGGCACGGCCGGCAGCCGCGGGTTGGGTGAAACGCCGGTGTCGATGACGGCCACCGGTACGCCGTTGCCGGTGCTGTATTGCCAGGCCTTGCTGATGTTGAGCAGGTTGAAGCCCGGCGCCAGCTGCGCCACGTCGGGGTTGCGCACGGTGATGGGGGTCGAGCAGCTGTTGGCGCGCCGCATCGGTTGGTCGCTTCGGGGCGGCCCGTCGGGGGGCACCATCCCCGGATCGACTTGTGGGGGCGTGATGGCCTGTGCGGCAGGGATATTCGCTGACAGCGCGACCAGGGTGACGGCCGCAGTCACCGCCGCCGCGCGCTTTAGTGGCGAATCCACGTAAACAGCCCTCCCAGGGCCGCCGCCGCTGGCAGCAATACGATGAACGCGAACACTTCCACCCATTCCACGGTCAACCGGATCAGGGGCCTGAACCGCACCGTTGGCACCAGCAACGCCACGGCCAGCCCGCATGCGGCGAAGGCGGCCACCGCGACGGCGGGCCAAAGCAACCCGCTGACAACGTCTTTCGGCTCCGCGATGGCATATTTGACCACGCCGGCGCACACGGCGGCGGCGGCCCCACAGGCGAGCGCGACGGCCTGGTACTTGGCGGCGAATCCCCTGCCCTGGGTGATGAAGATGCCCACCACCAGCCCGGCGACCACCAGCGCCAACCAGGCCCACGGGCGCCCCGGCGTCAACACCCCCCACACGGCGGCGGGAAGGACGATCGACACCCCGACGCAGATGCCGACCTGCACCGCGTTGACCAGCCGCGCGGAGGCGGCGATGGCCGCGCCGCGCGCGGTGATGTCGGTCAATTCGTTGTCCTCGTCCTCGGATTCGTCCTCGCTGACCGGCGAGACCGTGTCGACGGGCATGCCCTCGCGCCGGGCGAACAGGTCGCGGCCGGTGATCGATCCGAAGTGCGGCGGTCGCACCCGAGCCACCCATAATGCGATCATCGGGGCCATCCTGACCAGGATCAGCAGTCCGACCAGCACGCAGATGGCCAACACCTGCGCCGAGGCCGGACGGAACATCCGGACCGCGGCAACCGCGGCCAGGATCCCGCACACCGTCACCACCGCGGTGACCGCCGCGGTCTGCCACCGCTTCCGCGTCGTCACGCCGATGGCGATGGCACCCAGGATCACGATCACGAGCCCAATCAACCCGTGCGCCGCCCCCAGGCTGCCCGGCGGCGCGCAGGCGCCCGCGACCGCCAGCACCACCACCGCCAGCCAGCCGAACCCGCTGAACAGGTCGCGCCGCTCACGCCACCCCCACCAGACGATGAACGTCGCGACCACCAGCAAGGCACCGACGGCGCCGGCCACCGCGGCCGGGATGGGGCTGTCGGTGAACGTCCGTGCGCGCAGCGTCAGCGCCACCACCACCGCAGCCGCCATCGCGATGATCGCGACCGCGGTGTGCGCCGCCGTCAACGGCGTCACCGGGGCGAACATCCGGTCGCCACCCTCACGGCCCAGCCACTTGCCCATCGCCGCCAGACCGGTCGACAGCGACTCGTACTGCGGTTCGAAGGACTCGCCGGCGACGCGGGGCACCAGCACCAGGGTGTCGCCGTCCTGCACCCCCAACTCGTCCAGGCTCTTGTTGATGTCGAGGCGCACACCGTTGATCTTGTGCAGTTCGTAGCTGCCCGCCGGCAACGTAATGCCTTCAAAGCCTTTGCGCTTCAAGTCGGCGTCGAAGAGCTCGACCATTCCCTCGAAGAATCCCTCCACCGGAATTCCGGCCGGGAACACTTGTGAGCAGAGATGCTTCTCGTAGGAAATGTTGACCGCACAGCGCGCCGGGAAGGCGACCTTATGCGCTGATGTCACGGCGTCGTCCGCTCCGCATCCGGAATGTATTTGTCGGCCAAGCCGGCGGTAATTTCAAAAAGCCGCAACCGGGTCTTTTTCTTCAATTCATGAACCGTGTCGATGAGGCCGCCTTTGGCCAGGTGCGGATCGAACGGCATCTCTTCGACGGTCGCGCCGACCTTGCTGAACCGCTCGGTCAGGTAGGCCAGCGCATCCTTGTCGGTGATTTGATCGGTGTGGTTGATGATCACGGTGCTGCGCGAAACCAACTCGTGGTAGCCCTGCGATCGCAGGTAGTCCACGGCCCGCAGCACCGGCCGGGACCGGTCCGCGGTGATGCCGGAGACGAACACGAGGGTGTCGGTGTTCTCCAGCACCGGCTTCATCACCTCGTGCTCCAAATCCGGCGACGTGTCGACGATCATCACGGTGTGGGTCCGCCGTAGCCGCGACAACACCCCGGAGAACATCGCCGGCACCAGCGGGCGGGGTTGGTCTGATGTGCGGTTTCCGGCGAGTACGTCGAGCCCGATCGGGTTCTGCCCCAAGTGTTCCCGGATGTCGGCGTAGCCCTGCACGTCGGTGTCGTTGATGATCGCGGTGTAGTCACCCGGCGGCGACTCGTCGATACGGTCGGCCAGCGTACCGAAGCCCGGGACGGCGTCGATCGCAATCACGTTCTGCGGGCGGCATTCCCGAAACACGCCACCGATGCAGGCGACCATCGTGGAAACCCCGACACCGCCCTTGCCGGAAACCACCGTGATCACGTACTGCCGCCGGATGTGCCGCCGGATACGGTTCTGCAAGTCCCGGTAGTGCCGCTCAGCGGGCGATTCCCCGGGGTTTATTTTTTTAAAAGAGATGACGTAGATGAATTTCCGCCAACCCGAGCCTGGAGGAATCTTCCGAGGCGCGGCCAGATCGGTAATGCGCATGGTGTCGGATACCGAATCCGGGAAGTTGCGGCCCCCTGACGGCTCCCCCCGTCTGAGCGCCCCTTCGTCCGACATATTCGGGTCATTCCAAGGGCTCGTCACTTCGCGATGCTAACACGCGCGGCGATACCACGTTTACCGATCAAGAAACCCTTCAAGCACGTAACAGGTTGCTATTCCAAGGCATTGGTTAACTGGCTTATCCTGGGTCAGTTGAGAAGTCGGCCGCCCGGTCAGACCACCCGCCGATACGAATACCACTCGTCGCCGGCGGGCAGGCGGCGAATGAGCCGCTGGACGGCGCCACTGATGTCGCTGCGCGAGCCGGGCGACAGGATCTGGTAGCGGCGCTGCCCCGAGATCACGTTCTCGACGCAGACGCGGCCCGCCGGGGTGTCGATGATGGACACGGTCGAATCGCCGACGGCGACCCGCGCCATCTCGTCCGGCCCGACCCCGGCCTGCAGCCCCACGATGGCCGCGTGCGCCGAACGCGCGGGGTCGGCGGCCATGGTGACGATTTGCAGCTGGTCGACGTCGAGGTTCTGGCTGAGCAGAAACGTCCGGAGGCTGGCGGCGTCGCGCACCGAGGCGAGCAACTGCTCGGTGTCGAGAGTGACCGGCTTCAGCGGGGCCACCTCGGCCACCCCACACAGCCGCTCGACCTGCCCCACCACTAGATCGCTGGCCCCGCCCTCGTCATTGGCGGTGCCGGCCGGGTACAGGCGGATCAGCTCGGCGTGGCGTTCGAGCACCACCCACCAGCTGGCGAAGCGGCAGATGGACGCCCGGGTAGGTTCCCGTCCCGGGACGCCGATGTTCACCAGCAGCGCCAAGTCCCGCCGCAGCAGCACCGTCAGCCACTCGCGGATCATCGGGTCGACATTGCCCGCCTCGTCCAGGGCGCCGGCGGTCCGCAACTCGTCCGCGATCGGGTGGCTCAGCGCGCGCTCGGGGGTGTCGAGCCGCGGCAACAGCGGCCGCAGGCCAAGCTCGGGACAGGTCTGCTCCACCCCGGCAACCGCCTGCAACACCCATAGGCCATCGACCGTCGTCGTCAGCATGTCACTTCGCTTTCAAAGCCACGCGTCCTTGACCGGTGGGCTCACACCGAAGGGGGGCACATGCGCTCAAGCGCATCTGCCCCCCTTGAATCGCATTCACCCACCAACGCCCAATCAGCAGATCGGAGCCCGGGCGGTGGATCAACCGAACAAGTGGCCGATGTTCTGGTCGGTCGCGAGCGCGTTGTCCAGGACGTGGGAGGTCGTCATGCCGTGCTGGCTCACCGTGTCGATCAGCCCCTGCAACCCGGACAGCATTTGCGCCTGCGCCTCGAAGAATTGCTTCGCGCCGTGACCGGCGAAGAATTCCGTCAGCTGGTTGGTCCGGTTCGAGGTGTCGTCGTAGATCCCCTGCAGCTGGCCGGCGCGCGATCCGATGTCGGATGCGAAATCGGCTACGGCACCAGGATTATAGGTGATCGGGTTGGACATTGTGCATTTCCCTTCAAAAGGCCGATTGTGAAATTACGAATGGGGGATGGGGTTAGGAGCCGTGGCCGCCGAATAGCGCGCTGAACGCGTGCGTCGAATCCGCCTCGTGGTGTTCCATCAACGCCGCCGCCTGCTTGAGACCCTCGGCCAGGCGGGTTCCGCCGTTGAGCACCTTGTTCAGGTCGTTCTGGACTTCGATGGCCGTCGCGTGGGACGCGGTCACGGCCTCACCCGACCAGGTTGACGGGTTCATGACATTTTCGTGATTCGCAATGTAGCCCTGAGCGATCGCGATCGCATGTTCCATATTCGCCTGGATGTGGTTGGACGCATCGCGAAGCACCTGCGCCGATACTTGGATTGTTGAACTGTCCACTTGCGGTTTCTCCTAACTACTGATGCCCTCCCCCGGAATTCCCTGGGGCATGGAGCGAAGTGTATGGCTGCTGTATTTATCTGTCGATTCACCCTTGGCCGGGGCCGGCTTCACACTCTGGTGTCGACAACCCGCACCGTCGCGGGCTGTTCGGTCTTGTCTCGGGATCCGCGTTCCCCTCCTGCCCCATGCCCCACCGGCATGCCGCCCATTGGTGTACCGCCGCCGACCGTCGTGGTCTGCGGACGAATGGCCTCGGCGCCCAACGCCCCGCTTGGGCGCAGCCCAACGGGCCGGCCGCTGCTGGCGGGTTCGAATGCGCTAACGGGGCGGGTGAAGCTGGTCGCGGGCATGCCGGCGCCGCCCAGGGAGGCGGCCCCGCCGCCGCCCGATGCGCCGACGGCCGAGATCTCCGTCGCAGAGACCGCCGAAACTCCCGGCGCCGCCCCGGCCATGGCACCGGGGTTGGCGAACATGCCCATCATCGATTGCAGCGGCTGCATCATCTGCATCGGCGCCTGCATCATCTGCATGGGAGCCTGCATCACCTGGGGGACCGCGCCCATCATCGACTGCACGGGTTCCATGAACGAGCCGGCCTGACTCATGAAGTCCTGGCCGCCCGACGCCGCCTGGCCGGCGCCCTGCGTGCCCGTCTGGGCGCCCTGCATCGCGGCGCGCATGCCGTCACCGGCTCCGACGTTGGCGGCGGCCTGCCCCACCGCCGCGGCCGCCTCCGCCGGCGCGGCCGGCGACGCGCCCATGGTCGCCAGCGGCGGCGGAATGGCGAGGCTCTCGCTCAGCGCGGTCAGGATGGTTCCGTAGCTGGCCCCGACGGCGGAGTTGTTCGGCCACATCGATCCGAAGTACTCGAGCTCTAGCGACGTGATGCGGGGCGTCAACGCTCCCAACACGATTGGGTTGATGCCGTAGTCGGTGGCGCACTCGGTGCGGTTGGCGAGGCATTCAGGCGCCGGGCGCATCGTGCCGTAGGCCATCTGATACGCCGAGACCGCGGTCGAGACCACCGCGGGTTTGACGTCCACCCACCCGGCGAGACCGTGCAGCGACGCGTTCAGCGCGGTGGCGTTGGCGGCAGAAGCGAGGGAGCCGACACCGGTCCAGCTCGCCGACGTGGCGACGGTGTTGATCTCCGACGCGATGCTCGAACCGTGATGGGTGGCCGCCAGCGCCGTCCACGCGGCCTGGTTGGCCAGATGGGTGATCACGCCGGCACCCGCCTTGAGCAACATGTCGTTTTCCTCAGGCGTACGCGCGGCCCACCCCGGATCCGCCATGCCGCACTTCCCCCTTTGCTCCCGCTGATGGCGTAGCTGGCTGTTATGCGCCTATCGCCAACGCCAAGCTACGCATGAGTTCGGTGACGACGTATGTGCCCGAGGCGATGCTCTGCGCGCCGGCGAACAAACCGCGCTGAGCGGAGTGCTCGGACACCACCCCCAGATAGCTTCCGCCGCAGGCGTTCAGCGCCGCCGCGAACATCGCCGAGTCCGGGTCTGCGCCCATCGGCATGACCCCCAGCAGCACGGGCGCGGCCGCCGAAGCCGCCGCCTGAGTTTCGGCGCTGATACCCGACTCCGCGGCCGCCGACGCCAGCACAGCCTCCGATTGCACCTGCAGCACCATGATTTCCCTCCGATTGCTCAGCGTCATAAGACGGGCTTGGTGCATCAGTCTAGTGCGGTTCCACCGTTCGTGTATTCACTCGCATTCGTCAGGGCTCCCGGCTGGAATTCCGCGATTCACCTGACGGTGCCTATTCCCGTTATGAGTCATCCGTCAAACAACCTCGCAGGCCACTGCAGGCACACAGGTCACGCGGTGACCGGGCGCCCGCGGGGAATCCTGCGAATGGCTGGCAGTAATGAGCCCGATATTTGATGTCGCCTAAACAAGCCTAAACAAGAATGTCCGAGGCTTTTCCGACGTGGAAATGCCGACCGGAGCTACGCGGGTCCGCGACCGTCGCCGGCCAGGTTCAGCAGCAGCCGGGTGCCCCCGAGCGGACTGGTCTGCAACGCCGCCGTGCCCCCATGCAGTTCGGCCTGTTGGGCGACTAACGCCAACCCCAGCCCGGAGCCCGACCGCGATGCCGTGGAGCCGCGGGTGAAGCGCTCGAAGACCGCGGCGCGCTCGGACTCCGGGACGCCGGTGCCGTCGTCGTCGACCGCAATCTCGACGCCCTCGCTGGAGCTGCTCACGGTGAGCTGGATCTTGCCGGCGTTGCCGTGCTTGACGGCGTTGGCGATGGCGTTGTCGATCACCAGCCGCAGGCCGGTGGGCAGCCCCACCATCAGCACGGTCGGCGAGGGCACCAGCGACACCTCGACGTCGGGATAGATCCGCAGCGCGTCGTGCGCGGCGCGGTCCAACAGTTCGGTGATGTCGAACGGGACGAAGTCGTCGACGGTGGTCAGCTCGCCTTGCGCCAACCGTTCCAGCGCCGTCAACGTCCCTTCGATGCGACTCTGGGTGCGGATGACGTCGCCGATCACCTCTTGACGCTGCTCGCGGGGCAGGTCGAGGGTCGACAGGACCTCCAGGTTGGTGCGCATCGCCGTCAGCGGAGTGCGCAGCTCGTGGGAGGCGACGGCGGCGAAGTCGCGCGCCGACTCCAGCGCAGCCTTGGTGCGCTGTTGTTCCTTGCCGATGCGCGCGAGCATTCCCTCGACGGCTTCGGCGATCTCCACGGCCTCACGCACCCCGCGCACCTGGACCTCGTCGGGGCTGGACTGGGCGTTGATCGCGCGGGCCTGCTGCGCCAGCAGCAGGAACGGGTTCACCATGATCAACGAGATCACCCAACCGACCACCACCGTGCCGCCGATGACGCTGGCACAGATCAGCAACACCCGCAGGTGTAGCTCGTTGATCCGGTGTTGCGCCTCGGCGAACGGAGCGGCCAGCGCGATCGATGCCGGGCCCGCCGAGAAGGTGCGGACGCGGTATTGCACGCCGTTGATGGTCGTGTTGGCGTAGCCGTTGGGCAGCTTGGGCAGCACGATGTTGCTGGGCGCCGAGACAGTCACGTCGCCGATGCGCGCGGTGCGCACCAGGTTGCCGTCGGGCATGGGCTGGTCGGGGCTGGCGTGCGCGACGTTGTTGAGCAGGGAATTGATGTCACCCAGGCTGCTGACCGAGTCGAGCCGACGGTCCAGCTGGCTGTATTGATCGTTGGTGACACCGACCCACACCCAGGTGCCCAGCAGCACGACGAGGGTGATGACCGCCAAGGCGGCGACGACGACGATCGTGCGCAGCGACAACACCCGCATCGGCAGCTGTACGTGCGGTAACACGCGAATGTCACGCTCCTCTGGTGCGCTCACGGCGCCGGCCGGCGACGGTGTCGACATCCTGACCACAACCCTCACACCCTTCGCGAGTCGCCGCGTTCAGGCGCCGTGGCGTTTCGCAGAGAATCTAGCGCCAAAGTTCGAGCCGATGTCCCGCGCGGCCCTGACCACGGTCGTTTTGCCCCTAACGTGGTGAGTGAGTACTCTCTCACCATGCTCGCCTCCGGACGCGATCGGCTGCTGGCCGAGGCGCTGAAGCTTTTCGCCGCCAAGGGCTACGCGGCGACGTCGGTGGCCGACATTCAGCGGGCGTCGGGTCTGGCTCCGGGTTCAGGAGCGCTGTACAAGCACTTCGGCTCCAAGCGCGAGCTGCTCGAGGCCGCCGTCGCGCACCGCATCGACAGCATCGTCGCGGCGCGCGAGCAGTACGACGCGGGGCAGCCGGGCAGCGTCGAGCAGGCGGTGCGCACCGCCGGGCAGCTGATCTGGAGCAATCTCAAAGAGAGCGAGGACCTGCTCAAGGTCATGCTGCGGGAACCCGAGGAATTGGGCGACCTCGACGAGAAGACGTGGCAGATCATCACCGACAACGCCTATCAGCGCTTCGCCGACGAACTGGCCGCGTCGAATCGCTCCGGCCGCACCCGCATTCCCGATCCCGAGGCGGCCGCGGCGGTCGCTATCGGGTCGCTGTCCTACGCCGCGACGCTGCAGGCGCTGACCGGCCGGCTGCCCGGCAACATCGACGAAGAGCGGTATTTCGAGGCGTGGGTCAACCAAACCGTCAGCGTCCTTGCCCAGTACGAAACCCATTGAACGCGAAAATCTTTCAGGAGTAGACCGTGACTTTCTCACTGCAGTTGACCGACGACGTGATCGAGGTGCGCGACTGGGTGCACAAATTCTCCGCCGACGTCATCCGGCCCGCCGCCTCGGAATGGGACGAACGGGAGGAAACTCCATGGCCGGTGATCCAGGAGGCCGCCAAGGTGGGCCTGTACTCCCCCGACTTCTTCGCGCAGCAGGCGGCCGAGCCGACCGGACTCGGCATGCTCACCGCGTTCGAGGAGATGTTCTGGGGTGACGCCGGCATCGCACTGTCCATCATGGGCACCGGCCTGGCCGCAGCGGCGTTGGCGGGCAACGGAACTCCCGAACAGCTGGGCCGGTGGCTGCCCGAGATGTTCGGTACCGCCGACGAGCCGAAGCTGGGGGCGTTCTGCTCTTCTGAACCTGACGCCGGGTCCGACGTCGGGGCCATCCGCACGCGGGCGCGCTACGACGAGGCCACCAACGAGTGGGTGCTCAACGGCACCAAGACCTGGGCAACCAACGGCGGCATCGCAAACGTGCACATCGTGGTGGCGTCCGTCTATCCCGAGTTGGGTACCCGCGGGCAGGCCACGTTCGTCGTGCCGGCGGGCGTGAAGGGTCTGGCGCAGGGCCAGAAATTCAAGAAGCACGGGATCCGGGCCTCCCACACCGCCGAGGTGGTGCTGGACAACGTTCGCCTGCCGGAGGACCACATCCTGGGCGGCCGGGAGAAGTTCGAGGCGCGCATCGCCCGGGTCAAGTCGGGCACCTCCGCGCGCAGCCAGGCGGCGATGAAGACCTTCGAGCGCACCCGGCCCACCGTCGGGGCCATGGCCGTCGGCGTGGCCCGGGCCGCCTACGAGTACGCCCTCGACTATGCCTGCCAGCGCGAGCAATTCGGCCGCAAGATCGGCGAATTTCAGGCCGTGGCGTTCAAGCTGGCCGACATGAAGAGCCGGATCGACGCCGCCCGCCTGCTGGTGTGGCGCGCCGGCTGGATGGCGCGCAACAATCAATCCTTCGACGCCGCCGAGGGGTCGATGGCCAAGCTGGTGGCCAGCGAGACGGCCGTCTACGTCACCGACGAGGCGATCCAGATCCTGGGCGGCAACGGCTACACCCGCGACTATCCGGTGGAGCGGATGCACCGCGACGCCAAGATCTTCACCATCTTCGAGGGCACCAGCGAGATTCAGCGCCTGGTCATCTCGCGGGCGCTGACCGGGTTGCAGATTCGGTAACGGCCCGCGGTCCGCGCCCCGGCGGGCACGAGACATGATGGCCGGATGACCACCGAAGTCCGGGTACTCGCCAGCGAGGACGAACTGCTGGCCGCGGCCAACGTGTTTCGCGTCGCCATGATCGGCTTCCCGCCCATGCCGGAGCTCCCGCCCGGCCAGATCGCCAAGCTGCTCGAGCCCGGCCGTACCGTCGGGGCATTCGTCGGCGAACAACTCGTCGGCACCGCCGACGCGGTGACGAGCCGAATGACGCTTCCCGGCGGGGCGATGGTGGGCCACGCCGCCGTCACCCACATCGGGGTGCTGCCGTCGTTCACCCGGCGGGGCATCGCCACGGAGCTGATTCGTCACCAGTTCGGGGACATCGCCGCGCGCGGCGAGGTGGTCGCGTCGTTGCGGGCCTCGGAGGCGACGATCTACGGGCGGTACGGATACGGCGTCGCCAGTTCGTCGCAGACGGTGCAGGTGCACACTGCGCGGGCCGCGCTGCGTCGCGGTGTCGGGGCCGGCGGGCCGGTGCGGTTGATCGACGCGGCGCAAGCCTGGGAGTTGTTGCCCCGCATCTACGCCGAGAATCGACCGTCGCGGCCGGGGACCATCGACCGGCCCGACGCGTGGTGGCGGAGCCTGCGGCTGCGTTCCGAATCATCCCCGCAGCCTTCGTATGTCGCGGTGCACGGCGCACGGGGAGCCGAATCGGGTTTCGCCCGCTACCGCCCCGTCGAGACCGAGAGGTGGTTCGTCAGCGACCAGCGCACGATTGCGGTGGAAGATTTCTTTGCGCCCACCGCCGAGGCGTATCTCGGCCTGCTGGGGTTTCTGCTGCAGCTCGATCTCATTGACCGCGTGGTGTTTTGGATGTTGCCGATGGACGATCCGCTGCCCTGGCTGCTGGCCGACCGGCGGGCCGCGCGCGTCACCGCGGTGCATGACGAAACGTGGCTGCGCGTCATCGACGTCCCGCGAGCGCTCACAGCCCGCCAGTACAGCGGCGACGGCGCCATCACCATCGCGGTCAAAGACCCGATGCTGCCGCATAATTCGGGTTGTTTCACGGTCACCGGGGACGGCGCCGAACCGACCGAGCGGCGGGCGCAACTGGAGGTCGACGTCGAGGGGCTGGCCGGTGTCCTGATCGGCGGCACCAGCTGGCGTGACCTGGCCATCGCCGGGTTGGCTCGGGCGGACGACCCGTCGGCGATTGCGGTCGCCGATCGGCTGTTCGCGGTGCCGGACGCGCCCCATGCCGGGTTCTTCTTCTGAGCGCGCGGGTATGCGGATCGCGTGATTGTCATCGTCGGTGCGGGAGTGTGCGGGCTGGCCACCGCCTACGAGCTCGGGCGGCGCGGGGAGCCCGCGGTCGTGCTGGAACGCGCGCGGCCGTTCGGCGAGCAGTCGACGGGGTTGGCCCGCATCTTCCGGACCGCGCATCGACGCGCATCGTTGTGCCGCCTCGCGTTGCGGGCCCGCGCCGGCTGGCAGCGTTGGGAGGACGAGTTCGGCGCGGGCCGGCTGCTGGGCCCGGAGGGATTCATCGCCGCCGGAGCCTGCGAACAAATCGCGGCGGCCATGTCGGAGGCGGGTGCTTCGTTCCGCTGGGTGGACAGGGCGGAGATCGCCGCGCGGATTCCATTCGCCGCCCCGCCTTGGGAGGCCGGTGTGTTCGACCCGCTCGGCGGCAGCCTTCGTATCCGCCGAGCGCTGTCCACGCTGGCGCGGCGGGTCGACGTCCGGGGTGGTGACGCCGTGTCGGTTTCCGACGACGGCGAGGTGTCCCTGGCCGATGGCGGCGTGCTGCGGGGCGATCGCGTGCTGATCTGCGCCGGCGCGCGTACGCCGACGCTCTTCGGCCCGCTGGGCGTCGCATTCGCGCCGCACACCCGGTTCACCTACGGGGGCGCCGACGCGACCGGTGCGGCGTGCTTGTCGGCGCCCGAGGGCTACGGCCTGCCGCTCGGCGGCACGGGGCGCTGGGCGTTCGGGCAGGAGGTGCCCGACCCCGCGACGGTGCGCGCATTGTTCCCCGAGCTCTCGCCGCTGGGGCGGGTGGACTGCGTGACGGTTCGCGCGCCGTGGCTCGACGCCGGCGGCGACGGCTGGACCGTGGCGCGCCGCGGCCGCGTCATCGGGTTCGTCGGCGCCAACCTGATGAAGTTCGGCCCGCTGCTCGGCGAACTGCTCGCGCGGGCCGTGCTGGAAGAGACGCTGCCCGACGACCTAACCGAGATCTGAATTCACCTCGGCGAGTGTCGGATCGGCAGGTGCTCGAGGTTTCCCGCGAAAGTTGGGAAGCCTTGCCTTCCCACACCGGAAATCGCCTGTAATTAAGGACGTTTGGCCCTAGGCCAGCCAGCCGTGACCCCGAAATACTTGGGCGGCTTGATCGCCGGCCCGGTGACTGCACCCCGTGGAGGTATTCGATGACGGCTGAAGCGCCACCCGTCAGCGGCTTGCAGGCCCGCCGGCCGTTTCCCGCGCGAACGGGGCCCAAGGGCAACCTGATCTACAAACTCATCAGCACGACCGACCACAAGATGATCGGCATCATGTACATGGTCGCCTGTTTCATCTTCTTTTTCATCGGCGGCCTGATGGCGCTGCTCCTGCGCCTCGAACTGGCGCGACCCGGGCTGCAATTTCTGTCCAACGAGCAGTACAACCAGCTGTTCACCATGCACGGCACGGCGATGTTGCTGTTTTATGCCACGCCCATCGTCTTCGGGTTCGCCAACCTGGTGCTGCCTCTGCAGATCGGCGCCCCCGACGTGGCCTTCCCGCGGCTGAATGCGTTGTCGTTCTGGCTGTTCGTCTGCGGGGCGCTGATCGCATTGGGGGGCTTCATCGTTCCGGGCGGCGCCGCCGATTTCGGGTGGACCGCCTACACGCCACTGTCGGACGCCGTGCACAGCCCCGGCGTGGGGGGCGACCTGTGGATCCTGGGCGTGGGTGTCGGGGGGCTCGGCACCATTCTGGGTGCCGTCAACATGATCACCACGGTGGTCTGCCTGCGAGCCCCGGGCATGACGATGTTCCGAATGCCCATCTTCACCTGGAACATCCTGGTCACCAGTGTGCTTGTGCTGGTTGTCTTTCCGCTGTTGACCGCCGCGCTGTTCGGTTTGGAGGCCGACCGCCGCTTCGGTGCACACATCTACGATCCGGCCAACGGCGGCGTGATGCTGTTTCAGCATCTGTTCTGGTTCTTCGGCCATCCCGAGGTGTACGTGATCGCGCTGCCCTTCTTCGGCATCATCTCCGAGATCGTTCCGGTGTTCGCCCGCAAGCCGCTATTCGGTTACAGCACCTTGGTTTACGCGACGCTGTCGATCGCCGCCCTGTCGGTGGCGGTGTGGGCCCACCACATGTACGCCACCGGCGCCGTGCTGCTGCCGTTCTTTTCGTTCATGACGTTCCTGATCGCCGTCCCCACCGGGATCAAGTTCTTCAACTGGATCGGCACCATGTGGAAGGGCCAGTTGACGTTCGAGTCACCGATGCTGTTCGCGATCGGGTTCTTGTTGACCTTTCTGATCGGGGGGTTGACAGGCGTTCTGCTGGCCAGCCCCCCGCTCGACTTTCATATCACCGACACCTACTTCGTGGTGGCACACTTTCACTACACGTTGTTCGGCACGATCGTGTTCGCCACCTACGCGGGCATCTACTTCTGGTTCCCGAAAATGATCGGCCGGCTGCTCGACGAGCGGCTGGGCAAGCTGCACTTCTGGCTGACCTTCATCGGCTTCCACACCACCTTCTTGGTCCAGCACTGGCTCGGTGATTCCGGGATGCCGCGCCGCTATGCCGACTACCTGCCCACGGACGGATTTGCGACACTCAACCTCGTGTCCACGATCGGCGCTTTCATCCTTGCCGCCTCGGTTCTGCCGTTCGTATGGAACGTGTTCAAGAGCTGGCGCTACGGCGAGCCGGTGCTGGTGGACGACCCATGGGGCCACGGCAATTCACTGGAGTGGGCCACCAGCTGCCCCCCGCCGCGGCACAACTTCACCGAGCTGCCCCGAATCCGTTCGGAGCGGCCGGCGTTCGAGCTGCACTACCCCCACATGGTGGAGCGCATGCGCGCCGAGGCGCACGTCGGACGCCGCGAACTCGAGAGCGCAGCTGCCGATGGGGGCGACGTCACCGTAGCCTAGTTGCGCCGTCGCACCATTCGCTTCTCCACCGCGGCGAGCGTTGCGTCGCTGAGCTTTCCCAGCGCGGCGAGCAGCGCGATCGCCAACAGCATCACATCGGTCCGGCCGGTGTTCTGGCTGTCGATCAGCAGGAAACCGAGGCCCTTGGACGACGCGATCAACTCGGCGGCCACCAGGAACAGCCACGCATTCGCCAGGCCCAGCCGCAGACCGTTCAGCACGGCGGGCGCGGACGCGGGAAGCATGACCGCAGTCAACAGCGCGGCACCGTGCCGGCCGTAGGCGCGGCCCACCTCCACCAGTTGCGGGTCGACGTGGGAAAGCGCCGACGCCGTCGTCGTGTACACGGGGAAGAACGCGCCGATCGCGACCAGCAGCACCTTTGGTGTCTCGTCAATGCCAAACCACAAGAGTAGCAATGGAACCCACGCCAAGGATGGCACGGTGCGGAAGGCGGACACCGTAGGGGCGAGCAGCGTGCGCGCGGTAACCGACAGCCCAACAAGAGATCCCAGCGCGAGCGCCGCGGCCGAGCCGACCAGGTAACCTAGCGCGACACGCAAGAGGCTGGACTGCAAGTGGGTCCACAGCTGCCCGCGGCGCACCAGTTCACCCAGCGCCGCCACCACGTCACCGGGCGGGGGCAGTTGACTGGGCGAGAACAATCCCGCGGCGGTCACGAGTTGCCAGATGGTCAGCAACAGCAGCGGGGCCACCAGGCCCGCCAGGGCGAGCGGGATCCTCAGGACACGCGCTGGGCGTATTTCGGCTCGATGATCGTTGCGAGTGCGTCGCGTCCGGCGTCGTCGGATTTGATGTCGGAGTCCGCCACCGCGATCGGCAAGATGTTGGTCAACACCGTCCGCTGCGGGTCTCCCGGTGCGGGTGGGATGTCCAGCGCCGTCCGCTGCAACTCCTCCTGGGCCACGCTGGGTGTCACTTTCGCCTGCGAGGCCAGCAGCGCCGCCAGCTCGTCGGGATGCGCCTTCGCCCATTTCCGGGCCTCCTCATAGCTATTGACCACGGACTGGACCGCATCGGGATGCCCGGCGCTGAAGTCGTCCCGGACATTGAGCACGCCATAGGAGTTGAAATCCGGGTTGCGGTAGAGCAACCGCGAGCCCTGCTGCTGAACGGTCTGCGCCATAAAGGGATCCAGTCCGGACCAGGCGTCCACGTCGCCACGCTCCAGGGCGGTTTTCCCGTCGGAGTGCTGCAGGTTGACGATTTCCACGTCGGCGGGCGAGAGCCCCGCCGTGGCAAGGGATTGCAGCAGGAAGAAGTAGGGGTCCGTGCCCTTGGTGACCGCGATCTTCTTTCCCTTCAGGCCGGCGATCGAGTTGACCGTCGAATTCCTCCCCACCACCAGGGCGGTCCACTCCGGCTTGCTGTACACGTCGACGATCTTGATCGGCGTGCCGTTGGCCCGCGCGACCAAGGCGGCCGAACCGGCGGTGGACCCGAAGTCGAGCCCCTTGGAGCGCAGCCCCTCGTTGGCCTTGTTGCTGCCCGCCGAGAGCACCCAGGTCACGTTGTAGCCCCGACCCTCCAGCAGGTGCTGGTCGCGCACCACCAGGCTCAGCGGGTTGTAGTACGCATAGTCCAGCCGGATGTCCTTTGCCGCCGTCGTCCCGGTCGGCGTGCCGCAGCCGGCGGCGGCCAGCACCCAAACAGCAATCACGTAGCGCACTTTCAGCACGTCTTGGCCTCCTCGGAAACTGCGGTTCCGGCATCGGCGGCGCCGCGTCGCGGCACGCCGAGTTCGTCGAGCAACTGTTCGCGCAGCGCCGCGATCCGCGGGTCACCACGGTCGCGTGGCTTCGGGATCGGGACGTCGAACCCCGCGCCGATGCCGGCCACACCCGCTGAATCGGCGCGCAGCACCAGCACGCGGTCGGCGAGGATCGCCGCCTCGTCGACGTCGTGGGTCACCAGCAACGTGGTGGTGCCCGCTTCGTGCTGCACCCTGTCGAGCAGGTCCTGCATCCGTAACCGGGTCAGCGCGTCCAGGGCCGCGAGCGGCTCGTCGAGGAGCAAGACGCGCGGCCGGCGCGCGAGGGCCCGGGCGAGGCCGGCGCGTTGCGCCATGCCGCCTGATACTTGCCGCGGACGATGATCAGCGAACTCGGTAAGCCCGACGACATCGAGCCAATGCCGGACCTCCCCAGCGCCTTTCGCGCGGGGGGCGCGCGGCGACAGACCGAAGGCGACGTTGGCCGCCAACGATCGCCACGGCAGCAGGCGCGGCTCCTGGAACACAACAGCGCAACGCGGGTCGACTCCCCGCACGGCCTTGCCGTCGATGTCGATCCGCCCGGCGCTGGGCCGGTCGAGACCGGCCACAAGTCGTAACAACGTCGACTTGCCGCTGCCCGAGGGCCCGAGCAGCGCGACGACCTGGCCGGGTTCGATTTCGATGTCGACGCCGCGCAGCACGGTACGCGTTCCGAACGTGCGATCGACCCGACGCAGTGACACGCGTGCCGGCGCGGGACGGGTCGACATCACCCGGGCAGCCTAGGAATTACACCCGGCGCTCACCAGGTTTGAGTTGCCGATGATTAAAACCCGCGGCGCGCCATCGCTGGACGGCGGCTACGCGGCTGGCGCTACCCGTCAGCCGTGCGGGGCTTCGGAGATCTTGGTGTCCGGCTTGCCTAATGTCTGGCAGTACGTCGCCGCCGACAGCCGAGTGGCGGTGATCTCGGCGTTCGAGGGGTCGCCGCCGTTCTTGTCTTTGAGCATCTTGCTGACTTCGTCGTTCTGCTTCTTCTCGTCCTGCGTCGTGAAGTCCTTGCACTTGGTGTCGCCGCCGGTGTTGATCACCTGTGAGGCCGAACACGCGCTGGACAACAGCACGGCTATCGCGAATGTCGCGGCCGCAATGTGCTTCATCGTTTGCCCTCCTGGAGCTTCAGTAGTGGTATCAATACACCGAATCGGCCGATTTGAAACCCTCGCACGCCATTTGCCCCCACCGACCGGGCAGGTCCCGCCGCGTGCATTGCCCGCGCGAACGGGGAATAACAGCCTCGCCCACATCGTCGTTTAGGTTTCGTCGGTCCGACCGCGGCTGGCTCCAACAGGAGGGAACGCCCAGTGTCCTGGTCCAACGGATCAACTCCACGGTCGGCGTTGGCCACGCCCGACGAGGCGGGTGATGCAGGGCCGGCACGAGGCACGTTCGCCGGTGTGCTGGTGCTGCTGCTGTCCGTCGGCTGGGTCGCGAACCACTTCGTCGCGTTGATGCCCTTGCTCAGCGTTCGGCAGCACCTCAGCTCGGCCACGCTCGACGCGATCTTCGGCATCTACGCGCTGGGATTGCTGCCGGGCCTGCTCGTCGGGGGACGCGCATCCGATACGTTTGGGCGCCAGTCCGTGGCGCTGGCCGGCTCGGCGACGGCGGTCGCGGGAACGCTGGCGATGCTGTGCTCGCAGCAGTACGAGGTGTTGTTGCTGGGCCGCCTGGTGGTCGGGGTCGGTGTCGGGCTGGCGATGAGTTCCTGCACCGCGTGGGCCTCCGATCTGAGGGGACCCGCCGGGGCGGCCACCGCCGGCGCGGTGTTGATGGGCGGTTTCGCGATCGGCCCATTCTTCGGAGCCCTGATCGCCGCGGTCGGACCGGCCGGCATTCGGTTGTCGTTCGCGGTCGCGGCCGCGATCGGCTTGGCGGCGATGGCCTTTGCGCTCATCGCGGGACGCGGAGCGCGGGCCGCAGCGCCGCTGCCCATACCGGTGGTGGAGCCGTCGACGGCCGCGGGGCAGGGGACCGCCCGAGCGTTGGCCTGGGCCATGCCGCTGGCACCGTGGGTGTTCGCGTCGGCGACGCTGGGGTTCATCGCGATTCCCGCCCGGCTACACACCGGGCTCGCGGCGCCGTTGGCCGCCGGCGTGGCCACGCTCTTGGTCAATGGCGTCAGCGGGCTCGTCCAGGTGCTCGCGCGGGCACGGCGGTGGGGCCCGCAGGCCGGCACGGCCGGTGCGGTGCTGGCCGCGCTCGGCTACGCGGTCACCGCGCTGGCCCCACCGACCATCTCGCCGGCGTTGGGTGTGCCGCTGTTCCTGGTGCTGGGGTGCGCGTCGGGCCTGTGCCTACGCGAGGGCCTGATCGACCTGGAGGCCGCGGCGCCGAGGCGCTTGCGGGGTGCGCTCGTCGGTGCGTTTTACGTGGTGACCTACGTCGGATTCGGCCTGCCGCTGATCTTGACGACGGTAAGGTCGGCGGTTGCGACGACGATCCTCGCCGTGATGGCGGCGCTGGCCTTGTCGGCCGCGGTGAGCCGCGGGATTCGACTGCGGCGAGACGCCCACCGCAGGGGTTGACCGCAGGTTGCGCCGGACGCCGCGACGGGGGCCACGCAGTGGTCCCCCGGCCCGCGGCGGGTGGATTCGCCGAGCACCGACCCCGTTCGCCGTTCTGGCGGCGTGGTTTCGGGTCACCCGTGGACGGGTAGCTGGGCGGGCGTCAGAGGAGTTCGCGCAGCGTCTCGATCAGCTTGATCCGCTCGCCCGGGGTGGACGCGATGGGCGCGACGTTGAGCGTGGTGACCCCCGCGTCACGGAACGCGGCCAGCCGATCCTTGACGAACTCGCGGCTGCCGATCAGGTTCACATCCCGAACCAGGTCGTCGGGCACCACCTTGGCGGCACCGTCCTTGTCACCGGCCAGGTAGAGCTCCTGGATCCGGTCGGCCTGCGGTCCGTAGCCATACTTGGTGGCCAGCGCGTGGTAAAAGTTCTTCTCCTTGGCGCCCATCCCGCCGATGTAGAGGGCAAGCTGGGGTTTGACGAATTCCCTTAAGGGTTCGACGTTTTCACCGATGGCGAGCACCGGACCGGCGTAGATGTCCAGCTCACCCAGGTCGGCGGGGCGCTTGGCTCGGCCGGCGGCCAGCGCCTCACCCCACACCTCGTGCGCCTTCTCGGGCAGGAAGAAGATCGGCTGCCAGCCCTCGGCGATCTCGGCCGCGAGCTCCACATTCTTGGGGCCCAGCGCCGCGACCAATATCGGAATACGTTCTCGCACCGGCTGATTGATCAACTTGAGCGGCTTCCCGAGGCCGGTGCCCTGCCCCGCGGGCAGCGGGATCGTGTAGTACTTGCCCTGATGCTTGACGGGCTCGCGTCGCCACACCTGCCGGCAGATGTCGATCACTTCGCGGGTCCGGCCGATCGGCGCGTCGTAAGGCACCCCGTGGAAGCCCTCGATGACCTGCGGGCCTGAAGCGCCCAGGCCGAGGGTGAACCGGCCGTCGGAGACGTAGTCGAGTCCGGCGGCGGTCATCGCTGTCAGCGTGGGCGTTCTGGTGTAGAGCTGCAGGATCCCCGAGGCCAGTCCGACCCGTTCGGTGCTGGCGGCCAGGTAGCCCAGCGCGCTTACGGCATCGAACGAATAGGCCTCGGGGACAAAGACGATGTCGAGCCCGGCACGCTCGAGGTCGGCCACTTCGGCGGCCACGTCCTTGAAGCCGCCCGCATAGTTGATGCTCAATCCGATTCGCATGTCGCCCCCCTACGCGGTGGTGAACTCGTCGGCCAGTTCGAGCGCCTCCTGCTGGATCCGCTCGAACTGGGCGCCCATCGCCTCGGACAACGCCTTCGCGCCCGAAAGGGGCCGCACCATCACCATGAAATCCTCGATGAGGCCGTCATCGTTGAAGTGTAGGAAGTCGCAGCCGGTGATCTTGACCCCGGGCGCCCCGGCTATTCCGGTCTCGAACACGAGCGCGTGGTCTCGGCCGTTGCCGTCGTGAATCTCACGGACGTAGCGAAAGTCCTCGAAGATGCGCAACACGCCGCGCAGGATCGCCGCGGTGATCGGCTTGCCGACATAGGGCTTGAACGCGACCGGGCTGGTGAACACGACATCGTCGGCCAGCAGCGCGTGGATGCCGCTCTCGTCGCGTTCTTCGACCGCCTTGCGGAAGGGATGCATCCGACACCTCGCCTTTGGGATTCGGTTGAGAAGTGCCGTTGACGCTATGCGGTCAACAGGTTGGTGTCCACAGTGCGATTAATCACTTTGTTGATTATTCGTATCGTTGTACTCTTTTTCGATGTCGCTGCGTGACGCTGTCCTGGCGGCCCTGCTCGAGGGCGAGTCGTCCGGATACGACCTGGCCAAGGGTTTCGACGCCTCGGTGGCCAACTTCTGGATGGCCACCCCTCAGCAGCTGTACCGCGAACTCGACCGCCTCGCCGAGCAGGGGCTCATCCGGGCCCGCGTCGTACATCAGGAGCGCCGGCCCAACAAGCGCCTGTTCTCGCTGACCGACGCCGGCCACGACGCGATCCGGGAGTACACCGCGCGGGCGCCGAAGCCGTCGGCGATTCGCGACGAACTGCTGATCAAGGTCCAAGCCGCGGACGCCGGGGATACGCCCGCCGTGCGGGAGTTCATTGTCGAGCGCCTGCAGTGGGCGACGGCCAAACTCCAACGCTACGAACGCTTGCGGACACGCCTACTCGACGGACGCACCGAGGAGAAATTCCTGGCCCATGCCGAACGGATCGGCCCCTATTTGACCCTGTTGCGTGGAATCGCGTTCGAGGAAGAGAACGTTCGGTGGGCCGAGCGCGCGCTGGCCGTCATCGACCACCGGTTGTCCGCCGGCCGTCGGCGGTGACCGGGGTCCGCTTCTCTCATCGACCGCTACTGCCAGGCGAAGACGGGCTGCTCCAACTCGTCGACCGCGTCCGGTCTGCCTTCCAGACACAGCCACCTCAGTTGCAGCAGCACGGCGCCGGTCGGTGCGTGAATCAGGTCGTTCCCCAGTGGAATCTGCACGACCGGACGCGGACTCTCCGGGATGGTGACGAATCGCGGCGAGTCGTCGCGCTGCAATTGATGCAGGCCCACCCGGTACACCGCCACCACCTCGTCGGGCGCCGGGTGGGGATCGAGGCGTCCCCCGCCCCAGACCACGACCGGCGTGATGACGTACCCGGACCGCGTCGGGTAATCGTCTAGCAGGCCCAAGACGGTCGAATCGGTCAGGGCGATGCCCACCTCCTCGCGTAATTCCCGCAGGGCGGCGTCGACGGCGCTCTCGCCCGGGTCGAGCCGCCCCCCGGGCAGCGCCCATTGCGCGGCGTGCGACGTGAGTCGAGATGCCCTGCGGCACAATAGGAACGCCGCGCCGCCGGACACACCGACCATGCGACCGTCCAGGCCTGGCTCCGGCATCGGGCGGCCACCGATCCATTCGTCCACCGGCGCCGGGTCCACCCTGTCCTCGCCGAGGGTGGAGTCGACCAGCACCACGGCTACCGCCGCGTGCCGTTTTGTCGGGTCGGTCACGACGCGGCGGTCGTGGCCCGCGAGATTGCCCCTGATCCGCTCGCGCAGCGCCTCGTCATACGGGATGGTCACGGTTTTCAGACTATGCGGGGTCTGTCCCAGCCCATCCCGGGTACTCCGGTGACGGCTGCTGAGGCTTTGAGCGCCCGCAACCGTGGAGGTGGTTAACTTCCAACATGCAACGGAAACCCCAACTGGCGCGGCGCTTCTTCGACCGCTTCGAGCCGGTGCATGCGGTGACGTATTTCGCGCCGGAGGCGCGCGCGGCGCTGGACGGCCTGGGCTACCGCGGATTCTGGATGGGCTACTTCGCCGCCCGCTCGGCGCCGCTGGGCACGGTGCCCCGGCAGGTGGTCACTGCGATCTTCTACAATTTCGCCCCCGAACGCGTCGCCAAGGCGCTGCCGGCCGCATGGGAGGTTGCCGGCCCCGACGCGGCGTTGCGGGCCCGGCAGGAGTCTACCGTCACAGCGCTGCGCCGCTACGGGCTGGGCGACGACGAAAACGTCCGTACCGCAGCGGAATTGGCGGGCAGGGCGGCCCGGAACGCGCCGCTGGACGCCCGCCCGCTGTTCGCTGCCAACCTGGCGCTGCCGTGGCCGGACGACCCGCTGGCCGCGCTGTGGCACGCGACGACGCTGCTGCGTGAGCACCGCGGCGACGGACACGTCGCGGTGTTGGCCGCCGCCGGCATCTCGGGCCGCGAGTCCAACGTGTTGCACGCCGCGGCCGGCGGCGTTCCACGCGAGTACATCGCGCGCACCCGCGACTACGACGAGGCCGCGTGGCGGCACCACGAGCAGCGGCTCATCGAGCGGGGACTGCTCGACCATGACGGCTCCCTGACCGCGACCGGCCGGGAACTGAAGGACCACATCGAACGCTCCACCGACGCGCTTTCCCTGTCCGCGCTCGACGCGCTCGACGACGACGAGGTGGAGACGCTGTTCCGAGCGCTCACACCGATCACCCGCACGGTGGTCGCCGGCGGCGACGTTCCCGCCCTAACCCCGATGGGCTTGCGCCGCGACGAATTGCACGACGCCAGCGCGCATTTGACGTCCTAGCTGCGGCGCGCCAGCGACCGCATCCGGTGGTGTGCTGAGCGGCGCGTTAGCCTAACCCGATGAGCAACCAGCAGATACCCGGCGGAGTGGTGCACAAGCTTCCGGCCGACTTGCGCGAGTCGCTGATCGGCAATGCCACGGCGCTCGCCGCGTGGAAGGACATCACGCCCTTGGCGCGCAACGAATTCATCTGCTGGGTAGAGGACGCCAAACAGGAAGCCACCCGCCGGCGCCGCATCCGCCGGACGCAGGAAGAGCTGGAGGAGGGCAAGCGTCGGCCCTGCTGCTGGCCGGGGTGCAAGCACCGCGAGCGCAACGGGAAATAGCGGCCGTCAGCGTCCCAGCGAGCGGTAGAACACCAAGCCGTTGCCCTTGTTGTCATAGACCACGGCGCGGCGTTCGTGCGCGTCGTCGTACGGTCCTTTGACGATCCCGCCGCCGCTGGCCTCCACCGCCTTCGCCGCGGCGTCGACGTCGTCGGTCTTGATACCGACGACGACCTGGCCCGGTATGGGGTGGTCCACGGAGGTCGCCAGCGCCAGCGTGACCGGCCCGCCGTCGAGGGCGGCGAAGTGCGCCCCGTCGCGGAACTTCAGCGCCATGCCCAGCGTCTCGCTGTAGAACCGGATCGACTCGTCGAGGTCGTCAGTCGACAGGATGATCATCTTGACTTCGTGCTCGCTCACGGCGCCTCCTTTGGCTGGATGGCATACAGACTAGGCCGAACGCAGCGGCGGTGTGCCGCAGGGTCCCTGCCGCGAGCCGAGGGTGTGCGCGCCCAGGATCAGCTGCGCCCGGCCGGAATGACCTGGCCGCCAGGGTAGTCCATCGGCGGACCGTCTCCGTGTCCCGCGCCGTGGTCGGCCACCGCGGTGGCCATGGCGGTGCCATCCTCGATGGTTCCGACGATGACCACATGATCGTTGACCGTGAAATGCGAAGCGGCAGCAGCCTGTTGGCCGCCCTGACCGATGAGCGTGGTGTTGGGCGTGACGAGATACGTCTGCGTGTAGCCGTTGGCGCTGCGCGCGGTGACCGAGCCCGCCGACACGGCAACCACCGTGCCCTCTTGGCGAACCGGCTGCGACGCGGCCGGTGGCTCCTGACTCGCCTCGATCGTGCGCTTTTCGCTGTGCGGCGCGTTGAGCGCCAGGGCCGCGCACGCCGCCGCGCACAACATTGCGCCGGACAGGACGTCACACACCGCCGCTGCGCCCGTCCGCCGTCGCGGCGCTGGACCCGTCGGAGGTCTTTGCCCCAGTGTCGCGGTCATCCGATGCTTGGCACTCACGATCAATCCTTCCTGCGGTTTCGTGCCGACGAAGGCCGGCGCGCACCGAATCAGGTTGTTGCTCGTGGATTTACCCCTGGCGTTGCACGGATAAACCGTCCGGGGTGGTCAGCCCTTGACGAGGGTGAATTGCGCGACGTCGGTGTAGCCCTCGCGGAACAGGTCGGCGCAGCCGGTCAGGTACTTCATGTACCGGTCGTAGACCTCTTGGGACTGAATCGCGATGGCCTCGTCACGGCGCGACTCGAGGGCGGCCGCCCAGGTGTCGAGGGTGCGCGCGTAATGCAGGCGCAGCGGCTGGACGAGCTTGACGCCGAAGCCGGCACGGGTCGCGTGCTCTTCGACGGTCTTGGCGGCGGGCAGGTCTCCGCCCGGGAAGATCTCTTCCATGATGAATTTCATGAACCGCAGTTTCGTCATGGTGATGGGCAGGCCGCGCTCGGCGAACTCTTCGCCGCTGGGCTGGATGATGGTGTGCAGCATCATCACGCCGTCGGCGGGCAGCGCCTCGTAGGCCATCTTGAAGAAGTCGGGGTAGCGGTTGCGTCCGAAGTGCTCGAAGGCGCCGATGGACACGATGCGGTCCACCTTTTCGTCGAACTGCTCCCAGCCACGAAGGAGCACCCGCTTGTTTCGCGGGCTGGGGTGCTGGTCGAGACGCTGTTGCACGTGCGCCTGCTGGTTGCGGCTCAGGGTCAGGCCGACGACGTTGACGTCATACTGCTCGAGCGCCCGGACGATCGTGGTGCCCCAGCCGCAGCCGATGTCGAGCAGCGTCTGCCCCGCTTGCAGCCCCAGCTTGCCGAGCGACAGGTCGACCTTGGCGAGCTGCGCCTCTTCGAGCGTCATGTCGTCGCGCTGGAAGTAGGCGCAGCTGTAGGTCCGCGTCGGGTCCAGGAAGAGCGCAAAAAACTCGTCGGACAGGTCGTAGTGCGCCTGAACGTCCTCGAAGTGCGGCTCTAGGCTTGCGGGCTCGCTGCGGTATTCCGGCACAAACAACCTCTGACATCGGTGGGATTAGCGGCGCGCCGTCGCAGTCGATCGGCATGCCGGTGTTCCAGTGTATCCGCGGGGTCGGCGGCCCAAACCAACGATTTCCTTCCGGTTGACTGGCTCCATCGCGATGGGACACCATGGCGCGAACCGTAGCGGTGAGGGAGGTGGGGCGTCGCGATGGCTGACATCACCATGTTGATCCTCGCCGACCACGACTGGTTCCGCGAACAGTTCGCCAAGCTGGACTATCTGCAGGCGCAGACGCCCGTCGACGAAACCGCCCTGGCGCGCGTCTGGCGCCCCCTCGCCGACAAGCTGGACGTGCATGCCTACATCGAAGAGAAGATCTTCTACCCGCAACTGCTGAGGCGCGTCGGCGACGATGCCGAGGGTGAGACGCTCGATGCCATCGGGGACCATAACGACATCCGCGACGGGGTGCGCGACGCCAACGCCGTCGGTGTGGGCACCGACGAATGGTGGGCGGCGATCGGCCGCACCCGGGAGGCCAACGACGACCACATGGGCGAAGAGGAGCGCGAGGGGTTGGCGGATTTTCGTCGTACCGCTCCGATCGGCCTTCGCGAAGCGCTGGGCCGGCAATACAGCGATTTCATGGCCGAGCACCCCACCCCGAAGGGCTTGCCGATCGTCGACCGGGACCCGCAGCGCTATGTCGACGAAATCGAGGTCACCCAGTCGGGGGAGCAGTCGAAACCCCGGGATTATTCGCTTCGCATCGGCAGCCTGAAAGGTCAGTGAGTTCTTTTCGACCCAGCCCGGTCGCTACGATCGGCCACCGGCCGATGTGACGACGAGCCGGATGGGAGCGCAACTTGTTCGGCCCACGGGACTTCTGGGTACGCAATCTGTCGATGAATGCGCGACGCCGCCGCGGAAAATGGGCACGCAACGAGATCAGGGTCGCCGACCCGGCCATGCGCCAGACCATCATGGGCACAGCCATCGGCAACTTCATGGAGTGGTACGACTTCGGGGTCTACGGCTACATCGCCACCACCCTCGCCCAGGTGTTCTACCCCGGCAAGAGTGTCAGTGGCGTCCACCTGATCGCGACCTTCGGGACGCTCGCCGCCGCATTCGTGGTGCGTCCGCTCGGTGGCTTTATCTTCGGTCCCCTCGGCGACCGCATCGGACGGCATCGGGTTCTGGTGGTCACCATTCTCATGATGACCATCAGCACGACCGTGACGGGTCTGCTGCCCGGCTACAGCGCCATCGGCATCTGGGCGCCGATCCTGCTCGTCGTCGCGCGCATATTCCAGGGGCTGTCGACCGGTGGTGAGTACGTCGGCGCGATGACCTACCTGGTCGAGCAGGCCCCGGACCACAAACGCGGCAAGATGGTCGGATTCCTACCGATGGGAAATCTGGTCGGGTTCGTGCTGGCCGGGATGCTGGTCACCGCCTTGCAGACCTGGCTGCCGGACGACGACATGTTGACCTACGGCTGGCGGATCCCGCTGTTGCTTGGCGCGCCCTTCGGTCTGTTCGCGCTGTTCCTGCGGCTTCGGCTCAAGGAGTCGTCCGCCTACCAGAGCGCGACGGAGGGCGAGCAGCAGTCGAGCGGGCGCCGGCAGCAATTCCGGCGCACGGTGGTGGACCAGTGGCGGGGTCTGCTGATCTGCGCGGCGCTGGTGCTCACCTCTCAGCTCGCCGACTTCATGCTCACTGGTTACCTGCCGACCTACCTGAAGCTCTTTGTGCGCGCCGGCCACACCGCCGGGCTGGTGATGATCGTGGTGACGTTGGCGATCCTGATGGTCACGGTGGTGCTGGTGGCCAGCCTGTCCGACCGCATCGGGGTCAAGCCGATCATGTGGACGGGCTGCGCACTGCTGGTCGTGGGTTCGATCCCCGCGTTCCTGCTCATCCGCTTCGGCGGGATCTACCCGGTGATCTTCATGGGTGTGTTGCTGATCGGGTTGATGGAGCTGTGCTTCGACAGCACGGCGCCCGCCATGTTGCCGGCCCTGTTCCCCACCGACGTGCGCTACGGCGCGCTGGCCATCTCGTACAACATCTCAATATCCGCCGTCGGCGGCACCACGCCCCTGATCGCCCAAGCGCTGGTTTCGGGAACCGGCAACGTCATGGCGCCCGCCTACATGTTGATCTTCGGCGGCCTCGTGGGCGCGGTCACGCTGCTGTTCACGCCCGAAGTCGCCGGGAAGCCGCTGCCGGGGTCCGGGCCCGCGGTGGAAACCGAGCGGGAGGCGCGCGAGCTGGCCGAGGACGTCCGGTAAGCCACCCGCCTGGGAATCACACCGCGACCCTTTGACGTTGCGCTTGGACGAAGTGGCCGGCGACGTTTAATTTGCGTTTCCCTGCCTATCTTTAAGGGATGAGGAGCGCTTTTCACCATCAGTTGGGAACGCTCACCCAGCAGCTCGGGGCGATGTGCGCGATGGCCGGCGAAGCCATCGCACTGGCCACCGAGGCGCTGCTGAAAGCCGACCTGCCGCTGGCGGAACGCGTCATCGCCGGCCAGTCGGACATCGCCGCCGTCAACACCGGCGTCGAGGAGACCGCCTTCGCCTTGTTGGCCTTGCAGGCTCCCGTGGCCACGGATCTGCGTGCGGTGGTCAGTGCCATCCGGATCGCCGCGGACGCGCAACGGATGGGCGGGTTGGCGGTGCACGTCGCCGAAATCGCCCGCATGCGCCATCCCCGCAACGCCGTGCCGGACGATGTGCGCCGCCACATCGCCGAAATGGGTGCGGTCGCCGAGCAGTTGGCCCGCGGCGCGCGGGAAGTGTTGCTGGCCCAGGATCCCGGAGGCGCGGCGCAGGTTCGCCGCGACGATGACGCGATGGACGAACTGCACCGTCAATTGCTGGCCGCTCTGATGGACCCCGGCTGGACGTACGGCGTCGCCGCCGCGGTAGATGTCACGCTGCTGGGCCGCTTCTACGAGCGCTTCGCCGACCACGCCGTGCAGATCGCCCGGCGAGTCATCTTCCAGGCGACCGGGCGCTAGCCGAAAACGCATGCCGGCGAACGAGTTTCGGCTGCCCGTGTGAGAACGTGCCGCTGGGGTATATAGAGCTTGTGCTTTTACCTCTCAGCCGTCCCATCGCCGCCGGCGCCGCACCCTTGCCGGCGGTTTGATGGCGACGCCCACGCCGGTTCCCGATGACCTGCGTCGGGTGGCCGCAGCGCACGGGGTGGCCACCACCTACCGAAACGAGCGGCGCGAGCCCGTGGAGGTCGACGCCGACGTCGTGATCCGGGTGCTCGGTCTTCTCGACGTCGACGCCTCGAGCGAAGCCGCCCGGCGGCACGAGCTGGCCCGGCTGGCCGAGCGCGACCGCGCCGGTGCGCTGCCACCCACGATCGCGGTGCGGTTGGATGGCCACCCCCGGCCGCTGCCCGGCGCCGCCCTCCTGGTGGGCGAGGACGGCCACCAGACGGAGGTGCGCGACGAGCTGCCCGGCGATCTCAGCGCGGGCTGGTACCGGCTCCGCCTTCGCGACGGGCAAGAGGCCACCGTGGTGGCCGCGCCGCCTCGGGTGCCGCCCACGCCGGCCACCTGGGGCTGGATGTTGCAGCTCTACGCGTTGCGATCCGGTCGGTCCTGGGGCATCGGCGACCTGGGCGACCTGCGTGAGTTCCTGGATTGGACCGCCACCGACCACCAGGCCGGCGCCGTGCTGCTCAACCCGCTGCACGCGCCCGGGCCGACGCACCCGGTGCAGCCGTCGCCCTACACCCCGTCCAGCCGACGATTCGCCAACCCGCTGGCGCTGCGCATCGAGGACCTCGACGCCTATCGCCGGGCCGACGCGGACACCCGCGCAGAGGTCGACGCGCTGCGGGTCTCGCCGACCACCGAGCGGATCGACTATGACCTGGTGTGGGCGGCCAAGCGGTCGGCGCTGGAGCTGCTGTGGCGCGCCGAAGGCCGGCCCAGCCCGCTGGAGGCGTCGGCGGCCGGCTCCGGTCTGCGCGACTGGGCCACCTACTGTGCGCTGGCCGAGCGGCACGGCGGCCGGTGGACCCGATGGCCTACATCTCTGCATGACGTCGCCGGGCCGGGCGTGACGGCGGCCCGCCGGGAACTGGCGCCCCGGGTGGCCTTCCATGCCTGGGTGCAGCAACGCTGCAACGAGCAACTGACCGCGGTGCGCGACGCGGCCCGCCACGCGGGCATGGCCCTCGGCGTCTTGCACGACCTCCCGGTCGGGGTGGATGCCAACGGCGCCGACGCGTGGGCGCTGGCCGACATGCTCGCCACCGGGGTGAGCATCGGGGCGCCGCCGGACAACTTCACCCCCCGCGGGCAGGATTGGGGGCTGCCGCCGTGGCGACCGGACCGGCTCGCCGTCACCGGCTACGCCGCGTTGCGGGACATGCTGCGCGCGGTGCTCGCCCACGCCGACGGGCTGCGGATCGACCATGTCGCGGGATTGTGGCGGCTGTGGTGGATTCCCCCGGGCGACGGCCCGGAGCGCGGCACCTACGTGCATTACGACGCCGACGTGATGCTCGCGGTCTTGGCGCTGGAAGCGCATCGGGCGGGCGCCACGGTCGTCGGTGAGGATCTGGGCACCGTCGAACCGGAGGTGACCCAGGCGCTGGCCGACAATGAGATGCTGGGCTGCGCGGTGTCGTGGTTCACCCGCGACGAGTCGGCGCCGGGCGAGCCGCTGCTGCCACCGGCGAAATGGCCGTCGCGGGCCGCCGCCAGCCTGTCCACCCACGACCTGCCCACCGCGGCGGGTTTCCTGCGCGGCGAGCATGTGCAGGCCCGCGCGGACCTCGGCCTGCTGGACGACGTGCCGGGCGAGCAGTCGGTGGCTGACAAGGAACGAGCCGAGTGGGTGGAGCTGCTGCGGTCCGAGGGGCTGCTTTCGGGCCCCGACGCGGACGAGCCGGCGATTATCGCCGCGATGCACCGATTGCTCGCGGCCACCCCGAGCCGCCTGAAGCTGATCTCGCCCTACGACGTGCTGGCCGAACCTCGGCAGCCCAACCTGCCGGGGACCGTCGACGAGTACCCGAACTGGCGGTTGCCCCTGCCGGCGACGCTGGAGGAGCTGCGCGCCGATCCGAGGGTCGCCGAAATCACCGCCGCTTTCCGCGACGCGCGCTAACCCCGGCAGGCGACGCCTCTCACGCGTGCCGCAACACCAACAGCTCCCCGTGCGCGTTCATTCGTTTCGGACGCCCCGAACCCGCCGACACCATGACTCCCCGAGCGCCACTGTTCGCATGGATGCACCCAATCGGTAGCGGCCGCAAGCGCTTTAGTGCTCGCCGCCGATTGGCAGCTCAAACACGATTAGCGAACGCTCGCTGCGGCTACTAGCACATGGGCGTGTGCCGCGCTGACGACGCAGCGAAAGAAACGGGGTGCGAGCATGGAACCGATATCTCCGACGGATGCGCTGTTCCTCATCGGCGAGTCCCGCGAGCACCCGATGCATGTGGGGTCGCTGCAACTCTTCGAGCCGCCCAAGGACGCCGGACCCCACTTCGTCCGCGAGTCCTATCAGGCCATGCTCGAATGCACGGACGTGCAGCCGACGTTCCGCAAGCACCCGGCCTTCTTCGGCGGCCTGACCAATCTCGCGTGGTCCTTGGACAAGGACGTCGAGCTGGACTATCACCTGCGCCGCTCGGCCCTGCCCGAGCCGGGCAGGGTCCGTGACCTGCTCGAGCTGGTCTCCAGGTTGCATGGCAGCCTGCTCGACCGGCACCGCCCGATGTGGGAGGCCCACCTCGTGGAGGGACTGCAGGACGGCCGCTACGCCGTCTACACGAAGTACCACCACTCGCTCATGGACGGCGTGTCCGCTATGCGGCTGGTGCAGCGCGCTTTCACCACTGACCCCGATGATAACGAGATGCGCGTCCCATGGAGTCTCGGGCCGCGCAAGCGCGGCGGCGGCCAGAAGCGGCAATCGCTGCTGGAGCGGGCGGGCCGCACCGCGGGGTCGGCGCTCGCATTGGCGCCGTCCTCGCTGAAGCTGGCCCGGGCCGCCCTGCTCGAACAACAACTGACACTGCCATTTCAGGCGCCGCGCAGCATGTTCAACGTCCGGATCGGCGGCGCCCGGCGGGTAGCCGCGCAGTCCTGGTCGCTGGACCGGATCAAAGCGGTCAAATCGGCGGCGGGAGTGACCGTCAACGACGTGGTGCTCGCCATGTGCTCCGGCGCCCTGCGTGCCTACCTGCAGGAGCAGAACGCGCTACCCGACGCCCCGCTGACCGCGATGGTGCCGGTCAACCTCCGCAAGGCCGACGACGACCGGGGCGGCAACATGGTCGGAACGTTCCTGTGCAACCTGGCGACCGACCTGGACGACCCGGAGAGGCGCCTCGAAATCGTCAGCACGTCGATCCGCGACACCAAGGAGATCTTCCAACAACTGCCCTCGGTCCAGCAGCTCGCCCTGTCGGCCTTCAACATCGGCGGCCTGTTCTTCGGGCTGATCCCCGGCTACTTATCGGCGGCGTCGCCGCCGTTCAACATCGTCATCTCCAACGTCTCGGCCGGTCCCGCCGAGCCGCTGTACTGGCGTGGTGCCCGCCTGGATGGCAATTACCCGCTGTCCATCCCGCTCGACGGTCAGGCGGTCAACATCACGGTGGCCAACAACGCCGACAATCTCGACTTCGGTCTCGTGGGTTGTCGCCGCAGCGTCCCGCACCTGCAGCGGCTGCTGGGCCACCTGGAGACGTCGCTGAAGGACCTGGAACGCGCCGTCGGCGTGTGAGCGGCGGCTACCGCCTGGTGGTGAAGTCCAGGCACACGGTCGTGCCGTTGGGACGGGCGTTGATGGTGCAGTGATCCGCCAGCGCGTGCATCAACGCGATGCCGCGGGATCGCCGCGGGTCGCTGAGGCGTAGCGGCGAGGGATGGAGCCAGGATCCGCGGTCGCTGACGCAGACGCTGATCGATTGGGCGGCGGGGTCGTGGCTTGCCTGCAGCTTCATCGTGCCGGTCGCGCGGTGATCGCGGTAGGCGTGCTCCACACAGTTGGCCAGCGCCTCGTTGACCCCCAGAATGATGTCGTCGCGAATGTCCGACGGGGCCTCGGTCACCTCCTGAAGCCACCGCCGCAGGGCGCGGCGCAATTCCGCCGCGGTAACCGCGTCGGCGGCACCGGCGCAGGTCAATCGCGCGGGCGTGACAACGATTGGTGGCAGCAGTGAAGTCATGCAGCAGGCATACCCGGTTTCGGCCGTCCTGCTAACCCGACGCCTGTCTCGCTTTGGCCACGGGCGGGTACAGGTTCGGAATCGAGTTGCCGTACAACGAGATACAGAGGAATCTTATGGACTTTCGTGCATTCATCGAGCCGCAGCAGGGGGCCCGCTACGCCGACCAGGTGGCCGTCGCCCAGACCGCCGAGCAGCTGGGTTTTGGGGCGTTCTTCCGGTCGGATCACTACCTGGCGATGAGTGGCGACGGGCTGCCGGGCCCCACCGACTCGTGGGTGACACTGGGCGCGATCGCGCGGGAGACGTCGACCATCCGGCTGGGCACTCTGGTGACGTCCGCAACGTTCCGCTCCCCCGGTCCGCTGGCGATCGCGGTGGCGCAAGTGGACGAGATGAGTGGCGGACGCGTCGAATTCGGGCTGGGCAGCGGTTGGTTCGAAAAGGAGCACCAGGCGTACGGCATACCCTTCCCCCCGCTGCGGGAGCGGTTCGACCGGCTCGATGAACAGCTGGCCATCATCACGGGCCTATGGACGACGGGGCGCGGTGAAACCTTCGACTACACCGGGGCGTACTACACCGTCACCGGGTCGCCGGCGCTGCCCAAACCGACGCAGACCCCGCACCCGCCGATCGTCGTCGGCGGCCTCGGCGCCAACCGCACCCCGCGGCTCGCGGCCAAGTACGCGGCCGAATTCAACATCCCGTTCGCGCCGATCGACGTGGCCGACAAACAGTTTCAGCGGGTAGCGCAGGCCGTCGCCGCGGCTGGCAGGCCTGAGGACTCGATGGTCTACTCGAGCGCATTCGTGCTCTGCGCTGGGCGCAACAACCGCGAACTGACCCGCCGCGCCGCGGCGATCGGTCGCGACCTCGACGAAATGCGTTCGAACAGCCCCCTGGTCGGCTCCCCGACAGAGATCGTCGAGAAGTTGGGCGCCTGGAATCAGATCGGGGTGCAGCGTGTTTACACCCAGCTCCTGGACTTGACCGACCTCGCCCACCTGGAGTTGTTGGCGAGCGAGGTTATGCCCCAACTGCTCTGAGGGCCCTCACGGGGATTCGGCGTCCGCGCGTACCTCTTCGAGCCGGTCCTTGCTGCGAAGAAGCCGCAGCAGCGTCACGAACAGCAGCCCACCGATCATGTTGCCGACCACGGTATAGCCGAACCAACCCAGCCAGGTCAGATAGCCGAACGGGGCATGCCCGGTGATGAGCGCGCCGAAGATGAGCAGCGAATCCAGGATCGAGTGGAACAACCGGAGCCCGGCGAGCAGGAATGCGGCGGCGACGGCAGCGGCGATCTTGGCGGGCACCGAGTCGGTGCCGTGTTGCATCCGGGTCATCAGCGTGATGATCATGCCGCCGAGGATCGCCAGCGCCATGCTCTGGCCGGACGGCGGCGCGGTGGCGAAGTGAGTGCCGGACTCGATGGTCTGCGCGTGCAGTTCGGGAAAGCCGGTCATGATCAGCCACATGATCACCCAGCCGCCAACCAGATTCGCGAACATGGTGCCGCCCCACAGCTTGGCCAGCTGGCGCAGGCTGGCGCGCTTGGCGGCCACGGTCACGACGGGGATGATGAAGCCTTCGGTGAACAGCTCGCTGCGGCCGAGCAGCAGGGCGAGGAAGCCGATCGAGAACGCCACCCCCGCCAGCAGCGGACGGTGGGTGGCGTCCAGCACGGACAGGTAGGCGAGCACCCCGATCCCCACCTCGGTGCCGCCGAAGAAGCCGGTCACCAGCACGCCGCGCCAGGTGCGGTGCAGGCGCTGGGCGCCCTCGCTCAGCATCCTGCTGAACGCGTCCTCGAGCTCGTCTTCGATCGGGCTGTCGGTCTGGCCGAGCTGGCGTTGGGTGGTGTCACTCATGGTGGATGGCCTGATACCCGTTATTCGCCGGGTCGACCATTCGGTGTGAGGGATCTGACAAGCAGGTGACCAGGCCGTCATTTGCGGGGTCGCAACACCGGTGTCACGAGCTCACCGGTGTCGAGGTAACTCTGCAGGTTCTGGATGGCCAGCAGCGCCATCGCCCTGCGGGTCCGCGCGGTGGCGCTGCCGATGTGCGGAAACAAGACCACATTGTCGAGTTCGAACAGCTCGGTCGGCACCTGGGGCTCATCGACGAAGACGTCCAGCCCCGCCCCCGCCAAGCCACCGCCGACCAGCAGCTCCACCAACGCGTCCTGGTCGACGACGCTGCCGCGGGCGATGTTGACCAGATAACCGTCGGGGCCCAGCGCCTCGAGAACCGAGCGGTCGACCAGGTGACGAGCGTGGGCATCGCCCGTGGTGGCCACGACGAGGACGTCGACCGACTCGGCCAGCTCCAGCGGCGACGGGGCGTAGCGGTACGGTGACCCGTCGATGCGGTGGCGGTTGTGATAGGCAATGGCACAGTCGAATCCGAGCAGTCTGGTCGCTATCGCCGAACCGATACGGCCCAGCCCCAGGATCCCCACCTGCAAACCACTGACGTCCCGGGCGTAGGGGAACTGGCCATCGCGCACCCATCGGCCCGCCCGTACGTAGCGGTCGGCGGCGCCGAAACCGCGCAGGGTCATCAAGATGAGGCCCAGCGCGGTGTCGGCCACCGTGTCCGAAAGCACATCGGGCGTGTTGCTGACGCCGATGCCGCGGCGGCGCGCGGCCGGCAGATCGATCAAGTCCACCCCGGCGCCGTTGTTGACGATTACCTCCAGGTGAGGCAGCGCGGCGATGGTGTCGCCGTCGACGCCGGCCGTGCCCGACGTGATCACGATGCGCACGTCGGCCGCATGTTCGGCGAAGAAGTCGGCGCGCCCCGGACCGTCGGGAAGCCTGGGGATCTCGTACCGTGCGGTCAACTCGGCTTCGAAAGTCGGCTCGAAGCGACCGATCCGCAGCGCGTTGCCAATCTTTTTTGTCGTCACCCGTCCATCATCGAGCGTCGGTGAAATATTCGGGCATCGACCGTCGTTGTGGTAGCCGACGGTGTCGGCATTCCCCCGGGTACCACCTTGAGAACCGTCGCTTCGAGCGACCGCTTGCCGAGAGGCGCGAAGACGGCACCGTCCCAACTTCTTCCATTGCGCGGGAAGCAATCGCCCGGTGGGCTGGTTGCACCGCGCATGCGCATCGGAGTTGTGTTCCCGCAAACCGAACTGGGCGACGACCCGGCGGTCATCCGTGCCTACGGGGAGGGCGTGCAGGGACTGGGATTCACCCACATTCTGGCCTACGACCACGTCGTGGGCGCCGACCCCCAGGTGCACCACGGCTGGGACGGCCCGTACGACATCGACTCGACGTTTCATGAGCCGTTCGTCATGTTCGGCTTTCTGGCCGCGATCACCTCGCTCGAGTTGGTCAGCGGCGTCATCATCTTGCCGCAGCGACAGACGGCGTTGGTGGCCAAGCAGGCCGCCGAGGTGGATCTGCTGACCGGCGGACGCTTCAGGCTCGGTGTCGGATTGGGCTGGAACGCAGTCGAATACGAGGCGCTAGGCGAGAGCTTCGCCAATCGCGGCAAGCGCTCTGAGGAGCAAGTCGAGTTGTTGCGCCGGCTGTGGACCGAACGGTCGGTCACCTTCGACGGCAGGTACCACACCGTGACAGCGGCGGGGCTGGCCCCATTGCCCGTCCAACGCCCGATCCCCGTCTGGATCGGCGCGGCCTCTGACCGCGGGTTGGAGCGCGCGGGGCGGCTCGCGGACGGCTGGTTCCCGATGACCGCCCCCGGGCCCGGGTTGGACCACGCCCGCGAGCAGGTGCAGCGCGCGGCCGCTGCCGCCGGCCGCGACGCGGACAGCCTCGGCATGGAGGGACGCGTCACCTGGACCGGCGACCGCGACCGGACCGCCCGCGAAATAGCGGCCTGGCGGGAGGCCGGTGCCACTCACGTGTCGGTCAACACCATGAAGGCCGGGCTGGCCACCGTCGACGACCACCTCGCCGCGCTCAGGCAGGTCACCGCGGACCTGAAGTAACGACGCGTCCGGAGACAGGCTTCCGGGGCTAGCCGGCGTCCGCGTCAACCAAGCTGAGGTGCAGCGCGCGGCGCTCGGACTTGGATGACTTATTCTCGCGCCCGTACGGTTCCAGCCGTCGGTTGTGCACCTTGACGTCTCCGCCCGTCGCGCAATGCCGGCGCTGCCAGTCGCTGATCGCTTGGTGCGCAGCGTGATCGAGGTAATTGGCCATCAGGTGGATGGTGACCGCGGTGCGCTCGGGGATGGTGGCGAGTACCCCGGTGAGGCGGGGCAGCGCCAAGAACGTGCATGCCCCCTCGATGATCAGATGCCATTCATCGCCCACGGGCTTTGCTTCCACCCTGGCCCGAACCACCCGCCACCCCGTCACGATGACCGCGACGGCGAGTCCGATCAGCACACCGTGCAGCAGATTGAGAAATACGACGGACACTATGGTCACCAGATAAACGGCGATATCACCGTTGCGCAGCGCAGTCTCGACGTGTGCGGGCTTCAGCAGCTCGATGCCGATGACGATGAGCAAGCCGGCGAGCGCCGCGGTCGGGATCTGTTCGACCAAACCCGCGAAAGGCACGGCGAACACCATGATCCAGACCCCGTGCATGATCGTCGATGCCCGAGTCTTGGCCCCCGCGTTGACATTGGCCGCGCTGCGCACGATGACCCCGGCGATGGGAAGCCCGCCGATCGCGCCCGAAGCCATGTTCGCCGCGCCCTGTCCGATCAGCTCACGGTTGAAGTCGGTCCGCGGCCCGGTGTGCATCCGATCGATCGCGACCGCCGTCAGCAAGCTTTGCACGCTGGTGATGAGAGTGACCGTGATCACCGCGATGACGACCGCCCCCCAGTTCCCTTCCGGGAGTTGGGGTAGCCGCAGCGCCTCCAGCACCGAGCCTTCCAACCTGATGCGGGATACGTTGAACGGCAATATGATTGAGATGATCGTGACCCCAACGATGGCGACCAAGGGACCAGGGATCTTGGCGACCCGGGCCGGCGCCCAGCGCCAGGCGATCAGGATGGCGATCACGAGCAGGCCCAGCACGAGCCCGGGCCGCTGTGCGCCGGCAACCTGGGCGGGCAACCCGACGACGTTTGTCCAGGCCGAGCTCTGCGACTCGCCGCCCAGCAGTACGTGCACCTGCTGCAAGGCGATGGTGATCCCGATACCGGCCAACATGGCGTGTACCACCACCGGTGAGATCGCCAATGCTGCCCGCGCAATCCGGCTGATACCTAGCACCACTTGCAGCGCTCCTGCAATGACAGTGATCAAACATGTTACGGCCCAGCCAAACTGGGATACCAGATCGGCAACGATCACCGTCAGCCCGGCCGCCGGTCCGCTGACCTGCAACGGTGACCCACCCAAGCATCCGGCGACGATTCCCCCGACGATCGCCGCGATCAGGCCGGCGAGTACCGGGGCGTCGGACGCGAGCGCGATTCCCAACGACAACGGAAGCGCCACCAGGAATACGACCAGTGACGCTGGAAAATCGTACTGGATGACCGCGCGAAACCGGTCGCCGCGAGAGTCTGTCTCGACATCGTGGTCCCCCAGCTGCTCGACGGGTTGCATGGACCCTCCCTGGGTTACGCATAAGGGGCACGTTCGGGCATCCGCCCTTAACGCGCCGAATTGTGCGGTGTAAAACACCGCAGCACAGGCGATCACGTTCGCCAGGAACATCGTTGTTCTGCTTATCGCCTGTTATGGCTTACGCGTTCCGAAGGTATGGGGCGCCCGAACAGGTCGCAACCGGGCGGGCCGGGCGCATATCGAATGCAAATCTTTTGCCGCGCATATTCGTCGGGCCCAAAAAATGGGCGGCACTGCGCGCCGCGCGCGAAATTGACTGGGCGGCAGCCCATTTACTCCAGGATGAAGACCGGTATCTGCCGCGTGGTCTTCGTCTGGTATTCGGCATAGGGCGGATACGCCTGAACCGCCCGCTGCCACCATTCTTCGCGCTCAGCACCCTCGAGTTCGCGCGCCCTCAGCGCGACGACCCCGTCGCCGTCCTGCAGCGTCACCTCGGGGTTGGCCCGCAGATTGAAGTACCACAACGGGTGCTCGGGTGCACCGCCCTTCGACGCGACGATGGCGTAACGGCCGTCGTTTTCGACGCGCATCAGCGGCACATACCGCTTCTTTCCGGATTTCGCTCCGGTCACGGTTAGCAGGACGACGGGCCGATCGAAGATCTCGACACCGTCGGTGGTGCCTTGCTTGAGGATTTGTTCGGTCTGCTCGCGCACCCAGTCCCGCGGGCTCAGTTCGATGTCGTCAGCCATACCCGATCTCAACATGTCGTCGCGTTTTAGTCATCCCTCACCCTTCAGGGACCGCACAGTGGGCATATCGCTTAAAGCGATCTAACGAACGACAGCGGGGAGCCTGGCGGCGGCCCGCGCCGAAGCCGACACCTCTGGCCTCCAGCGTCGGAGCCACCGCAACGGCGGTACCCGATGACGAGCTCGCCTCGTTCGGCAAACACTTCGGCTACCTGACGGCCATTCTCGAATGAGCCCGCACACCCCGGGTATCAATCCCGTTGACATATATCAGTGCCGTTGATATAAACAATGCATGTCTCAACCGACTCAGGAAATGTTTGAATCCGCCTATCGAGGCGAGGCCCCCGAGATGGGTGTGGGCAGTCGGCCGCCGTGGAGTATCGGCGAGCCGCAGCCGGAGATCGCGGCCCTCATCGAGGCCGGGAAGTTCCACGGTGACGTGCTCGATGCCGGCTGCGGGGAGGCGGCGGTGTCGTTGTTCCTCGCCGAGCGTGGCTTCACCACGGTGGGCCTCGACCAGTCGCCGACCGCCATCAAGTTGGCGCGCGAAAAGGCCGCCCGGCGCGGCCTTGCCAACGCGACCTTCGACCTCGCCGACATCAGCTCCTTCGGCGGCTACGACGGTCGCTTCGGGACGATCGTGGACTCCACGCTTTTCCACTCGATGCCTGTCGAGCTACGCGAGGGCTACCAACAGTCCATCGTGCGGGCCGCCGCCCCCGGTGCGTCGTACTTTGTGCTGGTGTTCGACCGCGCGGGCATGCCGGCCGACGGCCCGGTCAATGCGGTCACCGAGGACGAGCTGCGAGACGTGGTCTCGAAGTATTGGGTGGTCGACCAGATCCGGCCGGCCCGCATTCACGCCAACGTGCCCGACAGCGTCGCGGAAGGCTTCCAGGCCTTCGCGGGTGTCGACATTCGGGACGAGGGCGACGGCCGCAGGTCGATTGGGGCCTGGCTGCTGTCGGCGCATCTGGGCTAGCCGGCACGAACGGACGGCCACGTTTCGATGCCTGGCATTCGGGAGATCCTGACTGGAGCATCGCAGACAGTCAGAGGAGATCCACGTGGACCAGCAGGTGAATTTCGACCCGCCAGCCGCTCCCGAGGACGCCCGACAGGCGACCGAGGAACAGCGCAAGTTGCAGGAGCAGCTGGAACACCAGCACGAGGACTCGGACGCGCCGGGACTGCACCAGTCCCGGCGTGACCTCCCCGACGAGAGCTCGCGCTAGGCGGTATTCCGTATATAAAGGCCCGCATTGGACCCCTCGGTTGGTGACCGCCGCCCAAATCCCCGCCGACAAGGGCTACCTCAAGATCTGAGCCGGCCGAGCCGGCGCAGCAGGTCCACCCACGCTCACCGACTCAGCACGGACCTGAGATCGTCGAGACGGTCGAACAGGTGCCAGATGTATTTCGACGATCCGTTCTCGCGGTGCGGGTGCAGGTCGGCGAGTCCGGGGTCGTTGCAGTAGCTGTCGAAGGCGTCCCGAGATTCCCACTCCACCAAGATCAGCACCTGACGAGGCTCGATGTCGCCGACGATCGCCTGCTGGAAGCTGCCGAGCGCCACGACGCGACCACCATGCTTGGCCACCTCGGCGGGTGACCGTCGCGAGTATGCGCGGTACTCGTCGGCGTCAGCCACATCGAAGAGATTCAAGGCATAAATGGTCATGGCCATCGACATTACGTGGGCAGATGCGCACCGGCGGCCCGGCGCCCGCTACCCATTCGCAGCGGCTCGCCGACGCCCGCGTCGATGGTCGCGGGCGTCTGGGCGCTAGGGTGCCTTGGTCGGCCGCACCGAACCGGTCGATAGAAAAGTTGAGCAATTCATGACCGCACCAGCCGAAACGCCAACGCTCGAATCGCGGGTGGGCCACTACTACCAGGTCGACGAACCGTACCGGGTGTCCGGGGAGAAGGTGCGGGAGTATGCCCGAGCCGTACAGGACTACCACTCCGCGCACTGGGACATCGCTGCCGCCGCAGAGCTGGGCTATTCGGGGTTGGTGGCGCCGCTGACGTTCACGTCGATCCCCGGCATGGTTGCCAATCGCCACCTGTTCGAATCGGTCGTCGTCGGTTATGACATGTACCTGCAGACCGAAGAAGTCTTCGAGCAGCACCGGCCGATCGTGGCGGGCGACGAATTGCACACCGATGTCGAACTCTCATCCGTCCGCCGGGTCGCGGGACGTGACCTGATCACCGTGACCAACACGTTCACCGACTCCGCCGGCGAGCGGGTGCACACCATGCACACCACCGTCGTCGGCGTCACCGCGGACGATGTCGATCCGGCGATGCTGGTGGCCGCGAAGAACGTGGTGATGCACGACGTGAACCTCGCCGGAATCGACACCTCCGAAGCGGCCTACCGGAAGGCTGTACGCCCGGCGAGCAACGTTCGAATCGCCCGAGGCGGCGCGGAGCGCATCCCGGGCACTCCGTGCTTCGATGACCTCAAAGTCGGCGACGAGCTACCGGTGCACCACGCCCGGTTGTCACGCGGCGACCTGGTGAACTATTCGGGCGTCGCCGGCGATGCCAACCCGCTGCACTGGGACGAGAACGTGGCCAAGCTGGCAGGCCAACCCGACGTGATAGCCCACGGAATGCTCACCATGGGTTTGGGCGCCGCCTTCATCTCCGCGTGGTCGGGCGACCCCGGCGCGGTGAGCCGCTACGCGGTGCGGCTGGCCCAACCCGCGATCGTGTCGGCCACCGACGGTGCAGACATCGAATACAGCGGCCGGATCAAGTCGCTGGACCCGGTCACCCGCGCCGGTGTGGTCATCGTGGTCGCAAAGTCCGGTGGTAGGAAGATCTTCGGGCTGGCGACGGCGGACATCCGCTTCCGCTGAATGCCGGCGGCTACGAGCCGCTACCCGAGACTGACGAGTTGCTCGACCGAGTCCCTAGGCAGCTCGCCGTCGACGACCGCGGTGACGGTCATGTTCTGCACGGTAATGGCGCCCCCGTGGTTGTCGAGAAATGCGGTGTCGGCGGCATCGCGGCCCGTGGCGATCCGCACCATCGACTGTCGAGGCGCCAGGCAGGTCGCGTCCACGACGCGCCACACACCGTCGATCAATGCCTCGGCCACGGCGTGAAAATCCATCGGATGGCACCCGGGCGCGTACACCGCGACCAGTCGCGCCGGGACGTTGACCGCGCGCAACAGCGCGATCACCAGGTGGGCGTAGTCACGGCACACACCAGCGCCCGCGAGCAGTGTGTCGGTGGCCCCGTCAATCGGATCGCTGGATCCCGGGACGTAGCTGAGCCGGGTGCCGACCCACGACGAGACTTTCTCCAGCAACGTCGCCGACGTGGCGTACTCCTCGAATTCTGTTGCGGCGAAACCGAAGAACTTGTCAGCTTCGGCGTATCTACTCGGGCGCAGATACGTGATGGCGTCGATGTCGGTCACCGGCGCGGGGTGCGCCTGTCCGGTGACCGTTGCCGAGTACGACACCGTGACCGTTCCTTTGTCGGCCGCCACGACATGGATGCGCGACTGATGCGGACCGATGATCTCTCGCGGTTCCAGCGCCTTTCCGTCTCGCTTGATACGGAGGGACTCGCTCACATCGATGCCCGGCTGCCGGCTGACCGCGACCTGGAAGTCCAGCACCGCCGGTTCGGTGACCTCCACTTCGATTTCTACGCCGACGCTGCGGCTGGTGTCGGTCGTCCCGCTGCTCTCGGTTGTGGCGCTGCGGTGTCTCCATGCGGGCATAACTCAAGCCTTCTCGTCGAAGCCGGTCGAATGCCGCTCGCTGCTTGGCAGGGCTTTCGTGTACGCACGTTCTTACCGCACGAACGCTTCTGGCGCTCGACAGAACGCCTCGACTACTGCCCCGCGCGGTGTGCGAGATCGATGGCGTACTGGCTGACGAAGGTGCCGGCAGGCGGATCGCCCTTGTCGCATGTTCCGTCGGATTCGCCGGGGCGTTTGATCCACAGGTAAGCGTCGGCGTGCGCGCCGGCGGTCGCGGTGGTCGGCGGGGTGCCCAGCGCGCGGCCGCCCGGGTTGCACCAGTTGAGCCCTGAGTCGGGGGCCGGTCCGGCCCCGTTGCGCGAAGTGTCGACCACGTAGTGCGAACCATTCGTGAGGCTCGAAATGGCCTCCCCATAACCGATTTCGTCCTCGGTAGTGAAGAAGTTGGCCGTGTTGACGCTGAAACCACGCGCGTGTCCCACCCCGGCTTGGTTGAGCCGGCCCGCCATGTCCTCCGCGCTATGCCAGCGCAAGTGCCCCGCGTCGACGTAGACGGCCGCGGCCGGGTCACGGGTCAGCGTGTCGACGGCGTACCGGACCAGGTCGTAGCGCTCCTGGCGCTGATCCCCTGACAAGCAGTCGGCCATGGCAAGCGCGTCGGGCTCGACGATGATCGCCACCCGCGAGGCGCCGACGCCAGCTGCGATGCCATCGATCCAGCCCCGGTAGTCTGCGCCGGACCCCATGCCGCCCGCGGCGAAGCTGCCACAGTCGCGGTGCGGGATCCCGTAAATCGTCAGCACCGGGATGGCGCCCGCAGCGTTCGCGTCACCGACGTACTTCCCGACCGTTGCCGCCGAACCGCCCGGGACAATCCAGTAGGCCTGCGGCGTGTTGGCGATCGCTGTCAACTCGGCACTCGGCGGATCGGCGCTCTGGGCGGCCCGCATGGCCGCCGAATTGGGATTGACGTAGAACGGCGCGCCGGCCAGCGGGTTGCCATCGCTGGCCAATCGGACCGCCGGGGCGGTGCGATGCAAGGGGACGGCGGACATACCCAGCCAGGCAACGGCCGCGACAGCCAGGAAGAAAATGGTCCACCGCGCGAGGGCATGAGCAGCTGAGGACATCACGTCAGGAAAACTAGTGCTTCAGCGCTTTGAGTGCGAATCCATGTCGGGGCAGGCAGACGCGGTCACCAGTGAAGCTGGCTATCCCCGAAGCGAGAGCGCAGGTCAGCGAATTCGGTGCGCTCGTACACCTGGATATTTCCGATGCCCCCACATGGCGGTTCGCACCATAACGCGGCTCTGCGGGTGTTCGCGCTAACGGTTGATCACGGCGGCGGTGGCGCAGGAGGGGGCGGCGGCGCGGGCGGGTTATCCCAACTCCCCGGCGTGCCTGCGGGCACCTGCATCCCAAGCCAGTTGCACGGCGTCATGGTTCGCCATGCGATCAGGGCGCACTGCTGTTCTGGGGTCAATGGACTGGGTCCCGCGCACGGCGGCGTCCCCGGCGTCCCGCAGATCGGATCGGCAGACACAGTCGGTAAGCCGGTGAAGCTGCCGATGGCCGTCAGCAACGCGAGGGCCGCAACGAATGCACTGATTAAACGCTGAAGATGTCCCATGACTAACTCGAATCCATTCACCGATGCGCAGAGCGTAACGCCACCACCTAAGGCTCGGCAGCCGTTTGACCCCCGACAAAACGACGCGGCCTCGGATATCCCGCGGGACGAGCACCGGTGTCTAAATCTCTCTGGTGTTGACCAGGTTTGCAGTCAGCCATGCGCAGCAGGTCAGATGCGCACGTTGGAACCTTCAAGGGCGGCCGTGCCGTCGTGGGCGAATGCTGCCCACCAGGCACGTGTGCGTTGAGCTAGCGCGCTGTCGAAGTGACCACCTGAGGTACCCAGCATTGGCGCGTCGGCCCACAGTTGCGGAGTAGCGAACAGCAGCGGCAGGTCCATACAGTGGCACGGCCCGAAGGGCGCTCCCGGTGGCGCCCAGTCCACCCGGAACGTTACCGCGGCCCCGCCGTGAGCCCTCCACATTCTGGCCAACTGCCGTGCAGGCTTTGCGAATATCCGCTGCGTCAAGGCAACGGTCAACAGATCGAACGTGGCTTTACCTGGCGGTCCTAGCCGTCGGATTTTCTGTGCTTGCGGGTTCATCGCTACGAAAGGTGCTGCGTCCCTTCGCGTGTAGCCGATGAGTATGTCGATTTCGGGTGCACGTCGCGCAAGGATGCGATGTTCGTCATGCTGGTGCGGCATCGGGTAGACGCCTGCGATGGGTGCGAAGGGAAAACTCCCGCGCGGTCCGAATCGCTGTGCTGCGGTAGCCGCGGCCGCTTGGGCCGCCAAGAGCTGTTCGGCGCTAGCGTCACCGGGGGCCACCGAACCTAGTGAGACGGTGGCCGCCCGTCGGATTGCCGCTGTCATCTCCGATCTTCCGCCACGCAAACCCAAAGGGGCGCTTTGCAAAATAGCGCGCTGGAACAGGCCGGCGGCCTCATCGGAAAGGATGAGTGAGAACACGGAGTCGGCACCAGAAGACTGCCCAAAAATGGTCATCCGTTGCGGGTCACCACCGAAGGGCGCGATGTTGCGGTGAACCCACTGCAGCGCCAGGATCTGATCCCGCAGACCGAGGTTGAGTTCGCCGTCGGGGACAGGGTTGAGGTAGCCGAAGATGCCAAGTCGGTAGCTCACTGCGACGACAACAACGCGCCCCTCGCGGGCTAGCGCGCTGGGATCGTATTTCGGAGCCTCTCCGCTTCCCGACATGTAGGCCCCGCCGTGAAACCACACCATGACCGGGAGTCGTTGGCCATCGCGCGGGGCGGTAATCGTCAGCACCAGACACTGCTCGCTGCTGGTGAGACCCTCGGTGATCGGTCCGGTGACCGACTCCAGTCGCGATGGCAGCTGAGGACAAATGGGTCCGCGTTCGGTGGCGTCGCGAAGTTCGGTGTGCGGTGAAACGGGTGCTGCTACGGCGAATCGCTCGGCGCTCCCGTAGACAACACCGCGTGCCCTCAGAACGGCCCCGGCGTCCTCGATCAGTAGCGGTCCACTGACCAAGTCAAGCTGCCTGCGCACCGCCACGCACTCACGGTATCGCGCAGTCACTGACACCCATGCCAGAGCGCCGGACAACCCCTGTGCGCCGCTGCGGTATCCGTAGGCATTCTTCGCGCCGCAGTAGGCACCCACGGGCGAATCGGCGGCCGATGGTGGGCTCGTCGAAGGTGCTGGCGGAACGTTTGCCGCTGCTCACTGCGGAGCGCCGGGCGCCGGCAAGGTAACCGGGGGCGGCCGCGGTGGAGACAGCGGATCCTGACTTCCGATGCAAATGAGCGTGCATCCAGGCTGTTGCGTCTGCGCCGGTACCTGCTTGTCGGGCACCGTCCATGGGGACGTCGGCGGCTGACCAAGGACCTGAGTTGGGACGAATTCAACCAGCGGTATCCGCGCCAGCGGATCGTCGGCGGGCAGCCCACTGATATTCATCGGGAGTCCGGGGCCTAACCCCTCAGGATGCTGGTCGTGTGCATCCCCGAGCGGTGGCGGCGGCCCGCTGATCGGCGGCAGTTCGACCGGGACAACGCCGGTCGCATAAGCCGCCGCCCAACCCAGCACATTCTGGGCATATGGCATCGAGTTGTTGTAGCGCAGAATCGCCGCCATCACCTGCCTCGGATCGCGAAGGTCGAGGCCGCCTGCGCACAAGTACCGCGCAGCCGCGAGCGTGGCGTCGAATAGGTTTTGCGGATCCGCTGTGTGATTGCCCTCGCCGTCCGAGGCGTACCGCGCCCAGGTGCCGGGCAAGAACTGCATCGGACCCATCGCGCGGACGTAGGTAGAGCGGCCGCCGACGCTACTCTGCAGGATCACCTCGTTTCCGGGCAGCGTGCCATCAAGTGCGGGTCCGTAAATGGGAACGACCGCGGTACCGCGTGCGTCAACGGCGCCGCCGCCCGCGTGGCCCGACTCGATGCGCCCAATGCCGGCCAGCAAGTTCCAGCTAAGGCCACAGCCGGGGGACTCGACCGCCATCCGTTCTTCCGCAATACGGTAGGCCGACAGTGCGATCGCCGGAATACCCAGTGCACCACCCGAATTTACCAACGGACTCGCTGACGGAGCCGCGAAGGCTGGCGCGGCAAGATGAAAGCTGTTCGGAGGATGGGCGAGCGGGACCACGGCGGGGCCCCGGCGCGTATCCTCGGCGGCGCTAACGTGCGCCGCCGGAGAAATCACCGTGCCACGCAAAGCCGTATTGGGCGTGGGGATTTGCGGAGCCGCAGCACCAACGGCACCAGCAAGTACCACGGGGGTTACCGTTGCAACGGTCAACGCCGGCGTTCGCGCCACGCGAAGAACGCGCTGGCTCACCGACCCGAGACCAAGACGGTACAGCGGCCGAACGGCCAAGCTCATACGCGATCTGTACGCCAGGTCGGGTTTCTTGGTGTGGTGAATCAGACGGTGACGTGCCATTTTGTTTTGCCTCCTTTCACGCACGCCGTACGCGGCACTGGCGTCAGCACCGCGATGAATCGAAATCGACGCGATTGACGCCTCGTCGCAACGAGGGCTGTAGCTCGCATATGTTTGGCTGTTGGGGCGGATCTTTCGTCCCTGAGTGACACCGCCGCAGGCCTTATCGACATGGCTGGCCGCCGCAACGTGCGGAAGTTGTAGTGCCGCACCACGTCATAGACGTATTCCGCACTCATTCCGCCTCCAGGCCGCCGCAGCGGTGAGTTGCCGGCGGGTTCGGGCTCTGGCCGGGCACGGACTCGACCGCCGCGGGACATCGGAATCACGTCGCTATCACGACCGCATTCAGTCCTTGGTCACCCAATGGGCGAACCGTCGCAAAATCGGTTGCGAGCCAGTAAGAGTGGCCCGATTCGATTACACGGCCCTGCGCGTCGGGCAGTGACGCAGTGCCGGAAACCACAACCAAGACACCGCCGCCGCGCAGTGCCAGCCGTGTTTGAGCGTGCGGACGTAGGCGCAGTCGATACGCCGGCCACCGTCCCGGTTCGGCTTCTGCCCGTAGTTCTCTGGTCTCAGGCAAAGGTTGGGGTAACAGATAGTCGCGCTCTAGCTCGACCCCGATGATGCGTAGGGGGCATTGATTCGATGGGTGCGCGATGACCCGGTGGATTAAGGGCAAGCTGTGGTGTGGTTGCAGTAGGACTGTGCCGACAGGGATCTGAACCCATCCTCGCGAGAGCCTGCGACCGGCCCGAAGACGCGCACGGGTTGCAACCCCTGTCGAGCGTCCCAACACGGCTTGCATCAGCTGATGTCCGGGCTCGTCCGATCTGGACCGGCCGGTCGTGGTTCTTATGTAGATGGTGTCGCGGTGGTGGCGGTGAAACAGTGTTGAGTTCCCAGGTGCGATGGTTACCTCATAAACCCTGACGCCGCGGATGCGAAACTGCTCGACGTGGTGTGGCTCGGCGGACACATCGACCCAGTCGACGCCAAGGTCGCGCCCGTAATCGATCTCACCCATGGCGGCTCAACACGCGAAAATACGGCCGTCGGTTACTTCGTAACTACGCAGCCGCGGCATGGGGACGGCCATCACCGTCTCCTCTTGGGTGCTAATTGAGTTGCTCGGCAATAAAACTCGCGTTTTACATGCGGAGGCATCCACTGATCACAGTGTGCAAGTTCAGCTCCGATGGTGGTGCTGCGGCCGTGGCCGGTGTAGACGACAGTTTCTTCCGGAAGCGAACCAAGGCGTTGAGTTATCGAGACCACGATGGTGGGAAAGTCGGAGTAGGAACGGCCAGTCGCACCGGGGCCGCCGTGAAACAGGGTGTCGCCGCTGAATAGTGCGCTGAGCTCGGGCGCGTACAGGCACGTCGAGCCCGGTGAGTGACCGGGAGTGTGCACCGCGCGCAACTCGATGCCGCCAACACTGAGGACAGAGTCGGGGGCGAGGGGCTCAAAATCGGTGTTCTGGTGGGTCATCTCCCACAGCACCTGATCACCCGAGTGCATCATGACCGGGGCACCGAAGAACTGACCGAGTTCAGGTGCGACGGTCACATGATCGTTGTGTCCATGGGTGCACACGACTGCCACGACATTGCGTCCACGTACCGCCTCGATGATGGGCGCTGCCGTGTGCGCGGCATCGATCACGACGACGTCGGAGTCGTCGCCGAGCAGCCAGACGTTGTTCTCGACTTCCCAGTTGCCGCCGTCGAGCGCGAACGTGCCATGGGTCACCACCCGCTCGATGTGGGCCATCTAGAGGATCACCACCGACCGAAGCACTTCACCGGAGTGCATCTTCTCGAAGGCCTTTTCGACGTCATCGATCCCGATCCGCTCGCTGACGAAGCGCTCCAGCGGTAGCCGACCCTGCAGGTACAGATCAACCAGCGTCGGAAAGTCTCGTTCGGGTAGGCAGTCACCGTACCAAGACGACTTCAGCGTCCCGCCGCGTGAAAAGAAATCGAGAAGTGGTATCTCAAGGCGCATATCCGGAGTAGGAACCCCAACCAGAACAACCGTGCCTGCCAGATCCCTTGCGTAGAAAGCCTGTTTCCAAGTCTCGGGCCGGCCGACGGCGTCGATAACTATATCGACGCCGAACCCCTCAGTCAGGTCCTCGATGGCTTCCAGCACGTCGCCATGGCTCGCATTGATGATCTCCGTGGCACCGAAATCCTTCGCCCACTCCAATTTCCTGTCATCGGTGTCAATCGCGATGATTCGCTTGGCACCGACCAGCCGCGCGCCAGCGATCGCCGCGTCGCCGACGCCGCCGCAGCCAATCACGGCGACCGTATCGTCGCGGGTGACTCCACCGGTGTTGACCGCGGCGCCTAAACCTGCCATCACGCCGCAGCCAAGCAACCCGACCACCGCCGGGTCACCAGCCGGGTCAACCTTGGTGCATTGCCCCTCGGCCACCAGCGTTTTGTCAGCGAAAGCCCCAATGCCAAGCGCTGGCGCCAACTGGGTGCCATCCGCGAGTGTCATCTTCTGCTTCGCGTTATGGCTCTCGAAGCAATACCATGGCCGTCCGCGACGGCAGGCCCGGCAATTGCCGCAAACGGCGCGCCAATTCAGCACCACAAAATCCCCTGGGGCCACCCGCGTGACACCGCTCCCGACGGACTCCACAGTCCCGGCGGCTTCGTGGCCGAGTAGAAACGGATAGTCGTCGGTGATACCACCGTCCCGGTAGGTGAGGTCGGTATGACATACGCCGCATGCCGCTATGTCCACGACGACCTCACCCGGGCCCGGATCAGGTATCACTATGTCAACCAATTCGACTGGTTGAGCCTTGGCTCGCGAGATCACACCGCGCACGACCTGATACATCGATGTGTTCCTCCTCATATCCCGATCTCGGTAAGAATTCTTCGCATAACAGGCGCGACTCTTGCTGTAGCGCAACACAAACGGGTTGCTGGCGTAGCTACCTGATCGACGAGACCACATCTCCCGACATGGCAGCCAGCTGTGGACCCCAGCTCGACCATCCATGATCGCCGCTCGTGGGGAAGTCGAAATGCCCGTTCTGCCCGCCAACTTGGCGATAGTGGGCGAAGAAGACCCGATTGCTGCCCTGCGCCTGATCGGGGTATCCGATCATCGCGGCCGGATCACTGGCGGTCAGTGTCCCGGGACTGAACACCCACAGGCGAGTATTGTTGTCGGCCAACAGCTGGACATGGGCGTCTGGGTCGCGCCATTTCCACCGGCCAAGCTGCGCGGCGCCCCACATGTTATTGGTATCGACCCCACCGAATCTCATCATGCCCGCGGTGATCGCGCCGTTGAGAGTGGTGTTCCCCGGGGTGAGGAATCCCGACATCGAACCGGCGTAGCGAAATCGATCCGGATGGAACTCCGCCAGTGTCATCGCCGCTGTGCCGCCCTGTGAAGCACCGATGATCGCATGGCCGAAGGGTGCTGATCCCTTGTTGGCCGCAAGCCAGTTCGGTAGTTCCTCCGCGATGAAGCTCTCCCACTGCTTGCTGCCGTCCTGCTCCCAATTGGTGTAAAGACTGTAGGCGCCTCCGGCCGGCGCGACGATTGAAACACCCTTACCACCAAGAGCATTCATCGCATTGCCCGCGGTCACCCAGTTACTGACTGTCTCCCCGGCATTGAAGGCGTCGAGCAGATACACGACATGGGGGCCGCCCGACAGAAACGTCACCGGGATATCCCGGCCCATCGCCGCAGACGGCACCATCAGCTGTTCTACACCTGGAGCAGCTCGCACCACCGGTGATAACCAACCCCCAGCTACCCCGACAAGCACCGTGACCGCCATGCGTGCCAGACTCGTTCCAACTCGGTGATACCAGCCGTTAAAAGTCATGAGGGAGTGGTCGATTCGGGCTGTCTCGGCTAGTTGGCCGGATACGCGGGCGGTGGATAGACGCCCCTGAGGATCCAGGCGAACCACGACGTGGCGTACTCAAGTTCGTCGCTGGCATCATAGTCAGGCACTGGGTCCATGTCGTCACCCCTCTCGTATCGGCTCGACGCTACGGAGTCAGTCGCAATTCCGAAAGGCGCTGTCCGCGAGCAGCTCCGGTACAACGTTATGTTGACCGGCTGCTCTTAGGTGTGTCCACATGCGTTCCGCATGATTGAACCGAATGCCGTCACCATGGCGTTGGCTCCTCACGGCACGGTGGTGCCCGATTAGCGCTTACTTTTCGTCAATCCAGCCGTGACACCCGGTCGCGCGGGTGCGGTGTGTATGCCGATCAGCGCAATACGACGGGAAGCTCCATCACCGTGCTGATGGTTGGTGTGACCAAATCCCGGACGTCGTCGCATATCTGGTAGTTCGGGTACCGGCGGAGCAGTTCGCCGAAGGCAATGCGTGCCTCCAGCCGTGCGAGATGCGCACCGAGACAGACGTGTTCACCCCACCCAAATGTGAGGTTTCCCTTATGCAGCGGCCGGAAGGCGTCAAAAGCGAGCGGGTCCGGCCACACTGTCTCGTCGCGATTGGCGCTGCGATAGAACATGGCAACACAATCTCCGGCCGCGATGGGCTGGCCGGCGATCGCGGTGTCCTCGGTGGCGGTACGGATGAAGGCGGTGACGGGCGAGACGACCCGCAGACACTCTTCGACAGCGGCCGGAATGTTGGCAGGCTCGGCAACGAGGCGCTGTCGTTGGTCTTGATGTTGTGCAAGAAGGTAGGCCCCGCCGGCCAGCAGGCTTCGCGTGGTCTCGTTGCCGGCCACCAGGAGAGCCACGCACATCGTGTGAACGGTCTCGGCTGAGAGTCGGTCTCCGTGAATGTCGGAGTGCATCATGAGGCTGATGAGGTCGTCGGCGGGGCTTGCGCGCTTCTCGGCTAGCAGTTCGGCCAGGTAGACGTTCATGGCGCCCAAATGCGCGCCTGCGACCGCGGCCCGCTCCGGAGTGGTGTCGGGCTGGATCAGTTCCACCATGGCCTCGCTCCACAGCTTGAACGACGGCCAATCCTGCGCAGGGGCCCCGAGAAGCTCGGCGATCAGGCGAATCGGGATGGGTGCGACGAACGATGCCACCAGATCCAGCGGATGTGTGTCGTCCAATGACGAGAGCACCTCATCAACGATCTCGCGGACGCGCGACTCAAGGCGCGCGACGGAGGGCCGGGTAAACGCCGAGCTCAGCACGCGGCGGACCTCCATATGCCGGGGTGGATCAAGCTCGATCAGGTTCTCCCCCGATGCGCTGCCTGCTCGGGCGAGCCGGTCCTCATCGAGTTGGTCGCCCATCATCACGCCGCGTGCCGAGGAGAATGTCTTAGGCCGCTCGGAGACGGACTTGACGTCCTCGTATCGAACGACGCTCCAGAACCGCCCCGGCCCATACCAGGCCACCGGCGCTTCGCGACGCAGGACGGCGCACGCGGCGTCGATATCGACCCCGCCGAAGCCAACCTCGTCAAGTTTGAGCCCGGGAACAACCTCGTCCGCGAGCAGCCTGCCCCTGGCTTCAGTAGTCACAATTCACGACCAATCGGTTACTGAACACTCGTCTTGCCCGCCGTAAGACTGTCCGGCGGTATCTCATCGTGAACTTGTGCCGGTTCCCATGTCCACAGCAGTTCCGGATGCCTGAACGGCCTCCCCCAGCAAGATCATCTGGGTGTCATCGCTAGCCGCCCGATCGACCGCGCCCCGCCGCTCGGGTGAGGCGCTTGAGCAATGGGCCGACTCGGTAGGGCACCGGTGTCGACAACGCAATGTGCGTTGTCGTCCGGTTCACACCTTCGATGTCGTACATCTCCTGGATCAGGTGCTGCAGCTCTTCGTGAGTGCGAGCGGCGATGCGCACCATAAGATCTGCGCGCCCCGTTGTCACGTGCACCTCCAGAACATTGGGCATCATGCCCAGGGCGTCGATCACGGCTTGCAGCGCGCCCTGCGCAAGCTCGATGTCCACGAATGCTTCGACCGGAACGCCCACATCGACCATCCCGACGCGAACGCTGTATCCGACCACGATTCCTGCGGCCGACAGCCGCGATAGGCGAGCGTGAATGGTATTGCGTGACACCCGCAATCGATGTGCCAGCTCCATGACGCTCTTGCGCGGATCCTCCGATAGCGCCGATACCAGGTCCGCATCCAGCTCGTCGATGGTTGTCATCCCGCCTCACTCCCATCAAGTCTCTACACCGCAGCTATACATATTGCTCGGTTATTGCGCGAATTGTTGCGCGTTATGAGGTCCTAACAAAAAATACCATTTCATGTTGATGAGTCTCCGGCTCGGCCAATGACGACCACCTCAGAGTCCGCCGGTGTAGAGCTCAGGGCATACACCTTGGATCAGCGGTTTCGACCAGGCGAAGGTGCTGTCGTCCTGACCGGTTTGCAAGCCGTGCCCCGTCTCTTGGTGGAACAGCATGTGCGCGACGTTCGGGCCGGTCGCCACACAGCCAGCTTGGTGTCTGGGTACCCGGGTAGTCCGTTCGCCGGGATCGATAAGGCCCTTGCGGAAGCACCTGAGCTCGCGAGCCACCACGGGATGCGTTTCGTCCCGGGCCTCAACGAAGAGCTTGCCGCAACGGCCGTTTGGGGCAGCCAGTCCGCGCTGCCCGCGGGCACCCGCAGGTGTGACGGCGTAGTCGGTGTGTGGTACGGCAAGGGGCCAGGCGCCGACCGCTCCGGCGACGTGCTGCGGCACGGCAATTTGTACGGCGCGGATCCGAACGGCGGGGTTCTGGTCTTGGTCGGCGATGATCCCGGCGCCAAATCGTCTACGGTGCCCTGCGCGACGGAAAGGACGTTGGCGGCCCTGGGCATGCCGGTCCTTTTTCCACGAAACAGCGAGGAGCTCATCACCTTCGGGCTGTACGGAATTGAGCTGTCGCGCGCGTCGGGGTGCTGGGTCGGCATGAAGGTTGTCGCCGACGTCGCAGACGGTCTCTGGAGCGTCGACAACGATTTCGCCGCGTTGACAGTTGAGCGGCCCAGGATTTCCTGGCAAGGCCGGCCGTGGACCTACCGGCAACGTGTGATGCAAGTGCCCAGCGACAGTCTGCTCGCCGAAGCGGACTTGCTCGGACCGCGATGGGAGATGGTCCGACAGTTCGCTGCCCTCAACGCCTTCGACCGGGTGGAGGTCGATGCCCCAGATGCCCGGCTGGGCATTGCGGCCGTGGGCACGTCCTTCGATCACACTCGTCAGGCCTTACTGGAACTCGGGCTTGACGATGACTCGTTGAGGCGAGCCGGCATACGGTTATTGCGCATTGGTATGCCATACCCGCTTAGCGACGTCCCGTTCCGCCAGTTCGCCAGTGGCCTGAGCGAATTGGTGGTTGTAGAGGAGAAGATCGCATTCGTCGAAACCCAAATACGAGATCTCCTCTACGACACCCCCAACGCCCCACGGGTGTATGGGAAACGGGACAGCAGCGGCGAATGCCTAGTCCCGGCCACTGGCGCGCTGACGGCAGACCGCCTAGCCGGGCCGCTGCGCCGCGTGCTGCGTGACAGAGTTGAACTCGCGGCGCCGGCAAAGCGACTGCCCCTCGTTTCTTTGATCCCGACGTCCCGTATTCCCTACTTCTGCAGTGGATGTCCGCACAACCGCTCTACGACCGTGCCCGAAGGGTCGGTCGCAGGCGGCGGGATCGGGTGTCACACCATGGTGACGATCGTCCCCCGGGAGACGTCTCAAGTGACGTCGCTGACTCAGATGGGCGGCGAAGGCGCCCAATGGATTGGGCAAAGCCCATTCAGCGACATCGGACATATCTTCCAAAACCTCGGTGACGGAACCTATTTCCATTCCGGGCAGCTAGCGATTCAGGCCTGCATCGCTGCGGGGGTGAACATCACATACAAGATTTTGTACAACTCTGCGGTCGCGATGACCGGTGCGCAGGACGCGCAGGGCGCACTCGATGTGCCCACACTGACTCGCAAGCTTCACGCCGAGGGCGTAACGCGTATTATCGTGTGCGCCGATGATCCCCGCCGGTACGGCGGACGTAGAGCGCGCAACAAGTGCTTTGCCCCGGGCGTGCTGGTATGGCACCGCGACCGGCTTGATGAGGCGCAGCGGTTACTGCGCAACATGGTCGGAGTGACGGTGATCATCTACGACCAGCGCTGCGCCGCCGAAGCGCGGCGCCTGCGCAAGCGTGGAAAACTGCCGCCCATCACCCAACGCGTCGTCATCAACGAAGCGGTCTGCGAGGGCTGTGGCGACTGTGGGGCGAAAAGCAACTGCTTGTCGGTGCAGCCGGTCGACACCGAACTGGGCCGCAAAACTCGCATCGACCAATCCTCTTGCAACGTTGACTTCTCGTGCTTGGCCGGCGACTGCCCGTCCTTCGTTACCGTCGACGTCGACCCAAGCGTTGCATCGGCCGCTACACCGTGGTCCCCGCCGCCGGCAGTACCCGAGCCCCAGCTGCCAGTGGTCAGTTCCTCATACGACATCTATCTGGCTGGCATCGGTGGCACCGGCATCGTCACGGTGAACCAGGTGCTGGCCACGGCGGCGTTGCAGCAGGGACTGCAATCGGCCGGTCTGGATCAAACGGGGTTATCGCAAAAGGCCGGGCCAGTCACATCACACCTTCGATTGTCGGCCGGCCAGCGCGAACCCGCCAACCGCCTCAGCGAGGGTGGGGCCGATTGCTACTTGGTCTTCGATCTCATGGTCGCGGCCGAACCCACCAACCTTCGGCGTTGCGATCCCGCGAGCACCGTCGCCGTCGTCTCCACCAGTCGCACCCCGACCGGGATCATGGTGCACGACCCCGCCATTCCGTATCCCAGTGAGTCCCAGTTGCTGGGGCGTCTCTCGACCGCTTGCAGCCGACTCATCTCATTCGACGCCCTGGATGCCGCGCGAGCGCTCTTCGGCGCAACCGACGTGGCAAACCTGTTGGTCGTGGGCGCGGCATACCAACACGGCCTGCTGCCGGTGTCGGCCGCTGCGATCGAGTCGGCCATCACGATTAACGGTGTGGCGGTGGCGGCCAATATTGCCGCCTTCCGATGGGGTCGAGTAGCCGTCGCCGACCCCGCCGCTTTCGGTGCGGCCACGCGCCAATCATCGGCCCAATCTGCCACGACCGTTGATACCGAGCGGTGGGTCGCTGAAACCAGCCTGAAGGGCGAGACCCGGCGCGTGGCAGGCATTCTCGCTGCACAACTGTGTGCCCATTCCGGGTCGGGTGCCGCGCTCCGCTTCATCGAATTGGTGGAAGCTGTCGCACAAGCCGAGCGTCTCGCCGGTGAGGGCAGCGCACTGAGCTGTGCCGTCGCCCGTGGCTTGCACCGGTTCATGGCTTACAAAGACGAATACGAGGTCGCTCGGCTGCTCACCGATCGCGAAGAGCTACGCGCAATATTGGCGCAGGTCCCGGGCGCTCGGCGCATTTCGTTCAATCTGCATCCGCCCACCCTGCGGGAAGCTGGCATGGGCCATAAGATCCGACTTGGCCCGATGTGGCGGCCCGCGTTGCGTGGGCTTGCGAAGGGGCGCTTCTTGCGCGGAACCTGCTTTGATCCCTTCGGGTATACGCGTATCCGCCGAATCGAGCGAGCACTCATCGACGACTACATCGCGCTGATTGACCAGCTACAACAAGATTTGCCGCAACACGGTGATGAGCTCGCGGCCACCATCGCTGCTACCGCCGAACTGGTACGCGGATACGAGGAAGTCAAGCTGCGTGGCGTGGACGCCTACCGGGCGCGGCGCGCCGAACTCGGCTATCCGATCGGAACCGCACTTGCCGACCTCCTGGACCGCTGACGAGCGCGGCATGACTGACCACATGCAAGTCGTGATTGTCGGCGGCGGTTTGGCCGGCTGGCGCACCGCAGAAGAATTGCGTGCCGCGGGATTCGCCGGAAAGCTCACCATCGTATGCGAGGAGAACTATCCACCCTACGACCGTCCCCCGCTGTCGAAGCGGCTCCTCAAGACCGACGTTGACCCTGCGCCCGAAGTCCTCGAGCGGAGCGGCAGCACCGCCGAATCCCTTGAGATCGACCTGCGCTGTGGCGTCGCGGCCAGGGCGCTGCGGCCCGGAGCCGTCGTGACTGAATGCGGCGAGCAACTCCGGTACGACGCGCTCGTTATCGCCACCGGGGTGCGCGCCCGTACATTGCCGGCGCTGTCGGGGCACCCTCGCGCCCACCTGTTGCGCACGTTCGACGACGCGATGGCACTACGCTCGGCGATGGCTACCGCGCGCAGCCTATTGGTGATCGGGGCCGGTTTCATTGGTGCCGAGGTGGCAACTGCAGCCCGCGACCGCGGACTGGAGGTCACCATCGTCGAGGCGCTCAAGGTGCCGTACGAGCGCAGCCTTGGCCCACTCGTCGGCGGCATCGTCGGGCGCATGGCCAACCGCTACGGCGTAGCGCTGTTGACCGGTCGCGGCGTGCACGCGGTCGACGACGACACGGACGCAGTGACGGTAAGGCTGACCGACGGATCATGTCGATCGGCTGACATTGCAGTTGTCGGGATCGGATCGAAGGTGGACACCGAATGGCTGGCAGGTGCCCGACCGGCGGGCTGCTGGGCGACAGGTATCACTTGCGACGGCGCCGGTCGCGTACAGGGCATGGCCACCGCATTCGGTCATGTATATGCGCTGGGCGATGTCGCGTCCTGGCAGGACGACCCCGAAGTCGGGCCGGTGCGCTTCGAGCACTGGAACACCGCCGTCGAGCAGGCGCCCATCGTGGCCCGCGGCTTGATGCGCGACCTTGCCGGTGCCCACCGGGAGCGAACACGACCGCTGCTGCCCTACTTTTGGTCCGATCAATACGGCCGCAGGGTCCAACTGCTCGGCCGGCCGCGGCTGGCCAACCGCGTGGAACTTCTGCACGGTGAAGAGCCGGCGGATCCGCAGGCTCCGCCGCCCCGCAAGCTGCTGGCCGGCTATTACGCGGGACATTCACTGGTAGCGGTCGCTGCCATAAGCGCGCCGGCGTTGTTGATGCGGTACCGCCAATTACTCGAGAACAACTAAGTGACGACGCCTCCGACACGTCAAGCGGGAAATTCGGCGCTGCGAGGCAGCGCTCGGGTATTAAGGCGCGATACTTTGCTGACCCGCGGTGACCGATGCCCACTGTGGCTGCATGCTCAGCCTGGGCAGCAGCGCCAAGGCATTGACGTGGTTGATGCCGTCACGGGTGATGTCGTCCAACCCGGGAAAGGAATCCAGACCCTCGGCGAAGTATTGGCTGGCCGTCAAGCTGCACAGCGGGATGTCGGATCCGAAGGTGATGTGGCCGGGATTGGCGAACGCCAGGAGATTTGGCAGCGCGGCAGGGCTCGAGGACAGCGACGTGTCGAAATAAAAGCTGGAGAATTCGTCGAGCGTATCCAGAGGATTTCGACGAGTGTCGCCCAGGATGGCTATCGCGAGACGATGCGCGGCGTAGGGCACGAAGCCGCCGGCGTGCGACAAGATGAACCGAATGTTCGGATAACGAAACCGGATCAGGTTGCGCACCAACAAGTATGTTGCCCGGGTGGTGTCCAGAAGGAAGTCCGCGACGAACGGCGGTATGTCGGGCATAGCTGGTCCGGGCAACTCGGCGGGATGCACCAACACCACCGCGGACCGCGCGTCGAGCGCCTCGAATACTTCGTCCTGGCCTGGTTGACCCAAGTAGATTCCGGCCGAATTGGCCAGCAGCACGATGCCGTCGGCATGCAACTCATCCAAAGCGCGGACGATTTCGGCGACGGACTCGTCGATATGTGGCATGGGCACGGTCGCAAAGAACCCAAATCGTTCAGGCCTCTGCTTGACAAGGTCCGCGGTGTAGTCATTGATGTCGCGAGCCAAGGCGGCGGCATCAGACCGATGGGAAACTATGGTGGTGCCTGGCGCGGATACCGAAAGGATCGCAGTGCCGATACCTAGCTGAGCCATCATCTCGAGTGCGAATTCCGGATTCCAATCCTGGTGGACGCGCCCGGAAACCTCCCTACCCGACTTATGCAGAAGTCTTCCGTACTCGGGCGGGATCAGATGGTGGTGGGTGTCGATTCGAGGTATTGGTCATCCTCACTTCGTCGGAGAGACCGGCACGGCGCAGCGCCCAATCCTGCGGCGCACACCAAAGCGGTAACGTTGCCAAACTCGTTTGAGCTTATCGGCTTTTCGAGTTAACGAGAACACGGGTGGATCGGTGTGTGTCGATGTCCGAGCAGGAATATGCGTCCCGCCACGTGCTGGGTTGCTCAGTCAGGCTGTCGACATAGGTCGACGTCGCAGGTCGCGGCGTTATCGGAGCGCCGGCGACACTTGACCGGCCGACGCCCAGCACTGCCAGGGGGCCGCCCAGCTGCCGCGAGATCGGTTCCGCCAGTTGACACCAGCTATGACCAAGCAGGGTCACGCATAGTTCTATGCATTGAAGGGGTCGCACTAGACGGCCCTCGCCGCTTTCGGAGACCGCACTCAAGATCGCGACAGGAGGGTAGCTCGATGGCGCACGCGCTTGCTGGTTTCGCAACGAGTCATGCCACTGCCTTGATGGGGCCCGACGAATGGGAGAGCACCCGTACGTTGCTGCGCGGGATCTACGCAGACCGCATCGGATCCGAGCCTCCGCCTGGCCCGGACGGTTACGAGCAGGAGGACTTCGAGGACGCGGCCCGGCGGTTCGCCAAGATCGAGGCGGTACAGAACCTGATCCGGCAGCGGTTGGCGGACCTGGAGCCCGACCTACTGATCATCATCGGGAACGACCAGGACGAAAACTTCGGCGCCTTCGGTGCCCCTCAGTTCGCCATTTATACCGGCGAGCAGGCCTTGGTCAACGACCGAATGTCGCAAACATCGCAGGTATACCCATGTGACCGGCCGTTTGCGCTGGAGTTGTTGGGACACTTGCTCGATGACGGTTTTGACGTCGCGCAAGTGTGGAAGCCACATGGCGAGGCGCTGGTTGCACATGCATTCACCCAGGTCGCCCATCACTTCGTTCCCGATGCCAGGACACCGATT
>NZ_LZJI01000129.1 GCF_001667775.1 Mycobacterium sp. E1747
ACCTGCTGCTGTGGGTCATCGTGGTGGCCAACGCGCTGGCCGGGCTGGTGCAGTACCTGTCGGCCAAGCTCGGCCTGGTGACAGGACGGTCGTTGCCCGCGGCCATCGGCAGGCGGATGAGCCGCCCGGTCCGGCTGGTCTATTGGGCTCAGGCCGAGCTGGTGGCAATCGCGACCGACATGGCCGAAATCGTCGGCGGCGCAATAGCCTTGCGAATACTGTTCGACTTGCCGCTGCTGCTCGGCGGGATCATCACCGGGGCGGTGTCCGTGCTGCTGCTGACCATCCAGGACCGGCGCGGGCAGATCATCTTCGAGCGTGTCATCACCGGACTGCTGCTGGTCATCGCCGTCGGCTTCGCGGCCAGCTTCTTCGTGAAGACCCCGCCGCCCGACGCCGTGCTCAGCGGCCTGGTGCCGCGATTCCGGGGCACCGAGAGCGTGCTGCTCGCCGCCGCCATCCTGGGCGCCACCGTGATGCCGCACGCGGTGTACATGCATTCCGGGCTGGTGCTCGACCGGCACGGGCACCCCGCCGAGGGCGCGCATCGAAGACTGCTGCTGCGGGTGACCCGGCTCGATGTCGTGCTGGCGATGACCGTAGCGGGAACGGTGAACGCCGCGATGCTGCTGGTCGCCGCGATCAACCTGCAGCACAGCGACATCAGCGCGTCCATCGAGGGCGCCTACTCCGCGATCCACCACACCCTGGGGCCCGCCATCGCGGTGCTGTTCGCCGTCGGGTTGCTGGCGTCCGGGCTGGCCTCGTCGTCGGTGGGCGCCTACGCCGGCGCGATGATCATGCGGGGCCTGCTACACCGCAGGATTCCGATGCTGGCGCGCCGCTTGATCACGGTGTGCCCCGCGCTGGCCATCCTCGCTTTCGGCTTCGACCCCACCCGCGTGCTGGTGCTCTCCCAGGTCGTGCTGTCGTTCGGAATACCGTTTGCGGTCCTTCCCCTGGTGAAGCTGACCAGTGACCGCGAACTGATGGGCGACGACACCAATCATCGCGTTACGACGGTTATTGGCTGGGCCGTCGGCGTAATGATTAGTCTGCTTAACGTGGTGCTCATCTGGTTGACGGTGACCGGCTAAATGCCGGGCCGCCGGCATGCCTACTTCGCATATGGCTCGAACCTGTGCGTCAGGCAGATGGCGCTGCGGTGTCCCGACGCCGCCGATCCGAGGCCGGCCGTCCTGTCCGACCACGACTGGCTGATCAACCAGCGCGGCGTGGCCACGGTCGAACCGTGCGCCGGCAATCAGGTGCATGGCGTGATCTGGCAGATTTCCGACGGCGACCTGGCGACCCTCGACAGCGCCGAAGGTGTGCCGGTGCGCTACCGGCGAGACCGGCTGAGCGTGCACACCGACGACGGGGTGTCGCCGGCGTGGGTCTACATCGACCATCGCGTGACGCCGGGTCCGCCCCGGCCGGGTTACCTGCCCAAGATCATCGACGGTGCCGTGCAACACGGGCTGCCGCAACGCTGGATCGATTTCTTGCGGCGCTGGGATCCCTCGAGCTGGCCGCGGCGTGCGTCGGCGTCGGGGCCTGCGCCGCAATCCCTTTCAGCGTTGCTGAGCGAGCCCGGAGTGAGCGAGATCAGCCAATTACGGTCGCGCTTCGGCTTTCTCGCCATCCACGGCGGAGGGCTGGAGGAGATGACCGACGTGATCGCCGAACGCGCCGCCGACGCCGCCGGCGCGTCCGTGTACGTGCTGCGTCACCCCGACCGCTACCCGCATCACCTGCCGTCTGCGTTGTTCGATCCGGCCGAGTCACCACGGCTGGCCGAATTCCTCGACCACGTCGATGTCGCGGTCTCCCTGCATGGCTACGGCCGCATCGGGCGCAGCACCCAGTTGCTGGCCGGCGGCCGCAACCGTGCGTTGGCCGCGCACCTGGCCCGGCACATTCAGCTGACCGGCTTTCAGGTGATCACCGACCTCGAGGACATCCCGCCGGAGTTGCGGGGGCTGCATCCGGGCAACCCGGTGAACCGGGTGCGCGACGGCGGCACCCAGCTGGAGCTGTCCCCGCGCGTGCGCGGCATCAGCCCGCGCAGCCCGCTGCCCGGCGACGACGGCCTGTCACCGGTCACCAGCGCCCTGGTGCACGGCCTGGCGGAGGCGGCTCGTAGCTGGTAATTGTCCTCATCGGTTGAATGGAGTTGTTGGTGGCCAAGGATTTCCGCTTCGGAATGAGCATGCGCTTCATCAAGTCGCGCGAGGCATTCGTGGAGAAGGTGAAGCGTGCCGAAGACGTTGGATTCGACATCCTCTGTGTCCCAGACCATTTAGGAGCGGCATCGCCGACCGCGGCGCTGACCGCGGCCGCCATGGTCACCACGAGGCTCAAACTCAGCATGTATGTGCTCAACGCCGCCTTCTACAAGCCGGCCCTGCTCAGCCGGGATCTCGGCGACCTGGACAAGCTGAGCGATGGCCGTCTCGAGATCGGGCTTGGGACCGGCTATGTGAGAGAGGAATTCGAGGCGGCAGAGCTGCCGTACCCCAGCGCCGGCGCCCGGGTCGACTACCTCAAACACATGACGACCTATCTCGAGGAGCATCACCCGAAGACGCCCATCCTCATCGCCGGCAACGGCGACCGGGTGCTGACCATCGCCGCCCAGCACGCCCACATCATCGGGCTGACCGGTTCGCGCGTCAAAGAAGCCGATGACCCATTGGCCGAACGCATCGAGTTCGTCCGCAAGGCTGCCGGCGACCGATTCGACTCGCTGGAGTTGAACCTGGCGATCACCGCTCTGCCGGCCGAGGGCGAGACCATGCCCGACCTGCGGATGACCCGGCAGTACGCCCCAGAGCTGTCCGACGAGGAGTTGCTCGAGCAGACCTCGGTACTCAGCGGGACGCCGCGCGACATGGCCGACAGGCTGACCTTCTACCGCGAGAAGTACGGCGTCACGTCCGTCACCGTGCAGGACAACCATGTCAAGAACTTCGCGAAGGTCATCGCGGAGCTGCGCTGAGCCGTCGGTGCCGTGGTCTCCCGGTAAGCTCAGGCGGTCCGCCCTCGTAGCTCAGGGGATAGAGCACGGCTCTCCTAAAGCCGGTGTCGCAGGTTCGAATCCTGCCGGGGGCACTCTGTCATGTGTATGACGTCGGCTGATGCTTGACATTCCTGCTTCGGGTGATGCGTGACAGTGTTTCGGCTGATGCTTGACAGTTACTTCGGTTGATCCTTGACACTCCCTAGATGAGGGAGTTAACCGTGGCCGAGCAGCGGTATCAGGCCGTGTTGGCGGTGATCCGGAAAAGCGGCAAGTCCGATAGTGGCCTCAACGCAAACGACGCGAACGCAGTGCCGCTCGGGCGACCGTCATGGGGTGGTTGAGCAGAGTCGCGATCCGACCGGCTGTGGTGTTGGGGTCGCGCCCGACGCCGAGGTAGATAAACAACGCGAGGCGGTCGAAGTAGGCGCGTTCGCAAACGAGATCAGGGCCATCGAACTCGAAGATCGCCACGACTGGCAGGTCGACCCAGCGACCAGTCGGGGGAAGGCCCCGATACGGTCCCCGGTGGGTGCCCTGCACGCGAGACTCCAAGAGCACCCTGTCGCCGTGGTGACACAGCGCTCCTGGCTCGATGTCGGTGAAGCGCATGTCGGGGAAAGCTGTGAAGAGTTCACGGTAGGCGTTGGCAACCGCATTAGGTCCATCCGCAACCTCGCCGGGCAATTCTGTGCGGGCGCAGCCGGATTTGAATGTGGCAAGCGTTGCGGCGACGTCGTGGTTGTTCTCTGCTTCGAAATGAGCTAGGACGGCTTCTTCCCGCGTCTGCCGAAGTTCCGCATCGACGCTCGCTGTCCCGGTCATCGCGCTCCCTTTGCCCAGGTCGACACGTCGCGCGCGTCGCCGATGACGTGAGCGTAAAGGAAGGTGTGGATGTCGGTGCGGTAAACGGCCAAGCCCGGCCCATTCGCCCTCTCGTACATGATCCGCCCCGGGTGTGCGTGCCGGCATTCAGGGCTTGAGCCCGTACCCTTCGCCATCGTCAGCCAGGTAGGTGACGTCGTACCACCGCCTCGGCGGTTGGACGGTGGCGTCGTACTCCTCGGTGGGCGTCGCCCGCTCCAGCCGGACGTCCGTCAATTGCGGATTGTTCGCGCGGACATAGTCTTCCAGCTCAGCTAGCAACGCGTCACCGGTCAGACTCGTCTCCGCGAGTGCCCTCGCTTCGCGCTTCGCCCAACTCACGCGTATATCCTGCCCCGGCCCTTGCGGCCGGGCACGAGGCGCTCGGCTATGTGGCCATCCGCCCGTCGAGCAGGATGCCCAGGCGGACGGCGCCATCTCTGCGGTGCACACCCTCAATGCGCACCTCGATGTTCGGCCGCCGCGGCTTGCCGGCGGTCGACGCGGCCGGATTCTCGAAGGTGATCATCGCCGATCTCCTCTCTCGCTGGGCCCCCGCTTTCTTCAGGGTGCGCCTGCTTTGCCGACTATTTGGGGTGCGACATGGTCACGATTAGGGCAAGACGGTGTGCATCAGCATCACGTCGTATGCCGACCACAGCGACAGGTTGAAGTAGAGGTCCCGGCCCGAGGACCACGGGTGGATCATCGGTGCGTAGATCCCGCCGGGCATCGAGAAGGACGACACGAGCGGTTGCTCGGGGCTCCACGGTCCCTGCGGGGCCGGCGCCGTCCGCGCCACCACGTCGTTGCTGCCGCCGTTGGTATAGAGCACCAGGTATTGCTTCAGATAGCTGTTGTACTGGGCCGACATCTCGCCCACCGGGCCGGGGAAGATCGGCGTCGCCGCACCTGGGTTGTTGGGCACCCAGCGGCCGCCCTCGTCGCCGTTCCAGTACTGATATTTGGTGAGGTCGGGCAGCTGACCCGGTGGCACGCGCGACAGGAACGCCGCGCCGCCGCGCCCCGACGGGGTGCCGAACTGGTAGAGGTAACCGTCGTTGCCCTTCATGAACGCACCCATTTGGAAGTTCTCATTGCCGGGGGTGAACCCGGCTCCCGGGATGGCGTCCGCGGAGGCCGTTCGGATCGAGGTGGGGAAGATCCCCCAGTTCTGGCCATTGTCGTTGGACCTGGCGATGGCCGAGTAGTTCGTCGACCACTCGCCGTCGCGGCCCCACTGCCGGATGGACATGTAGCTCATGTACTGCGTCCGGCCGATCGAGATGCCCGCCGTCGGGATGATGCCCGTCTCGTGCGCGGCCTTGTGAATCGTGTTGACGACCTGCTTGGACAGGCTCGTCGTCCACACCGGCGAACCGGAGTACCGGTCGTTGGGGATGCCGTCGGAGATGTGGATGCCGTGCGACAGGTCATGGTCCGAGCTGCGGAACAGCGTGTTGTAGCGCCACTGCTGGCCCTTGACCTTGCAGTAGCCGAAGGTGTCGCCGAATGCCATGAGGACCTGGCGGTTCATCGGATCGCCGTTGTCCCAGGCAATTCCGAGGTCGGTACCCGAGATGCTGAAACGCTGCAACGTTTTGTTCGGACCGTCGGGGCCGGTCACCCAGTCGACGAGCGACGTCGGCGCGCCCGCGATCGAGGGCGGCGGCGCCGGCTGTGGCTGCGGGACCGGGGCCGCGTTGGGCTGCAGCTGACCAGCGTTCGGCGGCTGCGGCAGCCCGGGAGCGGGCGGATTGGGCCCGGGCGGGAGGACTTCGGCCTGGGGTCTCATCGGGGCGACCTGGCGACCCGGAGTCGTCGGTTTGAGGAACTGGGAGATCAGTGGGCCAAGCCTGGGCAAGGGTGCCTGGTCATTGGTGTGGGTCGGCCGGCGTCCGGTCGGCGGTTGGACGACCGGTTGGGGTGCGGGCATCGCCGGCGGGGCGACGGGCGGCTCCACGTTCGCTTCCGGTGCGCCACACGGGGTGGCGAAAGCCGACGGCGCGGGCCCGACCACGAAGACGAGTCCGACTGCGGCCGCCGACGCCATCGAGAGCGAAACACTTCGAAGAATCGCCGACATGTAACACCTTTCGAGCGGCGGGACACCGCATTGACGTCCGCAGTTGGCTCATGTGACGATAGTGATTGGAGCGGTTGTTGTGACTAGTGATGCGACGATAGGTATCCATCCGTGACCGTGTCGCAACCGGCGCGGGGTGCCGCATGCGCCCGTTCAACAGTGACTGCTGGGACGCCCGCGTCCGACGACCCTGTCGGGGCGCGCGGGCACCCCCGCGACACCTGCGCCGAGCCCGCACGCCAGGTACGCTCCCATCCGCCAGCACACCCACCGTCGCCGCGGTCTAGCGATAACGCAGGTCTCGGCAAACTCGGGTCGGGGCCCTGGGTGGGCGGCACGCCAAGGAGGGCGACCGATGAGTGACCGTAATGGCCTGCGTGGCAAGCTATTCGAAAGCCAGGCGTATCTGCGCCGCGTGGTCGCCGCCTCGATGGCCGGCACGGTCGTGGAATGGTACGAGTTCTTCCTCTACGGCACCGCCGCAACCCTGGTCTTCAGCAAGGTGTTCTTTCCCCGGGGCGGCAACGAACTCGACGCAATCCTCGCCGCCTTCGTGACCTACGCCGTCGGCTTTGCCGCCCGCCCGCTCGGTGGCATCGTCTTCGGTCAGCTCGGCGACCGATACGGCCGCAAGAAGCTGCTGCAGCTCAGCCTGTTGTTGGTCGGCGTCTCCACATTCGCGATGGGATGCCTGCCCACCTTCGGCCAGATCGGGTACTGGGCCCCCGCGCTGCTCGTGGCGCTGCGGTTCGCGCAGGGCTTCGCCGTCGGCGGCGAGTGGGGCGGGGCGGTCCTGCTGGTCGCCGAGCACAGCCCGAAGGCCACACGCGGCTTTTGGGCCAGCTGGCCGCAGGCCGGCGTGCCGGGCGGAAACATGCTGGCGACCGTCGTGCTGCTGGTCCTTACCTCGACGCTCTCGGACGGGGCTTTCCTGAGCTGGGGCTGGCGCGTCGGCTTCTGGCTGTCGGCGGTCGTCGTTCTGATCGGCTCTTACATCCGCGCCAAGGTGACGGACGCGCCGATCTTCTACGAGGCGCAACGGCAGCTCGACCAGGTCGAGACCGCCCGGGTTGGCGTGGTGGAGGTGTTAAAGCGTTATCCACGTGGCGTTTTCACCGCCATGGGTATGCGGCTGGGCGAGAACACCATGTACTACCTCGTCGTCACCTTCTCCATCACCTACCTGAAAGTCCATGTGCACGCCGACACCAAGACCATCCTGTGGTGGCTGCTGGTGGCGCATGCCGTCCACTTCGTGGTCATCCCCCTGGCCGGGCGCCTCAGTGACCGATTTGGCAGGCGCCCAATCTATTTCATCGGTGCGATCAGCGCGTGCACCTGGGGCTTCTTCGCGTTTCCGATGATGAACAGCGGCCGCAATGCCATCATCCTGTCGGCGATCGTCATCGGCCTGGTGATCCACGGCCTCATGTATGCGGTGCAGCCCGCGGCCATGGCCGAAATGTTTCCCACGCGGATGCGCTACTCGGGGGTATCGCTCGGCTACCAGGTCACCTCGATCGTGGCCGGTTCGCTGGCACCGATCATCGCGGTGCGCTTGCTCGAGACCTATAAATCCGCGGTGCCCATCTCCTGGTACCTGGCGGCGACCGCCGCGGTGAGCGCGGTGGCCGCCGTCACCGCCGTCGAGACGAAAGGCATCGACCTGGCGGCAATCGACTTGGCCGACGCCCGCAAACAGCGGGGCATCACGGCAGGTCAGCCGGACGGACCCGACCCCACCGAACTCGTCCCAGGCGCCGTCTGAGCCACTCGCGAGGCGTCAACCCCCCGAGCGGTCGGCCCGCCGAACGCCGAACGAGGTTGACTTCGCATGTTTGTCGGCCGCTGTAGGGGGCAATGTTCCATGAGAGGCGCACGCGTCGGCCGGCCTTCGCGTTCGCCTAGGTCCCGTCGGTTCAGCCCGAGAGCCGACGGGGCCGCCCCTTTTTTGGGCACCTATTCGTCACGCCCCCGCCCGGATAGGCCTCAAGGTCGAGGCGATCCTGGAGTACCGTGCGGCGTATGGATGGCTCACCCGGTGTGTGGATCCTGGGCGGCTGGCAAACCGACTTCGCCCGCAATCTGACCAAAGAGGGCCGCGACTTCGCCGCCCTGACCGCCGAGGTCGTCGCGGGCACTCTCGGTGCGGCCAAGGTGAACGCCGGCGACATCGAGGTGGTGCACGTCGGGAACGCCTTCGGCGAAATGTTCGCCGCTCAGGGCCACCTCGGCGCGATGCCGGCGACGGTCTGCGCCGACCTCTGGGACACCCCCGCCTCCCGGCACGAAGCGGCGTGCGCGTCGGGCAGCATCGCGGCATTGTCGGCGATGGCGGATCTGCGGTCGGGCGCCTACGACACCGCGCTGGTACTGGGCGTCGAGCTCGAGAAAACCGTGCCCGGCGACACCGCGGCCCAGCATCTGGCGGCCGCCGCCTGGACGGGTCACGACCCGATTACGGATGACGCCACCACCAACCCCATCACCGAGGGCCGGTTGCGCCGCTTCGACTGCAGCCAAATGACCGATGGCGGCGCGGGACTGGTTCTGGCCGGCGATGCCTACCTGCGCACCCACCCCGATGCGCGCCCGATCGGCCGCATCCACGGGTGGGGGCACCGCACGGTGGGGCTGGGTCTGCGGCAAAAGCTGGACCGAGCCGCCGACGACCCCTACGTGCTCCCGCACGTGCGGGCTGCGGTGCAGGACGCGTTGCGGCGCGCGCGGCTGGCCCTCGACGACCTCGACGGGTACGAGGTGCACGACTGCTTCACCCCCAGCGAGTACCTGGCGATCGACCACATCGGGTTGACCGGCCCGGGCGAGTCGTGGAAGGCGATCGAAAACGGCGAGATCGAAATCGGCGGCCGGCTGCCGATCAACCCGAGCGGCGGGCTGATCGGCGGCGGCCACCCCGTCGGGGCCTCGGGCGTGCGCATGCTGCTCGACGCGGCCAAACAAGTCAGCGGCACGGCCGGCGAATATCAGGTCGACGGAGCCAAGAGCTTCGGCACCCTCAATTTCGGCGGCAGCACCGCCACCACGGTGAGCTTCGTTGTCAGCACGGCAGAAGGTGTGTGACATGGACGTCGCGATCGTCGGCAAGTTTCTGTCCACGCTGCCTGAGGACGACGACCACCCGTACCGGACCGGACCGTGGCGTCCCCAGACCACCGAGTGGGACGCCGACGACCTCACCGCCGTGGAGGGAGAGATTCCGCGCGACCTCGATGGCATCTACCTGCGCAATACCGAGAACCCGCTGCACCCGGCGCTGAAGACCTATCATCCGTTCGACGGCGATGGCATGCTACACATGGTCGGCTTTCGCGACGGAAAGGTGTTCTACCGCAACCGCTTTGTGCGGACCGACGGCTTCCTGGCGGAGAACGAGGCGGGCGAGACGCTGTGGCCGGGACTGGCCGAGCCGGTACAACTGGCCAAGTGCGAGCAGGGCTGGGGCGCTCGCACCCGGATGAAGGACGCATCGAGCACCGACGTCATCGTGCACCGGGGCGTCGCCCTGACCAGCTTCTACCAGTGCGGCGACCTATACCGGGTCAATCCGTATTCGGGCGAGACGCTGGGCAAGTCGACCTGGAACGGGCGGTTCCCCACCGACTGGGGTGTGTCCGCGCACCCGAAAGTCGACGCCAAAGCCGGCGAGCTGTTGTTCTTCAACTACAGCAAGCGCGACCCGTACATGCGCTACGGGGTCGTCGACCAGAACAACGACCTGGTCCACTACGTCGACGTCCAACTGCCCGGACCGCGGCTCCCCCACGACATGGCGTTTACCGAAAACTATGTCATCCTTACCGATTTCCCGTTGTTCTGGGACCCGGCCCTGCTCGAGCACGACGTGCACGTGCCGCGCTTCTATCCCGAGATCCCGTCGCGGTTCGCGATCCTCCCCCGCCGCGGCGGACCCGCCGACATTCGATGGTTCGAGGCGGACCCCACCTTCGTGCTGCACTTCGTCAACGCCTACGAAGACGGCGACGAGATCGTCCTCGACGGCTTCTTCGAGGAAAATCCGTCCCCGGCTGACACCGGTGGATCGAAGTGGGACAAGCTGTTTCGCTTCCTGGCGCTGGACCGGCTGCAGTCGCGGCTGCACCGGTGGCGGTTCAACCTGACCACCGGCGCCGTGCGGGAGCAGCGGCTGTCGGACTCGGTCACCGAGTTCGGCGCCATCAACCCCGACTACGCCGCGGGCAACTACCGCTATGCCTACGCCGCGACCGGCAAACCCGGCTGGTTCCTGTTCGACGGGCTGGTCAAACACGACCTCGACACGGGAAGCCCGTTCGGCGATGGCGTCTACGGCAGCGAGACGGCGATGGCGCCGCGGGTCGGTGCCACCGGTGAAGACGACGGCTACCTCGTCACGCTCACCACCGACGTGAACACCGACGCCTCCTACTGTGTGGTCGTCGACGCCGGCCGGCTCGCCGACGGACCGGTGTGCAAACTTCAACTGCCCGAGCGCATCTCCAGCGGCACCCATTCGACGTGGGCCCCCGGCGAACGGCTGCGACACTGGGACACCGCGGAGTCGGCGACCGCCGCGGTCGGGCTGTGATGGCCCACCACCCCCGCCGGACGACGCACTGGCCGCCGCAGCTGGCGCCGATCGGCGGCATCCGGTTCGCGCGCCGGTCGCCGAACTTTCAAGACACGGTGCGGTTCTACCGCGAGCTCGTCGGGTTGCCGCTTTTCGAGACGTTCGGCGAGAGCTACGGCAGCAATGGCGCCATTTTCGGCCTGCCCAGTTGGAACCTGACGCTGGAGATCGTGGAATCCGTCGAGCCCGTGGCGGTGGACCATCACGAACAGCTGTGCCTGTACTTCCCCGACCACCAGGCGCAGCGGGCGGCGATCGCGCGGCTGCGGGCCGCGGGGCACGAGCCGGTCGAACAGCATCCGTACTGGGAGGCGACGGGCGCGGTCACCTACCGTGACCCCGACGGCCGCGAAATCGTGTTCGCGCCCTTCGTGTTCGGCGTCAACGAGCCCAACGAAAGCGCCAGCTCGGGCAAGCACGAATTCCCGTCGCCGTAGCTCCTCAGCGGCCCGACCGTCGGGAAGCCAACGCCGTGATGACCGCCACGATCGAGCACAGCACCGCGCACACCGCCGCCCCCGCGCCGACGTAGAGGCCGTACTGCGCCGACACCGGCGGATTGACGTTCAGCTTGTAGTACCACGCCGTGAGCGCGACGATCAGTAGCGAGATCAACAGCGCACCAACCGAAGCCAGTCGCACCGACAGGCCGCGGCCGACCATTGCGCCGGTGACCAGCAGCGCCGAGGACAACAGCACGATGAGCTGGCCCGCGCCGAACCCGCGCGGGAGTTCCAGGTTGCCGTGCGCGCCCCCGATGGCGTTGGCCCAGCCCCCGCCGTTGACGGCGGTGGTCAGCCACGGCAGCCACGCACTGGCCGAGATCACCAACGCGAAAAGCGCCACCAGCCAACCAGGGCGCAGCCGGCGAGTCATGCTAGCGAGATTAACCGACTCAGACCCGGCCCCGGGCGATCGAGCGTCACGCTAGCGTGGCGCCCGTCGGCAAGCGCCGCCCCAGCGTGACGCTCGGGCGGCAGGTGCCCCATCAGCGGCTAACGCCGTGCCCGTTCATGCCGGGGTCGGGTCTGAGTCGGTTAATCTCGCTAGCATGACTCGCCGGCTGCGCCCTGGTTGGCTGGTGGCGCTTTTCGCGTTGG
>NZ_LZJI01000130.1 GCF_001667775.1 Mycobacterium sp. E1747
CGCACTCACCCCGGCCGTCGATCACGTCCGCTGCGCGCTGGTGCTCGACGACTTTCGCGACCTCACCACCGCGATCGGTGCGCCGGGCCCCGCGCCGGCACCCGAGCCGCCCGGCCCGGCGGTCGTGGCGCCCCCGGGACCCGTCTCGGGACCGCCGCCCGGTCCGGCCGGGGTCGTCGCCGCCGGCGCCGTCGTGGTGACGCTGGCGGGCGTCGTGACCGTGGTGGTGACGGTCGAAGTCGTCGGGTTCTTGTTGTTGTTGTCTGAGCTGCAGCCCGCGGTCAACGAACTCGAGGCGATCGCCGCGGCGATCCCCGCGGCGATAAAAACACGCCGCGCAGTTCCACTACCGGTCATGTCAACACCAATCTCTCCTAAGGGGCGATGTCCTTAGTCCCCTTACCCGCTCGGGTCGGAAATCAATCCGTCAGGATGCGTCGGCGGTCTCGGCGGGCAAAGCGAGCTGGGTGGGGCGTTCGTGTCCGCGTAGCGTCACCGTCTCGCCCAAAGTCCAACGGCCACGCTCGTTCTCGCTCGCGCCTTCGAGCGCATCCGACGTCGCCAGCAGCTGGCCCGGGTACGACTTGGCGAGCTCGCACAGGCGGGCCGCCTCGTTGACCGGCCCGCCGATCACGGTGTATTCGAAGCGTTCCCTGGCGCCGACGTTGCCGGCGACGACTTGACCCGCCGCCACGCCGATACCGGCTTGGCACTGCGGCATTTCGTTGGCGAGTCGCTCGGCGATGGCCCGTGCGGCGGTCAGCGCCTGGTCTTCCGGACGGTCCAGATGGTTCGGGGCCCCGAAGATGGCCAGCGTCGCGTCGCCCTCGAACTTGTTGACCAGACCGCAGTGTCGGTCTACTTCCTCGACGACTATGCCGAAGAATTGATTGAGCACGGAAACGACTTCCGCCGGGGGCCGGCTGGTCACCAGTTGGGTAGAACCGACGATGTCGATGAATACGACTGCCACATGGCGTTCTTCGCCGCCCAGCTTGGGGCGCTCGCGTTCGGCGGCGAGGGCGACCTCGCGCCCGACGTGTCGGCCGAAAAGATCGCGCACGCGTTCGCGCTCCCGTAGCCCGTCGACCATCGCGTTGAAACCGCGTTGCAACTCGCCGAGTTCGGTGCCGTCGAAGACGACGAGGTCGCCCCGTAGATCGCCGCGCTCGACGCGCCTCAGCGCCGCGCGGACCACGCGCACCGGGGTCGCGGTGAGCCAGGCCAGAATCCACATCAAGAGGCAACCGAAGATCACCGTGGCGATCGACACGATCAGCACGCCGACCGCGAACTGGGTTTCGGTCAGATTCCGCATCAGCGCCTGGAAGCCCGCCAGGAAGGCGATGCCGAGAACGGGCAGGCCTGAGCCGAGGAACCAGACCACCATGGTCCGGCCCATCATGCCCGAGGCGAATCGCCGCGGTGGCGGCCCGGCTTCCAGTGCCTGGGCCGCGGCCGGGCGCAGCGCGAACTCGGCGAGCAGATAGCTGGCGGTGGCCACCAAGATGCCGCAAATGCCCACCGCGATAAGGAACCGCGGGATGAATAGCTTGTTGACCAGGCCATAGAGCGTCGTGTACACCACCGCCCCGATGCCCCAGAGGATGAGGTCGAAGCGGGCGATCCGCCACGGCGCCAGGAACGTGTTGCGCTCGTCTTCCGGGGTCGGGGCCCGCTCCTCGATGGCCCAGCGCAGCGCGATCACCGTCCGGCGGGTGATCCAGTAGGTGCCCACCGCCAGGGCGAGCGCGATGTAGGCGGGTGACGCCCCGAAGGTGATCCACCATGGCGCGTCGTCGAACACGCTCGGCTGCGGGATGGCGACGATCACCAGGAGCAGCGCGACGGCGATGCCGATCAGGTTGGCGCCCAGCACCAGCACGGTCAGGATGACCTGGATGCGGACGCGGCGGCGCCCCTGGCTCTCGGAGACCTGTCCCAGCAGCAGGGAGCCGTACGCCGGCGTCTCCGGTAACCGGCCGCTCTGACGGGTGACCCTCTCGAGGACCCGCCCGATGCGTTTCGCCAAGCTCTGCGTGGCCGACATGGTGGCGCCAGCCTAATTTGTCGGCGACGCTCTAAGGTGAGTCGGGTGCGTCTAGTGATCGCCCAGTGCACTGTGGACTACGTCGGCCGGCTCACCGCGCATCTTCCCTCGGCCCGCAGGCTGCTGCTGTTCAAGGCCGACGGATCGGTCAGCGTGCATGCCGACGACCGCGCCTACAAACCGTTGAATTGGATGAGCCCGCCGTGCTGGCTGACCGAGGAGCCCGGTGAGCAGGCGCCGGTGTGGGTGGTGCAGAACAAGGCCGGCGAACAGCTGCGCATCACCGTCGAGGATGTCGAGCACGACTCCAGCCACGACCTCGGGGTGGACCCCGGGCTGGTCAAGGACGGGGTCGAAGCCCACCTGCAGGCGTTGCTCGCCGAGCACGTGCAGCTGCTCGGCGAGGGCTACACCTTGGTTCGTCGCGAATACATGACCGCCATCGGGCCCGTCGACCTGCTCTGCCGCGACGAACAGGGCGGTTCGGTGGCGGTGGAGATCAAGCGGCGCGGGGAGATCGACGGGGTAGAGCAGCTGACCCGTTACCTCGAGTTGCTCAACCGCGACAGCGTGCTTGCGCCGGTGAAGGGCGTGTTTGCGGCCCAGCAGATCAAACCGCAGGCCCGCACGCTGGCGACCGACCGCGGGATCCGTTGCATCACATTGGATTACGACAAGATGCGCGGAATGGACAGCGACGAGTATCGGCTGTTCTGAGCCTCCCGGCTAGGCTGGCGGCATGGCCCGGCGCCGCACGTCGCCACGTCGGCGGTGGCAATCGTCGCCGCCCCCGGCGTCACGCCGGGTGGAGCTCGGGCCCGACGGCCACGAGTACGAGGTCCGGCCGGTCGCGGCCGCCCGTGCGGTCAAGACCTATCGCTGTCCGGGGTGTGATCACGAAATTCGCGTCGGCACCGCACATCTGGTGGTATGGCCGACCGACCCGACGCTCGGGGGCGCGAACGATCGGCGGCATTGGCATACCCCATGCTGGAGCCACCGCGCCACGCGGGGTCCGACCCGGAAGTGGTCTTGATCAGGCGGCCGGTTCGACCAGCTCGATGAGGACGCCGCCGGCGTCCTTGGGGTGGATGAAGTTGATCCGCGAGTTTGCCGTGCCGCGACGCGGGGCCTCATAGATTAGCCGGATGCCCTGGGAGCGCAGGTGCTCGATCACGCTGTCCAGGTCGCTCACGCGAACCGCCAGCTGCTGGATGCCGGGCCCGCGCTTGTCGAGGAACTTGGCGATGGTTGAGGACTCGTCGATCGGGGCCATCAGCTGGATCTGCGCGGTACCCTTCGCGGCGCCGCGCACGGCCAGCATCGCCTCGCGGATTCCCTGCTCCTCGTTGACTTCCTCGTGCACCATGATCATGCCGAGGTGGTCGTGGTACCACGCGATCGCGGTGTCCAAGTCGGCGACTGCGATGCCGACGTGATCGATCGCCGTCACCAGTTCGGTGGCTAGGACCTGACGGGCGTCAACTTGATCGGTCGTCATCACATAAAGGTAACCTGGCGGCAAAGATTGCGCTGCTCCGGGAGGCCGGATCGGCCGTCCATGGACGCTTAGGAGGTTGTTATGACGACATCGGTGATCGTTGCTGGAGCGCGCACGCCGATCGGCAAGTTGATGGGTTCGCTGAAGGATTTTTCGGCCAGCGATCTGGGTGCCATCGCGATCGCCGGCGCGCTGGAGAAAGCCAACGTGCCCGCCTCGGCCGTCGAGTACGTGATCATGGGCCAGGTGCTGACGGCCGGCGCCGGCCAGATGCCCGCGCGCCAGGCGGCCGTAGCGGCCGGCATCGGCTGGGACGTCCCAGCGCTGACCATCAACAAGATGTGTCTCTCCGGCATCGATGCCATCGCGCTCGCTGACCAGCTGATTCGAGCCGGCGAGTTCGACGTGGTGGTGGCCGGTGGGCAGGAGTCGATGACGAAGGCGCCGCATTTGCTGATGGACAGCCGGGCGGGCTACAAGTACGGCGACGTCACGGTCCTCGACCACATGGCCTACGACGGTCTGCACGATGTCTTCACCGACCAGCCGATGGGCGCGCTCACCGAGCAGCGCAACGACCTCGACAAGTTCACCCGCGCCGAGCAGGACGAGTTCGCTGCGCGCTCGCATCAGAAGGCGGCCGCGGCGTGGAAGGACGGCGTCTTCGCCGACGAGGTCGTTCCCGTCAACATCCCGCAGCGCAAGGGTGATCCACTGCAGTTCACCGAGGACGAGGGGATTCGCGCCAACACCACCGCCGAGTCCCTGGGCGGCCTCAAGCCGGCTTTCCGCAAGGACGGCACCATCACCGCCGGTTCGGCGTCGCAGATCTCGGACGGGGCCGCGGCTGTGGTGGTGATGAACAGGGCCAAGGCGGAGGAGCTGGGCCTGACCTGGCTGGTCGAGATCGGTGCGCACGGCGTGGTCGCCGGACCGGACTCCACCCTGCAGTCGCAGCCGGCCAACGCGATCAACAAGGCGCTCAGCCGCGAGGGCATCACCGTCGACCAGCTCGACGTCGTCGAAATCAACGAGGCGTTCTCCGCTGTCGCGCTGGCCTCGACCCGCGAACTGGGCGTGGATCCCGAGATCGTCAACGTCAACGGCGGCGCGATCGCCGTCGGGCACCCCATTGGGATGTCGGGAGCGCGGATCACGCTGCATGCCGCCCTGGAGTTGTCGCGCCGTGGCTCCGGCTACGGCGTCGCGGCGCTGTGCGGCGCGGGCGGGCAGGGTGACGCGTTGATCCTGCGGGCAAGGTAAGGCGGCCCGACGAGGCGGGGGGCTGAGGCCGTCGCGGGCGTTGCTGGAAGAGCCCGAACGCGAAGTTTTGTGATGTTCGTCATATCGGGCCTGCCAGGCTCCTCGGCGCGCGATTTTCGGCTCCCCGCGGCGGATCCCCGGGTCCGCGCCACCGGGTGGATGGGTCACCGATGCGCATGACAAACTTGACGGCGTGACGCGTCCGCGACCCTCGATCGGCCCCGCGATGGCCGGCGCCGTCGACCTGTCCGGCCTCAAGCAGCGGGCCCAGCAGCAGCCGCCGGGCGGCGGGACCGGTGGCGGCGCAGCGCCGGCCGCCGCCGAGGGCGGCCCGGGAGTCACCGCGATCACCGAGGCCAATTTCGAGGCCGAGGTCCTGTTGCGGTCCGAGGAAGTGCCCGTCGTGGTGCTGTTGTGGTCGCCGCGCAGCGACGCGTGCGTCCAGCTGTTGGACACGTTGTCCGGCATGGCCGCCCAGGACAACGGACAGTGGTCGCTGGGCACGGTCAACGTCGACGTGACGCCCAGGGTGGCGCAGATGTTCGGTGTCGACGCGGTGCCCACCGTCGTGGCTTTGGCCGCCGGACAGCCGATCTCGAGTTTCCAGGGCATGCAGCCGCCGGATCAATTGCGCGGCTGGCTGGACCAGATCCTTTCCGCGACGGCCGGGAAACTCAGGGGCTCAACCGGTTCCGCGGCTGCCGACGAGGTCGACCCCGAGTTGGTGGCCGCCCGCGAGCAGTTGGAGGCCGGCAACTTCCAGGGCGCCCGAGGGGCGTACCAAGCGATTCTGGACGCCAACCCGGGCAGTGCCGAAGCCAAGGGCGCGATCCGCCAGATCGACTTCCTCATGCGCGCGACCGCGCATTCACCGGACGCGGTGGCCACCGCCGATGGGGCACCGAGCGACATCGACGCGGCCTTCGCGGCCGCCGACGTGCAAATCCTCAACCAGGACGTGAGCGCGGCTTTCGAGCGCCTGATTGCCTTGGTGCGCCGCACATCAGGCGACGAGCGCACCCGGGTGCGCACCCGGCTGATCGAGCTTTTCGAACTTTTCGATCCCGCCGATCCCGAGGTCGTCGCCGGCCGGCGGAACCTCGCGAACGCGCTCTACTGAGCTGCGCATGCCGCGGAAGTCGGGTGCTCGCGGCGAAAGCGGCCTACTCGGGCTCGAGCCACAGGGCCGAGTTGGGCGGTAGCACCAGCACCGCCGAGGCTGGGCGCCCATGCCACGGGTCCTCGGTGGCATCCACCCCGCCCATGTTGCCGATACCGGAGCCGTTGTAATCCGTGGCGTCGGTGTTGAGCACCTCGCGCCAGCGACCGGCGGACGGCAGCCCCAGCCGGTAGCCACCGTGCTCGGCGCCCGCGAAGTTGAAAATGCACGCCATGACGGATCCGTCGCTGCCGTAACGCAGGAAGCTCAGCACGTTGTTGGCCGAGTCGTTGGCGTCGATCCAGGAGTATCCGTCGGGGACGGTGTCCTGGCTCCACAGCGCCGGGTGGCTGCGGTAGATGGCGTTGATGTCGCGCACCAGCCGCGCAACGCCGTTGGAGAATCCTTGCTCGTCGAGCTGCCACCAGTCCAGGCCGCGTTCCTCGGACCATTCGGCGCGCTGGCCGAATTCCTGCCCCATGAACAGCAATTGCTTGCCGGGATGCGCCCACTGATAGGCGAGCAGGCTGCGCAGCCCCGCGGCCTTGACGTGGTTGTTGCCCGGCATCCGGCCCCACAGGGTGCCCTTGCCGTGCACCACCTCGTCATGGCTGATCGGCAGCACGTAGTTCTCGCTGAACGCGTACAGCATCGAGAACGTCATCTCGTGGTGGTGATAGTTGCGGTAGATCGGGTCGCGGCCGATGTAGTCGAGCGTGTCGTGCATCCAGCCCATGTTCCACTTCATCGAAAAGCCCAGGCCGCCAAGGTTTGTCGGTCGCGTGACGCCCGGCCATGACGTCGACTCCTCGGCGATGGTGACGATGCCCGGGGCGCTCTTGTGCACCGTGGCGTTCATCTCCTGCAGGAACTGGACGGCTTCCAGGTTCTCCCGGCCGCCGTAGATGTTGGGCGTCCAACCACCCTCGGGGCGGGAGTAGTCCAGGTACAACATCGAAGCGACCGCGTCCACCCGCAGCCCGTCAACGTGGTACTCCTCGAGCCAGTACAGCGCATTGGCCACCAGGAAGTTGCGCACCTCGGCGCGTCCGAAGTCGAACACGTAAGTGCCCCAGTCGAGTTGTTCACCACGCTTAGGATCGGCGTGTTCATAGAGCGGGGTGCCGTCGAACCGTCCCAGCGCCCAGGCGTCCTTCGGGAAGTGCGCCGGCACCCAGTCCACGATGACGCCGATGCCGGCGTGGTGAAGCGCGTCGACCAGGGCCCGGAATTCGTCGGGCGTGCCGAATCGCGACGTCGGCGCGTAGTAGGACGTCACCTGGTAACCCCAGGATCCGGCGAACGGGTGCTCGGCGACGGGGAGCAGTTCCACGTGGGTGAAGCCGTGCTCCACCACGTAATTGGTCAGCTCCTCGGCGAGCTGCCGGTAGCCGAGCCCGGGGCGCCACGAGCCCAGGTGCACCTCGTAGGTGCTCATCGGTTCGAACACCGGATTGCGTTGGGCCCGCTGATCCATCCATTCGGCGTCCTGCCAGGTGTAGTTGCTGCGGGTGACGCGGGAGGCGGTGTGCGGCGGGACTTCGGTGGCGAAGGCCATCGGGTCGGCCCGCTCGGTGACGACGCCGTCGGCGCCGTGCACGCGAAACTTGTACAGGCCGTCGACGGGGAAGTCCGGCCAGAACAGCTCCCACACTCCCGACGAGCCGAGCGAGCGCATGGGGGCGTCACTGCCGGTCCAGCCGTTGAACTCGCCGATCAGGCTGACACCCTTGGCATTGGGCGCCCACACCGCGAACGCCACCCCGTTGACCACACCGTCGGCCGTGGTGAACGAGCGGGGATGCGCGCCGAGGACTTCCCAGAGCCGCTCGTGCCGACCCTCGCCGAACAGGAAGAGGTCGACCTCGCCCAGCGTGGGCAGGAAGCGGTACGCGTCGGCGACGGTGTACGGGTCGGCGCCCTCGTATCGGATCTGCAGCCGGTAGTCGATCAGGTTGGTGAACGGCAGCACCGTGGCGAACAAGCCGGATTCGATGTGCTCCAACGGAAATCGATCGTCTCCCACCAGGGCGACCACCTCGGCCGCATGCGGGCGGAAGGCCCGAATGACGGTGTGGTCGGCGTACTCATGGGCGCCCAGGACGCCGTGCGGGTTGTAATGCGTGCCGGCTAGCAGGCGGGCCAGGTCGGCCGGGTCGGGCGCCAGGTGTGTCCTGGCCAGTTGGTCGGCTTGGCTCATCTCACAATCCCTCCGGTCCGTTCGGTGGCCTGCGGAGCAGCTTCATTCGCGACTCCTGCGGGATGATCGGCATGTTGATCACATGCGCAACCGCTCGTGCAGGGTCGATGCGAACGTAGTTTGCTTGCCCCCATTGGAATTCTTGGCCGGTGATTTCGTCGCGCACCCAAAATCGTTCGTAAGGCTCCATACCCAAACCCGCCATGTCCAAAAACAGGGTGGCTTCCTCGGCGCCGAACGCGTTGAGCGTCACCACCACCAACACGCAGTCGCCGGTCGCCGGGTCGAACTTGCTGTAAGCCAGCAATGCGTCGTTGTCGACGGCGTGGAAATGAATGGTCCGCAGCTGCTGCAACGCCGGATGCAGCCGGCGAATCGAGTTGAGCAGCGTGATGAACGGCTCCAGCGAGCGTCCCTGGGCCAGCGCACCCGCGAAATCGCGAGGCCGTAGTTCGTATTTCTCCGAGTCCAGATACTCCTCGCTGCCCTCCCGCACCGCGCGGTGCTCGAACAGCTCGTACCCCGAATACACGCCCCATGCCGGGCCCATGGTCGCCGCCAACACCGCGCGGATCGCGAACATGCCGGGGCCGTTGTGCTGCAAGACGGCGTGCAGGATGTCGGGCGTGTTGACGAACAGGTTCGGCCGCCGAAAATCCGCGGCAGCGGCGATGGCATCGCCGAATTCGGTGAGTTCCTGCTTGGCGGTGCGCCAGGTGAAGTAGCTGTAGGACTGGGTGAAACCGAGCTTGGCCAGACCGTACTGCCGGGCCGGCGGCGTGAACGCCTCCGAGAGGAACAGCACGTCGGGGTCGATGCCCTTCGCCTGGGCGATCAGCCATGCCCAGAAGTTCGGCGGCTTGGTGTGCGGATTGTCCACCCGAAAGAATTTGACGCCGTGGTCCATCCAGTGCCGCACGACGCGCAGCACTTCGTCGTAAAGGCCCGCCGGGTCGTTGTCGAAGTTCAGCGGATAGATGTCCTGATACTTTTTCGGGGGGTTCTCCGCGTAGGCGATGGTGCCGTCGGGTAATTCGGTGAACCACTCGCGGTGGTCGCGCGCCCAGGGGTGGTCCGGCGCGCATTGCAGGGCCAGGTCCAAGGACACCTCCATGCCCAGTTCGCGCGCCGCGGCGACGAAGGCGTCGAAATCCTCGATGGTGCCCAATTCCGGGTGAATGGCGTCGTGACCGCCCTCGTCGCTGCCGATCGCCCACGGGGACCCCACATCCCCGGGGGCGGCGGTCGGAGAGTTGTTGCGCCCCTTGCGATGTACCTTGCCGATCGGATGGATCGGCGGCAGGTATACGACGTCGAATCCCATCGCGGCGATGCGCGGCAGCTGGGCGGCCGCCGTGGCGAACGTGCCGTGCACGGGCTTGCCGTCGGCGTCCCAACCGCCGGTCGAGCGGGGGAACATCTCGTACCAGGAGCCGAAGCGGGCTAGCGGCCGGTCCACCCACACCCCGTACTGCTCACCGCGGGTGACCAGATCGCGCAACGGATACTCGGCCAAGATCTCGTCGATCTCGGGCGCCAGGGCCAACGCGGTCCGGGTGACCGGGTCACCGGGAGTGCGCAATGCCGCGGCGGCGGCCAGCAGCGGGTCGCGCTTCGCGCGCGGAACCCCCGTCGCGGCGCGCTCGAACAGACCAGCCCCGACCAGGAGGTCGTTGGACAGTTCCGTCTCGCCCTGGCCGGCCTCCAGCTTGGCGGCCAGGCCATGCCGCCAGGAGTGGATCGGGTCGCCCCAGCCGTCCACGCGGAAAGTCCACAGGCCGACCCGGTCGGGGGTGAACTGCCCGTGGAAAACATAGGGCTCGAGGCCCAACGTCATCGGCAGCAGCAGCGGCTTGACCCGTTGCTGGTCCACAACGCCGTCGACTTCCGTCGCGGTTTTGACGGGGGCCTGAACCGCTTTGATTCGGCGCGTTTCGGTCACTTGCGGATAGCGGGGCCCGAGGTAGCGCACGACCAGCGTCGCCGCGACGGCCTCATGGCCTTCTCGCCACACCGCCGCGCTGACCGGCACGATCTCACCGACCACGGCCTTGGCGGGATAAGCGCCGCATGAAACGACGGGTTGGACGTTATCGATCTCGAGACGACCAGGCACAACACTCCGTTCCGATTTGCCGGTTCCTCCCGGCCCGGCTTCTCGGGCCGTGGAGTCGCCGGCGGTTTCCGACTAGCCGACCCCTGCTCGGTTCGCCTCCTGGGACGCGGACCGCATCGTCGCCGGCTGGTTGCGATTGTGTGCGGGCACGCCGCGTGTGCTCGGTCGCGGGATGCCTCTCGTCTGGCGAAAACTTCCTTGTCGTGGGGGACTTCCTCTGTGGGGAAGCGCCGTTGCGGCCCCAGTAACTAACCGATACCCACCCTAGTGTCCGGTCACACCCCCGGCGGGAAAAGGCGTCGACCGTCGTCGTGCGCGGCGCGAAATCCTCAGTAAGGTAAGGATGCGTGAAAGCCCTCCGCCGCTTTACCGTCCGTGCTCACCTTCCCGAACGGCTGGCCGCGCTGGACCAGTTGTCGAACAACTTGCGATGGTCATGGCACAAGCCGACCCAGGACTTGTTTGCGACCGTGGACGTGGACCTGTGGGAGCGGTGCGGCTCCGATCCGGTGGCATTGCTGGGCGCGGTGAACCCGGCGCGGCTCGACGAGTTGGCGCTCGACGAGAACTTCCTGCGCCGCCTCGACGAGTTGGCCGCCGATCTGAACGATTACCTGTCTCGGCCGCTGTGGTATCAGCAGCAGCAAGCCGACGGTGTGGCGATGCCGAGGGCCATCGCCTATTTCTCGATGGAATTCGGCGTTGCCGAGGTGCTGCCGAATTACTCGGGCGGTTTGGGCATCCTCGCCGGGGACCACCTGAAGTCGGCCTCCGACCTTGGGGTCCCGCTGGTGGCGGTGGGCTTGTACTACCGGTCGGGGTATTTCCGGCAGTCGCTGACCGCGGACGGATGGCAGAACGAGACGTACCCGTCGCTCGACCCCCAGGGGTTGCCGTTGCGGCTGCTCACCGACGCCGCCGGGGGTCCCGTCCTGGTCGAGCTCACGCTTCCCGACTCCGCCCAGCTGCACGCGCGGATCTGGGTCGCGCAGGTGGGGCGCGTTCCGCTGCTCCTGCTCGACTCCGATATCCCCGAGAACGAGCATGATCTGCGCAGCATCACCGACCGGCTGTACGGCGGCGACCAGGAACACCGAATGCGTCAGGAGCTGCTGGCCGGCATCGGCGGGGTGCGGGCGATCCGCGCGTTCACCGCGATCGAAGGCCTGCCGGCGCCCGAAGTGTTCCACATGAACGAGGGGCACGCCGGCTTCCTGGGTGCAGAACGCATCCGCGAGTTGATGTCCGATGCCGGCCTCGACTTCGACACCGCGCTTGCCGTCGTGCGTTCCAGCACGGTGTTCACCACCCACACCCCGGTGGCCGCCGGCATCGACCGGTTCCCGATCGACATGGTGCGGCTCTACTTCGACGGCCACCTCGAGCAGGATCCCGGGAAGAAGACCGAGAAGGCCGGTGTCAAGAACGCGCCCGCGTTGTTGCCCGGCGTCCCGACCGCCCGCATTCTCGCCCTCGGCGCCGAGGACGACCCGACCAAATTCAACATGGCGCACATGGGATTGCGGCTGGCGCAGCGGGCCAACGGCGTCTCGCTGCTGCACGGTGAGGTCAGTCGGGCCATGTTCAACGAGCTGTGGCCCGGATTCGACTCCGATGAGGTGCCGATCGGGTCCATCACCAACGGAGTGCACGCGCGCACCTGGGCGGCGCCGCAATGGTTGGAGTTGGGGCGTGAGCTGGCCGGTTCCGATTCGTTCGGTGATCCGGGCGTCTGGCTACGGCTGAATCAGGTTGATGCGGGCCATCTCTGGTGGATCCGCTCGCAACTGCGCTCGTCGCTGGTCGAGGACGTTCGGCGGCGGCTGCGCAAATCCTGGCTCGAACGCGGGGCGTCCGACGCCGAATTGGGTTGGATAACAACGGCATTTGACCCCAATGTGCTGACTATCGGGTTCGCCCGGCGGGTGCCGACCTACAAGCGGTTGACGCTGATGCTGCGTGACCCGGAGCGGCTCGAACGCCTGCTGCTCGACGAGGACAGGCCCATCCAGCTGATCGTCGCCGGTAAGTCGCATCCCGCCGACGACGGCGGTAAGGCGTTGATCCAGCAGGTGGTGCGGTTCGCGGACCGTCCGGAGGTGCGCCACCGCATCGCGTTCCTGCCCGACTACGACATGTCCATGGCCCGGCACTTGTACTGGGGATGCGACGTCTGGCTGAACAACCCGCTGCGGCCGCTGGAGGCCTGCGGCACCTCCGGGATGAAGAGCGCGCTCAACGGCGGCCTGAACCTGTCCATCCGCGACGGCTGGTGGGACGAATGGTACGACGGCGAAAACGGTTGGGAGATACCGTCCGCCGATGGTGTGGCCGACGAGGCCCGTCGCGACGACCTGGAGGCCAGCGCGCTCTATGACCTGTTGGAACAGGCCGTCGCGCCCAAGTTCTACGAGCGCGACGAACACGGGGTGCCGCCGCGGTGGATCGAGATGGTGCGGCACACGCTGCAAACGCTCGGTCCCAAGGTGCTGGCTTCGCGCATGGTGCGCGACTACGTGGAGCGCTACTACACGCACGCCGCCCAGTCGCTGCGCCGGACGGTCGGGCCCGCCGAGGGCGGCGACGACGGCGCTGAATTCGGCGCCGCGCGCGAGGTGGCCACCTATCGTCGGCGTGCCGAAGAGGCGTGGCCGAAGATCACCATCACCGACGTGGACAGCACCGGGTTGCCGGACACGCCGGTGCTCGGCTCCAAGCTGACGCTGACCGCCACCGTCGCCCTGGACGGTCTCGCGCCCGACGAGGTTACGGTTCAAGGAGTGGTGGGCAGGGTGGACGCCAGCGACGCGCTGCTGGATCCGGTCACCGTCGAGATGTCGTACACCGGGACCGCCGAAGGCGGCAACCAGGTGTTCTCGACGACGTTGTCGCTGCCGCTGGCGGGGGCGGTCGGGTACACGGTCCGGGTGCTGCCCCACCACCCGATGCTTGCTTCCAGTGCCGAGCTCGGCCTGGTCACCCTGGCCCGCTGAGCTCAGGCGGGCTGGCTTTCGGAGGCGGTGCGCAACCGATGAAGCGCGGCGCGGACCTGGGCGGGGTCCGTGGTCTGCCAGAACGGCGGCAGCGAGGCGCACAGGTAGCCACCGTACCCGGCGGTCACCATCCGCGAGTCCAGCACCGCAACCACCCCGCGGTCGGTGACGCGCCGCAGGAGCCGGCCTGAGCCCTGCGCCAGCAGCAGGGCGGCGTGGCTGGCGGCGACGGCCATGAAGCCGTTGCCGCCGCGCGCGGCCACCGCGCGTTGGCGTGCGCCCAGTAGCGGGTCGTCCGGCCGGGGAAACGGGATGCGATCGATGAGCACCAGCGACAGCGACGGACCCGGCACGTCGACGCCCTGCCACAGCGACAGGGTGCCGAACAGCGAGGTCTGCGCGTCGGCGCTGAACTGTTCGACCAGCGCGGAGGTGCTGTCGTCGCCCTGGCACAGCACCGGCATCGACAACCGCTGGCGCATGGCCTCTGCCGCGGCCCGCGCGGCGCGCATCGACGAGAACAATCCCAGGGTCCGCCCGCCCGCCGCGGTGATCAACTCTTCGATCTCGGTCAGCTGCTCGGCCGACCCGGTGCCGTCCCGGCCCGGTGGCGGCAGGTGGGCGGCGACGTAGAGGATCCCGGCCGTGGCGTGGTGGAACGGCGATCCGACGTCGATGCCGCGCCAGCGCGCGCCCCCGGTGTCCGCAGCGGTCAGGCCCCACGCCGCCGCCATCGCGTCGAACGACCCGCCGATGGCCAGGGTCGCCGACGTCAACACCGTGGTCGACCGGGAGAACACCCGCTCGCGCAGCAGGCCCGCGACCGACAACGGCGCCACCCGTAGCACCGGGCGCATGGCGCCCCTGTTGTCCTCGTGATCCAGCCACACCACCTCGGTGCGATCGGGAATCGCCGGGGCGAACGACGTGAGGACGCGTGAGGCGGTGTCGGAGATCTCGCTCAGCGCCGCCACCGCTTCGGCCCGGGCCGCGGCGGCTTTCGCGTCGCTGGTGCTGTCGATCGCCGAACGTGCCGCCGCGGCGGCGTCGCGCAGCACGGTCAGGTAGGTGGTCAGTTCGTCGTCGAGGCGGTCGATGCGGCCCGGAGCGGCCTCGTGAATCGTCGCGGCGAAATTGGCCGTGGCCGCCTCCAAGCGTTGTATCAGTTCGGGATTCACCAACCGGGCGATCCGGCGCGCCGCCACGCCCAGGGCGGCCGGCGTCAGCTCGGCGGTGGCTACCGACGTCACCCGGTCGACCAACTCGTGGGCCTCGTCCACCACCAGCAACTCGTGCTCGGGCAGCACCGCCGATTCGGCGACGGCGTCGATCGCTAGCAGAGCGTGGTTGGTCACCACGATGTCGGCAGCGCCGGCCCGGCCCCGCGCCCGCTCGGAGAAGCACTCGGCTCCGAATGGACAACGCGCCACGCCCACGCATTCCCGCGCCGAAACGCTGACCTGCGACCAGGACCGTTCTGGCACACCCGGTTTCAGGTCGTCGCGATCACCGGAGTCGGTCGTCGACGCCCAGGCGGTGAGACGTTGGACGTCGCGGCCCAAGGCGGTGGCCGCCACGGGATCGAAGAGCTCCTCCTGCGGCCGGTCGCCGGCATCATCCTCGGCCGCGGCGCCGCCATTGTGAATCTTGTTCAGGCACAGATAGTTTCGACGGCCCTTGAGCAGCGCGAATTGTGGGCGGCGGGGGAGCGCATCGGCGAGCGAATCGATGAGCCGGGGCAGATCGCGATCGACGAGCTGGCGCTGCAGGGCGATGGTGGCAGTGGACACCACGACCGGCGAGTCGTCGTCGATGGCGCGCACCAGCGCCGGCACCAGGTAGGCCAGTGACTTTCCGGTGCCGGTACCGGCCTGCACGACGAGATGCTCACCGGTGGCGAACGCCCGCGCCACGGCGTCGGCCATCTCGAGTTGACCGCCGCGCTCGCTGCCGCCGAGCGCGGACACGGCAAGGGCCAGCAACTCGGGCACGGACACTTCGGACGTGGCTATCCTCTTTGCTTGCGGTGCTATGGGCGGGCGGCGGGGATCTGCGTCGTCGGGATCGCGGGTTCGCCCTGCGACAGGTTTAAACCCTCCCACGGCAGACTGCGTAGCCCGGAAGCTACCAGCTCGCGCGCCGCGGTGACATTGGGTTTGGACACCAAGTCGCCGCCGCGCACCAGCGGGACGGTCAAAGCGCGAGACGGTTCGGTGATCGTGGGCGGGTGGCCCGCCGGATACACCACCTCCTCGGTGACGGTGCCGGACGAGCGCATCAGGCGCAGCGCCTCCTTGCGGCCGCCCCGGGATTCCTTGTGGCTGCTGCGCTTCTGCACGGGTAGGCCATCCACTTCGACCAGTTTGTAGACCATGTTCGCCGTGGGTGCGCCAGAACCCGTCACGAGCGACGTGCCAACGCCGTAGGTGTCCACCGGTTCGGTGCCCAAGGCGGCGATGGAGAACTCGTCGAGATCGCCGGACACCACGATGCGGGTCCGGGTGGCGCCCAGCCGGTCCAGCTGATCGCGGACCTGGCGGGTCAGCACGCCCAGCTCGCCGGAGTCGATGCGGACCGCCCCGAGCGCCTCCCCGGCGGCGGCCACGGCGTTGGCCACGCCGGCCGTCACGTCGTAGGTGTCCACCAGCAGCGTGGTCCCGGCGCCCAGCGCGTCGACCTGAGCGCGGAATGCGGCCAGTTCGGTAACTTCGGCGGGCTCGGCGCTCGCGTGCAGCATCGTGAACGCGTGCGCGGAGGTGCCCTCCGCGGGGATGCCATATCGGCGCCAGGCCTCGAGGTTGGAAGACGCGGCGAAGCCGGCGATATACGCGGCGCGCGCCGCGGCGACCGCGGCGTGCTCGTGGGTTCGCCGCGATCCCATCTCGATCAGTGGGCGGTCCCTGGCCGCGCTCACCATCCGCGCCGCCGCCGACGCGACCGCGGTGTCGTGATTGAAGATCGACAGCGCCAGCGTCTCGAGCACAACACACTCGGCGAAGGTGCCGGTCACCGACAGCACGGGCGAACCGGGAAAGTACAGCTCACCCTCGGCGTAGCCGTCGATGTCGCCCCCGAACCGGAAATCGCGCAAGTAGCGCAACGTATCTGGATCGAGGAATTCGCCCAGCAACTGGCACGCCTCGTCGCCGAAGCCGAATTGCGGCAACGCCTCGAGCAGCCGCCCGGTGCCGCACACCACGCCGTAACGGCGGCCCTCGGGCAGCCGGCGTGCGAACAGTTCGAAGGTCGTCGTGCGCTCGGCGGTGCCGTCTCGCAGCGCCGCCGCCAGCATCGTCAACTCGTATTTGTCGGTAAGCAGCCCAGTTACGACCGGGTCATTCATTCCATAACGGTATCGGCTGCCGTCGGGGGCTCGGAAACCTCATCTCATCCTCGGTATCGTGTAAGCCATGGTTGTAATGTCAGCGCCCACTAAGCCGGGCTCTACAGGACAACGCGAGTCCGCTCCGGTAGACGTCACGGCGAGTCCGTGGGTCACGATCGTGTGGGATGACCCGGTCAACCTGATGACCTACGTGACGTACGTGTTCCAGAAGTTGTTCGGTTATAGCGAGCCGCACGCCACCAAGCTGATGTTGCAGGTGCACAACGAAGGCAGGGCGGTGGTGTCGGCCGGCAGCCGGGAGTCCATGGAAGTCGACGTGTCCAAGCTGCATGCCGCCGGTTTGTGGGCGACCCTGCAGCAGGACCGGTAATTCTCGAGGGCCTCGGCGATTACCTGTGCGCAAATGGAAGCGCGTCGAGACCGGGGACGGTCCCCGTTTCCGGTCGGCGCTCGCGGCTCACGAGGCCGCGCTGCTGAAGAACCTGTCGACCGCCATGGTCGGCTTGCTCGATGAGCGTGAATCTGCCACTCCCGCAGACGAACTCGAGGAGATCACCGGCATCAAGGCGGGAAATAGCGAGCCGCCGAGGGATCCGACCCTGCGGCGGCTGCTGCCCGATTTCTTCCATCCGGACCACGATGACCCCTCGGGTCCCGATGTCACGGATAGCCTCAACGCCGCCCTGCGCAGCCTGCACGAGCCCGACATCATCGACGCCAAACGCCTTGCCGCGCAGCGGTTGCTGGACACCGTTCCCGAGGGCGGCGGCCGGTTCGATCTGAGCGAACAGGACGCGAATGCCTGGGTCGCCGCGGTCAACGACATCCGGCTGACGCTGGGGGTCATGCTCGAGGTGGGCCCGGACGGCCCGGAGCGCCTGCCCGCCGACCACCCCCTGGCCGTGCACTTCGACGTTTACCAGTGGCTGACCGTCCTACAGGAATACCTCGTTTTGGTGCTCATGGGGCCCCGATGAGCCACGAGGGCCGCCGGATGGACTCCATCACCGATGTCGGGGGCATCCGCCTCGGGCACCACCAACGGCTCGACCCAGACGCGACCATGGGCGCGGGATGGGCGTCCGGTGTCACCGTCGTGCTGACGCCGCCGGGGACCGTCGGCGCGGTGGATTGCCGCGGCGGTGCGCCCGGTACGCGGGAGACCGACCTGCTCGATCCCGCCAACACCGTGCGGTACGTCGACGCGGTGTTGCTCGCCGGAGGCAGCGCCTACGGTCTGGCGGCCGCCGACGGCATCATGCGCTGGCTGGAGGAACGGGACCGCGGCGTGGCGATGGACGGCGGGGTGGTGCCGATCGTCCCGGGCGCGGTGATCTTCGATCTGCCGGTCGGCGGCTGGGGCTGTCGTCCGACCGCGGAGTTCGGCTACCTGGCCTGTGAAGCGGCCGCCGAGGGCGAGGGCGCGCCGGCCGTCGGCAGCGTCGGCGCCGGCGTCGGCGCGCGCGCCGGAGTGCTCAAGGGCGGCGTCGGCACGGCCTCGACGGCGCTGCCGTGCGGGGTGACCGTCGGTGCGGTCGTCGTGGTGAATTCGGCCGGCGACGTCGCCGACCGGGCCACCGGCCTGCCGTGGATGGCGGACCTGATCGAGGAGTTCGGGCTGCGGCCACCGCCGGCGGAGCAGGCCGACGCCTTCGCGCAGTTGGCCACCGCGGCGAGCCCGCTGGAGAACCCGCTCAACACCGTCATCGGTGTGGTGGCCACCGACGCGGCGCTCAGCCCGGCCGCATGCCGCCGCATCGCCGTCGCCGCCCAGGACGGACTGGCCCGCGCCATCCGCCCGGCGCATACCCCGTACGACGGCGACACGGTGTTCGCGCTGGCGACCGGGGCGGTCGAGGTGCCGCCGCCCGCGGCCGACGCGCCCGCGTCGTTCTCGCCGGAGATGCGGCTCGCCGCGGAGGTGGGTGCCGCGGCGGCCGACTGCGTGGCGCGGGCGGTGCTGGTCGGTGTGTTCGCCGCGGATTCGGTGGCGGGGATACCGACCTACCGCGGCCTGTTGCCGGACGCGTTCGCCCGATGAGAAGTTCGCCGCGCTTGGCGCCGGTAACCTGCAGCTATGGGTAAGACGACCCCGAAGGGACGCCCGGGCGCACCCGTGGGCCAGGCGAAGCGGCCCACGTGGATGGTGGGCGGGGCCACGATCCTCACCTTCGTCGCGCTGCTCTACCTCATCGAGCTCATCGATCAGCTGACGCGGCATTCGCTGGACGAAAACGGGATCAGGCCGCTCGAGGTCAACGGGCTGTGGGGGATCGTCTTCGCCCCGGTCCTGCATGCCAACTGGCAGCATCTGATGGCCAACACGATCCCGCTCTTGGTGCTCGGTTTTCTGATGACGCTGGCCGGGCTGAGCCGGTTCGTCTGGGCCACGGCGATCGTGTGGATCCTCGGCGGTTTCGGCACCTGGCTGATCGGCAACGTGGGCAGCTCCTGTGGGCCGACCGACCACATCGGGGCCTCCGGCCTGATCTTCGGCTGGCTGGCCTTCCTGCTCGTGTTCGGGATCTTCGTGCGCAGGTTCGCCGACATCGCGATCGGGTTGGTGGTGTTGTTCGCATACGGCGGCGTGCTGCTGGGTGCCATGCCGGTACTGGGCCGGTGTGGCGGCGTGTCATGGCAGGGCCACCTCTGCGGCGCGATCGCCGGTGTCGTCGCGGCGTATTGGTTGTCCGCGCCGGAACGCAAGGCCCGCGCGAAGAGAAAAGCCGGCGCCCTGACGCCGCGCCCCAAGACATGAGCTCGCCGTTGGCGCCCGTCGGGGTCTTCGATTCCGGCGTCGGGGGACTGACCGTGGCGCGGGCCATCATCGACCAGCTGCCCGACGAGGACATCGTCTACGTCGGCGACACCGGCCACGGGCCGTACGGTCCACTCACCATCCCCGAGGTCCGCGCGCATGCGCTGGCCATCGGCGACGACCTGGTGGGCCGCGGCGTCAAGGCTTTGGTGATCGCCTGCAACACCGCGTCGGCGGCCTGCCTGCGGGACGCCCGCGAGCGTTACGACGTGCCGGTCGTCGAGGTGATCCTGCCGGCGGTGCGCCGCGCGGTCGCCACGACGCGCAACGGTCGCATCGGCGTGATCGGCACGCGGGCGACCATCAACTCGCACGCCTACCAGGACGCGTTCGCCGCCGCCCGCGACACCGAGATCACCGCGGTGGCCTGCCCACGCTTCGTCGACTTCGTCGAGCGCGGCGTGACCAGCGGTCGTCAGGTGCTCGGGCTGGCCGAGGGCTATCTGGAGCCGCTGCAGCGCGCCCAGGTCGACACCTTGGTGCTCGGGTGCACGCACTACCCGCTGCTGTCCGGGTTGATTCAGCTGGCGATGGGCGAGCACGTGACGCTGGTGTCCAGCGCCGAGGAAACCGCGAAGGAGGTGCTGCGGGTGCTCACCGAGCGCGACCTGCTGCGTCCGCATGACGCGCCGCCCGCGACCCGGGTCTTCGAAGCCACCGGCGACCCCGAGGCATTCACCAAGTTGGCGGCCCGATTCCTGGGGCCCGCGGTCACCGGTGTGCAACCCGTCCATCACGTGCGGAGCGAGTAGTGGCGGCGAGATTCTCATCACATGAATGCGGCAATGTTTTCGTCACGGCCCCATCGGGCATGGCACAGTAGTGTCCGTGCGAATAACCGTGCTCGGCTGCTCGGGCAGCGTGGTGGGGCCGGATTCGCCTGCGTCGGGATATCTGCTCCGGGCACCGGACACTCCGCCGTTGGTCATCGACTTCGGCGGCGGCGTATTAGGCGCGCTGCAGCGCTTCGCCGACCCGGCCTCCGTGCACGTGCTGTTGTCGCATTTGCACGCCGACCACTGCCTCGATCTGCCCGGCCTGTTCGTGTGGCGCCGGTATCACCCCTCGCGCCCCGGCGGCAAGGCGTTGTTGTACGGCCCGGGTGACACCTGGTCCCGGTTGGGCGCCGCGTCGTCGCCGTATGGCGGCGAGATCGACGACTGCTCAGACATTTTCGACGTGCGGCACTGGGTCGACGGCCAACCCGTGACCTTCGGATCGCTCACGGTGACGCCGCGGGTGGTGGCCCACCCGACGGAGTCCTACGGCATGAGGATCACCGATTCGTCCGGTGCCTCGTTCGTTTACAGCGGCGACACCGGTATGTGTGATCAGCTGGTCGAGCTCGCCCGCGACGCCGACGTCTTCCTCTGCGAAGCCTCATGGACACACTCGCCGGACCGGCCACCCGCTCTGCACCTGTCGGGCACCGAGGCCGGCCGGGCCGCCGCGCAAGCCGGCGTCCGCGAGCTGCTGCTCACCCACATCCCGCCGTGGACCTCGCGTGAGGACGTGATCAGCGAGGCCAAGGCCGAGTTCGATGGTCCCGTGCATGCGGTGGTGTGCGGAGAAACGTTCGACATCCGCCGCTCTGAAAGGGTTTGAGCGCCCCGCGTTAGGGTTGGCGTCGTGACCAGACGAGAAGACGGCCGCCTCGACGACGAGCTTCGCCCCGTAGCCATCACCCGCGGGTTCACCGACCACCCGGCGGGGTCGGTGCTGATCGAATTCGGCCACACCAAGGTCATGTGCACCGCCAGCGTCACCGAGGGCGTGCCGCGCTGGCGCAAGGGGTCGGGACTGGGGTGGCTGACCGCGGAGTACGCGATGCTGCCCTCGGCCACCCACACGCGCTCCGACCGGGAGGCTGTGAAGGGTCGGCTGTCCGGGCGCACCCAGGAGATCAGCCGGCTGGTGGGCCGCTCGCTGCGGGCCTGCATCGACCTGGCGGCGTTGGGGGAGAACACAATAGCCGTCGACTGCGACGTGCTACAGGCCGACGGCGGCACCCGCACCGCCGCCATCACGGGCGCCTTCGTCGCGCTCTCCGATGCTGTGACCTACCTGGCCGCGGCCGGCAAGCTGTCCGACCCCCGGCCGCTGTCGTGCGCCATCGCGGCGGTCAGCGTCGGGGTGGTCGACGGGCGAATTCGGGTGGACCTGCCCTACGAGGAAGACGCGCGGGCTGAGGTCGACATGAACGTCGTCGCAACCGACACCGGGACTCTCGTGGAGGTGCAGGGGACCGGCGAGGGAGCGACCTTCCCGCGTTCGACGCTGGACAAAATGCTCGACGTGGCGCTGGCCGGCTGCGACAAGTTGTTCGCCGCCCAGCGTGAGGCGCTGGCCCTGCCGTACCCGGGCGAGCTGCCCGATGGCTCCCCGCAGCCGAAGGCGTTCGGCAGCTGACGCGTCGGCGACGATGGGAACGATGAGGACGAGTGGCGCTCGTAGCAAGCTCCTGGTCGCCAGCCGCAACCCCAAGAAGCTGGGGGAGCTGCGCCGGGTGCTCGACGTGGCGGGCCTGACGGGGCTGACGGTGGTGTCTTTGGACGACGTGCCCGCGTTCGACGAGGCGCCCGAGACGGGCGCCACCTTTGAGGACAACGCGTTGGCCAAGGCACGCGATGCGTTCGCCGCGACGGGCCTGGCCTCGGTTGCCGACGACTCCGGTCTGGAGGTGGCCGCGTTGAACGGTATGCCCGGCGTGCTCTCGGCGCGCTGGTCGGGCAACCACGGCGACGACGCCGCCAACACCGCGCTGCTGCTGGCGCAGCTGCGTGACGTGCCCGACGACCGCCGCCACGCGGCGTTCGTGTCCGCCTGTGCCCTGGCGGGGCCGTCCGGCGAGGTCGTCGTCCGTGGCGAGTGGACCGGAACGATCGCGCGAGAACCGCGGGGCGACGGCGGTTTCGGCTATGACCCGGTCTTTCTTCCCGATGGCTCGGACCGCACCGCGGCGGAGCTCAGCCCCGAGGAGAAGGACGTGGTCTCGCATCGCGGTCGCGCGCTGGCACTGCTGGTGCCGGCGCTGCGCGACCTGGCCTAGGGCCCGCCGAGTGTGAAGCCAGCCGCACGCTCGTCGCGCCGAGTGTGAGGCCAGCCGCACACTCGAGCCCTAGATTCCGAAGCGGGCCTTTACGTCCCTGGTCTGGAAGTGCTCGACGATGATGCCGACCAGTGGGATGGTCCCGGCAAGCAACACACCGATCGTCTTGGCAATCGGCCACCGCACCTTGATCGCCAGATTGAACGCAGCCAGGACGTAGATGAAGTAGACCCAGCCGTGGACCACCTCGATCCAACGGATCTCGTGGTGGAAGGCGATATGCGAGACGATCTCGTAGCACAGCGCGATCAGCCAGAGGCCTGTCGCCCACGCCATGATCCGGTAGCCGAGCAACGCGGTGCGGATCTTCTCGACGGGGAAGGCCGATGCGGGCGCCCCGGGCGTCTCGGGTGTGGTCATGCGGTGGTCCTGTTCTGTTTCTCGGTGTCGTGTTTGGCCAGCTCGGCCAGGTAGGCGTTGTACTCCGCAAGCGCGGGGTCGTCGGTCGGGGGCTGCATCGGTCTGGGCCGCTCCGGCAGCAGGCCCGCGGGTATTTCGGTGAGCGCCGAGTCGTGTCGCGGCTCGGGCGGCAGCTCTTCGTAGCGCACGTACTTGCGGTAGGCGTAGACGCAGAACCAGGCGAACAGCGGCCACTGCAGCGCGTAGCCGAGGTTTTGGAACGTGCCCGAGACGGACTGGAACCTGGTCCACTGCCACCAGCCCAGAGCCAGGCAACCGCAGGCAGCGACGATCACCAGGGCGATCAGCGCCGGCCTGCGACGATGCGTAGTGGACACCCCTTGACGGTACCGCTCGCGATTTGGGTCCGACGAATTCGTCGAGGCGCGCCACCGGCGGGTCGGTCCGTGGACCGAGCGGTACGATCGGCAGGCTGCGGGCGTGGTGGAATTGGCAGACACCCCGGCTTTAGGTGCCGGTGCTCGAGAGAGCGTGGGGGTTCGAGTCCCTCCGCCCGCACCATTGGTTCGCCTTCGCCAGGCGTTAAACCCTCGATGCGGGGTACGTGCAATGCACGGGACACGAGGGAGACACCATGGCCGCCGGAAACGACGAAGCACTTACCGATAAAGAAGCACTTACCGATAAAGATGTCGAGCGAGCAGAACGCCGGGCCGCGGCGGCGCGCAATCGCGCGGCGCTCGCCGGGCTCTCGGCCGCTCGCAGCTTCGAGGAATCGGCCTTTTGGCACGAACGGGTGGCACGGGTAGCAAGACTGGGCCGTCGAACAAAACGTGTCGCACGTAAACGTGCACCGCGAGTCGGCCGCTTACCACCGCGAATTCGCGGCCGAGGACCGCAAGCTGGCCGAGCTGAAGCGAAATGAGTCCGAGGCGGACCTGGCACTCGACGCCGACTACTAGGCATCCAAGAAGCGAGCACGAACCTCCGGCGGCGGTAGCGGACACGTGTCGTACTTGCCGAAGATGCGGTAGCGGACGCCGGCGATCCGGTCGTAGAGCCAGTCGCGCAGGTGAGCGGGGATGACGCGGGCCGCCGTAAGCACCTTCCAGGGCCCACCAAGATAATCCACCACCCGCAGGGCCGCCGCGGATCGGACGGCGACGCGTTCTCCGGGCTGCTCGGGCTCGTCGACGAACACCACCGAGTCCACGTCTTTGACCGCCGGGTGCCGGGCAAAGACCTGCAGGGCGAAGTCGCTGTCGAGGGCCGCGAAGCGCAGCGTGCCGTGGGGATCGAACCGAAGTATCGTCCGCACCGCCGCATTACAGACGCCGCAGACGCCGTCGTAGAGCAACACCGGCGGAACCGATTCGCCGCTCACACACCCAGGCTACCCATCGACCGTCGATAACCTGGGTTTGACCTTTGGTAAGGCAACCCTTAGTTTGTGGGCGGTAGCGTATTCGGCGAGGGGTCCGCCCGCCCGTCCGTTCGCTGAGGTCGTCGCGCAGGTGAGCGACGCGAGAAAGGACCGTTGATGGCACGCGGATTCTCCGGTGTGATGCTGCGAAGCTTCGGTGCTCGCGACCACGTCGCGACGGTGCTCGAAACCGTGCACATCGCACCGCATTTCGTGCGGGTGCGGATGACATCACCGACGCTGTTCGAGGACGTGGATGCCGAACCCGCCGCCTGGCTGCGGTTCTGGTTTCCCGATCCGGACGGATCCAACACCGAGTTCCAGCGCGCCTACACCATCTCCGAGGCCCACGTCCCCAGTGGCCGTTTCGCGGTCGACATCGTGTTGCACGAACCCGCCGGCCCGGCGTCGAAGTGGGCACGCACCGTGGAACCTGGCGCGACGATCGCCGTCATGGCGCTGATGGGCTCGTCGCGGTTCGACGTGCCCGATGAGCAGCCGGCCGGCTACCTGCTGATCGGTGACTCGGCGTCGATCCCCGGCATGAACGGGATCATCGGGGTCGTTCCCGACGACGTGCCGATCGAGATGTATCTCGAGCAACACGACGACCACGACGCCCTGATCCCGATCGCGCCGCACCCCCGCCTGCGAGTGCATTGGGTGGCCCGCCGCGACGAGAAATCCCTTGCCGCGGCCATCGACAACCGCGACTGGTCCAACTGGTACGCGTGGGCCACACCCGAGGCAACCGTGCTCAAGCACGTCCGCACGCGGCTGCGTGACGAGTTCGGCTTCCCCAAGTCCGAGATACACGCCCAGGCCTACTGGAGCGCCGGTCGGGCGATGGGCACCCGCCGCGGCGACGACGAGCCAGACGCCACGAATGACATTGCGCAGGAAATAATTTCGTCACCGCAACCGCCCGACCAGGCGACCGCCCCCGCTGCACGCGGCAGTTGGCGCGCCCAGGCCGCCGGCCGGTTGCTTGCGCCGCTGCGCTCGGCCCTAATCCTTTCCGGCGTGCTACAGGCCGTGATCACGGTGGTCCAGCTGGCGCCGTTCGTGCTGCTGGTCGAGCTGTCCCGCCTGCTGGTGGCCGGGGCGCCCGCGTCCCGGCTCTGGGACGTCGGGATCGCGGCGGTTGCATTACTGGGAATGGGCACCGTCTTGGGCGCGGCGCTCACGTTGTGGCTGCACGTCGTCGACGCGCGGTTCGCCGCCGACCTACGGTCGCGGTTGTTGCGCAAGCTATCCCGCTTGCCGCTGGGCTGGTTCACCGCGCGGGGATCGGGCTCGATCAAGCAACTGTTGCAAGACGACACGCTGTCGCTGCACTATCTGGTCACCCACGCCATCCCCGACGCGGTCGCGGCGATCATCGCCCCGGTGGCGGTGCTGTTCTACCTGTTCGTCGTCGACTGGCGAGTGGCGCTCGTGCTGTTCCTGCCCGTTCTGGTCTATTTGGTGTTGACGTCGTCACTGACCATTCAGTCGGGCCCGCGCATCCCGCAATCGCAGCGCTGGGCCGAAAAGATGACCGGCGAAGCCGGCGCGTACCTGGAGGGCCAGCCGGTGATCCGCGTCTTCGGCGGTGCGGCCGCCTCCAGCTTCCGCCGACGGCTCGACGAATACGTCGAATTCCTCGTCTCCTGGCAGCGGCCGCTGGCCGGTAAGAAGACGTTGATGGATCTGGTCACCCGACCCTCGACCTTCTTGTGGCTCATCATGCTCACGGGGACCCTGCTCACCGTCACGGGCCGGATGGATCCGGCCAATCTCCTGCCATTCCTATTGCTGGGCACCACCTTCGGCGCGCGCCTGCTGGGGATCGCGTACGGCGTGGGCGGCATCAGCGCCGGCATGCTGGCCGCCCGGCGCCTGCAGAACACGCTCGACGAACCCGAACTGGCCGTGCAACCGCAAGGCGCACCTCAGGACTCGTCGGACACGGTGGTGTTCGACGGCGTCAGCTTCGGCTATCGCCCGGGCGTACCGGTGATTAGCGACGTGTCGCTGAGGCTGCGGCACGGCACGGTCACCGCCCTCGTCGGCCCGTCCGGGTCCGGCAAGTCCACGCTGGCCGCGCTGCTGGCCCGGTTCCACGACGTCGAGCAGGGCGCGATCCGTGTTGCGGGGCGCGACATCCGATCGATGACCGCCGACGAGCTCTACGCGAAGGTCGGCTTCGTCTTGCAGGAGACGCAGCTGGTGCACGGCACCGTCGCGGAGAACATCGCGCTGGCCGTCCCGGATGCCACCGCGACGCAGATCCAGGAGGCGGCGCGCCAGGCCCAGATCCACGACCGCATCACGCGATTGCCGGACGGTTACGACACCGTGCTGGGCGCGGGAACGGGGTTGTCGGGCGGCGAACGGCAGCGGCTCACCATCGCCCGCGCAATGCTGGCGGACACCCCGGTCCTGATCCTCGACGAGGCCACCGCGTTCGCCGACCCCGAATCCGAATATCTTGTGCAGCAAGCGCTTAGTCGGCTGACCCGGGATCGCACCGTCCTGGTGATCGCCCACCGCTTGCACACGATCACCGGAGCAGACCAGATAGTCGTGCTCGACCACGGCCGGATCGCCGAATGCGGCACGCATGACGAGTTGCTGGCCAGCGACGGCCGATACCGGCGGCTGTGGGAGGGCGGCCGGCGGGACCGGATCACCGCCACCACGGTGCGGGAGGGGACGCGATGATTCGCACCTGGTTAGGGCTGGTGCCCGCGGATCGCCGAGCCAAGGTCATCGCCTACGTTGTGCTCGCGTTGCTCTCCGTGGTGGTGCGGGCGGCGGCCACTGTCCTGCTGGTGCCGTTGGTGGGCGCCCTGTTCGGCGATCCGCACCGCGCGCTGGGCTGGCTCGGCTGGCTCACGGCCGCCACCGTCGTCGGATGGGTGATCGACACGGCGACCGCGCGCATCGGCTTCGACCTCGGGTTCGCCGTCCTCGACCACAGCCAGCACGACGTGGCGGACCGGCTGCCCGGAGTGCGGCTCGACTGGTTCACCGCCGAGCAGACCGCGACGGCGCGCCAGGCGATCGCCGCAACCGGACCGGAACTGGTCGGCCTCGTCGTCAACCTGCTGACGCCGCTGACCTCCGCCATCCTGCTGCCCGCGGCCATCGCGGTCGCCCTCCTCCCGATCTCGTGGCAGCTCGGCGCGGCCGCGCTCGGCGGCGTGCCGCTGCTCCTGGGTGCGCTGTGGGCCTCGGCCCGACTGACGCGGCGGGCCGACGCCGCGGCCGACGAAGCCAACGGCGCGCTCACCGAGCGGATCATCGAATTCGCCCGTACCCAGCAGGCGCTGCGGGCCGCACGAAGGGTCGAACCGGCGCGCAGCCTGGTCGGCGATGCGCTCGCCGCGCAACACGGGGCGACCATGCGCTTGCTGTCCATGCAGGTTCCCGGCCAGCTGCTGTTCAGCCTGGCCAGCCAGCTCTCGCTCATCCTGCTGGCGGGCGCGACCGCGGCGCTGACGGTGGACAAGAGCCTGTCGGTGCCCCAGGCCATCGCCCTGATCGTCGTGATCGTGCGCTACCTCGAACCGTTCACCACGATCAGTGAATTGGCGCCGGCTTTGGAGAGCACCCGCGCCACGCTCGATCGCATCCGTTGCGTGCTTACGGCGCCACTGATGAACTCCGGTGCCGCCACGCTGCCCGTCACCTCGGCGGCGCCCCGCATCGAGTTCGACGACGTCGAGTTCCGGTATGACGGTGCAACCGCGCCGGTGCTCGACGGGGTGAACTTCGCCCTGGCGCCAGGGAGCACGACGGCGATTGTCGGACCGTCCGGATCGGGCAAGAGCACCATCCTGGCGCTGATCGCCGGACTGTACGAACCGACCCGCGGCCGGGTCCTGATCGACGGCATCGATGCCGCGACGCTGGACGCCGAGGCCCGCCGGGCGGCGAGCAGCGTCGTGTTCCAGCACCCCTACCTGTTTCACGGGTCGATTCGTGACAACGTGTCCGCCGGGGATCCCGGCGCCGGCGATGACCAGTTCAAGCGGGCCGTGGCCCTTGCCCGCGTCGACGAACTCATCGGCCGCTTACCCGACGGCGCGGACACGATCGTCGGCGAAGCCGGCTCGGCGCTGTCCGGGGGCGAGCGCCAACGGGTCAGCATCGCGCGGGCGCTGCTCAAGCCGTCGCCGATACTGCTGGTCGACGAGGCGACCAGCGCTTTGGACACCGAGAACGAGGCCGCGGTGGTCGACGCGCTGACACTCGATCCGCGGCCGCGCACTCAGGTGATCGTGGCGCACCGGTTGGCCAGCATCAGTCACGCGGACCGCGTCCTGTTTCTGGACGACGGTCGGGTGATCGAGGACGGGACGGTCGGCGAATTGCTCGCGGCGGGTGCACGTTTCGACGAGTTCTGGCGGCAGCAGCATGAGGCCGCCGAATGGCGCATTCTCGCCGACTAATTTCCGGCAGTTGTGCTCGGCCGCGGCAGTCAACCGATCCGTGAGCTGGAAACGCTGGAACTGGTCGGCTGAGACCTCTACAGGCCGTCGGTGAAGTCCGCCGTCAACCACCGGTCGGGGCGGATGGTGAACAGCAGCTCTTCGACGCCCTCCATGCTTTGCACGAAGGTGCGGCCCCCCTCCTCGCCGAGGTAACGGATCGCGGTGGCCAACGCTACGTCGGCCGGCGCCGGATTGGTGGTGTCGACGATCGTGCCCTCGACCACCACGTACTGATACGGCAGCTCCTCGCGCTGAACCACCAGCGTCACCTTGCCGGCTCGCTCGATCAGCCGCGCCTTGCGGCTCGATGCCCCTGTCATGATCTGCACGTTGCCGCCGGGCGTGTAGGCGTACCAAATCGGGACGCTGGCCGGTGGCCGACCGTCATCGGCGTCGACGGACAGCACCGCGACGTGCGTGGCGGCAAGAAATTCCTCGTTCGCTTTCGGTGAAGTGCTTCATGTGGCCTGCAATCCCCGAACCCGGCCATCTATTCCCCTCGGCGCGATCGCCCGAGCGTGGCGACGCCCGCATCGACGGCCCGGCAAAGCGCCTCGAAGTCAGAGGGTGTCCACGACCGAGGCGACGATCCGCTGGTTGGTTTCTTCGACCAGGGGAACGGTCTCGTTCAGACCGTACGCTGCGCCGCTTTCACGAGGTTGGATCCGATGATCAACCGCTGAATCTCGCTGGTGCCCTCGTAGAGCCGCAACAGCCGCACGTCGCGGTAGATGCGCTCGACGGGGACCCCACGCATGTAACCGCTGCCGCCATGCACCTGGACCGCGAGATCGGCCACGTTGCCGGCCATTTCGGTGCAGAACAGCTTCGCCGCCGAGGGCGCGACCCTGCGGTCCTCGCCGGATACCCAGAGCCGCGCGGCCTCACGCACCAGCGCGCGTCCGGCGAGCACCCCGGTCTGCTGGTCGGCGATCATCGCCTGAACCAACTGGAACTGTCCGATCGGCGTGCCGCCCTGCGTCGCGGTGGCGGCATAGGAGACGGACTCGTCGAGTGCGCGTTGCGCGGCGCCAACCGCGAGGGCGGCGATGTGGACCCGGCCTCGGGCCAGCGAGGTCATCGCGGCTCGATAGCCGATGTCTTCGCTGCCGCCGATCAGTGCGCCGCCCTCGACCCGGACGTCGTTGAAGCTGACGTCGGCGGTCCACGCGCCTTCCTGGCCCATTTTGGCGTCCTTGGTGCCGACTTCGACGCCCGGCGCGTCACCGGGGACGAGGAATACCGCGATTCCGGGCCCCTCGTCGTCGGCCGGCCGGGAGCGCGCGAAGACCACGAACAGGTCCGCGACGGGCGCGTTGGTGATGAACCGCTTCTGCCCGGAGATCACCCAATCGCCTTGGTCGCGGACGGCTTTGGTCCGCAGTCCGGCCGGATTCGATCCGGCGCCCGGCTCGGTCAACGCGAACGAGGCGACGACGTCGCCGGACGCCATCGATTCCAGCCAGCGGGCCTTCTGCTCGTCCGTGCCGAAGCCGACCAGGACCTGGCCCGCGATGCCGTTGTTGGTGCCGAACATCGAGCGCAATGCCAGCGACGTGTAACCCATCTCCATCGCCAGCTCGACATCTTGCATCAGGTTCAGCCCGAGGCCGCCCCACTGTTGCGGAACCGCGTATCCGAACAAGCCCATTTTCTTGGCCTGGTCACGCAGGTCATCGGGTACCCGATCCTCGGTGAGGATCTCCTGTTCGCGCGGGACCACGGCCGTACGAACGAAGTGTCGGGTCTGGGCCAGGATGTCCTGGAAATCGTCGTCGGAGACCTCGGGTTGTTCGGCGGTGGTCATAGGCGGACGCTCCATCGTTGGCAGTGGCGGTCGTTCGGCCGCGAGCGGCCGGCCGGTTCAACGGCCCGGGTGGGAACCCGGCACCGGAGCAGATCCTATATGAAATATGATATTCGATTGCCGGGGCGTCCCCGGGACGAAAGCACAGGGAGGCGGGAATCAGGTGTCGATGCTGACAGGTCAGACCGCGGTGATCACCGGCGGTGCGCAGGGACTGGGTCTGGCCATCGCGGAACGCTTTGTCGCCGAGGGCGCGCGAGTTGTGCTGGGCGACGTCAATCTCGAAGAAACCCAGGTGGTGGCGAAGCAGCTGGGGGGCGACGATGTCGCGGTCGCGGTGCGATGCAATGTCACGCAGGCAGCCGACGTCGAGACCCTGATTCAGACCGCCGTGGAGCGTTTCGGCGGCCTGGACATCATGGTCAACAACGCCGGGATCACTCGGGACGCGACGATGCGCAAGATGACCGAGGAGCAGTTCGATCAGGTCATCGCCGTGCATCTGAAGGGAACGTGGAACGGGACCCGGTTGGCCGCCGCCGTCATGCGGGAAAACAAGCGGGGCGTCATCATCAACATGTCCTCGGTGTCGGGGAAGGTCGGCATGGTCGGCCAAACCAACTATTCGGCGGCCAAGGCCGGCATCGTCGGCATGACCAAGGCGGCCGCCAAAGAGTTGGCCTACCTGGGCGTCCGGGTGAACGCGATCGCACCCGGTTTGATCCGCTCCGCGATGACCGAGGCCATGCCGCAGCACATATGGGATTCCAAGGTTGCCGAGGTGCCGATGGGTCGGGCCGGCGAACCCAGCGAGGTCGCCAGCGTGGCGCTCTTCCTGGCGTCCGACCTGTCCTCGTACATGACCGGGACCGTCATGGAGATCACCGGAGGTCGGCACCTATGAGCGCGATGCGCGAGACAGTCATCTGTGAACCCGTGCGCACCCCCATCGGCCGCTACGGCGGGGTGTTCAAGTCGCTGACCGCCGTCGACCTGGGCGTGGCCGCGCTGAAGGGTCTCCTCGAACGAACCGGAATCTCGCCCGACGCGGTGCAGGACGTCATCCTCGGCCACTGCTACCCGAGCAGTGAGGCGCCGGCGATCGGTCGGGTGGTGGCGCTGGATGCCGGGCTGCCGGTCACCGTCCCCGGGATGCAGGTCGATCGCCGATGCGGGTCGGGCCTGCAGGCGGTGATTCAGGCGTGCATGCAAGTTGGCAACGGCGATCACGATCTCGTCGTCGCCGGCGGCTGCGAAAGCATGAGCAACGTCGCGTTCTATTCCACCGACATGCGTTGGGGCGGCGCGCGAACCGGTGTCCGGGTACACGACGGGCTGGCGCGTGGCCGCACCACCGCCGGTGGCAAGCACTATCCGGTGCCGGGCGGGATGCTCGAGACCGCGGAGAACTTGCGGCGCCAGTACAGCATTCCGCGGCTGGAACAGGACGAGCTCGCGGTGCGATCGCACCAGCGCGCGGTGGCAGCGCAGAAGGACGGCATCCTGGCCGAGGAGATCATCGCGGTCGCGGTCCGCACCCGACAGGGTGAGGAATTGGTCGACACCGACGAGCATCCGCGCGCCGACACCTCGGTGGAATCGTTGAGTAAGCTCAAACCCGTTCTGCTGGGCGAGGATCCGGAGGCGACCGTGACGGCCGGCAACTCCAGCGGCCAGAACGACGCGGCATCGATGTGCGTGGTGACCACCCCAGCGAAGGCGGCCGAATGCGGGCTGACGCCGTTGGTCCGCTTGGTGTCGTGGGGGTCGGCCGGGGTGGCGCCCAACGTCATGGGCATCGGCCCGGTTCCGGCCACCGAAGCCGCCCTGGCCAAGGCCGGTCTGCGGTTGTCCGACATCGACGTCATCGAGCTCAACGAAGCCTTTGCCGCGCAGGCCCTTGCGGTGATGCGCGAATGGAATTTCGGCGCCGCCGACCACGAGCGGACGAACGTGCACGGGTCGGGAATCTCGCTGGGCCATCCCGTCGGCGCGACCGGCGGCCGGATGCTGGCGACGCTGGCGCGCGAACTGGGCCGCCGCCAGGCGCGCTACGGGCTGGAGACCATGTGCATCGGCGGCGGGCAGGGGCTGGCCGCGATCTTCGAGCGGGTCGCCGCGTCGTGACCGCTCCGTTGAGCGGCCTCACCGTCGTCGAGGTGTCCAGTTTCGTCGCCGCGCCGCTGTGCGGAATGACGCTGGGACAGCTTGGCGCGCAGGTGATCCGGGTCGACCCGATCGGCGGTGCCTCCGACGTCCAGCGATGGCCGCTGGCCGCCGGCGGCACGTCGATCTATTGGACCGGCCTGAACAAGGGAAAGCGTTCGGCCACCATCGATCTGCGCTCGGCCGAGGGCCACGAGCTGGTCCAGCGGCTGATCGTCGAGGGCGACGGCATCGTCGTCACCAACGCCGCCGGGCTGTCCTGGCTCGGGCACGACGTGTTGGCCGCCAAGCGTTCCGACGTGATCAGCGTCCAGCTGCTGGGCCGCGGCGACGGGTCCACCGCGGTGGATTACACCGTCAACGCGGGTGTCGGGTACCCGCTCGTCACAGGTCCGGCCGAACACGCCGGCCCGATCAACCACGTGTTGCCGGCCTGGGACGTGTGCTGCGGCCTGTACGCGGCGCTGGCCGTGGTCACCGCCGTCCGGCGCCGCGAGCAGAGCGGGGTGGGCGCGCGCGTCAGCCTCGCGCTGGAGGATGTCGCGCTGGCCACGGCGGGAAACCTCGGGCTGCTGACCGAACCCCAGGTCAACGGCACCCAGCGGCAGCGGCTCGGCAACGCCATCTACGGCCAGTACGGGCAGGACTTCACCAGCAGCGACGGGGTTGGCTTCATGGTTGTCACCCTGACGCGCAGGCACTTTCGCGACCTCGTCGCCGTGACCGGCACGGGTGCGGCGGTGTCGGCGCTCGAGGACGCGCTGGGCGTGGACTTCGGCTCGGAGGGCGACCGCTACCGCTACCGTGACGCCCTGTCCGGGCTGTTCGCCACCTGGTTCGCCGATCACAAGGCCGGCGAGGTCACCGCCGCGCTGTCGGCGACCACGGTGCTGTTCGAGCGGTACCGCACCTTCGCCGAGGCCGCCGCCGATGCCATGGTGACCGCCAACCCGCTGTTTTCCCGGCTGCACCAACCGGGCGTCGGGGACTATTTCGCCCCCGGCCTGCCGGCCGCGTTCGACGGCACGCATCCGCCGAGCGCGCCGGCCCCCGCGCTTGGCCAGGACACCGCCGAGCTGCTCACCGAGCGCCTGGGCTTGACCACCGCGGACATCGCACGCCTGACGAGCGCCCAAACGATAGGGACGGACAACGCATGACGAGACTCGCCCAAACCCTCGGCCTGACCGAGTTCCAGACCGAAATCGTCGCCACGGTCCGGCAATTCGTCGAGAAAGAGGTCATTCCCACCGCGTCGCAGCTCGAGCACGACGACGCCTACCCGCAGCACATCGTCGATCAGATGCGGGATATGGGCCTGTTCGGGCTGATGATTCCCGAGGAATACGGCGGGCTTGGGGAGTCGCTGCTGACCTACGCCCTGTGCGTTGAGGAGTTGGCGCGCGGCTGGATGAGCGTGTCGGGGGTGCTCAACACCCACTTCATCGTGGCCTACATGGTGCGCCAGCACGGGACCGACGCGCAAAAGCAGCGGTTCCTGCCACGCATGGCGACCGGTGAGACCCGCGGCGCGTTCTCGATGTCGGAGCCGGAGCTGGGCTCTGACGTCGCCGCGATCCGAACCCGGGCTCGGCGCGACGCGGACGGAAGCTACACGATCAACGGTCAGAAGATGTGGCTGACCAATGGCGGCAGTTCGACCCTGGTCGCGGTGCTGGTTCGCACCGACGAAGGCGCGGACAAGCCACACCGCAACCTCACTGCCTTCCTCGTCGAAAAGCCAACGGGATTCGGCGAAGTCGTGCCAGGCCTGGTGATACCCGGCAAGATCGACAAGCTGGGCTACAAGGGCATCGACACCACCGAGCTGATCTTCGACGGCTACCGGGCCAACGCCGACGACGTCCTCGGCGGCACCACCGGGCAGGGCTTCTTCCAGATGATGGACGGCATCGAGGTCGGCCGGGTCAACGTGTCGGCCCGGGCCTGCGGTGTCGGCATTCGCGCCTTCGAGCTCGCGGTCCGCTACGCACAACAGCGCCACACCTTCGGTAAGCCCATCGCCGAGCATCAGGCCATCGCATTCCAGCTGGCCGAGATGGCTACCAAAGTCGAAGCGGCGCACCTGATGATGGTCAACGCCGCGCGGCTGAAGGATTCGGGGGAGCGCAACGACGTCGCCGCCGGGATGGCTAAATACCTGTGCAGCGAATATTGCACCGAGGTAACGCAGCAGAGCTTCCGGATCCATGGCGGCTACGGCTATTCCAAGGAATACGAGATCGAGCGGCTGATGCGGGATGCGCCGTTCCTGCTGATCGGCGAGGGCACCAGCGAAATTCAGAAGAACATCATCAGCAAGCGGCTGCTTGCCGAGTACCAGCTGTAGCCATGCCGGTTCCGGATTTCGCCGCACGGCCCCAACTCTCGGACGATGTCGCGCGCTTGATCCGCCAGCGGATCTTCGATGGCACCTACGTCGCGGGGTCCTACGTCCGCCTAGATCAACTCGCCGCCGAGCTGGGCATCAGCGTCACGCCGGTGCGCGAAGCGCTGTTCGCCCTTCGCGCCGAGGGCTTGATCGACCAACGGCCCCGGCGGGGTTTCATGGTGTTGCCGGTGACCGGGCGCGACGTCAACGACGTCGCGAACGTGCAGGCCCACGTCGGCGGCGAACTCGCCGCCCGGGCCGCGATCAACATCACCGACGACCAACTGCGCGAACTCAAACAGATCCAGGCGGAGCTCGAAGACGCCTACGCGGGTGAGGACGACGAGCGGACGGTGCGGCTCAACCATCAATTCCACCGGGCCATCAACCTCGCCGCCGACTCGCCAAAGCTGGCTCAGCTGATGTCCCAGATCACCCGCTACGCACCGGAATCGGTGTTTCCCGCCATCGAGGGCTGGCCGGAACAGTCGATGAGGGACCATCGCCGGATCCTCTCCGCGCTGAAGAAGCGCGACGAGGTGCTCGCCCGCGCGTCGATGTCACAGCATCTCGCAGCGGGCGCGGTCCCCCTGATCGACCATCTCACCGCGCGTGGCGTGGTCGTCGACAGGAGCGGGCCCGCCCCGGCCTAACTGTTGTTTCCCGCGCATGCCTGCGCATATTCTCCCCTGGGAGGGGGCAACGACATATAGCGAGGAACAGTGCCCCGAACGATCCGCACGTCGGCCATATTCGGTGTAGCCGTGGTCGCGATAGCTCTTGCACCGCCGGCCGTCGCCGACACACTCGACCCGATCCCCGGCAACGGTGTCTTTGTCGTGGGCCCCGACATCGCACCGGGCCTCTACCACACGGGCGGCTCGGGATCGGCCTTCGGAGTCTGGATCAACAACGTGCCCACCCAGGACTCGATGTGCTCGTGGTTCACCTACAGCACGCCCGACGCGAACAAGGAGCATGTGCTTCAGACGAACACCTCGATCGGCCCGATGTATGCGAACATCAACACCGCGGTCAAGGCTTTCGAGTCGCAGAACTGTCAGCCCTGGACGCGGGTCTCTTAGGGCGGATCCGTCTCGATCAACACCTCCCGCAGCCGGGCCGGTGTCGACTTGCCGGTGCCTCCGGACCCGAGGCTTGGTAAGCCGATTCGGTGTAAGGCTAGCGCGCGGCCGGGGCCTTGGTCCGCGCCCGCGACCCGGGCGCCTTGGCCGCCTTGCGCGTCCGTGACGGCGCCGCCTTGCCGCCTTTGGCTCCCTTGCCCTCCTCGATCAACCGGCTGGCGTGATCGAGGATGCAGCCAAGGCCGTACTCGAAGTTGGTCTCGTCGGGGGCGCCGATCCGGTGGCCGATTCGGCTGACCTGAGCCAGCAGCGGGGTCTTCTGGGGGTCGATGGCGACGGCGTCCTCAATGGCACGCGCGCCCTCGTCGGAGGATTGGTGCTTTTCGTACAGCCGCTGCAGCACCACCGATCCGCGGACGTGCACCGAAACCGCCGAGTAGGTGTCGAAGGCATCCTCTGGCGAAAGGCCGGCTTCGACGAGGTTGGCGATGGCCTTCTCCATCCCCTCGGCGCCCAGCCGTGCCGCCTTTGGACTGAGCGCAGCGCGAATCAGAATCAGGTCGCACAGAATTGGGTTGCCCATGAATGTTTTCCGCATCAGGCGCGCATGGTTGCGCAACGTCTCGCGCCAGTCGTTGGCCTCGACGTAGGGTGTGGCGAACACGTACTTGCTCAACGCGCGATCGGTCATCGCGTTGAGCAGATCGTCCTTCTTGCGGAAATACCAGTAGATGCTGGTGACACCGACGCCGAGATGTTTGCCCAGCAGCGGCATGCTCAAGTTGTCGATCGACACTCGCTCCGCGAGTTCGAATGCGCCACTGATGATGTCATCGGGGTTGATGGATCCGCGTTCGCGTCGTTGACGCTTGTCGGCGGTGGCCTGCTTTGCCACTACGGGCACCTCCATCACGATGTATCCTGTGCATGCGGTTGGAGAGCCGTGCCAACTCACCTGCCTATACGTAGGCGTGTCGCCGCTCGACGATGGCCGTCAACCGGGCTTCCGTGCGCTTTTCCAACTGCTACTGTAATACCTATCGTAGGCTTTTTGGTAACGACGGCCTGACGGTGAAGACGACCGGGCACAAGCCCATTGGACGAGCCACCCGGTGAGCCACGGATTTAGGCCTGGCAAATCTCGCAACGGTGGTCATTGGTGGCAGCCGTGCGATGGGTTTGGCGGCGCCCCGATGCTTAGCCGATGCCGGCCGCTCGGCGCCTACCCCGCGCCCGCCGCCAGCAGGAGTTGCCACCCCAAGCCACCTCGCAGATCGAGCAGGCGTATCCCCGCCTCGGGCTTGTCGCCGCATAGCAACTCGGCAAAAGACCTGTGCGACAAGCTGACTGACGAGCAAGGGCCCGACCACCAGCCGGTGACCGGGCCCTTGTCACCCCGTTCTTTTTACTGCTGTTCGGCCTTCTCGCGGGCCTCCGCGGACTTGGCCTTGCCCCGCGCCGTCTCGGCCGCAGCTTCCTTCTTCGCCGCGCTGCGCTGCGCGTCGGCCTTGTCCTGCTGCGCCTGGCCCTCGTTGACCAGATCGTTGCGTCCGATGATCGTGCCGACGATCTCCTTGGCCTTGCCGAAGACTGCCTCGACGATGCCCTGGATGGCCTCGATCGGGCCGCTCTTGATGTCCACCATGGCGTTTCCCTCCCTGTCAGTGGGTATCTCTTCCGCTTTCCCAAATCGGCGGTCGGAGAAAACATGGTGCGGACGTGGCGCTCGCCACACCGCGCGACATCAGCGGATTCGTGTGCCGGTGTACCACGGTCGACGATTCGGCCGAGTGCGCAGAGACGCGCTGTTCGGCGCCGGTTCGCGGGGGTGTGGCCGCGGTTGTGGAAACCGGTACCGATAGGTATACGGTATGCGTAAAGACGTCCCAGAATTCGGCGGCGATCGTGAGGAACAAGGTGATCTACGCGTCGGACTGGCCGGTGAGCTGCCCATGCGCCGGGTCATCCCCGAAGCCCGCGCGCTGGATCTACCCGCCGAGGTAGGGGACAACTACCTTTACACCAACGCGTGAGGCTTCTTCTTCGGGAAGGACGACTAACGATGGACCGCTTCGAGCTACGCAGGCTGGATTACAGCCTGTCCGAGGACCACGTCGCCCTGCAGGGAGCCTACAAGCAGTTCTTCAGGACCCACTGCCCGATCGGAACGGTCCGTGCCGCAGAGCAATCCGGTTTCGACAAGACCCTCTGGGAGAGGTTGTGTGGGATGGGCGCCGCCACGATGGCATTGCCCGAGTCGTGCGGCGGCGACGGCGCCACCCTGGTCGACCTCACCGTGGTGGCCGAGGAGATCGGCCGGTCTCTTGCGCCGGTCCCGTGGATCGACCACGTCTGCACCGCGCGGCTGTTGGGGCGCCTCGGCGCGTTGGGAGCGGGCGTCGCCGGGGTGGCCGGGGGCGACCAGCTGGCCGCCCTCGACCCGCGACTCGACGACGGGCCGGGCCCGCGGTTGATTCCCTCGGGGTCGGTCGCCGACCACATCGTCGTCCGCGATGGCGAGAAGGTCGTGCGGTTGGCGTTCGGCACCCGGCCGGCGAAGGTCGACAACATCGGCCGGCTGCCGATGGCGTGGGTGGACCCCGCCGACGCGGGCACCCGTGAGGTCGTCGCCGAGGGGCCCGAAGCGGTGGCCAGTTACCGGCTGGCCCTGGACGAGTGGCGGCTGCTGACCGCGGCGGCGCTCGTCGGGCTGGTGGAGGAGACCATGACCATCGCGGCCGAGTTCGCCAAGACGCGCTACACGTTGGGCGTGCCGATCTCCACGTTGCAGGCGATCTCGCATCCGCTCGCGAACATGGCCATCACCGTGCAGGGTGGCCGGAATCTGGCGCGACGTGCCGCTTGGTTCCTGGACAACGAACCCGACTCAAGACCCGAATTAGCGCCCTCTGCATTCGTTTTCATGGCCGAGGAGGCCGCCAGGGCGGCGACGATGGCCGTTCACATTCAAGGCGGGCTAGGCGTTTCGGCCGAAGCCGCGGCGACGGCGTATCTGGTGCGCGCCAGAGGCTGGCCACTGGCCGGTGGGGATCCGGGCGCGACGGCTCAACGGGTGGCGGAAATCGTGGCCGCCCGCGAGGGCGCGGCGCAGCCGGCATAGGAAGGAATGCGCCGCCCTTCCCGTTCTTCAGGCGATGGCTCCCGACTCCTTCAGTTCCTCGATGCGGTCCCAATCCATGCCGAGCTCCATCAGCACGATCTCGGTGTGCTCGGAGGCCTGCGGCGCCCGCGTGGTCACCAGCGGCTCGTGGTTGAACTGCACCGGGCCGCGCACGACGCGGAAAGGCTTTCCGCCGCTGGCGAGCTCGACCTCGCTGACCATGTCGTTGGCCAGGGCCTGTTCGTCCTCTACCAGGTCGAGCAGGCTCTGGAACGGCGCCCACTGGCCCTTCATCGTCTTCAGGTGTTGCCGCCAATAGTCGAAGGGCTTGCCGGCGAACGCCTTTGCGATCAGCTCGGCGGCCGCGCTGGCGTTCTGAATCAGGGGTAACACCTCGGAGAAGCGGGGATCGTCGGCGGCCTCCGGGATGCCCAGATGCTCGAACGTGTCGCGGATCAAGCCCGTCGGGCTGATGATGCACAGGTTGATGGTGCCGCCGTCGGAGGTTTCGTAGTTGCCCATGAAGGGGTTCACCGACATCGCACCGGCGGCGCCCGGCATCGGGGTGCGCATCACCTGTCCGGTCTCCATGCCCTGGGTCACGCTCGCTCCCGCCGCCCACCAGGCGGTGCTCAGCAGCGACACGTCGAGCTCGAGGGCTTCGCCGGTGCGCTCGCGATGCAGCAGCGCCGCCGAGATGCCGCCGGCGATGAACATGCCGCCGATCGAGTCACCGAAGGCGGGAATGCCTTGCCCCAGTGCGCCGCCCAGCTCCTGCGGGGTCAGCGCGTACCCGATGCCGCTGCGGGTCCAGAACGCCGTCCCGTCGTAGCCGCCCACGTCACGCTCGGCGCCTTTGTCGCCGTACGCCGAACCCCTCGCGTAGACGATGTTCGGGTTCACCGCGCGAAGGTGCTCGACATCGAACTTGTGCTTCTGCCGTTGCGCCGGCATGTAGTTGGTGAGGAACACGTCGGAGGTCTCGGCCAGTTCGTAGATCACCTGCTGACCGCCCGGCGTGGAGACGTCGATGCCGACGCTGCGCTTGCCCCGGTTGGGATGTTCCATCAGCGGGTGCCGCTCGGGATCGAGTTGGATGCCACCCATGTTGATGAAGCCGCGCTGGGTGTCGCCGCGCAGCGGGTGTTCGACCTTGATGACGTCCGCGCCCCAGTCGGCGAGAATCGCCCCCGCCGCCGGGACGAACGTGAACTGCGCGAGTTCCAGGACCCGGAAGCCCGACATAACTTTGACCATTTTCGGACCCTACTTGGCGTTGAACGTCACGGGAAGCGAAGTCGGCGAACGGAAGGGCCTTGGGTCTCGGCATCGTCAGCGAAAAGGCGAGCCAGTGCTTAAGATCGTACTGTAATTCCTACGGTAGTGAACGCGGGCCCACCGCCGGTGACGTGCGCTCCCGGCGGCCGCATCAGCGACCGGCGGAGCCGCTCAGCCGTTCACCGCCTGCTCGCGCGCCCACCGGTAGTCGGCCTTGCCCGACGGGCTGCGCTCGATTGCCGCGCGGAACACGATCGCCTTGGGCAGCTTGTAGCGGGCCAGCGACTGTCCGGCGTGGGCGACCAACTCCTCGGCGTCCGCGCGGGCGCCCTCGGCCAGCGCGACGACGGCGACGACTTCCTGCCCCCACCGCTCGCTGGGCCGTCCGGTGACCACCACGTCGGCCACGGCCGGGTGCGACGCGATCGCCGTCTCGACCTCCTCGACGAAGATCTTTTCGCCGCCGGAGTTGATCGTCACCGAATCGCGGCCGAGCAATTCGATCCTGCCCTCGGGCAGGTGACGCGCCCGGTCGCCGGGAATCGCGTATCGCACCCCGTCGATGACGGGAAATGTCTTGGCGGTCTTGGCCGCATCGCCCTTGTAGCCCAGCGGGACGTAACCGCGTTGCGCCAGCCAGCCCATGCCGTCGTGGCCCGGCCTCAGGATGGTCGCCAAATCCTCGGCCGCCACGAATGTGTCCGGTCCGGCGTTGAAGGTGCCCGTCGACACCGCCCCCGCCATGGACATGTGGTGCATCTGCGCGCCGGTCTCCGATGATCCGACACCGTCGACCACGATGGCGTTCGGCAGGACTTCGATCAACCGTTGCTTGACGAACGGGGTGAGCAACGCGCCCCCGTTGGCCACCACGGCCAGCGACGACACGTCCGCGATGCCCTTCTCGATGGCGGCGACCAACGGGCGGGCCATCGCGTCACCGACCACCGTCACCACGCTTACCCGCTCGCGCTCGATGGTGCGGACCACCTCGTCGGCGTCCAGGCGGTCGACGACGGAGGGGAAGACGACGGATTGTCCGGTCGTGATCGCCGTCATCACAGTCCACTGGGCGGCACCGTGCATCAGCGGCGGCAGGATCATCAACTTGGTGCCGGGGCCCGCGAGCACACCGGCTGCGATCTCCTCGATCGACCCGAACGGCTCGCCCGTCATCATGTTGCGCCCGCCGAAGGAGGTCATGAAGATGTCGTGCTGGCGCCAAAGCACGCCTTTGGGCATTCCCGTTGTTCCGCCGGTGTACAGGACGTAGAGGTCGTCCGGTGAATGCTGCACCGGTGGTGGCTCGGGTGCACACGACGCAAGCGTGCTCTCGTAATCCACTGCGCCGTAGATCAAGTCGTTGCCGGAGTCGTCGGCGATCTGAATGAGCACCCGCAGCTGCGGGAGGTCTGGCAGGATTTCGGCCACCCGTGGCGCGAATGCGGCGTGATAGATCAGCGCGGTCGCCCCCGCATCCGCCAAGAGATACCGCAGCTCGCTCTTGACGTAGCGGAAGTTCACGTTGAAGGGGGCGACTCGGGCCTGGAACGAGCCCAGCAACGCCTCGACGTATTCGTTTCCGTTATAGGCGTAAATGCCGAGTAGGTCCTGGCCGGTCTCATGACCGGGTAGACCGGAGCGCTCGGTGTGACACCCGAGCCCGCGGGAATGCAGGTAAGCGGCGAGACGGTGCGAGCGCTCGATCACCTGCGAATAGCTATACCGCCGTTCACCATGGATCAGCAGCTCCCGGTCCGGGATTGCGGCCGCAACGGCCGCCGCGACGGCGGGGACGGTGAATTGTGTTGCTGTGTCGGACATCAGGCCTTTCAAGGCTGGTGGGGGAGGAGGCGGACCATCAGGCCGTTGGCCTCGGTGAGGAGCGTGCCATCAGCGGCCGTCATCGTCGCGGAGATGAAGATCTTCCTGCCCTCGATCTCGGTGATGTGTCCGCTCGCGGTCAGCGGTTCGTCGATCGGCGTGATATTTCGGTAGTCGACATGCAGGTACGCGGTCCGGGTTGGGGGAGTGCCCGCGGTGGAGACCACCATCCCGAACAGCCAGTCGTATAACAGCGGGATCATGCCGCCGTGTACGGCGTTGTTTCCGCCGACGTGGGCGCGGGTGAAGTGTCCCGCCATGATGACGCCGTCTGGACCGGATTCCGTGATCGTCCAGGGCGGCAGGAGCGGGTGGCCCAGGCCGGGCAGTTCGATGACGCGGCCCGCCGGCGCCATGCCTTCGGGCACCTGGTGACCGTCCAGGAGGGCGCAGGCGTCTTCGACGAGCCGTGCCGCGGTGGTCCATGCCGAGGCGTCCGGATTGCTGGCGAGGGTCAGATCCTGTAGGCGGCGCGTCGCTTCGATGAATCGGCCGAGCCCGTGCGGCGCGTGTTCGGCCGGCTTGATGTCGGGGAATCCGCCGCGAACGCGGGGTGTGGTATCGGTCATCGCCGCGTCCACACGCTGAGCAACTCGTTGGTGGTGATGGTCGCGAGGAGCGACAGGGTGTTGGCGATGATGGCCTCTCCGTACTCGGTCGGCACTTTCATGCCGAAGCCTCCGATTGCCTGATACTAAGCACGTTACAGTAGAGATTTCAGCGGTCGGCCCGCGCACGGCAAGGAGCGAAGTGACTGAAGCGGCCGACACCCGGATCGACGTCATTCGTCACCGGCTTCTCGGCTGTGCTGCAACGCTTCCGGGAAGACCCCGTGGTGACCTCGATCGCGCCACCGGGTCGGCCCGGCATTGCGCGGATCGCGTCGGAAGAGCATTCGACAACGGAGCCGACGCGGTGACCATGCACGGCGCCACACCCGAGGAACTCGAGCATCCGGTTGCGGCGTACCGGGCCGGCTGACCGCGAGGGTGCAACCAGCGACGGATTCCCCGAGAGGCACCGTCGGTGGTCGCACTTTCGCGAAGAGCGCTACGGCAGGATGACGGTTCGGCTGACCGGCTCCGCCGCGGTCTGCCGGCTGGACAGCCCGCGAAGCAGCGAACCAAGTAAGGCATCACGGGTCTCGCGGGGATCTATGAGTTCGTCGAATCCCAGATGCTCGGCCGAGCGATAGGACGCCTGCAACTCCGCGTCGCGCAGCTTCGCCGTGATGTCCTCGCCGGCGTGCGTCGCCCGGCCCAGCGCTGCCGCGCTCATGGCACCCATGGTCGCGCCCGGGTAGGCGAACGTCGCGCTCTGGTGGTCGAAACCCAACAGCGACATCACCATGGAGCCGAATCCGTACGCCTTGCGCAGCGTGATGTGCAACTTGACCGTGGTCGCCGCCGTCTGCGCGGCGAACATCCGCGCACCGGCGCGCAGCACGCCGTTGCGCTCGGATCGACTGCCGGGCAGCATGCCGGGGGTGTCGGCAAGAAACACGATCGGCAGGTGGAACGAGTCGGCCACCATGATGAAATGTGCCGCCTTGTCCGCCGCGGCGGCGTCGATGGAGCCGGCGAGCACGTTGGGCTGATTGGCGACGACCGCGACCGGGTGGCCACCGAGGTGCGCCAGCGCGCAGATGATCGCCTTGCCGTACAGCGGCTGCACCTCGAACCAGTCGGGCCGGTCGAAGACCACGTCGAGCACCGCGCGCATGTCGTAGACGCGGCGGTTGTCGCGGGAGACGATGTCGAGCAGTTCGGGCGTGGCGCGCGGTCCACTGTCCTCGTCCGGCGATAGCTGCGCCGGGTACGACCACGCGCTGGGCGGGAAATACGACAGGTACCGCCGAATGTCGGCGATCACGGCTTCGTCGTCTTCGGCGACGTTGTGGATCACCCCGCTCGGCACGGCGGTGCCGGGCCCGCCGAGGTCCTCCTTCGAGATCTCCTCTCCGGTGGACTCTTTGACGACCGGCGGCCCGGCGGTGAAGACCGCGCCCTGCGCGCTCATGATTCGGAAGTCGCAGACCGGGGCGACCAGAGCGCCGTGTCCGGCCGAGGGGCCGAGCACGGCGGCGACGGTCGGTACCCGACCCGAGCATTGCGCCTGGGAAAGCAGGTCGGTAGGGGCGCGGCCGTAATGTCCACCGCCGGGGCGAAAGCCGGCGCCTTCGAGCAGCATCACCAGCGGAACCTTGTCGCGCAGCGCGAGCTCGGCGATGCGGTAGCGCTTCGCGTTGCCGCCGGGCCCGATGCTGCCGGCCATCGTGGTGAAGTCCTCCGAGCCCAGCATCACCGGCGAACCGTTGATCAACCCGGAGCCGACGACCAGTCCGTCGGAGGCGACTTCGCCGCCGACCAGCGTGCCGATTTCGCGGAAGGTGCCCTTGTCGACGAGGTGTTCGATGCGTACGCGGGCGTCGAGCTTGCCCTTGCCGCGGTGCTTGTCGAGCCGCTCCGGTCCGCCCATGCCCCGCGCGCGCTCACGGCGCCGCTCGAGATCGTCGAGCGTTTCTCCCCAGTCCGGGGCTTTCGGCATGCCTCTGTCCTACCGCACGGAGGTTTCGTCTGGCGAGCGGACGCCGGTGGCGTGTTCAGCAAGACCGACCGCCGGCCGCCGAGCTCCGAGCTCCGGCCGCCGAGCGTCACGCCGCCGAGCGTCACGCAGGCGTGGCGAGGGGCGCCGAGCGTCACGCCAGCGTGACGACGCCCGGCCGGCGTCAACGAGGCGATGCCGGAGCTGGCCCAAATCGGACCGGCGCACGCTTCATTCGATACCAAGTGGTATCCACTCGATACTGGAGGGTATGCTACTGCACATGTCGCCTGTCAAACCGCTTCGTACCCGCCCCACTCGCGGCGAGGTTCGTGACCGGATCTTGGATGCGGCGTCGAAGGTGTTCGCGGCCGAGGGTTTCGCCGGCGCCACCATCGACGCGATCGGTCAGGCCGCGGGCTTCACCAAGGGCGCGGTCTATTCCAACTTCGAGTCGAAGGACGAGCTGTTCTTGGCCCTGCTCGACCGCGAGTTCGAGCTGCGCGGCGAGCAGATCGCGATAGCGCTGGACCGCAGCGACGGCGACACCGCCGCCGCCGCGCGCGAGGTGAGCCGGTCGGTGCTCGACTCGGTTCGCGACCATTCCGACTACTACGTGCTGCTCGTCGAGTACTGGCTGCGCGCCCAGCGCGATCCGCAGCTTCGGGAACGCCTGATCGAGCGCCGTCGCGCCGCGGCCGACCAGGCGCTGCACATCGTCGAATCGACCGACACCGTGCCGGGCGACCGGCGGCTGACCGACATCGCCCAGCTCGTCGTCACCCTCAACCTGGGCGTCGCGATGGAAGAGGTGCTGCGTCCGGGAACCATCAACCCCGACCTGCTCGCGCGACTGATCACCGCACTGCTGGAATCGATTCCGGTTTGAACGCGATTAGGGAAAGCCACACCGTGGACGCCAACGACGAACCGGCCGACATCGCACCGGTGATCACCGCCGCCGGATTGGGGGTCGACGGCGAGCACGGGCCGCTGTTCTCGGGGGTCGACCTGGCCCTGACGCCGGGGTTTCACGCCATCCAGATGCCCGGGGGTCCGGGTCAGACCACGCTGTTGTTGACGCTCGCGGGACGATTCAAGGCCAGTCACGGCTCGCTGAGCGTGCTCGGAGAAACGACACCGCGCGCGATCCGGCGCCTGTGCGCGATCGCGGCCTTCGATGACATCGACGAACTCGAAGAGTCGGTGACCGTGGCGACCATACTCGCCGAGCAACGCCGGTGGCTCGCGCCGTGGTATTCGCTGGTGCCGCTGCAAGCCGGTCAGGCCGAGCTGACGGAGGTCTTCGGCGAGATACCGCCACCATCCTCGGACACCTACATCGTCGAATTGTCCGACCTGGAACTGTTTTTGCTGCGCATCACGCTCGCGCTGCTGTCGAATCGTCCGATTCTGGTGGTCGGCGACCTCGAGCAAGTGCGCGACAACTCCCGGCGCGCGATTGCGGTGGAACGGCTGGGTGTGATCGCGAGAGAGCGCACCGTCGTCGTCGGAGTCACCAACCCGCTCGGCACCAACGCACCCGAGCACGAGCTTCACGATCGCCGCGTCGTGACCGAAGGAGATTGACGATGTTGGCTGGACTCGCATTCGGCTCGGAGATCAAGCGTTTCGGTCGCAGCCGGTTGACGCGCGTGGCGATCGTCGTGCTGATGTTGCTGCCCCTGGTGTACGGGGCGCTGTACCTGTGGGCGTTTTGGGACCCGTTCGGCCACACCAACAAAATGCCGGTGGCGCTGGTCAATTCCGACCGCGGCGCCGTCGTCTCCGGCGAGCATTTCAACGCAGGCGATGAGATTGCCAAGAGCCTCACCGCGGACGGCGGGCTGGACTGGCACGTCGTGGACTTGGCCGAAGCGCGCAACGGAGTCGACCACGGCAAGTACTACTTCATGGTCGAGTTGCCCCCGGACTTCAGCGCGGCGATCGCGTCGCCGGTGACCGGGCAGCCCAAGAAGGCCAACCTGATCGCCGTCTACAACGACGCCAACAACTACATCTCCACCAGCATCGGCCGCACCGCCATCAATCAGGTGCTCAACGCGGTGTCCAGCCGGATCTCCGGCCAGGCCGTCAATCACATGCTGTCGGTGGTGGTTTCGTCAGGCGCGGGCATCAAGCAGGCCGCCGACGGCGCCGCTCGACTCGACGACGGCGCCGGACAGCTCGTCGCCGGCCTCGACGCGGCGCGGTCCGGCTCGGCACGCCTTGCCGACGGGGCCCGGCAATTGTCCGACGGAATCAACCAGGCCACCGACCCGCTGCTCCCGGTAACCCGGGCGCTGTCACAGATCGGCGGCAACACGCAGCAATTGCAGCAGGGGGCGGCCGCGCTGCAGCAGGCCAACGACCAGATCGGCGCCATCGCCACGGCACAGGACGGCGCCGCGGATGCGCTGTCGCCGGTGATCGATCAGCTCGCCGCGCGTCAGGATCCGTTGGCGAACAACCTGCGCGGCATCCAGGATCAGCTGCGAGGCCATCAGTTCACGCCGCAGATCCGCCAGCACCTCACCGACGCGCAAAACGCCGCGATCGCGATGACCTCCGCCCTGCGCACGCCCGGCAGCCCGCTGGGATCGGCCCTCGACCAGGTCGGCAACAAGGGCCAGGAGCTGACGAACAAGCTCACCCAGCTCCGCGACGGCGCCCAACGGCTGGCCGCCGGCAACGCCGAGCTGGCAAGCGGCATAGGCCAACTCGACGACGGGGCGCACCAACTCAAGAGGGGATCGGCCGAGCTGGCCAGCGGGCTCGCCCGGGGGGCCAACCAGCTGCCCAACTGGACGACTCAGCAAAAGGACGCGGTAGCCGACACCATCGGCGGGCCGGTGCAGCTCGCAGCCTCGCACGAGAACGCCGCGCCCAACTTCGGCACCGGCATGGCCCCGTTCTTCCTGACGTTGGCGCTGTTCTTCGGCGCATTGGTGCTATGGATGGTGTTGCGGCCCTTGCAGAGTCGTGCGATCGCCGCGGAGGTGCTCGAGATCCGGGTGGTGCTCGCCAGCTACCTGCCCGCGGCCGCGATCGCGTTGTTCCAGGCGATCATTCTCTATTGCGTTGTCCGGTTCGCCCTCGGCGTGCACGCGGTGCATCCGGTCGCGATGCTGGGGTTCATGATCCTCATCTCCGCGGCATTCGTGGCCGCCACGCAGGCGATCAACGCGCTCGTCGGCCCAGCGGTCGGGCGCGTGCTGATCATGGCCCTGCTGATGCTGCAGCTGGTCAGCGCCGGCGGCCTGTACCCGGTGGAGACCACGTCGCGACCCTTCCAGGTCCTGCATCGTTTCGACCCGATGACCTACGGCGTCAACGGACTGCGCCAGCTCATCCTCGGCGGCATCGATGGGCGGCTCTGGCAAGCGATCACGGTGCTGGTTGCGATGACGGCTGTCGCGCTGGCAATCTCGTCGCTGTCCGCACGGCGAGACCGCGTGTGGAACGTCAGCAGGCTGATCCCGGCGATCAAGATGTAGTGGCTCTGCGAAGCGAAAGGCATGCGCAGGTCAGTGACCGCGTTGGTGACCGACGGAGGGTCCTCGAATCGCCGTGGGTTACCGACCAAGTCGTGCACGCCGACAGAGGACTCGCGCCGCACAGCCCGATCGACGCCTGGGCCACGCGCAGCGGGTGCGCAGGCAGGCCCTCACTCGATCCCGAAATCGATGATGCCCCGGATGATTTTGCCGTTGCGGAGGTCGTCGTAGGCGTCGTTGATCTCGTCGAGGCGATAGCGCCGGGTGATCATCTCGTCGAGCTGAAGTTGCCCGGTCCGATAGAGCCGGGCGAGCCGGGAGATGTCCGCCCTCGGGTTGCACGACCCGAATATCGTTCCCGCCAGCGTCTTGTTCATCAGGATGAAGTCTTGCAGGTCGATCTTGACCGACCGGGTGAGCTGCGACGTCATTCCGGTGAGCACACACGTCCCGCCCTTGCGGGTGAGCTGCAACGCATCGCGGACGTCGGCGGCGGCGATCAACGAAGGCGAGACCACGACGGCGTCTGCCATCACGCCGTAAGTCAAGTCCCGCACCATGTCCTGTGCCTCGGCGATCGTGGGCGCGCTGTGGGTCGCCCCGAACTGCAGCGCCGATTTCTGCTTGAATTCCACCGGGTCCACGGCGACGATCTGGGCGGCGCCGCTGATCCGGGCGCCCTGGATCGCACCCGTACCGATTCCGCCCGCGCCGATGACGACGACGGTGTCACCGCCGCGTATACCGGCGCGATTGGCGGCCGAACCGTAGCCGGTCGGAATGGCGCATGACAGCAGTGCGCTTGGAGTCAGCGGCAGGTCCGGCTCGATTTTTACCAGCGAATTGGTCGACACGACAGTGTGTTCGGCGAACGCGCCGACCTTGGCCAGATGTCCCAGCGGTTGGCCGTCGGCGGTGTGATGACGGAAGGTGCCGTCGGTGGGCATTCCCGGCGTCAGGGTGAAAGCGCCGACGTCACAGATGTATTCCATGCCGGTCGCGCACCAACGGCACTGCCCGCACACCGCGACGAACGACATCACCACGTGGTCGCCGGGCGCGAAATCCGTTACCCCAACGCCTACTTGGCGCACGATGCCGGAGCCCTCGTGGCCGCCGATCGTCGGAAACATCGTCGGCAGGCCGAGCGATCGCATCACCTCGTTGGGTGCCGACATGTCGCCGTTGAGGATGTGGTCGTCGGAGTGGCACAGCCCCGCCGCCGCCATCTCGACCAGCACTTCACCCGCCCGGGGTGGGTCGAGCTCGAATTCCTCGACCGACCATGGCCCGCCGACGTCGTGCAGGAGCGCTCCCTTGGTTTTCAAGCCGCTTCCCTATGCGACCGGGGAGAAGGTGACCGGAAGCTTGTTGGGGGAGCGGAAGGTGAGCCCGACGATCTTGGACTCCTGGCCGGTCCCGTCGTCGGCCACGAAGGCCAGATCCTTGACGCGGTCGAACAGACTGTTGAGCATCACCTGCGTCTCGAGGCGGGCGAGATGCATGCCCAGGCACATGTGGATGCCGCCGGCAAATGCGATGTGCGCCTGGCGCGGCCGGCGGATGTCGAAGGTGTTCGGATCGGTCCAGCGGCTCTCGTCGCGGTTGGCCGAGCCCATGCACATGTCGATCTGCGCGTCGGCGGGGATTATCTTGCCGCCGATTTCCACATCTTCGGTCGTCGTCCGCATGACCATGGTCAGCGGGGTTTCGAAGCGCAGGCCCTCTTCGATGGCCATCGGGATCAGCGACCGGTCCTGGTAGACCAGCGCCAACTGCTCCGGGTGGGTCAGCAGGAGGTACAGCAGGTTGCCCGACGAACGGTAGGTGGTCTCCAGCCCGGCGGGCAGCAGCAGGCGCAGGAACGCGATGATGGCCTCGTCGCTGAGCTTCTCGCCGTCGATCTCGGCGGCCACCAGGTCCCCGATGATGTCGTCGGTGCGTTTGCGCCGCCGTTGCTCGACCTGGTCGAGGAAGTAGCCGTGCAACTCCGCGGCGGCGTTGAGCCCGGCGACGATGTCGGTGGGGATCGAGATGAGGTCGAGGGACAACCGTCGGAAGAGGTCGAGATCCTCAGGGGGCAGGCCGAGGAGCGTGGAGATGATCCGGGTGGGGAACTCGAACGTCACCGCCTTGACGAGGTCCGCCTGCCCGTCGTTCTTGATTTCGTCGACCAGTTGATCGCACACCGGTCCGATGACCGATGGCTCCCAGCGTTCCAGCGCGGTGGCCCGGAAGGCCTTGGCCACCAGGTTGCGGTGGTCGTGGTGTTCCTTGCCGCCCATCGCCAGGATGGTGTGGCCCATCACCAAGCCGATCGTCTCGTCGTACTTGTGGGAGCTGAAAATCCGGTCGTCGCGGAACGCCTGGAACAGGGGGTCATAACCGAACAGCACCCACTCGTCTTGCGGCCGCAGCTCTTCCGGCATCTGCGAGTGGTCCGCCAGGGCGCCGTGCCACACCGGATCCGTGCGCCTCATGTACTCGAAGAACGGGTAGGGGCTGGTTTCGCCGGTGAAGTCGAGTGTGGCGGGCTGGTTGGCGGGGTCGGTGCTGAGCGTCATCAGCGCTCCTCCTGAGCAGCCGGTAAGCGGATTGGTAAGCCGGGAATTTCGCTATTATAGTATAAATAGCAAATAAGCCCAACGGGCTGGTCGTGGTTACGGTAATGGGCACAGTATTGGTGCTGCGTGGCATCGAAGGCGGTGATGCAAATGCCTGAGCGGCGATTCGTATGCGCGCTGGACGATCTGCCGCCCGGCGAGATGAAGCTGGTCGACGTCGGCAAATTCGGCGTCGGCGTGTACAACGTGCGCGGCGAGCTTTACGCGATCGTCAACTACTGCTCTCACGAGGGCGCCCCGCTGTGCCTGGGTCTGACCGGTGGT
>NZ_LZJI01000131.1 GCF_001667775.1 Mycobacterium sp. E1747
TCAACGACCCCGAACCCGGACCCGCATACATCCGACCGGAATTGATCTCCGGCGGTAACGCCCCGAAGTCAAACACCTGTTCTCCTCAGTTGGCCGGGATCGCTGGCGATCCCGGCAGTCGCATCGGATCAGTGGTGGCCGTGGTCACGGCTTCGTAAGCATTCGCCACCCGTACGTCGCTGACCGCCCCGGAATCACCGACTCAGACCTCTCGGTCCGCCACCCCAGTCGGCGGGCTGGCCGGCGCATCCTGCCGATCCCGTACCTGGCGCCCAAATGTGGCTTGCCGCCACGCTTCTCGGACATTCGGTCAGGAACAACGTGCACCTTTAGCCTCGATTGATCCCCTGCTGTCAGCAACCGAGCGACAGTCCGCGGTCTTACCGAACTGTCGCTCGTGAATGAGATTAGTTCGTTATCGGGGGTGCTCCGACACGCAGCGCCAACTGTTCATTCCAGGCCAGCGACTGTTCATTCCCCGTCGACCACAGTTCATTTGTGGCAACTGTTTGTTCATCCGGGGTTTGCTTTTAAATCGTTCTCAATGCCGCCCCGGCGGCACGTCGCACCGGTCAGTCCTCTTCGAGGATCAGCGCCATCTCGGGGCAGGAAGCGACGCCGTCCCGCGTCAGTTGCTCGTCCTCGGGCCGCACCTCATGCTCCTCAAGGATCGAATAGCCGGATTCGTCTATCGGGAACAAGTCTGGGTCGACGGCGTAGCACTGGGCATGACCCACGCATTTGGCTTGTTCGAGACGAACCCTCATGAGGTTCCCTCCCTATTGGGCTTCGCAGAATAAGCAGGATCGCGTCAACGAATCGAGCGGCGATTCATCGCTGGCTAAAGTGTAGAAGATGGTCGCTGCCTGAAGTCGTTGACCGGAAACCACCGTTTCGGGTTCGTGTCCCATTGCGACACATGCGATATTGGTGTGCCGGCTGAACGGTGCCGACGAAGTCCCCGCCGCAGCGGTGGAGATCAAGATAGACATGCGGAGAGCCCATGAGCACTCCTGGCCAAGGCCAGCAAGGCGCGTTTCACCTACCGCGTCTCGACTTCGAGAAGTTACCGATGGCCGAGGATCGGGGCGTCGGGTGGAAGACGTTGCGCGACGCCGGGCCGGTGGTGTTCATGAACGGCCACTACTACATCACCCGCCGTGAGGACGTGCTGGCGGCGCTGCGCAATCCCAAGGTCTTCTCGTCGACGATCCTGCAGCCTCCCGGTCATCCACTGCCCGTGCTGCCGCTGGCGTTCGACCCTCCTCAGCACACCCGCTACCGCAAGGTGCTGCAGCCCTTTTTCAGCCCGCTCGGCCTGAGCAAGTCCCGCCCGGTGCTGGAGCGGCACGCCACCGAAATGATCGCCGCCTTTGCGAGCCAAGGCAAATGCGAAGTGATGGCGGACTTCGCGCACCTGTACCCGTTCCAGGTCTTCATGGACCTTTACGGCCTGCCGATCGAGGATCGCGACCGCCTGATCGATTGGAAAGACTCGGTCGTCAGCGACAAGCCCTACGTCACCCAGGCCGACATCGACAAGAGCCAGCAGCTGTTGGCGTATCTGGCCGACGCGATCCAGCAGCGCCGGCAACATCCCGGTTCCGACATGCTCTCGCAAGTCATGGCCAGCGACGGTGACTTCACCGACCTGGAACTGCTGGGCATGAGTCACCTGCTGATCCTGGCGGGCCTGGACACGGTGACCGCGGCGATCGGATTCTGCCTCTTCGAGTTGGCGCGCCGGCCACAGTTGCGGGATTTGCTTCGCGACAACCCAAGGCAGGTCAGGGTTTTCATCGAGGAGATCGTCCGGCTGGAGCCCTCCGCGCCGGTGGCGCCCCGGATCACCACCCAATTCGTGGAGATCGGCGGCATGACGTTGCCGCCGGGCACGTCGGTGCGGTTGTGCATGGCGGCGGTCAACCGCGACGAGTCCGATGCCACGTCGGTTAACGAGCTCGTCATGGACGGAAAGGTGCACCGGCACTGGGGGTTTGGGGGTGGCCCACACCGCTGCCTGGGCTCGCATCTGGCGCGCATCGAGCTGACGGTGATCGTCGGGGAATGGCTCAAGCAGATTCCCGACTTCGACGTGCCGGCGGACTACGTCCCCGCGATCAACTACCCCTCGAAGAGCTTTGCGCTCAAAGAATTACCGCTGCGCTGGGGCTGATTCCAACCCCAGCGCAGCGGTATCCGGCTTACTTGCGCAGGTCCGTCGCCGCGACCTGGACGAACACACCGGTGTCCTCGGCCATCAGCAGACCTCGACCACGGGGCAGCGGGCCACCCTTCATCTTGCCGCGGATGAAACCCTCGTCCGGGTCGGCGTCCATGACCAGCAATGGCGCGTTCGCCTGGGCCAGCGCTCGCAACATCGGGTCGCTGCCCGCCGAGGACCAACCACCGAACGTGCGCGTGACGAGCACGTGCAATCCGACGTCGGCGGCCCTGGTCACCCACGGAGCGGCCTTGTGTAGCGGCGAGTCGAAACCTGCCGGCAGCTGCTGGATGTCGTCGACGATCAGGAAGATCTCCGGACCGCTCCACCACGACCGCGACAACAACTCCTCGGCGGACAGGCCCGGCGGCGGCTCACGTCCGGCCAGGACCGCCGCCAACTCGCCCATCATCGCCTGGACGCCGTCGAGGTTGTACGCGAACTTCTCGACATAGTCCGGGCCCAGCGTGGTCAGCAGCTGACGCCGCGGGTCCACCAGCCAGACCTGTGCGGACGGCTGGCCGGGCGCGGGCGTGGGGGCGCTGCTGGCTCCCGGCGCGTAGAGCCGCCCGATCTCGCTCATGATGGTGGCCAGCGTGGTGGTGCGCCCACATTCGCGTCGACCCGTCACCATCAGGTGCGCATTCTCGGCGAAGTTGAGGTAGACCGGCGAAAGGTCCGATTCGGAGATGGCCCAAGCGATTCCGCCCGCGCCGACACCCTGCCGGGTGTCCCGTGCGGCCAGCTCCCGCAATTGCTCCACGTCGAACCGCGCCGGGAGGCGGCGCACCGGCGGGGCCTGACTGCTCGTGAGGCGGCTCACCGCGTCGATGACGCTGTCGGATTCGAACACGTAGCCAGCTGTGCTACTGAGCGCGGGGCGGGCCACCAACGTGTGCAGACCGGCCTGCGGGTCGGAATCGAGGCGGACGTAGTTGACCGCGACCATGCCGCGGCCCGGCTTGACCGGAACCTCCTTGGCGAACCGGGACCGCACCAGTTTGGCATCCTCCACGGCGGCCAGCCGCAGCTCGACCCGGGAGCCGAACCCGCTTCGCACCGGCGGCCGCAACTCCGATTCCCGATCGGCCGTGACCACCACGTGGACCCCGAACGACGGTCCCTGGTTGATGATCAGGTTCACCTGCTCAATCAGCACCTCGTTCTCTTCGGCGAGCGCCCGGTAGTTGTCCACCACCAGGTAGACGTCACCGAACCCGTCGTTGGGGACCGGGCCGGGTTCGCCGCCGAACTTGCGCCGACGGAACACCTCCATGGAGGCGATCCCGTACTCGAGGAAGGTGCTCTTGCGCTGACGCACCAGCGCCAGCAACTCGGCCACCGTCCGGCGCACGCCGTACGGATCGGTCGGGCCGGCAACCTCACCGACGTGCGGCAAGCGGGCGACCGTGGTCAACGCCGTGCTGCTGTAGGCCAGGCAGTAGAACTGGACCTGCTCGGGCGTATGGGTCAGCGCCGCCGAGCAGATGAGCGTCTGCAGTGCCGTCGTCTTGCCCGAGCCGCCGGCGCCCAGGATCAGGACGTTGGCGCCCGGCCCCGAGGTGTCGACCGTCCACGGCGGCTGGTCGTGCTTGAAGGGCCGGTCGATGATCCCGATCGGGAACACCAGGTCGCGGGCCGTGCCGTAGTCCTCCTGCCACGGGTGGCCGAGGAACCGGTCGACCAATTCGTCGATCGGAACGGGCTGGTTCAGCGGCGGCTGCCACAACCGGTACGGCTCGAAGTCGATCTTGCGCAGCTGATCGATGATGACCGTGCCGACCTTCGGCACCCTGATGCCCTCGACGTCGTCGTCACCCGCCTCATCGGCCCCGAGGGTTTCGCCGTTCGTGATGGCGGCCGGGGTGAGCTCCGGGCCACCCACGCTGACCTCCAGCGGGGTGAACGAGTTGGTGAACAGCTGCGGGCGAACGTAGTCGATGCTGTGCACCAACGCGGGCGCGACGTCGCCGTCATCGGTGAGCCCGCGCGGGAAGTAGTCCCGCCACAGGAACTCGGCCTGGAACCGGACGATGTCCTCCAGGCTGCGGCGGAAGTAACCCAGACCCGCCTGCGCCGGCAGGTTGACCGCATTCGGCACGCCGGCCGCCTGCGCGGCACCGGCGGTGCGCGCTTTCAGCACCAACCGGTAACCCATGTTCTCCATGAGCTTTTCGGCGCGGCTTTCGATGGTCTGCGACGCCATCATCAGGTGGATCCAGTAGGCGCGGCCCTGCCGGCCGATCGAGTCGAGCACGTCGACCGCGGTCGGCATGATGCGGAACCATTCGTAGAACTCGTCGATGACCACCACGAGCATCGGCAGCGGCGCCATGTCTTGGCCGCGGGCTTGCATCCGGAGCCGGACCGAGTTGTACTCCTTGGCGTCGTCGACGCCGGCGCTGTCGCAGATCGCCTTGCGGCGGGCGATCTCGCCCCACAGGGCGTCCAGGAAGCGCTCCATCAGCGCCTGGTCCTCTTCCAGGTCGGTGATGATGCGCGACACGTGCGGGACCCCGGCGAACGGCTTGACCGCCGACCCACCCTTGAGGTCCGCCAGTACGAACTGCAGCTCCTGCGGCGGGTGGCTGAGCATCAGCGACTCGATCACCGTCCGCACCAGGGTCGATTTACCCGAACCGGTCGTTCCGGACATGACGCCGTGCGGACCGTCACCGCCCTCGTCGAGCGATTTCATGTCTAAGAACAGCAGTTCGCCGTTGTCGGAGCGATTACCGAACGGCGCCCGCAAGCGCGACCGGCCCATGGTGTCGGTGCGCGCGCCCCACAGCGCCTCGAAGTCGATGTGGCCGGGGTCGTCGATTCCGTAGTACGCCATGATGTCGCGGGCACCGATGTGGGCCACCCGCTGGCCGATCTCCTCGTAGGCCTCGGCGAGCCGCCAGCGCGCCAGCGCCTGGGCGAATTCCTCCGCCTCGGCGACGCTGATGTGATCGGTCAGCGCGAAGAACCACGGCTTTTCGTCGATCACCATCCAGGTGTCGCGGTCGCGGGGCAGCGCCTCGATGATGCCCTTGTCGTCGAACCGCAAGGTGCGCTCGGGAACCGACGTCCACATCGACGAACCGGTCAGGTCGAAGAACGTCACCCCGTCGATGCCTTCGGCGCTGATCACGAACTCCCACTGGGGGTCGACGACGTCCGCGACGATCACCGTGTGGGGCGTCGGGGTCTGCGCCGACGAGCTGGCGTGCCGGGGCGTGAAAGAACCACGTCCGGCGAACAATTCGGACTGCTCGGCGGCGAACTCGCGCACCGAGCTGTACACCATCCGCGCGTTGCCGGCGGCATCCTGACGCCGCGGGTCACCGAAGTGCGGAAGCCACTTGACCCAGTCCCACTCGTCCAGGTCCGAGGTGACGACGACCATCTGGACGTGGTCGGGGCCGTGCGAGAACGCCAGCTGGCAGATGATCGCCCGCATCAATCCGAGTACCTGCTCGCGGTCCCCGTTGAGCGCGTACCACGGTTCGACGAGCAGCGAGATCATCTTGGGCAGGTTGTAGACGACGCTTTGGTAGCGGCCGAATTCCTGCAGCGCCTTACCGGTCACCGGCTCGAGCTCGATGTCGGTCGGCATGTTCTGGGGCTCACCCCAGGTCACCTCGGGACGGGTCATGCCGACGCCGACTCGGACCACACCGAAGTTGAGGTCCTTGCCGTCGGGCTTGCGCTCCCACATGCGTGAGCTGCCGACCGCCGCGGCCAGCGTGGTGGGCGCCGGGTGGAACCACCGGTAGTTGGCGTCCATGCTGTCGGCCGACTCGTGGGCGGTCTCCCGCAGCATGTCCAGCATCAGCATGAACTGGGCGCGCATCGCGTCCAGCTTGGGCCGGCTCATCTGCTGCTGGCCTCCGAACCGGCCGCCGAACATCATCATCGCGACGCCACCGATCATGAAGATCGGGAAGATCGCTCCGGCGCCGCCGAAGACGCGTGAGCCGCTGCCGAAGACCATCGCGACCATGCCGATCAGCAGGCCGATCACCAGCACGCCGACGATGATCAGCCACACGGGCTTGCCCTCTGGCGGCGGAATGCTCAGGGGCGTCGGAAGGACGATGTTCTCCGGCTTGATGACCGGAGGCTTCTCCGGTGTCGGCCGTGCAAACCCGCGTTTCACTTAGGTACCGCCAATTCTCCTGGGGACATATCCATCGGTAGGGTGTCGTGCTCGACGAGCGCGTCCGCGCGCGACAAGGTCGGCCCTTGCGGGAGCAGCCGCAGCGCCACCCACGGTGCCAGGCTGGGTTTGGTCTTCAAGCCCAAGGCCTCACGCACGTCGCGCGTGTCGTCGACCCCGAACCGGGCGCCGGCGTCCGTCACCCACCACAGCGATTCGGTCGTCTTGGCGCCCGGGTCGTTGCCCGTGACGGCCACGAAGTTGCCGTAGTCGGGCCCGAAGAAGACCTGGTCGGCCACGCGGCCCGTCGTGTCGGCCTTGACCAGCGAGACGACCTTGTTCTCGTCCTTGGCCGCCACCGGAATCGTCGGGCCGGACACGACCTGGATGCGGGCGCGGTTCTCACCGGAGGTCTTCTGCCACCACCAGCAGGTCGACGGGTTCTCGCGAATGTCCGAGACATTGAGCGGAGCGTCCGGGTAGGACGACAAGTCGAGCTTGTTGACCACGGGCATCTTCGCCAGCGCGGACGGCTCCACGGTCACCGGTTTGGTGTTGCCCGGCCCGGCGTTCTGCAGGATCTGGGCCACCAGCGGCGGCAGGGTCTGCACGCCGTCAGCCAGCACCAGCGAATACTGTTGCGGCCCACTGATTTGCGGCGTGACGATCACCGTGCCGATCGGGCCGGGCGCGTTCGGGAACGACGCGCCGGCGCCCGCGTTGGGGATCTGCGGCACCGTCAGTTCGGGGCCCACCGGCAGCGCATCGAACAGGGCCCGGCTCATGGGTTTGGCCTGGCCGACCTGCTCGGGCGTCAGGCCCAGCGGCAACAGCACCGATCGATTGGTCGCGTCGATCCGCGACCGGCGTCCCTCCCGGATCACCCACGCGTCGCCGCCGTAGTTCAGCACCACCGCATCCGATCCGTTCAGCACGCGGCGGTGGTTGCTCAGGTCGGGGTTCCCGTCGATGACGGTGACCGTCACCCCGGACGGCGCACTGACCCCGGTCGAGGTGGAGACGGTGTCACACACCAGCCACGACGACGTGGTCGGGCTGGTGGTGTGGAAGGTCGACGGCGCGCCCGGGATGCCGACCATCGGGCCGCGCGGCAGGCTGGCGATCTGGTTGGACTTGACCAGGTGCGGGTTGTCCGGGCGGCCGGTGATCAGGCGCGCCGACGCCAGGTTCAGCGCCGGGTACAACCGGTCACCCACGCGGACATAGAGGGCACCGGAGTCGCGGTCGGCGATGATCGGCGAATCCCCCACCTGGCCCGCCGGGCTGAGGAAGGAGTACAGCAGCGCGCCCAGGCAGATAACCAGCGCCGCCGAGACCGACGCCACCACGGCCAGTGTCTGACGCCGCCCCGGCTCGACCTCCATCCGGACGCGCCAGCGGGTGAGCGCCATCGCGGTGCGGCGAGCGAGGAACTGGTAGCCGGTCACCTGGGTCCGCGTCGACAACCCGAGGCCATACCCCGACCCGCGTTGCCCGCGACTCTCTTCCGCCACTTAATTCACCATCCGGTCTGCTAGAACGCTTAGATATTGTCCCTGAAAAATTCCGCTGCGCGAAGTACCTCGACAACCGTAAGGCACCGGTACGGGCCTCGCCACGCGGCGAGGACGGCGTTCGCCGCCGCACCTGTTCATCTGCGGGTGTCCGGTCGTCGGCAGCTCGCCGCGCCCGCCGGCGCGCGCGACGTGCCAGGCGCCGTTGAGCTGGCACTTTTGAACCCCGCCGATTCCCGCCCGGACTGCTTCATCTCTCTGCAGGGCATCGTAATGGGCGGATGGCCCGCTCGTCCTGTCAAGCGTGCGCCCTCGGCGAACGGCGCGACGCACCGCCGGCCGGCAAAACGGGCGGTGGCGTCCGCGGGCCGAGTCGTCGCCTCTCCCCCGATTGGTCGCCCGGCGATTTCTGACGCCAAGATGTGCGGTATGAGTGAGCTCGCGCCCTCGCTGGTCGAACTTGCCAGGCGATACGGCATCGCGACCGAGTACCAGGATTGGACCGGGCGGCGGGTACTCGTTTCCGAGACCACGCTGGTGGCCGTGTTGGCCGCCCTCGGCGTAGCGGCCGGCACCGAGCAGCACCGCAACGTGGCCCTGACCGCCAAGCTGCGATCGCATTGGGCGCGGCGGCTGCCCGCGACCATCGTCGGCCGCAGCGGCGAGGAGGTCCGGTTCTGGGTGCACGTGACCCACGGCGACCCGGCGGAGGTCTGGTTGCAGCTCGAAGATGGCACCGTGCGCGGCGGTATCCAACAGGTGGACAACTTCACTCCGCCGTTCGACCTGGACGGGCGCTGGGTGGGCGAGGCCAGCTTCGTGCTGCCGGCGGATCTGCCGCTGGGCTATCACCGGGTGCATCTGCGTTCCGGCGGTGTGGAGAGCAGTAGCGCGGTGATCATGACACCGGATTGGCTCGGGCTGCCGGAGCGGCTCGGCGCCCGCCGGGGCTGGGGGCTGGCCGCCCAGCTCTACAGCGTGCGGTCCACCCAATCGTGGGGGGTCGGGGACCTGACGGACCTGACCGACCTGGCGGTGTGGTCCGCGTCGCGGCACGGCGCCGACTATCTACTGGTCAATCCGCTGCACGCGGCCGCGCCGACGGCGCCCATGGAGCCCTCGCCCTACCTGCCGACGTCGCGGCGCTTCGTCAACCCCATCTACCTTCGTCTCGAGGCCATCCCCGAGTTCGCCGAGCTGCCCAAGCGCAGCCGGGTGCGGCGGCTGCGTTCCGACGTCCAACAGCGAGCCGCTCGGCTCGACGCCATCGATCGCGACAGCGCGTGGGCGGCCAAGTGCGCGGCGCTCCAGCTCGTGTATCGGGTGCCGCGGTCCGCGGGCCGTGAGCTGTCCTACGACGCCTTCCGCGCCCGCGAGGGCGCCCCGCTCGACGACTTCGCCACCTGGTGCGCGCTGGCCGAGAAGTACGGCGACGATTGGCATGCCTGGCCCAAGTCGCTACAGCATCCCCGCGCGCCCGGCGTCGATCGGTTCGTCGAAAAGCATCCGGAGGCAATCGATTTCCATCGGTGGCTGCAATGGCAACTGGACGAGCAACTCGCCACCGCGCAGTCGCGGGCGCTGCGGGCCGGGATGGCGCTCGGTGTGATGCACGACCTCGCCGTGGGAGTGCATCCCAACGGTGCCGACGCGTGGGCTCTGCAGGATGCGTTGGCGCTGGGCGTCACCGCCGGAGCGCCGCCGGACGAGTTCAATCAACTCGGCCAGGATTGGTCCCAGCCGCCGTGGCGGCCGGATCGGCTGGATGCGGAGGAATACCGGCCCTTTCGGGCGTTGATCCGCGCGGTGCTGCGGCATGCCGGCGGCGTGCGCATCGACCACATCATCGGGCTGTTCCGGCTGTGGTGGATTCCGGAGGGGGCACCGCCCACCGAGGGCACCTACGTGCGTTACGACCACGAAGCGATGATCGGCATCGTCGCGCTGGAGGCACACCGCGCCGGGGCGCTGGTTGTCGGCGAGGATTTGGGCACGGTCGAACCGTGGGTACGCGACTACCTGCTGTTGCGGGGCTTGCTAGGCACCTCGATCCTCTGGTTCGAGTTGGACCGGGACGGGACCGGCGGCCCGCTGCCCGCCGAGCGCTGGCGGGAGTACTGCCTGTCGTCGGTGACCACCCACGATTTGCCGCCTACCGCCGGCTACCTGGCGGGCGAGCACGTGCGGCTGCGCGAATCGCTCGGACTGCTGACGCGCTCAGCCGGGGACGAGCTCGCCGCGGATCGGGCCGAGCTCGCGGGGTGGCTGGCCGAGTTGCGGCGGGTGGGGCTACTCGGTGACGCCGACAACGACGAGGAAAGCATCATCTGTGCCCTTTACCGGTATCTGGGGCGGACCCCGTCGCGCCTCGTCGGCGTGGCCCTGACCGATGCGGTGGGTGACCGGCGGACCCAGAACCAGCCGGGGACCACCGACGAGTACCCCAACTGGCGGGTTCCGCTGACCGGCCCCGACGGCCGCCCGATGCTGCTGGAGGACGTGTTCACCGACGCCCGGGCGGCCACCCTGGCCGAGGCCGTGCGCGGTGCAATCGCGCCCACGGCCGTCCAGAGCGCGCCTGTTAGCTTCTGAGGCCATGAAGGTCTCAGTCGTGGCCCCGGTTGCCGACGGCGTCACCGCGGATCCGGACTGGATGGCGGCGTTCGCGGGTCACCTGGAACGGTGCGGGTTCGAGTCGATCGTGGTCGTCGAGCACACGGTGCTGCTCACCCGCTATGACAGCGTCTACCCGTACGACAGCTCCGGCCGCGTCGGGCTGGCCGCCGACTGCCCCGTTCCCGACCCGCTCGATCTGCTGGCGTTTCTGGCCGGCCGCACCACCACCCTCGGGCTGGCCACCGGTGCGCTGGTGCTGCCCAACCACCATCCGGTGGTGCTCGCGAAGCGGGCCGCCACCGTGGACGCGTTGTCGGGTGGGCGGCTGCGGCTGTGCGTCGGCATCGGATGGCTCAAGGAGGAGCTCGAGGCGTGCGGCGCGGACTTCGACAGCCGCGCCAGACGTGCCGACGAGCAGGTGGCCGTCCTGCGGGCCTTATGGGCCGAGCAGCCGAAGGGGGTATCGCATCACGGCGAATTCTTCGACTTCGACGACGTCATGTGTTATCCCAAACCGGTTGCACGCGAACGGCTTCCGATTCATATCGGCGGGCACAGTCGCGCGGCGGCCCGCCGCGCCGGTCGCGTGGGGGATGGCTTCCAACCCCTCGGTGTCACCGGTTCGGAGCTCGCGTCGCTGATCGCCCTGATGCGCGCCGAGGCGGCGGCGGCCGGACGCGATCCGGCGGCCCTGGAAATCTCACTGGGCCACGCGGTGAACAAGATCGACGCCGAGCGGGCGGGCAGCCTTACCGATCAGGGCGCCGACCGGCTGGTGCTGGCCATGCCGCCGACCGGCGATATCGAACAGGCCAAGGACATGCTGTCGGCGTGTGCGCAACGCCTTTCGCTGATCGCGTGACGCGATGGCCCTGTCAGCCGACGACCGATCCGCCCTGAGCGACCTGGTGCACCGGTACGCGGCCCTGGTGGATGAGCGCCAATTCGACTTCGTCGCAACACTTTTCGCTGATACCGCCGTGCTGGAGGTGCCCGAACCGCCCAAGGCGCTGCAACCGATCCATGCGCATCGGGGCCGCGACGCCATCACCGCAGCCGTCGCGTCCGTCGCGGCGGTCGTCCGCACCGAGCACGCGATCGTCGGTGAGGTCTACGACGAGGCCGGCCGGGCGGGCACCGCCCGCGGGCGCGTTGCGTGCATCGCCCACCACTGGGACCGGCGCGGCGACGAACTCGTCGACGTGGTGTGGCATCTGCGCTACGACGACGAATACGAGCGGACCGACCGTTGGCACATCAGCCGGCGGGCGCTGACCATCAACGCCATCGAGATGGGTTCGGTCCGCAGGGTCCGCGGACACGACCCGATCTAGCGGGCTTGCAGAAGACTCTGCGCCAACTCAACACGAACGACCAACCACGCTGTTGGCGCCCTCCACACCTCCGTCGTTTGTCCCGACGGCATTCCGGGTAGCACCACTAAGCGGCCCAAAGGAATTGACCAGAGGAGACGCCCACATGAGGCACAGGCCCGATCATGCTCGAACCGGCAGCCGGGAATCGGCACAGGATGTCGAACGCACACCCGGGCTGGTCATCGTCGGGGCGGCGGCCCTGGCGTTCGTGGTGTGCGTGGCCACCTTCGCCCTCGGCGACGCCGGCGCGGGCGTGGCCGCGGCGATCGTCGCCCTGCTCGCGTTCGGGGCCGGACTGTCCTGGCTTGCCATGGACCGCAGGCGGATTCGCCAGGCGGAACGGGAGTGGCCGATCGGCCACGCGGCGCGGTAGCGCCTATTGCCGCCTATTGCATAGCGGCCAGGTTCTTCACGGACTTCTCCACGTCCGAGCGGAGCACCCGGGCCACCAACCCGCCGATCGGCCCGCTGAGCAATCCGCCCCGCAGGTCCGCCGTGAGATGAAAGTCCGTCCCGGCATCCTCGCCCGTGACCGTCATCGCCACCCCGAGGCGGATGCCGCCGCGACCGCGACCTTGCAGCTCAATCGCTTTCGGCTCCTGGTAGCGGGTGACCGTCCAGTGGATCACGTTGCGAAATCCCTTGACCTTCACACACGACGAGACGCAAGTGCCCTCCTCGATCTTGTCGGGAACGGGTCCGCGCCACCCGGCAAAAATGGTCATCCACTCATCGAATCGGCTCAGGTCGGACGCCAGCTTCCAGGCGGCCTCCGGGTCCACCTCCGACGACACCGAGACATCCACACGTGCCAACTTTTCCGCTCCTCCCAAACGATGAATCGCGGCGCCGGCACGGCAGCACAGGCGAACGGCGCGCAACGCGCACTGAGTACCCGCGGACGACCGGGGCTACGCGTCGGGCGGGACCCTACGGCCAGGCCTCCTGCAACTGCTGCGCCACGTCGATGATCTGGGCTGCTTGCGACTGCGGCGAGTCGATCTCCTCGGCGACGTACTGGGCGACGAATCGGCGGATCTCGCCGTCGACCCCGGCGAGGATGCGCAGCACCTCACCGCGGAAGGACTTCGACGACACGTTGACGGTGATGTCGGAGGGCCGGGGCTTCGCGACATCGACGATCAGCAACAGCGGCTCGGCGGCGCGCGCCGTCGCCCGCAATGCGATGTCCCCGGAAACCACGAACCGCTGCTTGTCGAGCCGGAGGTCGAGCAGCAGGTCGATCGACAGCGGGATGTGGATGACGAACGTGATGCTGTCACCCAGGCGGCGGGTGACCTTAGGCTCGTGGATCTTGACGTTGGCGCTGACCTTGGCGATTCCACCGGGCCCCTGCGCGATGGGCTCCATGGCGAACTCGTTGCCGGCGATGTCGGCGAACGCGGCGGCGACACGTTCGGGGGTGACAGCGACCTCGAAGAATTTGCGGCCGAACTCTTCGTAGGTGACAAAATCGTGAGTCTCCATAGGCTTATACCGTCTCACGTCGGTCACCGGAACCGTCGCTGATCTGCCCGCGTCGCAGAAATCGGCGACCGCCTCGCCTTGTGAAGCACGCCACACCCGGGGGGCTTCGATTCGGTCCGGCGGCCGGTCGCCTGGGAGGCTTGTTGGCTGGGGAGGTGTTGTCGATGTGCGCCCAGGAAGTTACCCAGAAGCGCTCGGCGTCGCCGCCTGCCGGCCTGCTCACCTGGCTGGGCGGCGGGCAATGGCGCGAGCCGGCCGAGCGGTCCACGCACGCCGTTGAGAGCGGGGCCGGCGCGGTGGTGTTGTTCGGGGCGGTGCTGGCCTGGCTCGTCGCGACGGTGGCGGTCAGCGAGACGGGCCGCTGGTCACTCCCCCTGGTACTGCCGTTGACGATGGTCTTCGCCCTGCTGGTCGCCGCGGTTGCCCGCGCCACCACCTCAGGGTCCCACCGGGGCTGGGCCGGCATGGCCGGCCGCGCGCTTGTCGCGGCCGCGCTTGGGGTCGTCGTCGGCGAACTGGCCGCACTCGTCCTGCTCTCCGGTTCGGTCGACCATCGCCTCGACGAACGCGCCCTGCGCAATGCCGGCTCGGCGCCGGCCGTCGCGCAGGCGTCCGCGTCCCTGCAACAAACCAAGGATGCGCGGGCCGCGCTCGACAACGCGGTCGCCGACGCTCACCAGCAGCAGGATCGGGCCCTGGTCGTCGCGCGCTGCGAATACCATCCCACCCCTGCCTGCCCGCAGACCCGGATCACCGGGGATCCCGGCGCCGGGCCCGAAACCCGAACGGCGAACGAACTTCTCGCAGACGCCCAACACGAATTGGACAACGCGCTCGCGGCCCGGGATCGCCAATCCCCCGAGCTGGACGCCAAAATCTCGCGGGACCAGCAAGTCCTCGCCGAGGCGCGTCGCGGCGCGGTCGCCGGCGCCGATCGCGGCCTGGGCGCCCGCTGGGTCGCGATGAACGACCTGACCCGCACCGACGCAGGCGCGCTGACGTTGCGGCTGCTGACGATTGCGTTCTGCGTACTGCTCTACCTGCTACCCCTGATCCTGAGGCGGTGGCGTGGCGAGACCATCCAGGACCGGCATTCGGCGGCACGCGCGGAGCTCGAACGCGCGGAGCTCGAGGCGGACACCGCGATCGCGATCAAGCGGGCCGAGGTCCGCCGCGAGGCCGAAATCATGTGGGCCGAGCACCAACTCACTCAGGCCCGGATCGCCATCGAAGCCCAGACCGCGATCGACCGGGAGCATCAACGTCGCCGGATCGCGGACGCCATCGATCCGCCGGTGCGGGCGTCGTCGCAACGCCCCACTGAACCGGCCGGCGAAGACATCTTTCTGCCCATCGCCGCGGAAGCCGAGGCGGCCAGCCGGGCGATCGTCGGCCTGCCCGCGCCGGAACGGACCGCCGACGCCGAGAACCTGCCCGCACCCGGCAAGCGCGACGTGGTGGCGCACGACGAACGCGGCCCGTCGCTCATCGGATCGATTCCCGACGCCACCAAGGCCGCCGCGCGGTGGATTCGTCCGCTGGTGCCCCCGTTGGTGGGGCGGGTGATCGACACCACGACCGCACCGTTGCGCACCGCACGCCAGGTCATCGAAGAGGTTGAGGAAATCACCTTCGCGCTGCGGCGCACCCACAAGATCACGGTCGATTCCGAAAGCTCAGAGGCGGGCGAACGTCCGGGGCCGCCCGCTGCGACCGGCGAATCCCCCTTCCCCGCAAGGCGTTTCATCGACTCAGTCCGCGATGATGCCGGCCGGTCCCCGCGCCCCCGGCTGGGCGGTCACGCGCCGTCGCTGGGGACGGCGCACCGAAACGACGAACGGGAACTGGCCAAGCGCGACGGGCCGGCCGAGCTGGATTCCCCGGAAGGCCCCCGCCAGCTTCCGCCGGCTTGACGACCTGTACCTCGGGACGGATTTCTCTTGCTGTTGCGGCGCGGCGGACAAGCCGGCCAACCCATGCAGACCTACGCGAGTCTTACTGGCACCTACTCGTCGCCGAAGGCCGCGTGGAGCTCCGGCAGGAAACTCGCCAGGTGGTTCATCTCCTGAGCGCAGTGCACCATCAAATTCCGCGCGCTGGACTCGGCGTTGCCGAGCACGCGCGAGGCGATGGGGCGCACGGCGCGCGACGCGACGCCGGGGACGTTGCGCACCTCGATGTGCCGCCCGCCCATCCAGAACCGTGACCGCATCTCGGCGCCGTCCGGGGTCGACCGGACGTGGTGAATGAACCAACCGACGTCCACCGGGGCCTCGCTGGATCCGAGCCGGGCGCAGATCGCCACCGCGTGGTCGTCGTCGGGGGGACAGCCTGTGCTCGCCGGGTCGACGAATTGGATTGCGCCGTTGAGCATTGTCGAGCCGATGTACTCACTGATCAAAGACCAGCGGCCGATGTAACGCTGGGCCCCACGGCGGCCGGGATCTTCCAGGTCCGAGCCGTCCTTCCAGGTGGCGCGCAGGTGCGCGCGTGGATGCCACAGCTTGTACCGACGAGTGTCGCAGCCGTGCCAGCCGAACCACCAGGACCACATCGCCGGAGTGACTCCCGGCATGTCGGTGCGCACCGAGACCTGATAGCCGCCATCCTCGAGGACCCCGTACCCGTTTTCGGTCTGCTGGTACCCGTCGTCGGCCACGCGTGCGGCGTCGTCGAACGACGGCAGCGCCATGGCGCCTTGCGGGCCGTGTTCGAGTGCCTCGACGACATGGCTTGGTAGCGGGGCCATCTGGGGCGTGTAGAACTTGCCGAACGGGGTCTTGGCGTCGTCGTCGCGATAACCCAGATAGAGGTCGCCGGCCATCAGAGTCGTCCCATCCAGCTGTTGAACAGGCCGTCGGGGTCGTATTCGGCGCGCACGCGGTCGAGTTTGGCCATGGCGGCGTCGCTGGCGAACCGCGCGGGACGCTGGCCGAGGTTTTCGTCGGCCAGCTGAATGCCGATCGCGAATTCGGACATCGCGGCCATGTTGGACCGCGCCCAGTCGGCATACTTCCCTTCGTCGGCCGGATCCTTCCAGGAACCGTAGAGCGCCAGGTAGATGTCCCCCTCGATGCTGTAGGCCATGTCCTGGCGGGGCGGGCAGGGGCCCCAGTTCAGCCAGAGAAAGTGCGCGGGATGCGGGGGCATCGTGTCCAGGATCGTCCTGATGCCCGGCAGCAGGTCTTCGGCCGACGCTGACGTCCACATATTGTCGACGGCATAGTGGTGATCCGACAGGTAGTGGCTCATCGCGACGTCATACCAGGTCGGCAGATCGGTTGGCAGGTAAGGAATCTTGACGAGCGCCCGATCGGCAACCGGGCAGGTGCCGAACAGGGCGAGGGCCTTTTCGGCCTCCTCGTCGGAGTCCGCGAAGGCGGGCGACGCCAGCGAGATGACCGGGGTGTCGATGCCCATGTTCGGCTCGCCGCGCGAGGCCACGGCCTGCAACTCGACGCGAGGGTCCACGTCGGCGCCGACCGCCCTGGCCCAGGTGAAAACCTCGTCGGCCAGCTCGAACGGGTAGACGTAAACGCTGGTGCCGCAGGCGCCGGGGCGCGGATAGAGCTTGAGGTAGAACGAGGTGACCACAGCGAAGAAGCCGGGGCCGGCACCCCGGGCGGCCCAGTAAAGGTCGGCGTTGTTGCTGGCGTCGCAGTGAATTTGTTCACCCTCCGCGGTGACGATGTCGAGGCCGACCACGCTCTCGCAGGCCGGGCCGAAGATGCGGCTGTTCCAGCCGTACCCGCCCTGCAGCAGGTAGCCGCCCAGGCAGACGCCCTTGCAATGACCGCCGGGAAAAAACAGGCCCTGCGCCTCGAGATCGGCCATCAGCATGCTGCCGCCCTTCCCCGGGCCCACTCGGGCGAGGCGATTCTCGGCATCGATGACGGCGTGGTCGAGCCGGCTGACGTCGAGCAGCACGGAACCGTCGCGCAAATGGTTGGCCGCGAAGCTGTGGCCGCCGGAAACGATGCTGACCTTGAGACCGTGGGCGCTGGCGTAGCGGATCCCGGCGACGACGTCATCCGCGTCGACTGCCTGCACGATCACTTCTGGGTGGCGCTCGGGCACCCGCTGATGCCACACGGTGTCGCGGCGGGCCGCCTCGTAGCCGTCATCACCCCGAAAGTAGTGGCGTCCGGCCGGTAACCCGCTCATCGAAGCCCTCCTCTGATTCGGAGTTCGGATCTTTGTGATCCGGGATGCGGAACACTATAGTAGGGGAATGCCGCGCCCGGGGGAGAATTCGCCACCTGGTCGTGACGAAGGCATCCAGGTGTTACGCCGCGCGGCCGCCGCCCTGGACGAGATCGCCGCGGAGCCCGGCCGCCTGCGCCTGGTCGACCTCGGCGAGCGGCTCGGGCTGGCCAAGTCGACGGCCCGCCGGTTGCTGGTCGGTTTGGTCGAGGTGGGGTTGGCCAGTGTCGACTCGCAGGGCCGCATTTCCCTCGGCGACCGCCTGCTCGGATTCAGCAATTCCGACGGGGCGCACATCGCGGCGGTTTTCCGCCCAACGATCGAGCGCGTGGCGCGCGCCACCGACGGCGAGACCGTCGACCTGTCGGTGCTTCGGGGGCAGCGCATGTGGTTCGTCGACCAATTGGAATCGTCACATCGCCTGCGCGCGGTGTCCGCGGTCGGCATCCGGTTCCCCCTGGAGTCGACAGCCAACGGCAAGGCTGCGCTCGCGGTGCTGGACGACGCCGACGCCGAGTCGGTGATTTCCCGATTCGGTCCCGAGGTCGCCGACCGCCTCCGCGCTGAGCTCGCCGAAATCCGGCGCACCGGAATCGCTTTCGACCGCGACGAGCACACCCCGGGGATCACGGCGGCCGCCATCGCGCGACGCACCGTGGGAGACAACGTGGTTGCCATCTCCGTGCCGGCGCCGACGGAGCGATTCGGCGAGAAGGAGCAGCGCATCGTCGACGCATTGTGCGCGGCGGCCGAATCGCCGGCCTGGTCGCGCTGAGTTGGCGATTAAATCTGCAACGAGGACCGGAACTCTGAGGCCGACGTCTGCACCCGCTGGGCAACCGTGGCGGGGTCTGCAGGGTGCGGCGCAATGGCGAATATCGTTGCGAGCCCGGCAACCGCACGATCCGCCAACGGCTCCCACTTGGCTTGCCAATTCGCCAAGACGCCGCGGTTCGCCTGATTGGCCGCAACACTGTAGTTGGCTAGCGCCGCGCTCCAGTTCTGGCTCCGTGTGGTGTCAACCCCCGATTCCCGTAGCAGCGAGGCGGTCAGTCCGTCACCGTGTGCGGCGGCCAGGTCGGCCAAGACCTCCTTGAACAAGGCGTCGAGGGTGGGTTTGACGACGAGATTGAGCGCGGTGAATGCCTCGCCCCAGTCGTAGGCCACCAGGAGCTTCTCAAGGGCTTCACGCGCCGGCTGCCATGCCTCATCTTTTTCCCAGAATGACCGTGTCGCTTCCGAATTGGCCAGATGCACGCCATGGACCAGGGCCAAAGACTTGGCGCGGTAGGCGATCCACTGCACCGCCCGCAACTCGTCGGCCGCCTGGAAGAATGCGGCGTTGGTGATGTAGGCGCTGGGTGCCAGCTGACCGACGTAGAGACTGGTGATCTGCAATACGTGCAAGACGAACCGGGCGGGAAGATAAGCGCGCTCGAGCACCGCGACCCATGCAGGATCGAGGTGCTCCTCGTGGTCGAGCGCCTCGTAGTGGTCAACCACTCCCTCGGCATAGATTTCGCGCTCATGCTGCAGTGCGATGTACCGCCGGTAGTTCAGCGCGGCTGGATCACGAAAGCCCTCCCAATCGTCGGCCTGCAGCGGGGACCCTTCGCGGTGCTCGAGATACCACCGGTTGACCGGGCTACCCGGGTCGAGGTCGAATGGCGCCGGCTTACGGTTGAAGTGGTAGTGAAAATGACCCGTGACAATCTCATATTCGGTGGGCCGACGCCGGGTATCCCCGGCGATGCTCCACGTCTTATGCCGGCGTTGCGACGTTGTCGTCATCGCTCAGTCCTTTCTTTCCAGGTACCAGTGCAGTTCGTCATCGCCGACATAACGCATTCGTCCCGCGAAGCCGGCGATCGCGGGCTCAAGGGATGACAACGGAATAGCATGTCCCGCAGCGTCGTCCAGGCTCGCACGAGTGACCCTGAGAAAGGAAGGCGCGTGGATACGCACGTAGCCCGCGTGATCCTCGATGACGATTTCGGCGTCGGGGTTGTCCAGCTCAATCGCCTCGGTCAACGCGCTGACGATATCGGGATCGAAGCCCCGAACGACCGGTCCGACAAGCTTGTGTTCATCGGTTGTCGACGATGTCATGAAGCTTCTCCGTTCTGAGGTATTGACACCGCGATGCAATCGCCGTCGCGGCGGACCCGGTAACTCCTCAACCGGCAGTTGTCCGGGTTCAGGCCGGCGCCGGTGGTCAGATCGAACTCCCAGCTGTGGGCCGAGCACGTCAGCACGTCGCCCTCGACGTCACCGTCGGCCAGTGGGAATCCCGCGTGCGGGCAGCTGCCCGCGAATGCACGCAACTGGCCGCCGCGTAGGTGAACCAACAGAATCGGCAGATCGTCGGCGTAGAACTCGCCGATGTCGCCCTCCCACAGCTCGTCGGCGGTCGCCACGATCGTCCATTCGGTTGTCGGGTCACCGCCGTCAGAGGTCACCATAGAAGACCTCGATGTGGTCCAGTGGCTGGACTCCGGTGGAGCCAATAATCGCTTCGGGGGCCAGTATTCGGCCGTCGTGACGGACTCGAAGTGGCGCATCACGGCGCGCCACGCGGTGGCCCACCACATGATGGGCCACCTGCTGTCCCACCTGCTCGACGGTGTCACCATCATCGACCGGGATGAGCAACTCGAGTACATCGCCGTGGAAGAGGGCGGTCAGCGGAAGTAGCGGCATCGTCTTGCCTCCTCAGCGCTCTTGCGCCCAGGCGTAGTCGTCGGCATCTCGGCCCTGTTCCTCGGGAGATAGCCCGAAATACCGCAGGACCGTGCCGAGGTCTGGCGGGCTGATCTCCCCGGACAGCACGCGATCGATCAATGACTGATGGCCGGCGAACCGTTCGGGCCGCTGAGCAAAGATCCAGCGGCAGGGTTCGGAGCAGAACAGATACTTACGCCCGCGATGGACATGAGTCAGCGGGGCCGGGTCCGTATGAGCCCCGACTATGACCCCCGCCGCGCGCACAATCGGCAGCTGACACATGTTGCACGTGATCGGCAGCGTTTCGGGTAGGGTCGCCGCGATGTCTCCCCTGCGGACGTTGTCGGTGATGACATCCCATTGCCGACCGAAATCCCGGTTCCAGCCGGGATATTTTTCCTCCAACCAAAGGCGCTCCGCGGCTGAGACACCGGCATCGGGATTCCACCACACCGTGGGACGGTAGTACCACACACCGAGGTGGATGGCGTGGTGATACCACGTCAACTCATTGACGAATTCGTCCCAGTACCAAGGATGTTCAAGGCCGAAATCGCGGAATTGGTCGGCGAACTGTTTTATCACCCAGTCCTCGATGAACTCCTTGAACGACATGCGGCGGCTGTCCAGTGGCGTGTAGTAGTCCATCGACAGCCCGGTCAAGAGTGCAAAGATTCGCCAGGACCGCCAGAACATGTGGTCTATCAGGAACTGTCCCCAGTCCTTTTCGCCGTTATCGATGAGCACCTTGATCGTCGGCTCGCCCTGCTGCGCGTGGCGCGCCTCATCGGTTTGAATCGAGGAAATCAGCGCGCCGAACTCCAAATCGCCCACGTCAATCGCGTCCGCGGCCATGCCCAGGAACTGCAGGTTGGTAAAACCGGTTTCAAGTGTGAACGTCAGTTGCAGTGCGATCGATGCCGCGTCGTTCGCCACGAACATGTCGTCGAACAAGTACCGCACCGCAAGAACGATCCAGTCGTTGGTGTGAAACGCTTTGAGCGCCCAGTCCCCTCGCGGCTCCTTGTCGAGAAGCCCGTACGGGAAGAAAGCTTGGATCTGGCCATGCCGGACCTCATCGAGCGTGCCGAACGTCGCAGTGTTTCGCCACGCGGCCACTCGCCCGAACCGACCCATCCTGGCCTCGCCGATGGACGCCAGATACTCGGGCATCGTGATGGCGCCGTAGTGGGCGACGATCACCGATTTCCAGCCCGGATCGAGTTTGTCGAAGAGCTTCGAACGGCCAATGGTGTTCTTCAGCGAATATGTCGTCACGTCCTTGGTGACTTGGTTGTGCACGTACTCGCGATAACCGATCTTGTAGGGCTCGTCCCACTTCAGCCAGGCCTCGGCGGCGACGCGCTGGGTTCCCGAGAGCCCTTCGGGGAACACTTCTTCTTCCGCGACGTAGCGGAAGGTCCAGTTGGTATCCCGGGCTAGGTCATACCAATCACTGCGCGTGAGTTTCGGCATCTGCGGGTCCCTCGTGTCTTTCCAGATCAAGGCCCTGCGGCAGCGCGGTGGCCATCGGTCACCTGTGATGGTAGACAAAGTAATGAGGAGTCCTACATATTGGATCAGCCTGATTTTCAGCAATGATCTGCGGGATCTGATCGGCGATCATCGTGCGAGTCGGGGACCAGAAACGAACTTTAGGTGAGGAGCCACCAACATGCGTCAGCCAGAGCGCCGCAAGCATGTTCCGTTCGCCATTCCGTCGCCGGCTGGCACGGTCGTCGGAGTCGTCTCCTGAGGCACAGCGGGGAACGGCACCCCAGCCTTGACTCGAAGGTCGTAGCAGCACTGGACCGCGTTGGCGACGCGCTACACGTGCTGGCTCGACGGGCAGCCGACAGGCACGACTTGTCCAGCACCCAGATGCGGGTTCTGATTTGGCTTCACGTCGGGCCTCCGCCGGTGGCGCGAAGTACCGCACTCGCCCAAGAGCTCAACGTCTCGGACCCTACGGTGAGCGACGCAGTTTCGGCGTTGCTCCGTAAGAAGCTCGTTACGCGTCGCCGAGACCCCCTCGACGGCCGTAGCAACCAGTTGGTGCTCACACCGTCGGGCCGCCGCATCGCCGCTACGGCGTCGCGCTGGACGGCACCGGCGGAAGTCGCCGCGTCCCGGCTTGATCGCTCCGAGGCCGAGACGCTCCTTGACGGCCTGGTGAAACTGATCGGGGACCTGCACGGTGCCGGCCTCATCCCCGTCACTCGGGCTTGCAGCACGTGCGCCCAACTCAAGGTGCTCGATCCACAGCTTCGTCAATATTGGTGCAAGTTCTACGACACCGCTTTGCCGGTCGACGAGCTACGTGTCGACTGCGTCGATCACATCCCGGTCGGGACACACTAGGACCCCATCGCCTTGGCGGTTACCGAAGGGGGACGCCCAAACAGGCCGTCAGCGGACTAGGTTGATTCCGTAGTCGATTTCGGGCGCGGGTTGATTGGTCGCGCGATTCCGCCGAGGCCGCCGGACCCCCCGCCCGCGGGTCGGCCACTGCAACCGAAGCCCGAAAGCGCCGCCCTCCGCGGGCGCTTTCGCGTCGTTGGGGTCGGGGACGGCCGGGTTACCCCTCGAAAGCTCGGCCGCCCCAACGTCTCGATTGCCGGTCAACAGGTCACTGCGGCGGAGGAGAACAAGCGCCCCCACTCGTGCCGAGCCGCGGACTGCGCGTCGGTGAAGCTCGGCGTCTTCTCGCCGTCGCCGGCCAGGTGCACCAGCGCCCATGCCATCGCGAATACCGGCACCTTGTGCCGCAGGGCCGCGCTGTGCAATTCGTCCAGGGCGGCTTCGGACGGGCACCGGCGCAGGCCGATGAGTATGCCCCGCGCGGTGTCCAGAATGCGGCCAGAATTCGGGCCACACGAAGTCTGGGCAGGGACCCAGTTCGTCGTCATCTTGTGGATACCTCCTGCGGCGCCGTCACGAATCCGCAACTAGCGGATGAGGAATTCCTGCGCCACGCGTCGTCGCGGCCACAAACCTCCAAGGCGCCCCTGTGCCATGATTTGTCGATTGATCGCGTTGTGCCAGAGCGCAGCCAGGATTGATATCGGCCCGTGACCGTTTCGGGATCGGCTGCTAACCAACGACTCCGGGTTGTCTTCGGTTTGCGCTGGAGTCCCGTTACCGCGAATTAGGTTGCCAACTCCAGTAATTCGTCGAAGCCACCGACGATTGCATCGTGGAAGAGGTCGTAGTCTGCAATTGCGGTGGTGTCCACATTCAAGCCGAGCCCACAGGTATCGACATACGTGAGGAGAGTGACATTGACTGCCGAGCCGATGGTGGGGCCGAATGCGTATTGTGCGCGCACCGCGGCGCCGCCGAGGAAGACCGGCACCGGGACACCGGGGACGTCGCTGGCCACGAAATCCACGTGGCGCAGGACCGAGCCGATGTACCAGCGGGGCGCCAGATTGAGCATTCCGGCGATCAATTGCGTGTAGGGCAAAGACCTTTCGTTGCGTACGGCCGCGGTTCGCTGGCGGACCGCCTGGATGCGTTTCGCCGGGTCGGCCTCGCCGACGGGTACGTCGAAGCGCATCAGCGTGATCCGGTTCCCACCCATGCCGTCGTCTTTGGTCCGCAGGCTGATCGGCATCGTGATGTGCAGGTCGCCGACCGCGACGCCGTGCTTCTCGTGGTAGAGCCGCAGCCCACCGGCGACCCCGGCGACGAATGCGTCGTTCAACGCCCCACCGCAGCGGTGCGCCGCCTCCCGGAGCGGCCGCATCGGCACCTGATGCACCCCGAGCCGCCGGGTCAGGCCGCGTTCCGTTGCCAACGACGATCCGGTGCTGGTTATCGGCCGGACGGTTCGGTAGACCGACGCAGCGGTGTTCGCCGCGGACCGGATGGTGTCAAGGGGCCGCCGAACGCCGTCGTACATCAACCGCGGCACCCGGGTGGCCGCTCCCACCAGGGCGCTGGTGAGCAAGCCGGTGTCGTAGCGCGCGGCGTCGCGGTATCCGCCAAGCATCCCGTGCTCGGCCACCTCGGGCTCCGGCGGCAGCGGTTCGACGCGCGACAGGTCCTCGGAGAGGTCGAAGAGGTGCATCGCGATCTGGACTCCGCCGACGCCGTCGGTCAGCGCGTGGTGGAACTTGCAGATCACGGCCGCTCCCCCGTTGGCCAGACCGTCGATGAACGTCGTTTCCCACAGGGCGCGGGCCCGGTCGAAGTCTTGCATCTCGGCCACGCGTGCCATCTCGAGCACGTCGTCGAGCGTCCCGGCGCCCGGGATGCTGGCTCGCCGCAGGTGATAATCCAGCTCGAAGTCCCGGTAGTGCTCCCAGCGCGGCGGGGCCGGCGGGGGCGACTGCACCACGCGCTGCCTGAACATGGGCAGTTTGCGGCTGATCAAGTCGAATCGTCTCCGCACCTCGTCCCAGTCCGGCGACCGGTCCAGAAGAACGACGCTGACCACCGTCGATCGCAGCCGCGGGTCGCTTTCCATCGCCCAGGTGAAGGCGTCGCTGGCGCGCATGAATGCAGTCATTTCCATGCTCCTTTGCACAGAACGTACGACTGCGGGCGCCTCAGGTCACCGGATTATCGGCACGCGATGACTTTGGTCCCCACAGATTGCGCCTTTCGTCGACTGACGCGCGAGGCTTACAGGATCGCCCCGAGATCCTTGCCTTTGGCGATGTCGTCCCAACCGACGCCGAGCTCCAGCAGGATCTCCTCGGTGTGCTGTCCGTGTTCGGGCGCGCGCGCCGGCGCCGGCGGCGTTTCGTCGAACTGAACGGGCGCCGCGACGATGCGGTACGTCTCGCCGTGGTCGTCGACGTTGGTCACCACGTATCCGTTCGGCTCCACCTGCGGATCGTTGAGGGTCTCCCGCGGCGTCGCCAGGGCGCCCCACACACCGGGCTCGTCTTCGAGCGCCTTCTGCCAATGTGCGAGGTCGTGGCCGGCGAACACGGTGGCCAGGATCTCGGTGGCCGCGGCGGCGTTGGCTATCAGGTTGCTCGACGGCACGAATCGTTCGTCGGTCGCCAACTCCGCCAGACCCATGCGTTCGCAGAAGCCCACCCAGAACTTGTCCGGTTGCAAGAACACCAGCTGGATCCACCTGCCGTCCCGCGTTTTGTATCGGTTGACGAGCGGGTTGATGGCCAGGCCGGGCGGTGCTCCCGGGATCCCGTCGATGTCGAAGAAATCGGCCGCCGAGATCGACGGCGCTATCGCCCACATCGCCTGCGCCAGCAGCGAGGAGTCGACGATCGTCGGCTCGCCGGTGCGCTCGCGGTGGAACAGCGCGGCGCAGACGCCCCCGGCCAGCGTCGCCCCACCCTGGAGGTCGCCGAAGCCCGGCCCCTGCACGGCGGGCGTGTCGGTGCCGAACGGCGTGAGCGTGTAGGCAACGCCGCCGCGCGCGAGGTAGGTAGCCGCGTCGAACCCGCCACGATCCCGATCCGGGCCCCGCACCCCGAGCCCGGTGCCTCGCGCGATGATGATCTTCGGGTTGAACGAGCGGACGTCGTCCACGGTCAACCGGGCCCGCTCGAGCGCACCGGGCAGCCAATTGGTAAGGAACACATCCGCACTTGCCAACAGGCGGCCGAACAGTTCGCGGCCGGTCTCGGACTTGATGTCGATGGCGATGCTGCGCTTACCGCGGTTGCCCAGCTCGAGGATGAAGTCGGCATCCGGGCGGGCCGCCTGCCGGGTGAACCCGCCGACGACCAACGCGCGCCCCGGATCACCGGAGGCGACGCCTTCCACCTTGATCACGTCGGCGCCCCAGTCCGACAGGGCCGCACCGGCCGACGGCACGTAGGTCCACGACGCCAACTCGATGACCCGTACCCCTTGGAGCACACCCCCGCGCACGCCAGACATCGCCAACTCCCTTGTCGAACGCCATTCCTTGCTATTTTAGATATTCTAGCTAGTCTAGGGCGTAGCGGTAGACCCGCTGCAGGTCAGCGCAGTTTTTCGTGGAAGAGATGCGATGGATCCGACCGTCGGCCCGATTCCGACGCCAACCCGCGGTGGATATGCGCCCTACCCGAGAGCAACCGGTCGGTCGCCCGATCCGCGTCCGCTCGAGAGCCGGCAGCATCGCCCACAGTTGTTGCGCCCCAAGGTGGGTCGCGCCATAGCCAGACGGATGAAGGACGGGCGATGGGCAGGGTAGCGGGCAAGGTGGCCGTGATCAGTGGCGCCGCGCGGGGTCAGGGCCGTTCGCATGCGCGGATGCTGGCCGCAGAGGGTGCGGACATCATCGCGGTGGATCTGTGCGCCGACATCGAGACCAACGAGTATCCCCTGGCCCGGCGGGAGGACCTGGACGAGACGGCTCGCTTGGTCGAGAAGGAGGGGCAGCGCGCGTTCGCCGCGGTAGCCGACGTCCGCGACCGAGCCGCCCTGTCCGCGGCGATCGATGAGGGCGTCGCCGAATTCGGGCATCTCGACGTCGTTGTTGCCAACGCGGGCATCTGCCCGCTCACCGCGGGCCTGCCGCCGCAGGCGTTCGCCGACGCCGTGGACGTGGACCTGGTCGGCGTGCTGAATCTGGTGCACGCGAGCCTCAAGCATCTGCGGGCCGGCGCGTCGATCATCGTGATCGGGTCCAACGCCGCGTTCATGTCGTCGATGAACACCACGGGCATCGACGGGGGCCCCGGCGGGGCCGGGTATGCCTTCGCGAAACTTGCTGCCGCGCACTACGTCAACGACTTCGCCCTGGCGCTCGCCCCGTTCTCCATCCGGATGAATGCGGTTCATCCCACCAACGTCAACACCGACATGCTGCACAGCCCGCCGATGTATCGTGCGTTCCGGCCGGACCTGAAGGATCCGGCTCGCGAGGACGCCGAACCGGTTTTCCCGCTCGTGCAGGCGATGCCGATCCCCTACGTCGAACCCGAGGACATCAGCGAAGCGGTGTTGTTCCTCGCCTCCGACGCGGCGCGGTACATCACCGGGCAGCAACTCCGTGTCGACGGCGGGGGCTTCCTGAAGGTCAAGCCATGGTCGGGTGCGTGATCGCATGAGCGACGGGACGCCGGGCGTCGAACGGCGCCTATACGAGCTGATGGTGCTCATGAAGGCCGCCGACGATCGGTTGTCCAAAGGCATTGGCACCGGCGAATTCATGTGCGTGTACTGGCCCTCGCGCGGCCAGGAGGCCATCGCCGCCGCGATGGGCGTCGCGCTGCGCCCCGACGACCAATTAGTGACCACCTACCGCGGCCTGCACGACCTCATCGGCAAGGGCGTCCCGCTGGAGGAGATCTACGGCGAGATGATGGGCCGCACCGTCGGCGCCGCCCGTGGCAAGGGCGGCACCATGCACATCGCCAAACCCGATAAGGGCGTGATGCTTTCGACCGGCATCGTCGGGGCGGGACCGCCGGTGGCGGTGGGGTTGGCAATGGCCGCCAAACGCAGAGGCTCCGACCGCGTCACGGTGGTCAGCTTCGGCGACGGAGCGACCAACACGGGGTCCTTTCACGAGGCGGCGAACATGGCCGCGCTGTGGGATCTGCCGGTGGTCTTCGTCTGTCAGAACAACCTGTATGCGGAGATGACGGCCACAGCCGACACCATGAAGCTGGACCGCGTCGCCGACCGGGCGGCCGGTTATGGCATGCCCGGGGTGTGCGTCGACGGAAACGACCCGCTGGCAGTCACTTCGGCGCTGGACGACGCGTTGCGGCGGGCCCGCTCCGGCCCCAGCGGTGGAGGCCCCACCTTCATCGAGTGCGTGACGTTCCGCTTCCGTGGCCATTACTTCGGCGACAGAATGCCCTACATCCCCAAGGAGCAACTGGCAGCCGCGATGGAAGCCGACCCGGTGCCCCGGTTCCGTAGCCACCTCGTCGAGGCGGGCCTGTGCGATCAGGGCGAGCTGGACCGCGTCGACGCCCAGGCGCTGGCCACGGTGGAGGCGGCGCTGGAAACCGTGATGCGCGCGGATTCGCCATCGATCGACGAGCTCGACCAAGACGTGTACGCGACCCCGATCGGGTTCCCGGTGTGAAAATGGAAGAAGCTGAGCTGACCATGCGCGAGGCGCTCAACCTCGCGCTGGACCAGGCCCTGGCGGCCGACGAACGGGTGTTCCTGCTCGGTGAGGACATCGCCGATCCCGGGGCTTCCGGCCCAACCGCCGGGTTGTCGACGAAGTACGGCCACGAGCGCGTCCTGGACACCCCCATCTCGGAGGCGGCGATCGTGGGTGCGGCGATCGGCGCCGCCATCGACGGCCTGCTGCCGGTGGCCGAGATCATGATCATGGATTTCATCGGCATCGCCGCCGATCAGCTGATCAACAACGCGGCCAAGTTGCGCTTCATGACGGCCGGACGCACGACGGCGCCGATCACCATTCGCACCCAGGTCTACGCCGGGCTGGCCACCGGCGCCACGCATTCGCAAAGCCTGGAGGCGTGGTTCATGCACATCCCGGGCATGAAGGTGATCGTGCCCGCCACGCCGCGGGACGGTAAGGGCCTCCTGACGGCGGCGATCTTCGACCCCGACCCGTGCCTGTTCGTCGAAACGATCCGGTTGCAGGGCAAGAAGGGGCCCGTCCCCATAGACCCCGGTTTCTCGATCCCGTTGGGACAGGCCGACATCAAGCGGCCCGGCACCGACGTGACCCTGATCGGATACGGGCGTTGCGTGCACGACGCCCTGAGCGCCGCGACCGTCCTGCACGAACGGGGAGTGAGCGCCGAGGTCGTCGACCTGCGCACCCTGGTGCCACTCGACGTCGAGACCATCGTCGAGTCGGTACGCCGCACCCGACGAGCCGTCATCATCCACGACGCGGTCCAATTCGCCGGTCCCGGAGCCGAGATCGCGGCGATCCTACACTCGGAGCTGTTCTCCGAGCTGGCCGCGCCCGTCGAACGGGTGGCCGCCCGATTCGTCCCCAACCCGGCCGCAGCGGCGCTCGAGGCACAGGTGTACCCCTGCCCGGAACGGATCGTCGCTGCCGCGCAGCGGACCCTCGACAAGACCACCGCGGGGGCGCGGGCGCATGGCTGACTTCATCATTCGCATTCCCCGGGTCTCGGTGGCCGTGTCGGAGGCCGAGCTGACCGGCCTGCTCGTCGAGGGCGGACAGCACGTGGAAGCGGGCACGCCGATCTATGTGATCGCGACCGAAAAGGTGGAGCAGGAAATCGAAGCCGGAGCGTCGGGCACCGTGCAGTGGACGGGCCAGGTCGGGACCACCTACGACATCGGCGCCGAAATCGGTGTCATCACTTCGTGAATCAGGAAAGGTGAGCACGTATGGATCTCAACGAGACTCGCGAGCGAATCATCTATCAAAAGGAGGGGCCCATCGCCCGCGTCACGCTGAACTGGCCGGAAAAGGCGAACGCCCAGGACCAGAAGCTCGCCGAAGAGGTCGATGCCGCGCTGGCCGACGCGGACCGCGATTACGACATCAAGGTGCTGGTGCTCAAGGCCAACGGCAAGGGTTTCTGCTCGGGACACGCCATCGGCAACAACGCCGTCGACTACCCGTCATTCGTGGAGAACGCCATGGTGACCGGCCATCCGTGGAAGGCGCAGTCGGACCTGTTCGTCAAGCCGACCCTGAATCTGTGGGAGTTCTCCAAGCCGACGATCGCGCAGGTGCATGGCTACTGTGTCGGTGGCGGTACCCATATGGGCCTGACCACTGACATCGTCATCGCCGCTGACGACGCCTACTTCTCCTACCCGCCGCTGCAGGGATTCGGTATGCCTTCGGGCGAATGTTCCATCGAGCCCTGGGTATTCATGAACTGGCGCCGCGCGGCCTACTATTTGTTCACGGCCGAGGTGATTGATGCCAAGAAGGCGCTGGAGGTCGGCCTGGTCAATGAGGTCGTCCCGCGTGATCAGCTTGACGGCCGAGTCGAGGCCATCGCCCGGCACATCGCCCAGGCGCCGTTGACGACGCTGATGCTGACCAAGGCCAACCTCAAGCGGGCCTGGGAGCTGATGGGCATGCGGGTGCACTGGCAGAGCTCCAATGATCTCGTCGCGCTGGCCTCGATCAGCAAGGATGTGCAGCAGCTGATTCAGACGGTGTTCAAGGACAAGGTGTTGCCGTCCGAGCACGCCCGTCGGCAGGCCGCGGCCGCCGCTCAAACTGACGGCGCCGCAACCACTTAGGACCCCCTGGTGAACATCGCCGATCACGCGATCGCGGCAGCGTCATCGCCGGCCCTGATCACCGACGGCGAAACGATCACGTTCGGCGAACTGTATGCCCGCAGTCAACGCGTCGCCGCGGCGCTGCGCGCGGCGGGGCTGCGCCCGGGCGAAGCCGTGGCCCTGATCCTGCCGAACCGGCCCGAATTCCTCGAAATCACTTGGGCCTGCCAGCTTTCCGGTCTGTACTATACCGCGGTCAACACCCAGTTCACCCCGGACGAGGTCGCCTACGTGATCGACGACTCCGATGCCAGGGCGGTGTTCGTCGACGCCTCCATGCCCGATCTGGCCGCCCAGGTCCGCGCTGCCAACGCTGCGGTTACCGTCCGCCTCGTGGTGGGCGGTGACCTGCCGGGCTGCGAGGAGTACGAGGACGCGTTGGCGAAGGCCGGCGCCGTACCGCCGGTGGCGGACGGCTCGGAGATGCTGTACTCGTCGGGCACCACGGGCCGGCCCAAGGCCGTCCGCCGCCCCCTCCCGGCCGACGGCAACGGCTCCTGGGCGCAGGCTGTGCTGGAGCTGGCGCTCACCCACAAGTACGCGATGACGTCCTCCAGCGTGTACCTCTCCCCCGCCCCGCTCTACCACGCCGCGGGGGTGAACTACACCATGGCGGTCAACCGCGTCGGGGCGGCGACGATCCTGATGCGCAAGTTCGACGCCGAGACCGTCCTGGGGCTGATCGAGACCCACCGCGTGACGCACGCCCAGTTCGTCCCCACCATGTTCGTGCGGATGCTCAAGGTGCCCAAGGCGATTCGGGAACGCTACCACGTCTCAAGCCTGCAGTGCGTCATCCACGCGGCCGCGCCCTGCCCTGTCGATGTCAAGCACCACATGATGAAGTGGTTTGGGCCGATCATCCACGAATACTACGGCGGCACAGAGGGATTCGCGGGCACGACGATCGGTCCGCAGGAGTGGCTCGCCCACCCCGGCTCAGTGGGCAGGCCCATGTCCCCGGTGCACGTCCTCGGCGACGACGGCGTCGAGCTGCCCGTCGGGCAGGCCGGCGAGCTGTTCTTCGAGGGCGGGCCCGACTTCGAATACTTCAAAGACCCCGCCGAGACCGCGTCGGTGTCCAATGACCGCGGCTGGCGCACGCTTGGGGACATGGGCTACGTCGACGAGGACGGGTACCTCTACCTCACCGATCGGTCCACGTTCATGATCGTTTCCGGCGGGGTGAACATCTACCCGCAGGAAATCGAGAACCTGCTCATCATGCATCCCAAGCTCGTCGACGCAGCCGTGTTCGGGGTCCCCAACGACGAGTTCGGCGAGGAGGTCAAGGCCGTCGTGCAACCGGTCGA
>NZ_LZJI01000132.1 GCF_001667775.1 Mycobacterium sp. E1747
TTCACCGCGGCAGATGTAGTCGTACAGGGCGGTGTGCGCCGCATCCCCGCCAGGATGGGACAGGCGGAGCAGGTCGCGGTGGGTCCAGCCTTCCCGCTGCCGATACTTCAGCACTTGGTAGGCGAGCTTGTCGACAGGCTTTTCGGAGTACCACTTGCCGACCGCCCTGCGTAGTCCTCGTCCCCATCCGCGGAATTGCTCCACGTAGCGGGCGAACAGGAACAAGTGAGTTCCGGTGCGGCACACCTGCGTCACTGCTTCCAACGCGAAGCGCCGGCCGTCATCGTCGGCGAGGGCTGCGCACATTGCCAGGGCGAAGATCGCCGGGTTTTGCTTCGGCGCCCTACCGCCTTCGGAGATGTCGACGATGGTGGCCACTAGATAGTTGGGGCGGTTCTCCACGAAGTAGCGGACCACTTGGGCGTTGTCTGCTGTCAGGTCCTTCGCTGAGGTGTAGTAGGTGCCGCCCTCGGTTCCCAAGGTGAGGAACCGGTGCAGTCTGGTCTCAACATCGGCGAGGAAGGTGTATCCGCCTGCGGCGTTGCGCTTCTGGCGTGGGTCGGACTGCTCGCTCTGCGGGGTACGGCGGGTTGAGACGGTGCTGAGAACGTCCACGATGCTCCTCCGGGTAGAGGAGCGGGC
>NZ_LZJI01000133.1 GCF_001667775.1 Mycobacterium sp. E1747
GGCGTCGCAGGCGGTCGTCATCGTCTCCGGCGGGGACGCGACGAGCCCGTTCACCACACCCGACCAGGTGTGCTCGACCGGGCTGGCGGCGGGCAACACCGACACCGCGATCCGCGAATACCTGCTTACGAAGGGGTACAAGGTGTTCACGTCACCGGCGATGGCCGATCGGGGGCAAGTGGTAGACTAGACCGGTTTCGGCCCATTCGGGGTGTGCCCAATCACGCTGCCGGAGAACATGACCGTGAACTCCACCGGAAGCATCGACACCGCCGGCGAACACCTGGCGCGGTTTTTGACCTACCTGCACACCGACAAAGGCATCGACGAGGTCGACCTGGTCGGCCACTCGATGGGAGGCCTGTACTCGCGGGCGGCGATCCGCGTGCTGACCACCACGAACTCGGCGGTGCACGTCCGCTCGCTGACCACGATCGGGACGCCGTGGCAGGGCTCGTACCTCTCGGATTACGCCAACGACGTCCTGCCGCTGACCGATTGCGCGGGCGACCAGTTCTGCGAGAACGCGATGAAGGGCTTCAAAACCGAAGTGCTGCGGCTGGTGTCGGGTTCCGGCCGCGAGGTGAATCAGGCCTATCTGATGGGCAAGGACGGCTGGAACCAGTTCCAGGCCGGGGTGCTGGACAAGATCCCGGTGGCGCTGATCGGGGGCAAAAAGTTCACCAAGGGCGGGCAGGTCAACCCCATGGTGTGGCCCAACGACGGCATCGTGGCGCTGCGCA
>NZ_LZJI01000134.1 GCF_001667775.1 Mycobacterium sp. E1747
GATATCGAGCCCTGCGCCGTCGTCGGTCGGGAGTTGCTGCGCAGGGGGCACGAGGTGTGCATGGCTGTCCCGCCCGATCTGATGGCTTTGGTCGAATCGGCTGGGCTCACGGCGGTCGCTTACGGCCCTGACACGCGCGCATACATGGCTGCACAACGAAGATTCTGGACGTGTTTTTTTCATACAGTCTGGAGGATTCCTGAGCTGATCAGGTTGGGTCGCCAGGTTTCGGCGCTATCAATCCAGTGCTGGAACGAGGTGTGCGCGGTGTTGACATCGCTGGCGGACGGGGCCGACCTGCTATTTACCACCATTCCGTGCGAGCAGGCCGCGGCGAACGTCGCCGAGTTCTACGACATTCCGCTGGTCACCCTGCATTATTATCCGGTGCGGCCCAACGGGCGGCTGATACCGGCTCTGCCTGGGCCGTTGACCCGCTCCTTTATGAGCTTGTCCCGGTGGCTGTCCTGGCGCATGAACAAGGGGTTCGAGGACGCACATCGCCGCGAGCTGGGCCTGCCCAAGTCGACACACCCCACGCATCGACGGATCGCCACCCGCGGCTCGCTGGAACTCCAGGCTTACGACGAGTTTTGTTTCCCGGGTTTAGCCGACGAATGGGCGAATTGGGGTGATCGACGGCCTTTCGTCGGTGCGCTAACGATGGATCTGGTGACGGATTCCGACGATGCTGCGCGGAACTGGATAACCGCCGGTACGCCTCCAATTTGCTTCGCGTTTGGCAGCATACCCATCGAATCTCCGGCCGCCACAGTTGAGATGATCAGCCAGGCTTGCGCCGTATTGGGCGAGCGGGGTTTGATTTGCGCCGGGGTAACTGACTACAGCGAGATCCGGCATGCCGACCACGTCAAGGTAGTTGGGACGATCAATTACGCGGAAACGTTTCCACTTTGTCGGGCGGTGGTCCACCACGGTGGCGCGGGCACCACAGCCGCGGGCCTGCGCGCCGGCATCCCCGCGCTGGTCCTCTGGACGGAGCACGATCAGCCCGTCTGGGCAGCCCAGATGAAACGACTGGGAGTGGGTACCGCTCGACGCCTGTCGACCGCCACCCGGGGCTCGCTCGTTTCGGACTTGCGCCGGATTATCACACCGGAATGCACCGCCCGGGCCCGCGAAATCGCTGCACACATGACGCGACCCGCCGTAAGCGCTTGGTCCGCCGCCGATCTAGTCGAGGACTTCGCCCGCTCCAGCCGAGTCCGATGACGGGCGAAGTCACGCCGGGTCGACTGCGTTGCGCACGAGGGCGACTGCACCGCATCTGCACCGCTTCGCGATTTTCCGCCGCGGTAACCGCCAAAAGCCGAGACGGGTGCGGTGGCTTTGCGTATCGTTTGGACTGCTTTGTATACCCGAGTGGGTCATCTAGGGGGAGTCGGTGTTCATCAGTTCGTCGCATCGCGCTGGTGATCGTGTTGGTCGTCCCTAAGGGCGAAATGATTCACCACTCGCGGTCGAGAACCTCAGGCGCCGTAGCCGGCTAGGCGGTCGATTTGCGGACAGTTGGTCGTGCCGCGCGCGTGGACCGCGTGGAAAAGCACCGTGTCGAGCGCAAGCAAGCGCGACCGGCCGAAAGCGATCCGCTCATTGAGCGACAAGTCCGCGCCAAGGTTGAGGCTTCCGGTGGATTCTGACGGCGGGGCGCTGCCGCTGACGCGTGGGCAGTTGGATATCTGGCTCGCGCACGAAATGAGCGGCGGAGGCGCGGAGTGGCAGCTCGGTCTCTTGGGCAGAATCGCAGGCCCGATAAACCGTGATCATCTCCACCGAGCAATTCGCCAAGCGGTGCGCGAGGCCGAGCCGGGCAGGGCGGCCTTCTTCGAGGTTGGCGGGCGGGTCGTTCAACGGGCGATCGACTATCCGGATGCGCCGTTGGACTTCTACGATCTCAGCGGGTCGGACGATCCCGCGGAAGAAGTTCGAGAGATAACCCGGTCGATTCAACGAACGCCGATGGCGTTGACCGGCCCGCTCTTCAGGTTCGCCTTGTTCCAGGCCTCGCTTGACGAATTTTTTCTGTTCGCCTGCTGCCACCACATCGCTATGGACGGGTTGGGTATGGCGCTGGTCAGCCGCCGAATCGCCGCCATCTACTCCGCAATCGCATCGGGTGAACCGCTTCCTCCACCTTCTTTTGGTTCGCTGCAGGACCTGGTCGACTGTGAGTCGCAGTACGAAGCGTCCGACGACTATCGTGCCGACAAGGAATATTGGACCGCCAAGCTTCCGATCCAACGCGGCTCGCAATATCGCTCACTCACAGCAACCGGCGAACGGGAGACGTTCCAGCCCTCTGCGCGGGTCCGATTAGACCCGACGGTGGTCGGTCGGCTGAAAGATCTCGCGAAGGCATTGGGCGTTCGGCGGTATTCGTTGATCACAGCGGCGTGCGCTCTGTTGGTGCGGGGATGGAGCGGTGAAGGTTCGGACGTGGTCCTAGACTTCCCGGTCAGCCGGCGAGTGCCCCCCAAGTCGAGGATGCTTCCCGCGATGCTCACTGGAGTCCTGCCGCTTATTTTGAAAGTTCCGCCCGACTCCACCGTTGCCGATTTTTGCCGGGACGTCGACTCACGCATTCGGGAGCTGTTGCACCATCAGCGTTTTCCGATAAGCGCTCTGGGCGGTGAGGACACCCTGCCAGGCAGAAGGCAGGCATCGGATCGGCTGGCTGTGAATTTCATTCCATCCCGGCTGATGCTGGACTTCGGGGGCGCACCGGCGACAGCGACCTATACCAACCATGGGCCGGTGGATCACTTCGGGCTGTTCTTCCAAGGTTTTGGGGACCAGCTTTATCTCAGCACCGCGGGATCCGGGCTGCCGTTTTCAAACTTCGATGTCTCGGACTTGGCCCGACGGTTGCAGCGGGTGTTGGTGGCGATGACCGCGGATGCGGGGCGGCGATTGTCGTTGATCGATGTGCTTGATCAGGGTGAACGCGGTGTGCTTGATCGGTGGGGTAATCGGGCGGTGTTGACGGCGGCGGTGCCGGCGTCGGGTTCGATTCCGGCGGTGTTCGCTCAGCAGGTGGCGCGGACACCGCAAGCGGTGGCGGTCACCTTTGAGGACCGCGGTGTGAGCTATCGCGAGCTTGATGAGGCCTCGGATCGGTTGGCGCAGTTGTTGGTTGATTGCGGGGTGGGCCCGGGGTGTTTGGTGGGGTTGTTGTGTGCGCGTTCTGTGCAGGCGATCACGGCGATGGTGGCGGTGCTCAAGGCGGGGGCCGCCTATGTCCCCATCGACCCGGCACTGCCGCTGGAGCGCTTGGGGTTCCTGCTTGCTGACGCGGCGCCCGTGTTGGTGTTGGCGACGGCGGGGCTGGGTGGGGTGCTGACTGGGTTCGATGTGGCGGTGCTGGAGTTGGATGATCGGGCCGTCGGTGGTGGGCCGGCCACCGGGTTGCCGGTGCCCGCGCCGGGGGATGTCGCGTATCTGATTTATACCTCGGGTACCACCGGTGTTCCTAAAGGTGTTGCGGTCACGCATCATAACGTCACCGAGCTGCTGGCGGCCCTGCAAGACCAAGTGCCCGCGGATGCGGCCCACGTGTGGTCACAGTGTCACTCGTTGGCGTTCGATTACTCGGTGTGGGAGATCTGGGGTGCGCTGCTGCGTGGCGGTCGGCTGGTGGTGGTGCCCGACGACGTGGTGCGGTCGCCGCAGGACTTGCATGCCTTGTTGGTTGGTGAGCGGGTCACCGTCTTGAGTCAGACGCCGTCGGCGTTTTATGCGCTGCAAACCGCCGACGCCCTCGCCCCCGAGCCTGGAGAACAACTGTCGCTGCAGGCGGTGGTGTTCGGCGGGGAAGCCCTTGAACCGCAGCGCCTTCGGACCTGGCTGGACCATCATCCGGCTCGGCCGCGCTTGATCAACATGTACGGCACGACTGAAACCACGGTGCACGCGTCGTATCGGGAGATCGGCGCCGGCGATCTGGAGGGCGCGGTCAGTCCGATCGGTGGGCCGTTGGAGCACCTTGCGTTTTTTGTGTTGGATTCCTGGTTGCGTCCGGTGCCGGTTGGTGTGGTGGGTGAGTTGTATGTGGCCGGTGCTGGTGTGGG
>NZ_LZJI01000135.1 GCF_001667775.1 Mycobacterium sp. E1747
TGGACCCGAGCCGCAATTGCCGCGGGCAAGCATGTGCTGTGCGAAAAACCGTTTAGTGCCAATGCCGCTGAGGCGCGCGAAGTTGCCGGCCTGGCCGCCCAGTCAGACCGAGTCGTGATGGAGGCGTTTCACTATCGCTATCATCCGTTGACTCTGCGCGTTGAGGAAATCATCGCCTCCGGAGAACTGGGAGAGCTGCAGCGGGTGGAGGCGGCCATCTGCTTTCCGTTGCCGAAGTTTTCCGATATCCGGTACAACTATTCGCTCGCCGGTGGGGCGATGATGGACGCCGGATGCTATGCGGTCAACATAGTCCGCACATTCGGCGGTGCGACACCAGAAGTTGTTTCGGCACAGGCGAAACTGCGTGATCCCCAGGTGGACCGCGCCATGGCTGCCCGGCTGCGCTTTCCAAACGGGATTACGGGGCGGATCCGTTGCTCGATGTGGTCGTGGGATCTGTTCCAATTGAGCGCCAAGCTCGTTGGCGATCGCGGGGAAGTGCGCGTGCTCAACCCGGTAATGCCGCACGCTTTCCATCGGCTCTCGGTCAAATCGGCGGACGGCAAACGAGTCGAACGCTTTTCGCGCCGCCCCTCATATGCGTATCAACTCGACGCGTTCGCCGCGGCGGTGCTGCGCGGGGAGCCCATCAAGACCACACCGGAAGACGCGGTCGAGAACATGAGCGTCATCGACGCCGTCTATCGCGCTGCCGGCCTTCCGCTGCGCGAACCCGCCTGAGCCAAACGGCCCATCTGCGTGAAGCTGGGCGAGAAGCATCTTTTGGATCTAGCTGGCGAAGTGCGCCTGATTCAGGTGTTCGCCCACCCGCAAGGCGTTAGCGGCGATGGTCAAGCTGGGATTTAAACCGGCGCTGCTGGGAAAGAATGAGCTGTCGACCACGTAGAGGTTTTCGACTTCGTGCGCTCGGTTGTACGGGTCCAGCACGCTGGTCTTGGGATCGGTGCCGAAGCGGCATGTGCCGCAAACGTGCGCCACGGCTTTGTTGTCCTCGGCGCCTCGCAAGGTGATTTTGCGGAAAGGTTCCAACACTTGTTTCAACTGCTCCAAAAAGATTGCGCGGCGCTCGATCTCGCTCTCGTGAAGGCGGTACTGGAGTTTCAGCCGCTGACGGCCGTCGGCGGTCGGCCGATCGTCGGGTACGACGCGGTTGTCCAGGTACGGGAGGTCCTCCATGATCGTTGCAAGGACCAGTCCGCCGTTGAAAAACCGTTCATAGACTTGGCGCACTGCCGGTTTCATGAGCCGAAGTGCCGCTGGCCGCCATCCGGGAGCACTGGTCAAAATCTCCATGGGCGCCATGGGGCCGAAAGATTGCACGGTGCCGTACTTCTGCCCCTCCCAGAAGTAGAAGTCGTTCAGCCCGATCTCCTTGTTAGCGGCGGTGGTCCTGGAACCGCGCTGCGGCCAGATCTCGACCAAGTCGACAAGGTGACGCATCAGGTTGCGGCCCACCCAATCCGAGCCGTTGGCCAGTCCTCGCGGCCAATCGGCAGAGCGGGAATTGAGCAACAGCACCGGGGTGACCAGCGCGCCGGCGGCCAGCACCACCAGTTTGGCCTTCAGGGACACGGTGCCGGAGCCATGCTCGCAGATCACTCGACGGACCTGCTTTCGGTCCGCGTCGAGACGAAGGACCCGGCATTCCGGCAGCAGCTTCGCACCGTGCTCGACGATCGCGGGTGAGACGCAGTTGCGTGCGCTGTCGTTCTTGCATGACTGATGGCACAGATAGCTTTGGCAGGTCGTGCAACCGGGCGTGTAGTCACAGGCCATCGGTAGGTGATAGGGGTGCAAGCCACGGCTCGTGAGGTATTCAACAAGCGGCTGGTTGTCCGCCGAAAATGGCGGCGCCGCAGGCAGATCGGGATCGGCGGCGCCCGGTCGCAGGGGATCCGGCTGGCCCCGAACCCCGAACAGCCTCTCGGCCGCCGAGTACCACGGGCGCATCTCGTCGTAGGTGATCGGCCAGGACTCTGGCACGGTCGAATCGCCGGGGTTTCGGAAGTGCTGCCGAGGGGTGAAATCCTGAGCGAAAAACCGCTCGCACACCATGCCGTAGAGGGCCGACGAGCCGCCCGTACCGGCGCCCAAAAAGGGCACGAATCGTTGCGGGGAGCGCCCGCTGATGTCTTCGATTTCGTCGGTCGAGCGACCGGATCTGGTCAACAGGTCGAAGTAGGTGTCTGTGGAGCGGCAAGCCTGCGGATGAGACACTTCGGGCATCGACGAGCGGACCGTCTCGGGCGCTCCGGGAAGGGTTGAGCGCCCCTTCTCGACGAAGAGCACCTTTCGGCCCGCACGGGCGAGCGAGTAGCCCAGGGTACCGCCGCCCATGCCCGTCCCGACGATGATCGCGTCCCACTCGACGCGTTCCGCCTCGCGCGCGTCTAACTCGCCGTAGGCCAAAATCCAGTCCTCAGTGCGTATTTGCGCAAACGTTGCCCCCAGGTGGGCGAATCACGACAGTAGCATCCTTGCTGTGGACAGACGGCGGTTTGCCGGATCACGCCGCAACGCACGCGCAAAAGGCGGCGACGATCAGGGCGAGCCGTACCGGCGACCCATCGATCGCCCAATGTCATTCGCACGTAGGCACATCCGGTACTTGTGATGGCGCGGGGCGCGCCTTAACTAGCCGACTGAATGCTGATGCGTTTGCTCGGGCTGATGGGAATTGGTGGCCGATGGTGTGACCGCCACAGCGGCGGCGGGGTGGTTGACCCAGTCTGCGAGGCGATCGTCGAACGCCGCTTTCTTCTGCAGAATGATCTGATACTGGGCGTGCAGAACTTTGTATTCTCCGGCGTGGTACTTGAGGAATTGGTGGATCGCCCAGGCGGTGTTAGCCCGTGGACGCGGGTACGCCGGCCACATGACATCGTCGAAAATCATCATCCCGCCCTGCTTCAGCAGGCGCCACGAGTTGAGGGAATCTACTATTGCGTCATCGGCGAAGTGTGACCCATCGACATAAATCAGATCGAATTCCTGCTTCTCATCGATGAGCTGCGGCAAAACGGACAGCGACGAGCCCTTCCGCTTTACCACCCGACCCGCGGCCGAGGACACGTTGTGATCGAAGCGTGCCTCGAGGTCTCGCAAGTCCGACGTGGCGTGGTAGTGCCATTCGTCGCTGCCCGCCCAGGTGTCCACAGCGGTCATGTGCCCTTGCGTGAAGTAGGTCAGGAAAAAGAGCGTCGAACGCCCCTCCCAGGAGCCGATTTCAAGGATGCGTATCGGGTCGGCACGCTTGAAGACCTTCGGAAAGGTGACCGACCACGGCACGATGTTCATGTCGAACCACCGCTCTTGGAATTGGCCCTTCGCCGCCTGCTCTTCGAATTCCGCGCGAACTTGAGCCAGGTGTTTGGCCGCGCCGGAGAGAACGCCTCGTTTTACCAGGCGATAGTGAATGATGTCCGTGAGATAGTGCCAGACCACACCCGGACGCATTCCCCCGATCCACCAGAAAAAGAGAAAGGTGAGGGTTCGGGCGGTCCAACGAAACTTCGGTTCGGTCGTCTGGCTCGTCATGTTTCCCTTGGTCTTGTTGCTGGAAAGGCCGATGCGGTCCTGTTTCAGGGCTCGAAACGAGCAGCTAACCCCCGGAAGGTTCGGCGAGCTCGTAGAGCACGGTCGTTGGATACTAACAGCAGCCGCTCAGGGGGCGGGGCGGTTTGGCCCGGCCCACCAGCCCCCACCGAGGCGGGCGTTATCTCACGCACCTGGCAAAATAGCGGTCACGCGCACCGCGATCAAGTTGATTGCCGTGCCCGGGCGAAGCTCTCGACCAGATCGGCGGCCTTCTTGACGCTTTCGGCGGGTGTGCTCATCCGGGTGGCCAGCTCGCGGGCCCGGGCGGCATATTCCGGGGCGAGTATTCGCCGCAGGTCCTTGACCAAGGATTGCCGGGTGGTCTTCGAGAAGCGGCGGGTGGAACCCACCTTCAATCGCTTCACCCGGGCGCCCCACAGCGTCTGATTCACATCCATGGAGAGGATCAGGGTGGGAACCCCGGCACGCATGCTTGCGGCGGTGGTGCC
>NZ_LZJI01000136.1 GCF_001667775.1 Mycobacterium sp. E1747
GGAGAACAAGCCGTCCAATCCCAGCGACCCGCACGACGGGGCGTACACGGCGGCGCGGCTGGCCCGCGACGAGGGCGTGCCCATTTCGACGATCTCGTTCGGCACCAAGACCGGCGAGATCGAGATGGACGGGCAGCGCGTCGCCGTCCCGGTCTCGACGGACCACATGAAGACCATCGCCAAGCTGTCCGGCGGGCAGTCCTACACCGCCAGCAACATCGCCGAGCTCAACAAGAGCTACAACGCCATCGAGAAGGACATCGGTTATCGGACCGTGCCGGGGCCGGGCAGCGCCGGGTGGCTGCGCCTGGGCGTGATCACCGCCTTGATCGCGACGGCGCTGGCGCTGCTGATCAACCGGCGGCTGCCGGTCTGATCGCTCAGGAGGGCAGCCGGCGATTCAGGAACAGCCCGGCCAGGATCGCACCGGCCAACGCGACCGCGCCCAGCAGCATCCAGGCCAGGCTGGCGTCGCCCTTGACGGTCTCGTAGCCGATCTGGCGCTGCAGGGTCGAGTAGACGTTCTTCAGCGATTCCAGGCTGTCGGCGTGGAACGCCTGGCCGTCGGTGATCTCGCAGATCTTCTGCAGCGTCTGGTCGTCGACGGGAACCGGGATCGTGGCGCCCTCGTATTCGACGGTGCCGTACGGCGTCCCGAAGGAGATGGTCGAGATCTGCACGCCCGCGGCCTTGGCGGCCCGGGCGGCGGTGAACGCCCCCTGCGGGGCGTTGGCGTCCAGCGGCACATTCTCCGCGCCGTCGGATTCCAGCACGATGCGGGCCGGGGGCGGGGTGTCGCCGCCCGTGATGGCCAGGGCGCTAACCGCGTGCAGGGCGGTGAAGATGGCCTCGCCGGTTGCCGTGCGGGCGG
>NZ_LZJI01000137.1 GCF_001667775.1 Mycobacterium sp. E1747
GGGCACATCCCGATGTTCGAGGCGCCGGAGCGCGTCGCCGAGCTGATCATCAAGTTCCTCGACGAATGCACCGCGGCGAGCCGGGGCGCCAACCCCTCGGCTAGCTGACCAGCTTCTTTTCCAGGTTTTCGGCGATCGAGTTGAGGAACTCCTCGCTTTGCTGCCACTTCTGGTCGGGTCCGATGAGGATGGCCAGGTCCTTGGTCATCTTCCCGCTCTCGACCGTCGAGACCACCACGTCCTCGAGCGTCTGCGCGAACTCGATCACCTCGGGGGTGTCGTCGAGCTTGCCGCGGTGCTGCAGCCCTCGCGTCCAGGCGAAGATCGAGGCAATCGGGTTGGTCGAGGTCGGCTTGCCGGCCTGGTACTGGCGGAAATGCCGGGTGACGGTGCCGTGCGCGGCCTCGGCCTCGACCGTCTTGCCGTCGGCGGTCATCAGCACCGACGTCATCAACCCCAGCGAGCCGTAGCCCTGCGCGACGAGGTCGGACTGGACGTCACCGTCGTAGTTCTTGCAGGCCCACACGTAGCCGCCCTCCCACTTGAGGCAGGCGGCCACCATGTCGTCGATCAGCCGGTGCTCGTAGGTCAGCCCCTCGGCCTCGAACTTGTCCTTGAACTCCTCGTCGTAGATGCGCTGGAACTCGTCCTTGAACATGCCGTCGTAGGCCTTGAGGATGGTGTTCTTGGTGGACAGGTACACCGGCCACTTGGCGTTGAGGCCGTAGGCCAGCGAGGCGCGGGCGAAATCCCGGACGGATTCCTTGAAGTTGTACATCCCCATCACGACACCGCCGTCCTCGGGGATGGACACCACCTCGTGCACCATCGGCTCGCTGCCGTCCGACGGCGTGAACGTGATCGACACGGTGCCGGGCTTGTCGACCTTGAAGTTGGTCGCCCGGTACTGGTCACCGAAGGCGTGCCGGCCGATCACGATCGGCTTGGTCCACCCCGGCACCAGGCGCGGCACGTTGGAGATCACGATGGGCTCGCGAAAGATGGTGCCGCCCAGGATGTTCCGGATCGTGCCGTTGGGCGACAGCCACATCTTCTTCAGGTTGAACTCGGAGACGCGGGCCTCATCGGGGGTGATCGTCGCGCACTTGACGCCCACGCCGTGCCTCTTGATGGCGTACGCGGCGTCGATGGTCACCTGGTCGTTGGTGCGGTCGCGGTTCTCGATGCCGAGGTCGTAGTAGTCCAGGTGGATATCCAGGTGCGGCAAGATCAGCAGGTCTTTGATGAACTTCCAGATGACGCGGGTCATCTCGTCACCGTCGAGCTCTACGATCGGGCCCTTGACCTTGATCTTGTCGGTGGACATCGGGTCAACTTCCTATCTCGCGGCCCGTGATGCTTACGCGCTTTGCGAAGCTTCTAGCGCTTCATTGAACGTCTTGCTCGGCCGCATCACTGCCGTCGTCTTCTCGCTGTCCGGGTAGTAGTACCCACCGATGTCGACGGTCTCGCCCTGCGCCTTGGCGAGTTCGGCCACGATGGTGTCCTCGTTGCGGCTCAACTCGTCGGCCAGCGGGGCGAAGTGCTTGCGCAGCTCCTCGTCGTCGGACTGCGCGAGTTCGGCCGCCCAGTACAGCGCCAGGTAGAACTGGCTGCCGCGGTTGTCGAGCTCCCCCGCCTTGCGCGACGGGCTCTTGTTGTTCTCCAGCAGCTTGCCGATCGCCGCGTCCAGCGTCTTGCCCAGGATCTTGGCGCGCTCGTTGTCGGTCTTGATGCCGATGTCTTCGAAACACGCTCCCAGAGCGAGGAATTCACCGAGGGAATCCCAGCGCAGGTGGTTCTCCTCGAGCAGCTGGTGGACGTGCTTGGGCGCCGAACCGCCCGCCCCGGTTTCGTACATGCCGCCGCCGGCCATCAACGGCACGATGGACAGCATCTTGGCGCTGGTGCCCAGCTCCAAAATCGGGAACAGGTCGGTGAGGTAGTCGCGCAGGATGTTCCCGGTCGCGGCGATGGTGTCCTGCCCGCGCATCGCGCGCTCGATCGTGTGCCGCATGGCGCGTTCCTGCGACATGATCGAGATGTCGAGGCCCTCGGTGTCGAGTTCGGCCAGGTAGGCGTTCACCTTCTTGCGCAGTTCGCTCTCGTGCGGGCGCTCCTGGTCCAGCCAGAACACCACCGGCATGCCCGAGTTGCGCGTGCGGGTGACGGCCAGCTTGACCCAGTCCCGGATCGCCTCGTCGGTGACGATCGGCATCCGCCAGATGTCGCCCTCCTCCACGTTCTGGGTGAGCAAGACTTCCCCGCTGTCGAGGTCGACGATGTTCGCGACGCCGTCTTCGGGGATCTCGAAAGTCTTGTCGTGCGAGCCATACTCCTCGGCCTGCTGCGCCATCAGGCCCACGTTGGGGACGGTGCCCATCGTCGTCGGATCGAACTGGCCATGGGTCTTGCAGAAGTTGATGATCTCTTGGTAAATGCGGGAGAACGTCGACTCGGGGTTGACGGCCTTGGTGTCCTTCTGCCGCCCGTCGGCGCCCCACATCTTGCCGCCCGCGCGGATCATCGCCGGCATCGACGCATCCACGATCACGTCGCTGGGCGAATGAAAGTTGGTGATGCCCTTGGCCGAATCGACCATCGCCAGCTCCGGGCGGTGCTCGTGGCAGGCGTGCAGGTCGCGGATGACCTCCTCGTGCAGCGAGGCGGGCAGCGACTCGATCTTGTTGTAGAGATCGACCAACCCGTTGTTGACGTCGACGCCGAGTTCGTCGAAGAGCTTTTGGTGCTTGGCGAAGGCGTCCTTGTAGAAGACCTTGACGGCATGGCCGAACACGATCGGGTGCGAGACCTTCATCATCGTCGCCTTGACGTGCAGCGAGAACATCACGCCGGTCTCGTAGGCGTCCTGCATCTGTTCCTCGTAGAACTCGACCAGGGCCTTCTTGCTCATGAACATGGAGTCGATGATGTCGCCGTCGCGCAGCTCGACCTTGGGCTTGAGCACCAGGGTCTCGCCGCTCTTGGTCTCGAGCACCATCTTCACGTTGCGGGCGCGGTCCAGCGTCATCGACTTCTCGCCGTGATAGAAGTCGCCGTGCCGCATGGTGGCGACGTGAGTGCGCGAGGCCGGCGACCACTCCCCCATGCTGTGCGGGTGCTTGCGCGCGTACTCCTTGACGGCCTTGGGCGCGCGTCGATCCGAGTTGCCTTGCCGCAGAACGGGGTTGACCGCACTGCCCAGGCACTTGCCGTAGCGGGCGCGGATTTCGGAGTCCTCGTCGGTCTTCGGGCTCTGGGGAAAGTCCGGGATCTTGTATCCCTTGCCCTGCAGCTCCTTGACGGCGGCGATCAGCTGGGGCACCGAGGCGCTGATGTTCGGCAGCTTGATGATGTTGGTGTCGGGTTGCTTCGTCAGCTTGCCCAGCTCGCCCAGGTTGTCCGGAGCCCGCTGCTCTTCGGTCAGATCCTCGGGAAACTCGGCGAGGATCCGGGCGGCCACGGAGATGTCACTGGTCTTGATCTTGATGCCCGCCGGCTCGGCGAAGGCGCGCACGATCGGCAGGAACGCGTAGGTCGCCAGCAACGGCGCCTCGTCGGTCAGTGTGTAGATGACGGTCGGCTGTTCGGCGCTCACGTTCCCTCTTCCCGGCGTCAAAATCCTCGAATATCGGTCAAATCTTTGGGGGGCTCAGCGTTCTTCGTGTCACGTTATCAAGGGCGTTTGGGCAGGTGTCGACCTGCCATTGGCATCCGGTCGGCACAGTAAGCTAATCTTCGTATTGGTCATGAGCGCCAGCATCAAGCCCCGGCTTGCTGGCCGGCAACCCTCCAACCGCGGTGGGGTGCCCCGGGTGATGACCAGGTCTAGTAGCCACAGGCTGCGCGGCAAGCGCGGGTCCGCCATAACGGACCCCTGACTAGAGGGGAAGGCGTGATGTGCACATATCCAGCTCCTTCGGATCGGCTCATGTGTCGACTCGTGTTTCGCTGCTAACCCGCAACCCCGATACCCGATTCGCCAATTCGAAGCAGAAAGCCAACCCACGTGAGCCCCGACAACAGCGCCACCAGCAACGACGACACCGATCCGGCCGCGAGCTGGTCGTTTGAGACCAGGCAGGTGCACGCCGGTCAGCACCCGGACGCCGCCACCAACGCCCGCGCCCTGCCGATCTACCAGACCACGTCCTACACGTTCGACGACACCACCCACGCCGCCGCCCTGTTCGGGCTCGAGGTGCCGGGCAACATCTACACCCGGATCGGCAACCCGACCACCGACGTCGTCGAGCAGCGCATCGCCGCCCTCGAGGGTGGGGTGGCCGCGCTCTTCCTGAGCTCCGGGCAGGCCGCGGAGACCTTCGCGATCCTGAACCTCGCGTGTGCCGGAGATCACATCGTCTCCAGCCCGCGGCTCTACGGCGGCACGTACAACCTGTTCCACTACTCGCTGGCCAAGCTCGGCATCGAGGTCAGCTTCGTCGACGACCCCGACGATCTGGACTCCTGGCAGGCCGCGGTGCGACCCAACACCAAGGCGTTCTTCGGCGAGACGATCTCCAACCCGCAGATCGACCTGCTGGACATCCCCGGGGTGGCCGGGGTCGCCCACTCCAACGGGATCCCGCTGATCGTCGACAACACCATCGCCACGCCATATCTGATCCAGCCGTTTTCGCACGGCGCCGACATCGTGGTGCATTCGGCGACCAAGTACCTCGGCGGGCACGGCTCGGCGATCGCCGGCGTCATCGTCGACGGCGGCACGTTCGACTGGACGCAGGGCCGCTTCCCCGGCTTCACCACGCCGGACCCGAGCTACCACGGCGTGGTGTTCGCCGAGCTCGGCCCGCCGGCGTACGCGCTCAAGGCGCGCGTGCAGTTGCTGCGCGACCTCGGCTCGGCCGCCTCGCCGTTCAATGCGTTCCTGGTCGCCCAGGGCATCGAGACCCTGAGCCTGCGCGTCGAGCGGCACGTCGCCAACGCCCAACGGGTCGCCGAATTTCTCGAGGGTCACGACGGCGTGCTGTCGGTGAACTACGCGGGCCTGCCCAGCTCGCCGTGGCACGAGCGGGCGAAGAAGCTGGCACCCAAGGGAACCGGCGCCGTGCTGGCCTTCGAGCTGGCCGGCGGCGTCGAGGCCGGCAAGGCGTTCGTGAACGCGCTGAAGCTGCACAGCCACGTCGCCAACATCGGCGACGTGCGCTCGTTGGTGATCCACCCGGCGTCCACCACGCACGCCCAACTGAGCCCGCAGGAGCAGCTGGCGACCGGCGTCACGCCGGGGCTGGTGCGGCTGGCCGTCGGGATCGAGGGCATCGACGACATCCTGGCCGACCTGGAGCTCGGTTTCGCGGCAGCCCGCAAGTACGGTGCGAACGCCGAAACCTCCGGCGCCGACCCGCAGGCCGTGGCGGCGTTCTAAAGGGCCCGGGCATGACGATCTCCGACGTTCCCACCCAGGCGCTGCCCGCCGAAGGCGAGATCGGCCTGGTGCACATCGGCTCGCTGACCACCGAGAGCGGCGCGGTGATCGACGACGTGTGCATCGCCGTCCAGCGCTGGGGCGAGCTGTCGCCGACTCGCGACAACGTGGTGGTGGTGCTGCACGCGCTGACCGGCGACTCGCACATCACCGGGCCCGCCGGACCCGGTCATCCCACCGGCGGCTGGTGGGACGGGGTGGCCGGTCCGGGCGCGCCGATCGACACCGACCGCTGGTGCGCGGTGGCCACCAACGTGTTGGGCGGTTGCCGCGGCTCCACCGGGCCCAGTTCGCTGGCCCGTGATGGAAAGCCCTGGGGCTCAAGGTTTCCGCTGATCACCGTGCGCGACCAGGTGGAGGCCGATATCGCCGCACTGGCCGCGCTGGGAATCAACGAGGTTGCCGCGGTTGTTGGTGGGTCTATGGGCGGCGCACGGGCTTTGGAGTGGATGGTGGGTCACCCGAGCCGGGTGCGGGCCGGGCTGCTGCTGGCGGTCGGCGCGCGCGCGACCGCGGACCAGATCGGCACCCAGACCACGCAGATCGCGGCCATCAAGGCGGACCCGAACTGGCAGGGCGGCGACTATCACGACACCGGCCGCACCCCGGACACCGGCCTGACCGTCGCCCGCCGCTTCGCCCACCTGACCTATCGGGGGGAAACGGAGCTCGACGCCCGGTTCGGCAACGACAAGCAGGGTGGCGCGGACAGCCGCTACGCCGTGCAGAGCTACCTGGAGCATCAGGGCGACAAGCTGTTGGCCCGCTTTGACGCGGGCAGCTACGTGACCCTCACCGAGGCGCTGAACAGCCACGACGTCGGCCGCGGCCGCGGCGGGGTGCACAAGGCCCTGACCGGTTGCCCGGTGCCGGCCGTGGTCGGCGGCATCACCTCCGACCGGCTCTACCCGTTGCGGTTGCAGGAGGAGCTGGCCGAGCTGCTGCCGGGCTGCGACGGCCTGCAGGTCGTCGAGTCGATCTGCGGACACGACGGCTTCCTGGTGGAATCCGAGGCGGTCGGCGAGCTGATTCGCAAGACGCTGGATCTGGCCGCGGGCGAGACCGAAGGCACGTGTCGGCGGTGACCCGCTCTCGCCACGACCGCTCCCTGTCGTTCGGTTCGGCGGCGGCGGCCTATGAGCGGGGACGCCCGTCCTATCCCCCGGAGGCCATCGACTGGCTGCTGCCGCGCGGTGCGCGGCAGGTGCTGGACCTGGGTGCGGGCACCGGCAAGCTGACCACCCGGCTGGTGGAACGCGGGCTGGACGTCGTGGCCGTCGACCCGATTCCCGACATGCTGGAGGTGTTGCGCAGCTCCCTGCCGGAGACCCGCGCACTGCTCGGCACCGCCGAAGGGATTCCTCTGCCGGACAACAGCGTTGACGTTGTTTTGGTCGCGCAGGCGTGGCACTGGGTGGATCCCGAACGCGCCATCCCCGAGGTGGCCCGCGTGCTGCGGCCGGGCGGACGGCTGGGCCTGGTGTGGAACACTCGTGACGAGCGGTTGGGCTGGGTGCGGGAGCTGGGCGAGATCATCGGTTCCGACGGCGACCGCGGCCGCTTCGATGTCACGCTCTCCGAGTCGTTCAGCGAGCCGGAGCGCCACCAGGTCGAGTGGACGAATTACCTTACGCCGCAAGCGCTGATCGACTTGGTCGCCTCGCGCAGCTACTGCATCACGTCGCCCACCGAGGTCCGCACCAGAACCCTGGACCAAGTACGTGAGTTGCTGGCCACCCATCCGGCGCTGGCGAATTCGACGGGGCTCGCGCTCCCCTACGTCACCGAGTGCATCCGGGCGACACTGGCCGGGTAGGGGTTGGCCGCCGTCGAGATGCGGGCGACAAAGCCCGAAAATACATATTCGCGCAAACGATTTCGGATCAGTCGCCTACCAGGCTCGATATCGGCGTCGCCACCTCCGCGCCGTCGACCTCAAAGCCGTTGGGCTCGGCGCGGCCGATCCGCGACTCGATGTCGTACGGGACGATGATGGCCGTCGCTCCCCGGATGCGGCTGACGGTGCGGGCCATCTTGTCGGCCGTGCGGTCGTGCAGTAGCCGGCCCAGCAGCGGCGAGTAGGTTCGGCGCGGCAACAGCACCGTCACCCTGGTGTCCGGGTGGTCCTTGAGCACTCGCAGCACCAATTCGTGTGCGGCGCGGCCCAAATGGCGATCCGGGCAGTTGATCAGCCACAGGGTGGTGTCATGTTCGAAGCGATCCCAGCGCTCCCGGAGCCGGACGGCGTGGTCGACGTCGATCACGAAGTGCACTGCGGTGAGCTCGTCGGCGTGTAGCCCATACGCGAGTCGCATCGCCTCGATCTCGGCCAGGTCGATGGTGTCGACGAACACCAGCACCTGCAGGCGCGGGTGCCGAGCCAGGTCGAGATCCTCCGTGCGCGACATCGCCAGCACCGATGCCTCGTCGCGGTACTTCCGGTTGAGGCGCATCAGGGCGAGCACCAACAGCGGGAAGATGACGACGATGAGCCAGGCACCCTCGGTGAATTTGGCCACCACGAAGATGCCGACCACGGTGGTCGACAGGATCCCCGCCGACAGGTTGACCACCAGCCTGATTCGCCAGCCCGGCCCCCGCTTGGTCGCGTTGTGCTTGGCCATCCCGTAGCCGGTCATCGCGAAGGCGGTGAACACCCCGATCGCGAAGAACGGCACCAGCGCGCTCACCTTGGCCTCGGTGACGAGCAGCAGCAACATGGCCAGCGCGGTCAGCACGAAGATCCCGTTGGAGAACACCAGGCGGTGGCCGCGTTTGGTGAGAGGACGCGGCAGAAACCGGTCTTCGGCAACGAAACTGGCCAACGCGGGGAAGCCGTTGAAGCTGGTGTTACAACCGGTGAACAGGATCGCCGCGGTCGACGCCTGCACACCGAAATACAAGACGTTGCCGATCACGCCGTGACCGAACACCGCCCGGGCGATCTCGGACAACATCGACGGATACTCGTCGAGATAGGGCGCGGCGTGAGTGACGTGCGTCAACCACGCCACACCCACGAGCAAGAACCCGAGGATGCACGCCATCCACGTCAGCACGCGACGGGCGTTGGGGCCCTCGGGCTTCTGAAAGACGTTGACGGTGTTGGACACCGCCTCGACGCCCGTCAACGAGGTGCCACCATTGGCGAACGCGCGCAACAGGATCAGGATGGACGCGCCCATGACCAGTCCACCGCCCTGATGGACGGGCACGGCACCGACGATGTGCTGTGGATCGTATCGGGGCAATCCCCAGAACATTTCGCGGACGAATCCGGTCAGGATCGTCACGGTGATCATCCCGACGAAGGCGTAGGTTGTCATCGCGAAGATGCGGCCGGAGCGCCGTAGCCCGCGCAGGTTCGCCAGGCAGATCAACACCACCGCGGCCAGGGTGATCTCCAGGTGATAGGGCCGCAGTGCCGGAATCGCCGAGACCACCGCCACCGTCGCGGCCGCCGGCTGTACCGCCACGGTGACGACGTAGTCGATCAGCAAGGCCGCCGCCGCGACCTGCGCCACCCGGGGTCCGAAGTTCTCCCGCGCGACCGTGTAAGACCCGCCGGCCCGCGTGTAGACCATGACGACCTGACGGTACGACGCGGACACCAGCGCAAGGATGACCAGGATGACGCCGGTGATCGGCAGTACCAACGCGAACGCCGCCATCCCGGCCGCCGGCAGCAGTTCGATCATGATCTGCTCGGTGCCGTACGCCGTCGAGGAGATCGCGTCCGGCGAAAGCGCGCCAAGAGCAACGGGGTTGGGCAGCCTCTCCGCGTCCAGTTGGTCGGTGGTCAGCGGCTCTCCGAGGAAAAGCCGCTTGCACTTGTCGGTAAAGGAGAGCGGTATTGCGCCACTCGGTTGCGTCACGGCTTCCCTTTCTTCAAACCAGATAACCTCATCCCGCGCGGGTGACCTCGGCGATGCGGGACTCGATGTCGTAGGGCACGATCTGCGCGGCAGCGCCCGGGATGCGGCTGATGGCGCGGGCGATCTTGTCCGCGGTGCGGTCGTGCAGCAGCCGGCCGATGAGCGCCGAGTAGGTCCGGCGGGGCAGCAAGACGGTTGCCTTCGTGTCGGGGTGGTCGTTGAGTACCTGCAGGACCAACTCGTGCGCCGCCCGACTCAGATGGCGATCCGGGCAGTCGATCATCCGAAGCGGGGTGTCGTGTTCGAAGACCTCCCAGCGTTGCCGCAGCCGCTCGGCGTGATCCGAGTCGACCACGAAGTGCACGACGGTGAGCTCGTCGGCGTGCAGCCCGTTCGCATACCGCATGGCCTCGACCTCCGCGAGGTCGACGGAGTCCACGAAGACGAACACCCGGTGCCGCGTGTATCGGGAGAAGATCGGCTTTTCGGTGCGAGACATCTCCAGCACGGACGCCTCCGCGCGGTACTGCCGGTTGAGTCGCATCAACGCCAGCACCAGCAGCGGGAACACGACGACGATGAGCCATGCACCCTCGGTGAACTTGGCCACCGCGAAGATTCCCACCACCACAGTCGAGAGGATCCCCGCTGACATGTTTATCAGCACGTTGCGCCGCCAGCCGGGCTCGCGTTGCCGCAGATAGTGTTTGCTCATGCCGTAGCCGGCCATCGAGAATCCGGTGAACACACCGATGGCATAGAACGGGACCAACGCGTCAACCGAGCCGCCGGTGATGATCAGCAGCGCGACCGACAGCGTGGTCAGGGCAATGATGCCGTTGGAGAAGACCAGCCGATGGCCGCGCTTCATCAACGGCCGCGGCAGAAAGCGGTCCCCGGCAACGAAATTGGCGAGCGCGGGGAAGCCGTTGAAGCTGGTGTTGCCGCCCGTGTACAGGATCGCCGCGGTCGACGCCTGCACCAGGATGTACAAGACGTTGCCGATCGCCCCGTGGCCGAAGACCGCCCGGGCGATCTCGGACAGCATCGAGGGGTACCCGTCGGAGTACGGGACGGCGTGGGTCACGTGCGTCAGCCAGGCCACGCCCGCCAGCAGGAAGGCGAGGACGCAGGCCATGATCGTCATCACCCGGCGGGCGTTGATCCCTTCGGGCTTACGGAAGGTGGTGACCGTGTTCGAGATGGCTTCCACCCCGGTCAGCGACGAGCCGCCATTGGCGAACGCCCGCAACACGATCAGCAGGGATGCGCCCATCACCAGCCCGCTCCCCTGGTGCACCAGCACGGCTCCGGCGATGTGCTGGGGATCGTAGATCGGCAGGTTGCCGCAGAGTTCACGGATGACACCGACGACGATGGTCAACGACACCATGGCCACGAAGGCGTAGGTGGGCAACGCGAAACGCGCACCGGCTTCCCGCAATCCGCGCAGGTTGGCAAAGCACATCAACAGCACCATGCCGACGGTGATCTCGAGGCTGTAGGGTCCGAGCACCGGTATCGCCGAGGCGACCGCTACTGTCCCGGCCGCGCATTGCACCGCGACGGTGACGACGTAGTCGATCAGCAGGGCGGCGGCCGCGACCTGGGCCACCCGGGGGCCGAAATTCTCGCGCGCGACAACGTAGGAGCCGCCGGACCGCGTATAGACCATCACGACCTGGCGATACGACGCCGCGACCAGCACCAGGATCAAGAGGATAACCCCGGTAATCGGAAGCAACAGGGCGAAGGCGGCCATCCCGGCCGCCGGCAACAGCTCGATCATGATCTGCTCAGAGCCATAGGCGGTGGATGAGATCGCGTCGGGTGAGAGCACGCCGAGCGCGACCGGATTGGACAGCTTCTCGTGCTCGAGCTGTGAGTTGATCAAGGGCTTACCGAGCAGGCCACGTTTGCAGACGTCGGAGAACGAAGACCATGCCTTGTGATCGACGGCGCTCGGTCGCTCAGCCAAAGGTGTTGCCACAGAACCTATCCCTTTCCCCCTATGGTCAATTGGACATGACGATAAGCGCTTCCAGCCGTCCAGCCCGCCGAAAGCGTATATGCCGCAATTGCATTTGTCGCCCCGCACTATTCAGCCGTCGGGGATAACCACAGGAAATTGTCAGAAGAACTGCCAGGACACTCCCAGCGGGTGACCTGGATGTAACACAGACATCACCCTTGGTAATAAGAGCGCACTATTAGAGCTTTTTCAGTATCCACCGGCCTCTCCGAAACCCGTTGCGCGATAACGATTAAGGGGTTTCCGCGATATGCGGGTCGTCCGAGCTACTTCACCAGTAGTCCCACAGGAAATTCAACGCGCTTGCACAGCAACGATTCCGGGTGCCGATCGGCACACTACCTTTATACCATTTGACACAAGTGGGGTTTGTATAAATTGGATTATGTTGCGCTCCAGCCCATTCAGACGACCACGTCCGCGACCATCGACGGCCAGCGCACTGGTCAGCGCACGCCTTATCCGGAATCTGTCTGTTAGCATCGAATTCGATCTCCATTTCCTTGGAGTAGCGCGCGGCGCCCGCCTAGCGAATTAAGTGCTTGCACCCCACGGGTTTCGCGTCTCTACGCCACCGGACTCGTGGAGAAATCAATCCAGGTCAACTATCACCGGAGGGGTGGCAGTGTTTCGCGGAGGGGCAGGACCTCATGGGCCAGTGCATCATCGTCAGCGGTGATGACGCGCTCGCGTCGACAATCGTCGATGAGCTGAAGAGGGCGGGCGCGAGCGTCGCCCGGCTCCTCGATTCAGAACTCGCGGGTGCCCGGGTCAAGACCGAGCTCGCCAGAGCGGGCGTCGCCGTGGCGTCCGCCGTCGTGTGCGCCGGAGACGACGACGCGACGAACCTGGAGATCGCCCTGCTGGCGCGAAAGGCCAACCCAAATATCCGCGTGGTGGCGCGGATAGCCAACGACGTGCTGCGTGAGGCGGTGGCCGCCGACGAAGGACCCAATTCGATCCTGGGCGTCGCGGACCTGGCGGGTGCCGCGGTCGTCGAGGCGTGCCTGGCCCGCACCACCCATCCGTTCGAAGTGGCAGGCATCGAGTTCGTCGTCTTCGGCGCCGAGGCGCCGTTCGACGCGTCCCTGCGGGAAATCTATGGCGACCTCGCCCCCGTCGCGATGGTGCACAGCGAGACCGCCGACAATCCCGGTGAGGTCGTGGTATGCCCGGGGCGCGATTTGCGGGTCAGCGCGGGCGACTGGACGGCGATGATCGGCACCACCGAGGAGGCCGCCGCCTGTGGCGTGAAGGTCCCAACTAATCCGCGGACGCGGTCGCGCCAATCGCGATTGCGCCGGGTCCTCTACGCGGTGCGCGCCCTGCCCAACGAAGTCAACCCCGCGTTCTATCCCGTGATCGTCGCCCTGACCTTCCTGGTGATCGGCTCGACGATGCTGCTGCACTTCTCCTACACCCACCCGGGCATGTCCTGGACCGACGCGTTCTACTTCACCAACGAGACGATCACCACCACGGGATACGGTGACTTCAGCTTCGCCAAACAACCGACATGGCTGCGGCTCTACGCCGCGGTGCTGATGTTGGCCGGCGTGACCACCACCGCACTCCTAGTCGCCTTCATCGCCGATGTGTTGCTGTCCCGGAGATTCCTCGCGCTGTCCGCGCGCCCGCGGGCGCGCCACCTGCGCAACCACATCATCGTGGTCGGGTTGAGCGCGCTGGGGGTCCGGGTCCTAACCGACCTCACCGAGGCCGGTTTCGAGGTCGCGGTGATCGAGCGCGACCCGAACAACCCGTTCCTGTCGACGGCGGCCGACCTCGACGTGCCGGTCATCTTCGGGGACGCGACGTTACGCCAGACGATGGAGGCCGCCCGGGTGGACACCGCCCGCGCGGTCGCGGTCTTGACCCGCGACGACATGGTCAACATCGAGACGGGAATCGTGGTCCGCGAGATGCTCGGCTCCGAGCCGGCGCTCGTCGGCAATCGGTGGAGCAAGATGCCGCTCGTGCTGCGGGTGTACGACCACGATCTGGGGGCTGCGGTCGCTCAGCGGTTCGGGTTCGAAAACGTTCGGTCGACAGTCGAACTCGCGGCGCCCTGGTTTATCGGCGCAGCGATGGGACTCCATGTCTTGGGGACGTTCTCGGTCGGGAACCGATCGTTTCTGATCGGCGGAATGTACGTGCAGGCGGGAAGCGAGCTCGACGGGTTACAGATGTTCGAAGTCTCGACGCAGACCCGCGTCATCGCGATTACCCGGGAGGACGCACCGGTTCGGCTGCACCCGCGCCGCGACGCCCGACTCAGCGCCGGTGACACCGTCTACCTGGTCGGCCCGTACCGAGAACTCATCGCCACCCTGCGCAAGGGGCGCCCCGCCGCCCAGCCGCTCACGGACGATTCACCGGCCGATCGTGAATGTGGTTGCGACGACCGAGCAATGGCTGAAGACAACGTTCGTCGACTGGAACCGATCAGAGGAGCGCGCGGTATAGCCAGCCAGTGACCACAGCACAACGTTCCTTGACCAGGTGGGCCGCACACACGCCCAACGGCAACCGCGCGACGCATGCACCGCCGCGCTTTGACCAGCAAGTCATCTAGGGGGAAGGGCCTTGTCGTCCATGACTCGCAGGATCCCATCGGGCGCACGCAGCGCCCGATCGGCTGAATAGGGACTGCAGCAATGGATTTCGCGACGTTACCACCGGAAGTCAACTCCGGGTTGATGTACGCCGGTCCGGGATCGGGACCAATGCTCGCCTCCGCGCAAGCATGGGAATCGATTGCCGCGGAGCTCCATTCCGCGGCAAGTTCGTATGAATCGGTGGTCTCCGGTCTGACCGCCGGGCCGTGGCTGGGGCCGTCATCGGTGATGATGGCCGCCGCGGCCAATGCGTACGTGTCGTGGTTGAGCGGCACCGCAGCGCAGGCGGAACAGACCGCCACGCAGGCCATCGCGGCCGCCGCCGCCTATGAAGCCGCCTTTGCCGCGACGGTGCCGCCGCCGGCGGTAGCGGCGAACCGCAGCCAACTCGCAGCGCTGGTCGCGACGAATCTGTTGGGGCAGAACACACCTGCCATTGCGGCCACCGAGGCCCAGTACGGCGAGATGTGGGCGCAGGATGCGGTCGCGATGTACGGCTACGCGGCGTCGGCGACGGCGGCGACGCAGCTGGCGCCCTTCACACCGCCGCAGCAGAACACCAACCCGGCCGGATCGGCCACGCAGGCCAGCACACTGAGCCAAGCCGCCGAACTGCCCGCCGGGTCAGCTGCCTCGGCGACCGATGCGGCGGGCGGCGCGGCGTCCGCGCTGGGCGTGAACTCGCCGCTGGACCTGATCAACGTGGGCGCGGACGCGATCGCCTACGGGATCGACGCCCCGTTGGCCCCGTTAGGCGCCGTGTCGATGCCCATCGACCTGGTCGGCGCGGGAACCGGTTTGCACACCGACGACATCGTCAGCGACTGGGATGCGAACGGCGCGCCCCTATCGATAGTCAGGACGGTGACGCCGCCCGATCCGGCGACCACACCGGCCATGCTGTCCAGGACGGTGTCCGCCGGACTCGGTGAGTCCGACTCGATCGGTGGGCTTTCGGTCCCGCCCACCTGGGCGGCGGGCACGCCGGCGGTGCGCCCGATCGCGTTGGCGCTGCCGGCCGCACCCGCCAGTGCCGCCGTTCCGGCGGCCCCGAGTTTGGAAAGCACGTTCGGCGAGTTGGCCCTGGCCGGCACGGCCGGGCGGTCCATCCGGGACGCCGTCGGCAACCGCACTCGAGTGCCCTTGGGCGCGGAACCGGTTGGCCGCCAATCCACTAGCCGCGAAGCGGCCGAAGACCGCCCGGCGGAGGATGAGCCGCGCACCGTGGTGACCGGTATCGCCGCCGAGATACGCGAGTTCGCCCGGCTACGCGACGAGGGGCTGATCTCCGAGGAGGAATACATCGAGCAGAGGAATCGGCTGCTCGGCCGCTGACTCTTAGAAGTTCAGCCCGGAGAACATGATCCGGTTCGGATCGTACTTTTGTCGGACGGTTGTCAGCCGTGACAGGTTCGAGCCGAAGTAACGCGCCGGGGCGGCGTTGGCCTCCAGGTAGTTGACGTATCCCCCCACCGAGATTTGTTGCACCGCTTGGTGCGCGGCGCTCAGCCAGGTGTTCGCCGCCGCGACCTGGCTGCCCGACGGTTCGACGTACCACTGCAGGACAGCCGACTGATTGCGCCACGGGAACGCGGTGTCGCCCGCGGCCACGTCCGCGACGGCACCACCGAGGGGGTCCACGAGCACCGACGCCTGGCCTGCGCCGGCGGGCCACTGCCCGATCGCGGTGGCGATGGCATGCGCCGCAACCGAATCCACCGGGCCGATGACGTCCGAGCCCGCCACGAACGAGCGCGCCGGGGGGTTGGAACTGCCGCCGGCCAGGAACATCACCAGATCCGTGCGGTTCATCGTCTTGTTCGAGACCGCGGTCGGCGCCACCCCCACCGCGGACTTGATCGCGTCGGCCACGCTGGACCCCGCGCCCGCGGGGCAGGTCGCCAGCACGTGGCAGTTCGGGGCGGAGCCGATCATGAGATCCACGATGCCCCAGGTGTTTCGGTCCGCACCGTTGAGCCAGGACTGCCAGCCGACGAGCACCTGCGTGGCGGACGCGGGCGGGAAGTCGAGCCGCACGACGTCGCTGTCGGAGGTGGCGAAGGTGGAGAACGTCATCGACGTCGTCACGCCGAAATTGCCGCCGCCGCCTCCCCGGAGCGCCCAGAACAGATCCGGATTGTCGTTGGCGGAGGCCGTCACCACGTCACCGCTGGGCAACACCACCGTGGCCGACTGCAGCGCGTCGCACGTCAGGCCCGCGTGCCTGGCATCGGGCCCGATGCCGCCACCGAGCGCGAGCCCCGCGACGCCGACGGTCGGGCAGGTGCCGCTGGGTATCGCGCGCCCGGCACCGGTCAATGCCTGGTGAATGGCGTACAGCGTGGTCGCGGGGGTCACGGTGAGGTTGTTGCCGTCGAAGTTGGCGCCACCGGGAAGCCCACGCAGATCGAGCACCATGGTGCCGTTCGCGGCGGAGGCACCCACGTAGGAATGGCCACCGCCTCGGGGAGCGATCTTGAGGTTGTTGGCCGTCGCGAACGCGATCGCCTTCTGCACATCGGCCTGTGACGACACCGTCACCACCGCGGCGGGGGTGGAGCTGTCATAGAACGAATTGAAAACCTTTTTGCTGGTGGAGAATTGGCCGCTGTTGGCGGGCAGGACGACGCTGCCGCCGATGGACGACGCCAGGCCGCCCCAGCCGGTCGGAGGGTCGGCCGCCGCGCGGGCGGTGCCCAAAACGGCGCCGGTGGCTAACATTCCGACGGCGCTGCGGAGAAACGCCTGGCGCGAGATGCCGCGCTGCAAGGACGGGTCCAGGGGACGGCTGCGATTAGTCGTCATGTGCGGAGATTCTGAAACATTTCGCACGCAAAAGCGCGGCACTGGTGCCCGTGTCAGATCACAGTGTGGAATCGATCCGCCGAGACAACTTGACGATTCGGGCGGCCCAATAATCGACGCCGCGGCCGCCGCCGGCCCGCAAAACGCTTATTTGTGCGAACCTTTACCCCACCGTGTCGCAAACGTGACAGTGATAGCTCAGAGTTCACAACGTGATTCGAGTGCATCCGGCGCACTCCACGACCGAGGGGGAGGCCGCATGAAGGCACTGGCACGAACAAACCGCTGGATCTGGCTGTTTCGGAACCAGCCTCTGACCGTTCGTCTGCTGGCCGCGGCCGCCGCCCTGCTCACCGCGGCTTCGGCGTTCGCCGCGCCGGTGCGCGCGGACAACCCCGATGACAACTTCATCGACGCGCTCAACCACGCCGGCATCGACTTCGGCGAACCCGGAAACGCGATGTCGGTTGGCCAGTCCATCTGCCCGATGCTGTCCCAGCCGGGCGGTAACTTCGCCGCGGCGGCGTCCAGCGTCTCCGGCCGCGGCATGTCACCCGCCATGGCGCGGATGTTCACCACGATCGCGATACAGACCTACTGCCCGGAGCAGATGGCGAACCTGGCCAACGGCAATCTGAGCGTGCCTGCGCTGCCCGGCATGGCGGGACAGCTGCCCGGAATGGGCGGGCAACTGCCCGGGCTGCCGCGGCAGATTCCGGCGGTGCCGGGTATCTAACCGGTGCTAACCGGTGCCCAGCGGGTCGATGGTCCACGCGATGTAGACCATCGCCGCGGCGACCGTCGCGGTGGTCACGAGGTCAATTCCCTTGCTGCGCACCGCCAGAAGGCCGGACCGCTCGTCGGGGAGCACCAGCCGCAGCGCGGCCGCCAGGCCGACGCCGATACCGATCAGCAGCGAACCGCGGCGCCAGAAGTTGGCCCCCACCAGCGCGAGGGCGGTGGCGAAAGTCAAGCCGACCAGCAGGATTGGCCATTGGGCCCTGACGACCGACCGCGCGCTCATGCCCGTTCGGCGAGCTCGACGACGTTGCTCAGCAGGAAGGCCCGGGTCAACGGGCCGACACCGCCGGGGTTCGGCGACACGTGTCCGGCGACCTCCCAGACGTCGGGGTGCACGTCGCCGACCAACCCGTTCTCGGTGCGGCTGACGCCCACGTCGACGACCGCGGCGCCCGGACGCACCATGTCGGCGGTCAGCATGTGCGGGACCCCGACGGCCGCCACCACGATGTCCGCCTGCCTGGTGTGCGCGGCCAGATCGCGAGTCCCGGTGTGGCACAACGTCACCGTGGCGTTCTCGGACCGGCGGGTCAGCAGCAGCCCCAGCGGGCGGCCGACCGTCACCCCGCGGCCGATGATCACCACATGCGCCCCGGCGATCTCGACGTCGTAGCGCCGCAGCAGGTGCACGATCCCGCGGGCGGTACATGGCAGCGGCGCCGGCACGCTGAGCACCAGCCGGCCCAGATTCGTCGGGTGCAGTCCGTCCGCGTCCTTGTTCGGGTCGACACGCTCCAGCGCCGCGTTCTCGTCTAGATGCTTCGGCAGTGGCAACTGCACGATGTACCCGGTGCACTCGGGGTTGGCGTTCAGCTCGTCGATGGTTTCTTCCAGCGTCGCGGTGCTGATGTCGGCGGGCAAGTCCCGGCGGATCGACGTGATCCCGACCTTGGCGCAGTCCGCGTGCTTGCCCCGAACGTAGGCCTGCGAACCGGGATCGTCGCCGACCAGGATGGTGCCCAGCCCGGGAGTGCGGCCCGATGCGGTCAGGGCGGCGACCCGTTGTTTGAGGTCGACGAAGATCTCGTCCCGGGTGGCCTTGCCGTCCAGTGTGATTGCGCCCACGCCTGACAGTCTGGCATGACGTCGGATTAGGCTCCCGATATGTCTACCCCTCCGGACGTGTTCAGCCCGGCCAAGCTCGGCCCGATCACCGTGCGCAACCGCACCATCAAATCGGCGACCTTCGAGGCCCGCACGCCCGACACCTTGGTGACCGACGACCTGATCGAATACCACCGCCTGCCCGCCGCGGGTGGCGTGGGCATGACGACCGTCGCCTATTGCGCCATCTCCCCCGGCGGCCGCACCGAGGGAAACGGCATCTGGTTGCGCCCGGAGGCGGTGCCGGGATTCCGGCGGCTCACCGACGCGATCCACGCCGAGGGCGCGGCGGTGAGCGCGCAGATCGGCCACGCCGGTCCCGTCGCCAACGCCAAATCCAACAAGGCCAAGGCGCTGGCCCCGGTGCGATTTTTCAATCCGATCGGGATGCGGTTCGCCAAAAAGGCGAGCCGTGACGACATCAACGACGTCATCGAGGGCCACGCCAACGCGGCGCGGCTGGCCATCGAGGCCGGCTTCGACGCGGTCGAAATCCACTTGGGCCACAACTACTTGGCGAGCGCGTTCCTGTCCCCGCTGATCAACCGCCGCGCCGATGAGTTCGGCGGATCGCTGGAAAACCGGGCGAAGGTGGCCCGCGGCATCGTCATGGCCGTGCGCCGCGCGGTGGAAAGGGAGGGCACGCCGATCGCGGTCACCGCAAAGCTCAACATGACCGACGGTGTCCGCGGCGGCATCTCCACCGAGGAATCGCTGACCACCGCCAAGTGGCTGCAGGACGACGGCGGGCTGGACGCGATCGAACTCACCGCGGGCAGCTCGCTGGTGAACCCGATGTACCTCTTCCACGGTGACGCACCGCTCAAGGAGTTCGCCGCGGCGTTCAAGCCGCCGCTCAGTTGGGGCATGCGCATG
>NZ_LZJI01000138.1 GCF_001667775.1 Mycobacterium sp. E1747
TGCTGCTGTCCGACGGCGGGGAGAACAAGCCGTCCAATCCCAGCGACCCGCACGACGGGGCGTACACGGCGGCGCGGAGAATGTGCCGCTGGACGCCAACGCCCCGCAGGGGGCGTTCACCGCCGCCCGGGCCGCCAAGGCCGCGGGCGTGCAGATCTCGACCATCTCCTTCGGGACGCCGTACGGCACCGTCGAATACGAGGGCGCCACGATCCCGGTTCCCGTCGACGACCAGACGCTGCAGAAGATCTGCGAGATCACCGACGGCCAGGCGTTCCACGCCGACAGCCTGGAATCGCTGAAGAACGTCTACTCGACCCTGCAGCGCCAGATCGGCTACGAGACCGTCAAGGGCGACGCCAGCCTGGCCTGGATGCTGCTGGGCGCGGTCGCGTTGGCCGGTGCGATCCTGGCCGGGCTGTTCCTGAATCGCCGGCTGCCCTCCTGAGCGATCAGACCGGCAGCCGCCGGTTGATCAGCAGCGCCAGCGCCGTCGCGATCAAGGCGGTGATCACGCCCAGGCGCAGCCACCCGGCGCTGCCCGGCCCCGGCACGGTCCGATAACCGATGTCCTTCTCGATGGCGTTGTAGCTCTTGTTGAGCTCGGCGATGTTGCTGGCGGTGTAGGACTGCCCGCCGGACAGCTTGGCGATGGTCTTCATGTGGTCCGTCGAGACCGGGACGGCGACGCGCTGCCCGTCCATCTCGATCTCGCCGGTCTTGGTGCCGAACGAGATCGTCGAAATGGGCACGCCCTCGTCGCGGGCCAGCCGCGCCGCCGTGTACGCCCCGTCGTGCGGGTCGCTGGGATTGGACGGCTTGTTCTCG
>NZ_LZJI01000139.1 GCF_001667775.1 Mycobacterium sp. E1747
CCAACGCGAAAAGCGCCACCAGCCAACCAGGGCGCAGCCGGCGAGTCATGCTAGCGAGATTAACCGACTCAGACCCGGCCCCGGGCGATCGAGCGTCACGCTAGCGTGGCGCCCGTCGGCAAGCGCCGCCCCAGCGTGACGCTCGGGCGGCAGGTGCCCCATCAGCGGCTAACGCCGTGCCCGTTCATGCCGGGGTCGGGTCGGGTGAACACCGTGACGAAGTTCTCCAGCGACGTGTTGATGTCGCCCCGCAGGGCGGCGGCCACGATCATGCCGATCGGCCCGAACAGCGCCGGGCCGCCGAGGTGGACGTCGAAGCTGACGGTGGAGCCCTCCTCTGCGGGCTGAACCTTCGCCATCAGCTTGACCTTCACGCCGCCGACGCCGTCGCCGTTGAGTGTCATGCCTTCCGGCGGCTTGTACCGCACCACCGTCCATTTGATCCGGTTGTACATGCCCTTGACTTCGACGATCGACTCCACGACCGTGCCCTTCTCGATGTCGTCGGGCAGTTTGCTGCGCCACACCCGGTGGATAGTCAGCCAATCCTTGTACCGGGACAGGTCCGACGCGTGCTTCCAGGCCACCTCGGGTGGCAGCGGGACATCGATCGATCCGGAGAGTTTCGCCATGAGCTCAGTTCTGGTTGTCGCCTTTTGCCGCGGCCTCGGCTGCCTTCTTGGCCTCTTCCTGCACTTTGTGGATGGTGTCGGAGTACTTGTGCTGGGTCTTGTCGTCGACGAATTCGCCGGCCTTGTCGATCGCAGTCCCGACCTTGTCGGCGTTCTGCGACAACAGGTCTTTCGCCTTGTCCAGGAGTCCCATGCACCCGTCCTTTCTCCGCCGGAAATCCTACTAACCCAGCGGGCCCGAGCTCCGGGTGGTCAGCGCCACAATCGCGGCTGCACGCCCAGCATCCGCGCCCGGATCCACCACATCGCCTCGACCGCGGCCGCGCCCAGCACGCCGACCCCCACGGCGGTCGACGTCACCACCACATCGGAGGGGTCGAGCAGGAACGCCTTGCGGGCCAGCGGGATGCTGAAGATCGCGACGTAGGCCAGGGCCGAGGCGATGACCAGCGCGACCCGCCACCATTGGTAGGGACGGGCCACCACTGCGAGCACCCACAGCGCCGTCATCAGCAGCGTGATCAGGGCCGCGGTGGACGCCTGCTCCTGTTGCTGAAACGTCGCGTGCCGGCCGTGGTAGGCCAGCAGATAGGACGCGAAGGTCGCGGTGCCCACGATCACCCCGGACGGCAGCGCCGAACTGAGCACCCGCCGGACGAAGCCGGGGTAGGCGCGTTCGTTGTTGGGGGCGAGCGACAGGATGAACGACGGGATTCCGATGGTGAACCACGCCGCGATCGTCACGTGAATAGGCTGAAACGGGTACAGCAAGGGATCGGCTTTGATCGCCTTGGCGAACAGGCATTCAATGCCGACCAGAAGCGCGAGCAGCACAGAGTAGACGGTCTTGGTCAAGAACAGGTTGGCGACGCGCTCGATGTTGCCGATCACCCGCCTGCCCTCGGCGACGACGTACGGCAGAGTGGCGAACCTGTTGTCCAGCAACACGATTTGTGCGACCGCGCGCGAGGCCGGGCTGCCGGCCCCCATCGCGACGCCGATGTCGGCATCCTTGAGGGCCAGCACGTCGTTGACGCCGTCGCCGGTCATCGCGACGGTATGCCCGTGCGCTTGCAGGGCGTGCACGATCGACCGCTTCTGGTCGGGCCGCACCCGCCCGAACGTGGTGTAGGTATCCAGCGCGTTGGCCAGTTGCGCGGGTTCCGACGGCAGCCGGCGCGCATCCATCGTCTCACCTCGCAGCCCGAGCTTCTCGGCGACGGCTCCGACGGACACCGCGTTGTCGCCAGAGATCACCTTCACCGAAACGCCCTGCTCGGCAAAGTAATCCAACGTTTCCGCGGCGTCGGGGCGCACCCTTTGCTCGAGAACCACCAGCGCGACGGGGGTGACGCGCCCCGGGGCGTCCGGGTGGTCTACGGCCACATCGCCGGTGCCGACCAGCAGCACCCGCAGCCCCTGCGCGCCGATGCGCTCGGCCCGCCCGGCCGCTTCCGACGCCGGATCGAGCAGCACGTCCGGCGCCCCGATCACCCAGTTGCCGCGGTCGCCGTACGAGACCCCGCTCCACTTGGTGGCCGACTTGAAAGGCGCGGTCGCCGTGGCCACCCAGTCGGGTGGCCGCTGATAGGTCTCGGCGATCGCCTGCATACTGGCGTTGGGCCGCGGGTCGGCGGCGGCCAACGCCGCCAGCGCCTCATCGACGTTGTCGCGTTGCGCCGCTTGGAGTTCCTCGACCCCCGCCACGCGCATGCCGTTCTCGGTCAAGGTGCCGGTCTTGTCCGCGCAGACCACATCGACCCTGGCGAGCCCTTCGATGGCGGGCAGCTCCTGCACCAGGCACTGGCGCTGGCCGAGCCGGATCACCCCAACGGCGAACGCGACCGACGTCAGCAGGACCAGCCCTTCGGGCACCATCGGCACCAGAGCACCGACCGTCCGCAGCACCGACTGCCGCCAGCCCGCATGGGTGGTGAAGAACTGGGTGTAAATCGTCAGCAAGCCGGCCGGAATCAACAGGTAGGTGATGAACTGCAGGATCCGGTTGATGCCCATGCGCAGTTCGGATTTGACCAAGGTGAACTTGCTGGCCTCTTCGGCGAGCTTGGCGGCGTACGCCTCCGGTCCGACCTTGGTGGCCCGGTAGGCCCCCGTCCCGGCGACGACGAAGCTTCCCGACATCACGGCGTCGCCGGTGGCCTTGCCGATCGGGTCGGCCTCACCGGTCAGCAGCGATTCGTCGATCTCCAGGTTCGTCTCTTCGACGACCTGGCCATCGACGACGACCTGGTCGCCGGGTCCGAGTTCGATGATGTCATCGAGCACCACCTCCGAGGGCGGCAGCGTACGAGTCCCGGATGACCTGCGCACCAACGGTTTCGCCTGTCCCACGATCGCCAGCGCGTCCAGAGTCTGCTTGGCCCGGATCTCCTGCACCATGCCGACGACGCTGTTGGCGACGATAAGCAAGCCGAACATCCCGTTGATCACCGAGCCGGTCGCCAACACGATCAGCAGCAACACGCCCAGGATGGCGTTGATCCGGGTGAAGACGTTGGCCCGCACGATGTCCGGAATGCTGCGGGTGGCCCGTTCTCGGACAGCGTTGCTCTTCCCGTCGGCGACCCGCTGCGCCACCTCGGCATCGGTCAGACCGGCGATCATCGGGTAAACGTTCCCAGTTTGTCGGAGTCGTAGTACTCCAGGTTCAGCGTGTTACCGGAGAACACGGCCTTCGAAATCGTTCCCGGTGGGGCATTTTCGTCGGTCAGACCGAAGGTGAAGGTGTCGCCGTCCCAATGCGTCAGGCTGAGAGCACGGTTCTTCGGCCCCATCACCAACTGCAGGCCACCGTCGCGCTCCGTAACGACGGCCGGGCCCCAGTAGTCGTTGGCGTAGACGCCGGCGTAGTCGCCGAGCGCTCTGGCCGGTGCGGGGTTGGAGGGCGGTTGCTTGCCGACCAGCGAACCCTGCGGGTTGTTGAGCCAGCCGATCGCCTTCTTGTACAGCGCACCCCAGTCCTCGCGGATCTGGCCATACTCAACGAGTTCGATGAACTGAGCCGCCAGCGTCTCCGGGATGCCGTAGGGCGCGCCGTTCGTCAGCGCGATGATGGCCAGGTCCTCCGAGGGCAGCGCGACGAAGTTCGTGGCCGCCCCCAGATCGAAAGCGCCCGAATGGGAGTACTCGGTTCGCCCGGAGGAATCAACCGATGCGTTGAAGCCGTATCCGTAGAACCCGGAGCGTGCCATGGGCGTCTTAGCCGGCGCCGAGACGGCCTGCGGACTGGTAGCTGGCAGCAAGGCTTCCGGCGACACGATCCGCTGCCCGTCGTAACTTCCCTTGCCCAGCAACATCATCAGCCAGCGGGCCATGTCATGGACCGATGAACTGACGCCTCCCGCGGGTGACTGAGGATCGGGGTCGCGCTGGAATCGCGCTTCCCACTTGTCGCCGACCTTGATGTGGTTGACCGCATGGTTGGGCCGGGCGACGAAGTCAACGAACCGCGAACTGGTCGATGTCATCCCCAGCGGGCGGTAGAGCACCTCCTCGCAGAGGTCTTCCCATGACTTGCCCGCCGCGGCGGCCACCGCCTCGGCGGCCGCGGTCACCCCATAGTTCGTGTAGGCGTAGCTGGCCCGAAACGGGGCCAGCGACAGGAACTTCAGCCGCTCGAGCGTCTGCCGTCGGTCGTAACCCAGGTCTTCGAGTTTGTCGCCGGCGTGGTCGGGCAGCCCGGAACGGTGCGAATAAAGATCGGCGACGGTCACATGGCTGGTGACGTAGGGATCGCTGAGCGTGAACCACGGCAGCTTGGACGCGACCGGGGTGTCCCAGGCGAGGACGCTGTCACCGACTTCATGCGCGACCACCGTGGAACCGACCGATTTGGACACCGACGCCAACTGGAAGACGGTGTCGGCGTCGACGACGTTGTCTTGGCCCTGCCCCTTCCTCACGTCCTTGACTCCGAAGCCCTTGGCGTACAACACTTTCCCGCCGTGGACGATGGCCACGGCCATCCCCGGGACGCCGGTGCTCTTCATCAGGTCGCCGACCAGGCCGTCGACCTTTGCGACGGCGTCGTCGATGCGACCGGCGGGGATGACAACGCCGGAGATCTCGTTGGGCGGTGCGTCAGAGAGCGCGGGCGGGCTGGAAGTGGGGTGCGCGGGCCCGCATCCGGTCATGCCGAGCAGCACCGTGACAGCGGCTGCGGCGGCGCGTTTCGTCATGGCGGAACCTTAGCGTGGGGAGGTTTCCGGGCTCCCCAATCAGAGCCGCCACCACGGGTTCGATTTCACCGGCGACGTGGGATCGATGCGCTGGCCCGGGGCGGGCACCGCGACGTCGACCCGCTCCTGCTCCGCGGCGGTGAGCAGTCGCTCGACCGGCTCGGCCCACGGATGGGGGGCCAACCGGAACGTGCCCCAGTGGATCGGCACCAGCAGCCCGGCCTCGGTGAGGTCCAGGTGCGCCCGAACCGCCTCCTCGGGGTTCATGTGCACGTCCGGCCACGCGGTGTTGTAGGCCCCGATGGGCAGCAGGGTCAGGTCGAACGGCCCGTGCTCTTCGCCGATGTGCGCGAAGCTCTTGGTGTACCCGGTGTCGCCGCCGAAATACGCGCGGTGGTTCGGGCCGACGAAGGCCCATGACGCCCACAGCGTGGCGTTGCGGTCCAGGAAGCGACCCGAGAAGTGCCGCGCCGGCAGGCAAGTCACGATGAGCTCATCGAGCTTGGCACTCTGATGCCAGTCGAGTTCGACGATGCGCCGCTCGGGGATTCCCCACGCCCGCAGGTGGGCGCCGACACCGAGGGGGACGAAGAAGGGCGCCCGCTGTGTGTGGGCCAGCGCCATGACCGTGTCGATGTCGAGGTGGTCGTAGTGGTCGTGGCTGATCACCACCGCATCGACGGCGGGCAGCCCCTCCAATTGCACCGGCGGCGGATGCAGCCGCCGCGGCCCCACGATGTCCGACGGTGAGCACCGGTCGCTCCACACCGGATCGGTGAGCACCCGGTAACCGTCGATTTCCAGCAGCGCCGTCGAGTGGCCGAACCAGCTGACCGCGAGCGGGCCGGAATCACCCTCGAAGATCGCCGGCGCGGCCAACGGGATCGGCGACGCCGGCCGGCCAACACCACGATTGCCGATCAGCTCCCAGACGACGAGCCGCAGTTCTTCGCGGTCCATGGAATCGGAGGCGGGGTCGAGGTTGACGAATACGCCGTCGCGGTAATTCGGTGATCCCTCGGCCATCGCCCGTATGGCGGCGGGGCGCGCACCGAGGGCCGCCGGTGCCCCATGCAGCGCCCGCACCACCCAGCTGCCGGCCGCCAGCGACGCCGTCCCCGCGGCCAGCCGCAGCGCCCCCCGCAGCATGACGGTCAGGCCCCCTTGAACTTCGGCGGTCGCTTCTCGATGCGGGCCACCTGGGCTTCGATGACGTCCTGGCTCCCCCACGCTTTGTCGAAGAGCTCCTTGTGCACCGGCCCGGCCTCTTCGATGGCACCGTCGTCGTTGAGTACCCGCTTGGCATGCTGAAGTGCCAGCGGGGCCAGGCCGGCGATCTCGGCTGCCCAGGCCTGGGCGTCGGCCAGGGTCCCGATGCGGTTGGCCATTCCGGTCTGCAGCGCAGCGTCTGCGGTGAGCTTCTCCGCGGCCAGCAGCATCGCGCGGGCCCGGCCGTGACCGACCAGCGAAGACAACCGCCGGATGCTCCAATTGTCAAGCGCCAGACCGTATTTCGAGGTAGGGAACTGAAAGAACGCCTCAGGTGCGACAACCCGCAGATCGCATTGCATGGCCAGCTGCAGGCCCGCGCCGATGGCGGGGCCGTTGATGGCGCCGATCACCGGGATCAGGGTGGCATCCATCAACTTGTGCAACTCGATCAGCCGGTCGGGATAGTCGGCGGCGAACGCATCGCCGCTCAGGTCGGCACCGGCGCAGAACACGGTGCCCTGGCCGGTCAGCACGATGGCCCGCACAGTGCCGTCGCTCGCCTTCTGGAAGGCCTCCCGCAGCTCCTCGACGAGCTGCGAATTGAGCGCGTTGCGCCGCTCCGACCGCTGCAACTCAATGGTCAGCACGGCTTCGGCCTGGGTAACACCGATCATGGCAGCCACCCTATATAGCCTCGTGTCGTGAGTCGTATCACGGCTGATCAGCTGCGCGACGCGGTGCTGGACGACGGTTCCTTCGTCCGCTGGGACGGCGAGCCGCTCGCCATCCCGGTCAGCGACGCGTATTCGCGAGAGTTGGCCGAGGCGCGGGCGGCCACCGGCCTGGATGAATCGGTGCTGACGGGCGAGGGCCGCATTTACGGGCGTCGGGTGGCGGTCGTGGTGTGTGAATTCGGTTTCCTGGGCGGCTCGATCGGCGTGGCGGCGGCCGAGCGAATCACCGCCGCGGTGCAGCGGGCGACCGCCGAGGGCCTGCCGTTGTTGGCCTCGCCGAGCTCCGGCGGCACCCGTATGCAGGAGGGCACGGTCGCCTTTCTGCAAATGGTGAAGATCGCCGCCGCGGTGCGACTGCACAAGCGGGCCCACCTGCCCTACCTGGTCTACCTGCGCAACCCGACTACCGGCGGGGTGTTCGCGTCGTGGGGTTCGCTGGGCCACGTCACGGTGGCCGAGCCGGGCGCCCTGATCGGATTTCTCGGGCCCCGGGTGTATCAGCTGCTCTACGGCGAGCCGTTTCCCGAGGGCATCCAGACCGCGGAGAACCTGCACCGCCACGGCGTGATCGACGGTGTCGTCGCGGTCGACGAGCTGCGCCGGATGCTCCACCTCGCGCTGACCGTCCTCGCCGACCCGCCCGAACCGCTGCCGGCGGCTCCGCCGCCCGAACCGATCCCCGACGTGCCGGCGTGGGACTCCGTGGTGGCGTCCCGCCGCCCTGACCGTCCGGGTGTCGGCCAGTTGTTGCGCCACGGCGCCTCCGATCTGGTGCTGCTGTCGGGGACGGGGCAGGGGGAAGCGGCGACGACCCTGTTGGCCCTGACCCGCTTCGCCGGGCAGCCCGCGGTGGTGCTCGGCCAGCAACGGGTTACGGGCGGGATGGTGGGACCCGCGTCGCTGCGGGAGGCCCGGCGGGGCATGGCGCTGGCCGCCGAGCTGCGCCTGCCGCTGGTGCTGGTGATCGACACCGCCGGCCCAGCGCTGTCGGCCGAGGCCGAACAGGGCGGGCTGGCCGGGCAGATCGCCCAGTGCCTGGCCGAGCTGGTGACCCTCGACACCCAGACGGTGTCGGTGTTGCTCGGACAGGGCAGCGGTGGGCCGGCGCTTGCGATGGTGCCCGCCGATCGGGTGCTGGCCGCTTTGCACGGTTGGCTGGCACCGTTGCCGCCGGAAGGCGCGAGCGCGATCGTCTTCCGCGACACCGTTCACGCCGCCGAACTCGCTGCGGCGCAAGGTATCCGGTCCGCCGACCTGCTGGCGTCGGGCATTGTCGACGCGGTGGTGGCGGAGCATCCCGACGCCGCCGACGAACCGGTCGAGTTCTGCCAGCGGCTCTCCCGCACCATCGCCGCCGAGCTGCAGGGGTTGCGGGCGACGCCCGACGACGAGCGCCTGGCAAGCAGACTTCACCGCTACCGCCGCATCGGGCTGCCCTGACTTTCGCGACACATAAGCGACGCACACCACACGCGGCCGCAAAGCGTCGCCGTGGTTCATGTCTCGCGGGTCAGCCCTCGGGCAACCCGAGGTAACGCTGGATCGTCGGACCGAGCCACTCCACGATCTCGTCTCGGCTCATCTCCACGATCGGCGGGAGCCGTAAGACGAAGCGGCACAGGGCCATCCCCAGGATCTGCGTCGCGATCAGCCCGGCCCGCACGTCGGCGTCGGGCGGCGGCACGAAGGAGGCCACCAGCGGCTGGATCTGGCTCCCGAAGATCTCCTGCATCCGTTGCGCCGCTTCGCCGTTGGTGGTGCTGGACCGCAGCAGGATCACCAGCGCCTCGTCACCCTCCCAGCGTTCGAGAAAGTGCCGGACCATCGAGTGCCCGACCTGCGCCGGGTCGATTGCAGCCACGTCCGGGAACCGCAGATCGAACTCGGCCGCGGCCGCGAACAACTTGTCCTTGCTGCCGTAGTACCGCATGACCATCGCCGGATCGATCCCCGCGTCGGCGGCGATCGTCCGGATGGTCGCGCCCTGAAAGCCGACCGCGCCGAACCGCTCGCGGGCCGCCGCCAGGATCGCCGCCTTGGTCTGGTCCGACGACCTTCTCATGCCAACGATTGTAGGCCAACAACTGTTGACATAGTGCGATCGGCGCGCCAGCATGGAGTCATGCCAACAAGCGTTGACTAACGCACAACGGAGAGAGGAGCCGGGCATGCACGACACCGATGTCCTGGTGGTGGGGGCAGGTCCGACCGGTCTGACACTCGCGGCCGCACTGCTGCGCCGCGGGATCGGAGCGACCGTCGTCGACAAGATGGCGGCCGGCGCCAACACGTCCCGCGCCGCGGCCGTCAACGCCCGCACCCTGGAGGTGCTCGAAGGGCTCGACGTGTCCCGACGGATGGTCAAGGCGGGGCTGATCGCGCCGCGATTCACCATTCGGCAGGGCGGGCGCGTCCTGATGCCCGTCGACTTCGACCAGCTGCCCTCGGCACATCGCTACACCCTGATGCTGTCCCAGGCGGATACCGAGCGGCTGCTGCTCGAGCGGCTGCACGAACTCGGCGGCGACGTAGCCCGGCCCAAGGCGCTGAGCCGCATCACCCAGGACGCCGACGGCGTCACCGCGACGTTCGACGACGGCGACACCATCAGGGCGCGCTATGCCGTCGGGGCTGACGGCATGCACAGTACGGTCCGCGCACAGGCCGGAATCGGCTTCAAGGGTGGGGAATTCGGCGAATCCTTCACACTCGCCGATGTGCGAGTGACCGGCGAGGCGCCCCGCGACGAGGTGATCCTGTTTTACGCCAAAGACGGCCTGACGGTCCTGGCGCCGCTGCCCGGTGACATCTTTCGCGTCGTCGCACCGACCGCCGACGCACCCGAGCGGCCGTCGGTGGAGTTCGTGCAACAACTATTGGACGCCCGGGGCTTCGGGCCGGGCCGAACGGTCGTCACCGAGCTGGTCTGGGGATCGCGGTTCCACATCCATCACCGCGTCGCCGACAGCTACCGGGCCGGCCGTCTGTTGCTGGCCGGCGACGCGGCCCACGTGCACAGCCCGGCCGGGGGCCAGGGGATGAACCTGGGGATCGCCGACGCCGCGGCGCTGGCCGGGGCGCTCACCGAGGTCCTGCGCGGCGGCCCGCAGGACACACTGGACGTCTACAGCACCACGCAGCGCCAGCGCGCCGAGCGCGTGCTGAAACTGACGGGGCGGCTAACCCGGGTCTCTACGCTGCCACGCCCGTTGCGCCCCCTGCGCAACACCGGAATGCGGCTGGCCGCAGGGATCCCGGCGGTGCGACGGCGGCTGGCGTTGCGGTTGAGTGGGCTCGCACCCCAGTGATCCACGGGTCCAACGGAAGTCACTGGGCAACCGGGGCTGGTGGTCGCCGTGACACCGACTGGGAACGGAACGCCTCGCAGGCGAATGTCCAATTCCACCAAAGATTTTGACGCGGTTAAGCCGCTACCAGCGCGCAGTTTCGGCGCAGCGTCGAAAACGTAACCATTTAGGCACCGGCGGACCATCCAGGGCACCGCACCGCGCGACAATCAGGCAAGATGGGCGGCATGGACACTGGTGGGACTTCGCCTCGCGTCTTGGTCGTCGACGACGACTCCGATGTACTCGCCTCGCTGGAACGTGGCCTGCGGCTGTCCGGGTTCGAGGTGTCGACCGCGGTCGACGGCGCTGAAGCCTTGCGCAGCGCCACCGAGACCCGGCCGGACGCGATCGTGCTCGACATCAACATGCCCGTGCTGGACGGCGTCAGCGTCGTCACCGCCCTGCGGGCGATGGACAACGACGTCCCGGTCTGCGTGCTCTCGGCGCGCAGCTCGGTCGATGACCGCGTCGCCGGCCTGGAAGCCGGCGCCGACGATTACTTGGTTAAACCGTTCGTGTTGGCCGAGCTCGTCGCGCGGGTGAAGGCACTGCTGCGCCGTCGCGGCGCGGTCGCCTCGACCTCCTCGGAGACCATCACGGTCGGCCCGCTGGAAGTAGACATTCCCGGTCGGCGCGCCCGGGTCAACGGCGTCGACGTCGACCTGACCAAGCGTGAGTTCGACCTGCTGGCCGTGTTGGCCGAGCACAAGACCGCGGTGCTGTCCCGGGCGCAGCTGTTGGAGCTGGTGTGGGGTTACGACTTCGCCGCCGACACCAATGTGGTCGACGTGTTCATCGGGTACCTGCGCCGCAAGCTGGAGGCCAACGGCGGGCCCAGACTGCTGCACACCGTCCGCGGAGTTGGGTTCGTGCTGCGCATGCAGTGACAAGTCGAGCGGCGATGAATTTTCTGTCCCGGATCCTGACCCGTACGCCGTCGCTACGCGCCCGGGTTGTGGTCGCGACGGCCATCGGCGCGGCGATTCCCGTGCTCATCGTCGGCGTCGTCGTCTGGGTGGGCATTACCAACGACCGCAAAGAACGGTTGGACCGCCGCCTCGACGAGGCCGCGGGTTTCGCCATCCCTTTCCTGCCGCGCGGCCTCGACGAAATCCCGCGCTCCCCCAACAACAACGACGCCAAAATGACCATCCGCCGTGGCGACCAGGTCAAGTCGAACTCCAACGTGACGCTGCCCAAGCTGGACGTCGACTACGCCGACGCCTACGTCAACGGCGTGCGGTATCGGGTGCGGACGGTGACGATTCCCGCGCCGGAACCCACGTCGCTGGCCGTGGGCGCGACGTATGACGCGACGCTCGCCGAGACCAACAACCTGCACCGGCGGGTACTGCTGATCTGTGGCTTCGCCATCGGCGCGGCCGCCGTGTTCGCCTGGCTATTGGCCGCGTTCGCCGTGCGCCCATTCAAACAGCTCGCCCAGCAGACCCGATCGATCGACGCGGGAGACGAGGCGCCGCGGGTGGAGGTGCACGGCGCCACCGAGGCCGTCGAGATCGCCGAGGCCATGCGCGGCATGCTGCAGCGCATCTGGAACGAGCAGAACCGGACCAAGGAGGCGCTGGCGTCGGCCCGCGACTTCGCCGCCGTGTCCTCGCACGAGCTGCGCACCCCGCTGACCGCGATGCGCACCAACCTCGAGGTGCTGTCCACCCTGGATATGACCGACGACCAACGCAAGGAGGTACTGAGCGACGTCATCCGCACCCAGTCGCGGATCGAAGCCACCTTGAGCGCCCTGGAGCGGCTGGCCCAGGGCGAACTGTCGACCTCCGACGATCACGTGCCCGTCGACATCACCGAGCTCCTCGACCGCGCCGCCCACGACGCCATGCGCATCTACCCCGACCTCGACGTGTCACTGGTCCCCTCGCCGACGTGCATCATCGTCGGCTTGCCCGCCGGATTGCGCCTGGCGGTGGACAACGCGATCGCCAATGCCGTCAAGCACGGCGGCGCGACCCGTGTCCAGCTCTCGGCGGTCAGCTCGCGCGCCGGGGTCGAGATCGCTATCGACGACAACGGCGGCGGCGTGCCCGAAGACGAACGCGACGTGGTGTTCGAGCGGTTCTCCCGCGGGTCGACCGCCTCGCATTCGGGCTCGGGGCTGGGGCTCGCGTTGGTGGCCCAGCAGGCCCACTTGCACCGCGGGACAGCGGCATTGGAAAGCAGCCCGCTGGGCGGCGCCCGGCTGGTGTTGCGGCTCCCCGGCCCGAGCTAGCGCGACTTCGTCGAGGGCACAAGGCTTTTGACCGGTCCCCCGCGCAGGCCTGTCCGCGCGGCCCGCGATGGGGACCTAGCGAGCCGCCCCCTGCCGGGTCGGGCACACTGGAGCGATGGCCAACGGCAAGAAACCGACCGACAACGAAACCCTGGCGCACATCCGCGACCTGGTCGCCGAGGAGAAAACCCTGCGGGCGCAGCTGCAACAGCACGACATCTCCGAATCGGAGGAGCACGATCGCCTGCGGCGGCTCGAGGTCGAGCTCGACCAGTGTTGGGACCTGCTGCGGCAGCGTCGCGCGCTGCGCGACAGCGGCGGTGACCCTCGCGAGGCCGAGGTGCGTCCGCCCGACGAGGTTGAGGGCTACCTGAACTGAGCCACGCCGCGGATGTCGACGCCGTCGTCATAGGTGGCGGCCACAACGGCCTGGTCGCCGCGGCGTATCTGGCCCGGGCGGGCCTGCGGGTGCGGGTGCTGGAGCGGCTCGGGCACATCGGCGGAGCCGCGGTGTCGGCGCAGGCCTTCGACGGGGTGGGTGTGCGGCTGTCCCGGTATTCCTATCTGGTCAGCCTGTTGCCGCCCCGCATCGTCGACGACCTGGGTGCCCGGGTGCGGTTGGCCCGGCGGCGGTACTCCTCTTACACCCCGGATCCGGCCACGGCTGGGCGCCGCGGGCTGCTGATCGGGGCGGCCGGTGACGCGTTCGCCGCGATCGGCGCCGCGCCCGACGCGCAGGGGTTCGCCGCCTTTTACGAACGCTGCCGGCTGGTGACCCAGCGGCTCTGGCCGACGCTGCTGGAACCGCTGCGCACTCGCGAACAGGCCCGCCGGTGGGTCGCCGACGCAGGCGAGGCGGCGGCCGCGTGGCGCGCCTTGATCGACGAGCCGATCGGACATGCCATCACCGCGGCCGTCGGCAACGACGTAGTCCGCGGCGTGATCGCGACGGACGCGCTGATCGGAACATTCGCTCGCCTCGACGACCCGTCGCTGATCCAGAATGTCTGCTTGCTGTATCACGTGCTCGGCGGCGGGACCGGGGACTGGGATGTCCCGGTCGGCGGGATGGGCGCGCTGACCGAGGCCCTGGCGGCCGCCGCCGTGGGTCACGGCGCCGAAATCACCACCGCCGCTGAGGTTTATGCCGTCGAACCGGACGGTCTGGTGCGTTTCCGCGCCCGCGACGATGAGCACGCCGTCCGGGCCCGGTTTGTCCTTGCGGGTGTCACGCCGGCGGTACTGTCCGGCCTGCTTGGCGAACGACCGCCCACACCCGCCCAGGGGGCGCAGGTCAAGGTCAACATGGTGCTGCGGCGGCTGCCCCGGCTGCGGGACGACGGGGTGACCTCCGAGCAGGCGTTCGCCGGGACGTTTCACGTCAACGAGGCCTGGACACAGCTGGATACGGCATACGCGCGGGCCACCTCCGGGCATGTCCCGGATCCGCTGCCCTGCGAAGCCTATTGCCATTCGCTGACCGACCCGAGCATCCTGTCGGCCGACCTGCGCGGGGCGGGCGCCCACACGATGACGGTGTTCGGCCTGCACACCCCGCACTCGCTGTTCGATGGCACCTACTCCGGCGCGCTGCGCGACCGGCTCACCGAGTCGGTGCTGGCGTCACTGAATTCCGTTCTGGCCGAACCAATTCAGGAACTGCTGCTGCCCGACGCGCACGGACGCCCCTGCATCGAGACGACGACCACCCTCGACCTGCACCGCACGCTGCGGATGACTGCCGGCAACATCTTCCACGGCGGCCTGGCGTGGCCGTTCGCGGACGACGACGACCCGTTGGACACGCCGGCGCTGCGGTGGGGGGTGGCCACCGCGCATGAGCGGATCATGCTCTGCGGCTCAGGCGCCCGCCGCGGCGGTGCGGTGTCGGGCATCGGCGGACACAACGCCGCCATGGCGGTGCTCGCCTCGCTGTGACTGCCAGAGATGGCGACCCGCGTCGCCCGGTTACCGGGCGTCGATGGTCTTGTAGTTGCGCTCGGTGTAGCCGGTGTAGATCTGGCGCGGACGGCCGATCTTGCTGTCACCCTCGTCGTGCATCTCACGCCAGTGCGCGATCCAGCCGGGCAGCCGGCCCAGCGCGAACAGCACCGTGAACATCCGGACCGGGAAGCCCAAGGCCCGATAGATCAGCCCGGTGTAGAAGTCGACGTTCGGGTACAGCTTGCGCTCGACGAAGTAGTCATCGGTCAGCGCCGCTTCTTCCAGTTCCTTGGCGATGTCCAGCAGCGGGTCGCCGCCCAGCTTGGCCAGGATCTTGTCGGCCTGTTCCTTGACGATGCGGGCGCGGGGGTCGTAGTTCTTGTAGACCCGGTGGCCAAAGCCCATCAGCTTGACGCCCTCTTCGCGGTTCTTCACCTTGCGGACGAACTCGCTGACGTCGTCGCCACTTTCGCGAATCTGCTCGAGCATCTCGAGCACCGCCTGGTTGGCGCCGCCGTGCAGGGGCCCCCACAGCGCGTTGATGCCACCGGAGATCGAGGTGAACAGGTTGGCCCGCGACGACCCCACCAGCCGCACCGTCGACGTCGAGCAGTTCTGCTCGTGGTCGGCGTGCAGGATGAGCAGCATGTCCAGCGCCCTTACCACTTCGGGGTCGGCCTGATAAGGCTCGGCAGGCAGCCCGAATGTCATCCGCAGGAAGTTCTCCACCAGCGTCAGGTTGTTGTCCGGATAGAGGAACGGCTGGCCGACGGACTTCTTGTACGCGTACGCGGCGATGGTGGGCAGTTTCGCGAGCAGGCGGATCGTCGACAGCTCGACCTGGCTGTTGTCCATCGGGTCGAGCGCGTCGGGATAGTAGGCGCTCAGCGCGTTCACCACGCTCGACAGCACCGGCATCGGGTGGGCGTTGCGGGGGAAGCCGTCGAAGAATCGCTTGAGGTCCTCGTGCAGCATGGTGTGCAGCTGGATCCGCTTGGTGAACTCGGCGAGCTGGTCGGAGTCCGGCAGCTCGCCGTAGATCAGCAGGTAGCTCACCTCGATGAAGGTCGACTTCTCGGCGAGCTGGTCGATCGGGTAGCCGCGGTACCGCAGGATCCCGGCGTCGCCGTCGATGTAGGTGATGGCGCTCTTGCATGCGGCGGTGTTGACGAACCCGTTGTCGAAGGTGGTGTGCCCGGTCTTGGACAACAGGGGACCCAGCGCAATGCCGTCCGCACCTTCGGTGGCGCGAACGATTTCTAGGTCGATCTCGCCCCCCGGGTACTTCAGAGTTGCGGTGTCGTCGGTGTCGGCCACGAGAACCCCTTTGCGCTCTGGCTGGTATGGCTGCCCTGACTAGGTGCTTATAGGTGAAGGTAGTCGTTGTCGTGTTCGCGCGCCTGCCCGGGGGTCGAGTGTGCGGCGTCACACCGACCCTGGGCCCGGGGCTAGGGCTGGAGGCGTTCGAGGTGAGAGCCGGTGACCCGGATCCGGTTATGCAACCGGTCCTCCCGCCCCTGCCAGAATTCGACCGACTCCGGAGCGAGCAGGTAACCGCCCCAGCCCGGCGGCACCGGGATCTGTTCCTGCTCGGCAAACCGCGCGGTCACCTCCGCCAGCTGGTCAAGCAGCGCCGCGCGGGAGGCGATCGGCCGGGACTGCCGCGAAGCCCACGCGCCCAGTTGAGAGCCACGCGGCCGCTTCGACCAGTAGTCCTCGGTGTCCTGCTGCGTGACCTTGCTCACCGGACCGCCAAGGTGCACCTGCCGCCCCAATTGGTACCAGGGGAACGTCACCGACGCGTACGGCGTCACGGCCAGGTCCGCGCCCTTGGCCGAGTCATAGCTGGTGAAAAATGTGATCCCGGACTCGTCCACGCTCTTGCACAGCACCGTTCGGCTCGTCGGCTTACCGTCGGCGACGGTGGCCAGCACCATGGCGTTGGGCTCGGCAACGCCGGACCGCTCGGCGTCGTCGATCCATTTGCGTAACAAGGCAACCCAACCGTCATCGAGCCAATCCGCGTCGAGATCGGGACTGCCGTCCTTTTCCACCGATCCGTATTCCACGCGCATCCTTTGCAGGTGGTCGGGGTCTGGTCCTGCCATCGCGCCAACGCTACCGGGCTTGCCACCGGCCGGTAGCGTCGGCGCGAGCGTGGGGTGCGAGAATTTCGCCTATGACTGTGGTCCCCGAAGACTTTGTTCCCGGCCTCGAGGGCGTGGTCGCCTTCACGACCGAGATCGCCGAACCGGATAAAGACGGCGGTGCGCTGCGCTACCGCGGCGTCGACATCCAAGACCTGGTGAACCAGCAGGTCACGTTCGGTGACGTGTGGGCCCTGCTGGTCGACGGGAGGTTTGGCCACGGATTGCCGCCCGCCGAGCCGTTCCCGCTGCCCATCCATACCGGCGACGTGCGCGTCGACGTGCAGGCGGGCCTGGCGATGCTGGCCCCGATCTGGGGCTACCGACCCTTGCTCGACACCGACGACGCCACGGCGCGCGACCAGCTGGCCCGGGCGTCGGTGATGGCGCTGTCCTACGTCGCGCAGTCCGCCCGCGGCATCTACCAGCCGGCGGTTCCCCAGCGGATCATCGACGAATGCTCAACCGTCACAGCGCGATTCATGACTCGCTGGCAGGGTGAGCCCGACCCGCGGCACGTCGAGGCGATCGACGCCTACTGGGTGTCGGCCGCCGAACACGGCATGAACGCCTCGACGTTCACCGCGCGCGTGATCGCGTCGACCGGGGCCGACGTCGCGGCGGCGTTGTCCGGGGCGATCGGGGCGATGAGCGGGCCGCTGCACGGCGGCGCGCCGGCCCGCGTACTGCCGATGCTCGAAGAAGTCGAGCGCACCGGCGACGCCCGGGCCCTGGTCAAGAGAATTCTGGACAGCGGCGACAAGCTGATGGGTTTCGGGCACCGGGTCTACCGCGCGGAGGACCCGCGGGCGCGGGTGCTGCGCGCGACCGCCGAGCGGCTCGGAGCACCGCGCCACGAGGTCGCGGTCGCGCTGGAGCAGGCCGCCCTCTCGGAGCTGCGTGAGCGCCGTCCAGACCGCGCCATCGAGACCAACGTCGAGTTCTGGGCGGCGGTGATCCTGGACTTTGCCCAGGTGCCCGCCAACATGATGCCCGCGATGTTCACCTGCGGGCGCACCGCGGGATGGTGTGCGCACATCCTCGAGCAGAAGCGGCTGGGCAAGCTGGTTCGCCCGTCGGCCATCTATGTGGGACCGGGCCCGCGCAGCCCTGAATCCGTCGAGGGATGGGATCGCAGCCTCACCAACGCCTAGTTGTCGGTGCCCGGCGATCAAATGAGTGTCGCCGCGATGAGTTTGTGTCGCGGGCGCAGTCATAACTCGCGAGCCTGCCCGCGCCGGGCCGGCCTGGGAACCGACAGCAAGGAGAACCACAATGGCGATCAACATCGAACCCGCCCTGTCCCCGCACCTGGTGGTCGACGACGCGGCCGCGGCGATCGACTTCTACGTCAAGGCTTTTGGCGCCGAGGAGATCGGGCGGGTCCCTCGTCCGGACGGAAAGCTCGTTCATGCCGCGGTGCGCATCAACGGCTTTATGGTCATGCTCAACGACGACTTCCCCGAGATGTGTGGGGGCAAGTCGATGACGCCCACGTCCTTGGGCGGCACCCCGGTCACCATCCACCTGACGGTCACCGACGTCGATGCCAAGTTCCAGCGGGCGCTGGATGCGGGCGCCACCGTGGTCGCTCCGTTGGACGATCAGTTCTGGGGTGACCGCTACGGCGTGGTCGCTGACCCGTTCGGCCACCAGTGGTCGATGGGACAGCCCGTCCGCGAGGTCGGCTACGACGAGATCCAGGCGGTGATGGCCGGGCAGGCCGCCGGTTAGCCGAGCAAGCGGGCCAGCAGCCGGCGTCGTGGCGGCGGCTCGGAGGCGGCAGCGGCGGCGAGCATGTCGGCCACCTCGGTGAATTTGCCGCGCGGCCGACCGGCGGCGCTGCCGCGAGCAATCTCCGCGGCGTCGATGGCTCGCCAGCCGCGAGCATCGACGGCGTCGGGCTGCCGGTCCCGCACCAGCTCGGCCAGCGCCTCCGGCTCTCCGACCGGATCGCCGAGCCTGCCGGCATTGAAGTCGGCCACCAGGGCGTGAACGGTCTGCAGCGAACACGATTTGTTCGTGCCGATGAATCCGCTGGGGCCGCGCTTGATCCAGCCCGCGACATAGGCCCCGGACACCGGCTCCCCGGAGGTGGGGTCGACCACACGCCCACCTTCGTTCGGAACGACAGCCGCCGAATCGTCGAACGGTAGACCGGGAATCGGCTTGCCGCGGTAGCCAATTGACGTCAGCACCAGGCCCGCGTCCAGCCGGCGCAACTCGTCACCACCGGTGGTTACGAACTCCACGCCGGTGGCGCGGTCCTCACCCAGAACCCGCTTGGGGGTCAGCTGATAGGCCAGCCGGATCCGCGGTCGCCCGTTTCCTTGGGCCGGCGACGAATCGTCACCGAGCGTGGTCAAGATGTCCAACTTGCGCTTCGTCAGACCGTCGGTTGCGGCGGCGAGCTCGGCCGCCACCAGTTCGTGGTCGGCCGCACTGAGCACGACCGCGGACGAGCCGGCGAGCCCGATCAGTTCGGGCAGCGTGAAGGCCGACTGTGCGGGGCCGCGCCGGGCGGCGACCACCACCTCGCGGACCGACGAAGCGTGCAGCGTCGCCAGCGCACGATCGGAGATGTCGGTGCGGGCCAGGTCGTCGGGGTCCGCGGTGAGCACCCGGGCCACGTCCAGGGCGACGTTTCCGTTACCGACGATCACCACCCGCTCGTGGCCCAGATCTACCGGTAGACCGGCGAATTCGGGATGCCCGTTGATCCACGCAACCAATTCGGTGGCCGTTCCGGTGCCCGGCAGACCCATGCCCTCGATGTCGAGTCGACGGTCGTCGGGCGCCCCGACGGCGTACACCACGGCGTGGTGGTGGGCGAGGAGATCGGCATGGCTCAGGTGCTTGCCGACCTCGACGTTGAGGTAGAACCGGAAGCGGCGATGACCGGCGACACGATCGAACAGCCGCGTGACGCGCTTGGTGTTCTGGTGATCGGGCGCCACCCCGGCGCGCACCAGCCCGTAGGGCGTCGGCAGCTTCTCAAAGACGTTGACCCGCACGCCATGCTGGGTGAGCAGCTCATCGGCGGCATACATGGCCGCCGGCCCGGAGCCGACGATGGCCACGGTCAACGGCCGGCGGCGAGCACGCACCTGGGCGGCCGGGATCACCGGGGCCAGCTTCGACGTCGGGGGCAATTTCTCCCCCTCGGGCCGCTCCGGGTAGAAGGATGCGTTGATCTCGACGAACGGCAGCTGCTTGATGTCCAGCCGGGTGTCGGGCGCGATCGCGCCGACGGGACAGGCGCTCACGCACGCGCCGCAGTCCACGCACGCCACCGGATCGATGTAGAGCATCTCCGAAGTCGTGAAGCCGGGCTCATCGGGCGTGGGGTGAATGCAGTTCACCGGGCACGCGAAAACACAGGACCCGTCGTTACAGCACGACTGGGTAATGACGTGCGGCATAGGCGATACCCGCGCGGGCCTAGGCGGCCGGCGCCGTGGCCAGGTGCTGACGCTGCGGCTCGCTACGGTACCGCGACGGCTTGCCGTCGATCTTGCAGAGCCGCCACATGAGCCGCGCGGAACGCGTCTCCATCAGACCGGTGTCGTGGGCCAGCATTCGGACGTCACCGAACATGTCGCTCAGCCACTTTCGCGATTCCGGCGACCGGAAGAACAGTTCCCGCTTCACCTCGCGCGGGATGTCGAACTCCTGCCAGAACGCCTTGGGCGGCACCACGATCGCGCGGCACAGCACCTTCATCGTCAGCGGCAGGTACAGCGCCGTCCAGAATCGCTGCCGGCGCGTCAGTTGCGGCACCCGCCTGCGCAGGAACTCGTGGGCGAAGGAGATGTGCCGCGCCTCCTCGGCGACGTGAATGGCCATCACCCGCTCCATGATCGGATGCAGCGACTTACCCTCGCGCAGAACGTTTTTCTGCGTGTGGTCGATCGGCTCCTCGCCGGCGAGCACGCCGATGAAGAACGCCACCGGCAACGGACCGGCCACCAGCGGAACCAAGGGCGACAGCCACTTGAGCACCCGAGGCATGCCCGGAACGTCCGCGCCGACGCGGTTGACCATCTCCTGGAACATCATGGTGTGGTTGCACTCTTCAACCGATTCGTGCAGGCAGTACCGGTATTCCGGGGACCCGTTCGGCACCCAGAACGTGTAGTTCATCAGGCCGCGGATCAGGATCGATTCGAAGTGCAACCCCACCTTCGCGACGTTCGCCTGGCGCCACATGCCGATCTTGATCTTGCGCTCGTCGGACTGCGCTTGGTACCAGGGATGACGGCCCAACGGATCGGTCGCCGGCAGGATCCACCGGGGATCGTTCTCCGTGACGGCGAACTCCGGTGAGTCCCAGTCGATATCGGTGTAGGGATTGAAGTTCCGCCGCACCGACCCCTCGGACAGTGTGGCGAGCGTGTTGACGTACTCGGCGTCGTCGCGCACTTCCATATTGCGGCGCCAACGCCGAACCATGCGTGTCCTGGCCATATCCAAGCCTCCCCAGCGAGGTTTACATCTGGACGTGCTATGTCCAAACAGTACCGCAGGTACCGCATATCTTCTAGACCCCCTGCGGGCACTGTGGCCTGACCAGTGGTCAGGGTTTCAGTGTGCCCTGCCTCACACAGCTGGAGACACCGCACGCGGCACGGCCAGGAGTTTTGCCCCAACGGCGGGGTCGGGCGGTCGGACCGCTGCGTGGCCGGTCACGTCCGCTCACTACCCTGATGAACATGGCTGACCAGCTCGAGGTTCCCTCCGACATCAAACCCCGCGACGGCCGCTTCGGATGCGGCCCGTCCAAGGTGCGGCCCGAACAACTGCAGGCGCTGACGACCACCGCGGCCCCGCTGTTCGGCACATCGCACCGGCAGGCGCCCGTCAAGGGTCTGGTGGGACGGGTCCGGTCGGGGCTGGCCGAACTGTTCTCCGTGCCGGACGGTTACGAGGTCATCCTCGGCAACGGCGGCGCGACGGCATTCTGGGACGCGGCGGCGTTCGGGCTGATCGACAAGCGCTCGCTGCACCTGTCCTTCGGCGAGTTCAGCTCGAAGTTCGCCTCGGCGGTCGCCAACAATCCGTTCATCGGGGACCCCATCGTCATCAAGGCGGATGCCGGCAGCGCCCCCGAACCGCAGAGCGATCCCTCGGTCGACGTGATCGCCTGGGCGCACAACGAAACGTCGACCGGGGTGGCGGTGCCGATCCGCCGCCCTGCCGGCTCGGGCGACGCTCTGATCGTCATCGACGCCACCTCCGGCGCCGGCGGCCTGCCGGTGGACATCGCCGAGACCGATGCCTATTACTTCTCCCCGCAGAAGAATTTCGCCAGCGACGGGGGCCTGTGGCTGGCCATCATGAGCCCGGCCGCCCTGGCGCGGGTGGAGTCCATTGCCGGATCCGGCCGCTGGGTGCCCGACTTCCTGTCGCTGCCGATCGCGGTGGACAACAGCCTGAAGAACCAGACCTACAACACCCCGGCGATCGGCACACTGGCGCTGATGGCCGACCAGATCGACTGGATGCTGGGCAACGGCGGGCTGGAGTGGGCCGTCAAGCGAACGGCCGACTCGTCCCAGCGGTTGTACTCGTGGGCCCAAGAGCGGCCCTACACCACGCCGTTCGTGGCCGACCCGGCCCTGCGGTCCCAGGTGGTGGGCACCATCGATTTCGTCGACGACGTCGACGCCGCGGCAGTCGCGAAGATTTTGCGGGCGAACGGCATCGTCGACGTCGAGCCGTACCGCAAACTCGGGCGCAACCAGTTGCGGGTCGGGATGTTCCCGGCGGTCGACCCCGACGACGTCAGCGCCCTGACGCAGTGCATCGACTGGGTAGTCGAGAAGCTTTAGCCCGGCGACGACGCGGGCCGGGACGCCCAGCTGTGGGGGTACCTCCCGCTTGCGGGGAGCAATCAGCACGCAACCGCCCAGCGTGTCAGAGCCGGTTCTGGGCGTTAGCTGAACTAGAGTGCGGTCGAGACGGGTCCGTCGACCTGCACGGAGCCTGCGAGGAGAAACCATGCGGGAACTCAAAGTGGTTGGGGTCGATGCCGACGGCAAACACATCATCTGTGAAGCCGGCGATCCCGGGGAACCGTTCAAGCTCGCGGTCGACGATCAGCTGAAAGCCGCCGTGCGCGGCGAAACCGCGTCACCAGAGCAACCGCAACTCGACATACAGGTCACAAACATGTTGAGCCCCAAAGAGATTCAAGCCAGGATCCGGGCCGGTGCGTCGGTTGAGCAGGTGGCCGCGGCGTCGGGATCCGACATCTCACGGGTTCGCCGGTTCGCGCATCCGGTGTTGCTGGAGCGTGCGCGCGCCGCGGAGCTGGCAACGGCGGCTCATCCGGTGCTCGCCGACGGCCCCGCGGTACTCAGCCTGCTGGAGACCGTGAGCTCCGCCCTGGTGACGCGCGGCCTGGAGCCCGACAGGCTCAGCTGGGACGCCTGGCGCAACGAGGACAGCCGCTGGACCGTACAGCTGGCCTGGAAGGCCGGCCGGTCCGACAACATCGCGCACTTCTCCTACTCCCCCGGCGCGCACGGCGGAACGGTCACGGCGATCGACGACGCGGCCAAGGAGCTGATCGACCCGAACTTCGACCGTCCGCTGCGGCCGCTCGCGCGAGTGTCCCACGTCGACTTCGAGGAACCGGCGAAGCCGGCCGCCGCCGCTCCGGAAGAGCAGCCCGCTCCCCCAGAGCAGCCGGTGCACACCCGCCGGGGCAAGCCCGTTATCCCGGCTTGGGAGGACGTGCTGCTCGGCGTGCGCTCGGGGGGACAGCGCTAGAGCGAATGGTGGCGCTAGCGCGCCACCGTCAGCGCAAGCAGTGTCAACCACGCTCCGCCGACCCCGATCCCCGCGCCCAGCAGGAACCAGCGCAGCACCAACTTGTGCCGCCAACCCCACAGCGTGGGCGCCAGCCCGCCGGCCGCGACGACGTTGAGCCCGACCGCCAGCAGCGGATGCACCCGGACCAGTCCCAGGCTCAGCACCACGATGGCGGCCCCGGTCACTGCGGCGACGAACCCGGCAACGGTCAAACCCGTTGCCCAGGGCACGGAATCGTCGGTCACGGCCCGAGCCTAGCCCGCTCGTAGAACGCCAAGGCGGCCGCAGTGGCGACGTTGAGGGAGTCGGTGCCGCGCGACATCGGGATCCGCACGCGCAGGTCGCTCGAGCCCAGGGCGGCCGGCGTGAGCCCCGGCCCCTCGGCGCCCACCAAGACCGCGACGCGTTCGTCGCGGACGGCCGCCATGGCCTCGGGCAGCGCGCAGGCCTTGCCGTGCGGGGTCATCGCCAGCAACCGAAATCCGTTCTCCTTCAGCACCGCGAGGTCAGCGGGCCAGTCGCGCGCTCGCGCGTACGGGACCAGCAGCGCGTGGCCCATGGAAACCCGCACGGCGCGACGGTAAAGCGGGTCGGCGCAACCGCTGCCGAACACCACCGCGTCCACGCCCAGTCCGGCGGCGTTGCGAAAGATCGAGCCCAGGTTCTCGTGGTCGTTGACGCCCTCGAGCACCGCGACGGTCCGGGCGCGCTCGACCAGTTCGGCCAGGCCGGGCTCCGGCACCCTGCGGGCGGCCGCCAGCACACCCCGATTCAGGTGAAAGCCCACCACCCGGGCCATGACGTCAGCCGACGTCCGGTAGAACGGCACGGCACTGCCCGCGAGGCCGTCGGCGAGCTCGCCCAGCCGTCGGTCGGTCCCCAGCAGGGCGTGCGGGGTGAACCGGGAGGCCAGCATGCGCTGGACGACCAGCACGCCTTCGGCGATCACCAGGCCCTTGCCGGACGGCAGGTCGGGACGGCGGTCGACGCTGTTCAGGTCGCGGAAATCGTCGAGCCGCGGGTCGTCGGGATCGGCGACGTCCTGAACGTTCAGGCTATCGGTTCCGTCGCTCACGGGCCTTCGTCGACCAGGGCCAACATCAGGTCGGCCGCGTTGCGCAGGGTGTCGCGCTGCTCGCTGTCCAGCGTCGCCAGCCGTTTGGCCAACCACTCCTGGCGGGCGCGCCGGGTCGCCTTGACCAGCTCGGCGCCGGAATGGGAGACCGAGACCAGCACCTGCCTGCCGTCGATGGGATGCGGGGCGCGGTCCACCAGGCCCATGTCGGCCAGCGAAGCGATCACGCGGGTCATCGACGGTGGCCGGACGCGTTCGCGAATTGCCAGCGCACCCGGCGTCATCGGGCCCTCGTTGGCCAGCGTCGCCAGCGCCGACAGCTGGGACAACGACACTGGGGACGACGGGTTTCGGAACCGGAGTTGGCGGGCGAGCCGCATGACCGCCAGCGACAGGTCGCTGGCCAGCCGCGCATCGCTGTCAGGCATGGCGCGAGGTTACACGGAACCTCAAGAAATCGGGATACGAAACGGTGAACGACGGGCTCTGATCGTCACCGCTGGGCGCGCCGAATAGCGCCGAACCGCTTGGGCCAGCGCTTAACCCGCGCTGCGCAGGCGTTTTGGGTTCGCCCCGCCGCGCATGTGGGTGTTTTGGCCGGGGGCAGGGGCGGTTATGTTAATCGCGATGTCTGTCGAACCCGGCCCGAACCGCGAGCCTCCGCCGTTGCCGCCCGCGCTGCTCAACGCGTGGCCGTTCCTCACCGTCGGCGCGCTCGGTTGGGTGGTCGCGGCGGCCGCCTCCTTCCTCGTGCCGTCCCTGCAGAGCTGGCGTCCGCTGACGCTGGCCGGGCTCGGGGTGACAGTGCTCGGCACGAGCATCTTCGTGCTGCAACTCGCACAAGCCCGTCGGGGTGCCCGTGGGGCACAGGACGGACTTGAGAACTATTTCGACCACCGCTAGTTTTCGCAATCACCGACTCGGGAGGGATCGATGGTAGCCCCGCTACTGCAAGCCCAAATCGACATCGACGCACCGGTTTCCACGGTGTGGGGGCTGATATCCGATCTCCGGCGGATGCCGGAGTGGAGCCCGCAGTGTCGTTGGACGAAGACGTTCGGTCCGCTGCGGCAAGGCACGCGCACGCTCAACATCAATCGCCGTCACGCAATGTTCTGGCCGACCACTTCGACGGTCGTCGAGGTCATTCCCGAGACCAAGCTGGCGTTCCGTGTCAACACCAACAACACGATCTGGAGCTACGAACTCCAGCCCACCGGCACGGGCACCCGGGTGATCGAGAGCCGCCATGCCGAGAACGGGGTGACCGCGTTTTCCAGCCTGTCGGTCAACGCGCTGTTCGGCGGGACCACCAACTTCGAACGCGAATTGCTCGACGGGATGAACGCCTCGCTGGCCAAGATCAAGGCTGCCGCCGAGAAGGCCTAGTCCGCCTCGGGCCGCGACTCCGGCGTCTCGGCTTCGGCCTGCGCCGTTTCGGGCGGGGCCTCCGGCGCACCGGCCTCGGGTTCCGGCGTCTCCGAAGTTGTTGTCGCTGACTCCGGTTCCCCCTGCGGGCCATCGGGAGGCTCGACGTCCCCGGGCGGCGATTCCGCTTCCTCGGTCGGCGCGTCCGCGGCCTCCGGCTGCGAAACCTCGGCCGGCTCCGCCTGCGCGGGCGGCTCGACGACGTCGAGCACGCCGTCGTCGTAGGGCTCGTACATCGGTGAACCGGTGCCCGCCGGAGCCGGGGTATCCGAGTGCGCGCCGCAACCGTACTGCCTGTCGACGATCTGCCCGTCGGCCGACAGCTCGTTGCCGCACACGCCGAACATCGCGCCGAGCGATCCCGCCAACGGCAGGTAGAAGCCGCAGTCACGGCAAACGCGTTTGGTGGACCGCGCCATCGGCGAGTCGGGACCGTGCTCGCCGGTGTGCCATCGTTCGGCCGCGTCCGCGCGGCCGAAGGCGCTCATAACCCAGCGCCGGCCCAGCCCGATCTCGGCGGCGGTCTCATCGACCTGTGGGTCGCCGCTGGCGGTGTAGCCGGGAACCAGCCGCGGATCGTCGGCCGCGGGTGCCAGCAGGTCTCCGGGGCTCAAGTCCCCGGGCCGCACCCGCTGGTCCCACGGAACCCACTGGGGTGCCAGCAACGCGGTCGGGCCCGGGATCAGCACCACCTCGCTCACGGTCGCGTGGTCGGCACCGGGATGGGCGGCGACCACGACGGCCCATTGCCAGCCCTGATACCCGGGCAGATGAGCCAGGAACCGGTGCGTGGCGGCGGCCGGGTCCTCGTAATTGACCCCCAGATAGTCACCCACGGTCTCTGCGCCGCTGAACTCGACGACGGCGGCCCTGGCCTGGTCCACCGCACCCGTCAGCACCGTGGCCAACCCCGCGGGCCACTCGGCCACGGTTGCTCCGGCGGATTGCTCGCTGGATCCGGTCAAGGTGTCCTCTTTCTCCATTGCGGTTCCAATACTAGGTCGGCGAGCCACACCCCGTTGCCTGCAGACGCTTGTCGTCGGCATAGGGGAGAATCTGCAACGTGTCTGGACGGCGGCGTGACGATCCGGGCCGCGTGGCCTCAACTGCGGGTCGCCGGCCCCGCAACGGAGCTGGTAATCAACATCCCGGCATGGCCAATTACCCCGCCGACGATGCCGGCGATCGGCGCGCGCGCCGGTCACCGCCGATGCCGAGCGCCAATCGCTACCTGCCGCCGATCGGCCAGCATTCGGAGCCGGATCAGCACGACACTCCACCCCCACGCCCTGCCGCCCCCGGCGAACGGATCACGGTCACCCGCGCCGCCGCGCTGCGCAGCCGCGAGATGGGGTCGCGGATGTATTGGATGGTGCAACGCGCCGCCACCGCCGACGGCGCCGACAAGTCCGGCCTGACGGCGCTGACGTGGCCGGTGGTGGCCAACTTCGCGGTGGACGCGGCGATGGCCGTGGCGCTGGCCAACACGCTGTTCTTCGCGGCGGCCACCGGCGAGAGCAAGGGCCGGGTCGCGCTGTATCTGCTGATCACCATCGCGCCGTTCGCGGTCATCGCGCCGCTCATCGGCCCGGCGCTGGACCGCTTGCAGCACGGCCGGCGAGTCGCGCTCGCCGGGTCGTTCGTGCTGCGGACGGCGCTGGCGCTGGTGTTGATCATGAATTACAACGGCGCCACCGGGAGCTACCCGTCCTGGGTGCTCTATCCGTGCGCGCTGGCCATGATGGTGTTCTCCAAGTCGTTCAGCGTGTTGCGCAGCGCGGTCACGCCGCGCGTCATGCCGCCGACCATCGACCTGGTGCGGGTGAACTCGCGGCTGACCGTGTTCGGTCTGCTCGGCGGCACCATCGCCGGCGGGGCGATCGCCGCGGGCGTGGAGTTCGTCTGCACCCACCTGTTCAAGCTGCCCGGCGCGTTGTTCGTCGTCATCGCGGTCACAGTCGTCGGCGCCTCGCTGTCGATGCGGATCCCCCGCTGGGTCGAGGTGACGGCCGGCGAGGTGCCCGCCACATTGAGCTACCGCCAGGACAGCGAACCGCAGCGGCGAAGCTGGCACCACGAAGTCAAGAAAGTCGGGGGAACGCTCCGACAACCGCTGGGCCGCAACATCATCACCTCGTTGTGGGGTAACTGCACCATCAAGGTCATGGTCGGCTTCCTGTTCCTGTACCCGGCGTTCGTCGCCAAGGCGCATCAAGCCAACGGCTGGGTACAGCTGGGCATGCTCGGGATGATCGGCGCGGCGGCCGGCATCGGCAATTTCGCCGGTAACTTCGCCGCCGCGCGCCTGCAGCTGGGCCGCCCTGCCGCGCTGGTGGTGCGGTGCACGCTGGCGGTCTCGGCGGTCGCGTTGGCGGCCGCGGTGGCGGGCACGCTGGTGGCGGCCGTGATCGCCACCCTGGTCACGTCGGGATGTAGCGCCATCGCGAAGGCCTCGCTGGACGCCTCACTGCAAAACGATCTGCCCGAGGAGTCGCGCGCGTCGGGATTCGGGCGTTCGGAGTCGACGCTGCAGCTGGCCTGGGTGCTCGGTGGCGCCGTGGGCGTCCTGGTGTACACCGACTTGTGGGTCGGCTTCACCGCCGTCAGCGCCCTGCTGATCCTCGGATTGGCGCAGACACTCGTTAGCTATCAAGGGAACTCGCTCATCCCCGGACTCGGAGGTAACCGGCCCGTCATGGTGGAGCAGGAAGGCGTCCGTCCCGGCCGCCCGGCGGTGGTGCCCGAGTGAAACGCAGTGCGGCCATGCTGCTGGCCGGCCTGATGACTCTGGCGTGCGTGGCCGTCGGTGTGGGTACCTGGCTGCTCGTGCGCCCGTCCGGTGCCCAGCGCCCGGAGATCAGCGCGTATTCGCACGGCCACCTCGCGAGGGTGGGGCCGTACCTCTACTGCAGCGTGCTCAACCTCGAGGAGTGTGACACGCCCCAGGCCCAGGGTGAGCTGAAGGTCAGCGAGCGCTACCCCGTGCAACTCTCGGTGCCCGACGCGATTTACCGCGCACCATGGCGGCTGCTGCAGGTCTACGAGGATCCGACCAACACCACCAGCACCATCTTCCGGCCGGGCACCCGGTTCGCGGTCACCATCCCGCCGGTCGACCCGCACCGCGGGCGCATGGTCGGGATAGTGGTGCAGTTGCTGACGCTGGTCATGGATCCCGGGGGCGAGCTGCGGGATGTCCCGCACGCGGAATGGTCAGTACGCCTTACCTATTGAGCATTGGATCGCCGAACGTCGAGTCGCATTCCGCCCATCGAGTCGACGCTCGTGCACCCGATCACGCCCCATGCCCGGCGGGCACCCGCTCCCCTTCGACCGGCGGACCCGGACGGGTGCCGTCGCCGAAAGGCTTGCCGCCCAATACTTCCCGGCCATGGGGCGAGAGCCAGCCCGACAGATCCGGCCCCTTGGGCACGATGCCGGTGGGATTGATGTCGGCGTGCACGATGTAGTAGTGCTGCTTGATCTGCACGAAGTCGACGGTGTCACCGAACCCGGGCGTCTGGAACAGGTCGCGCGCATAGGCCCACAACACCCGCATCTCGCTCAGTTTGCTTTTATTGCACTTGAAGTGGCCGTGGTAGACCGGATCGAAGCGGGCCAACGTGGTGAACAACCGCACATCGGCCTCGGTTATGGTGTCGCCCACCAGGTATCGCTGACCGGCCAGCCGATCGCCGGCCCAATCCAACGCGGCGAACAGCCGGTCGTAGGCCGCGTCGTAGGCCTGCTGCGAGCCGGCGAAGCCGCACCGGTACACCCCGTTGTTGATCTCGGTGTAGACCCGCTTGTTCACCTCGTCGATCTCCGCGCGCAGGCGCTCGGGGTACAACTCCGGAGCACCCTCGCGGTGGTAGGCGGCCCATTCCGTGGAGAAATCCAGGGTCATCTGCGCGAAGTCGTTGGTGACGACAGCGCCGGTGGGAACGTCGACGATCGCGGGCACCGTGATGCCCTTGGGGTACTCGGGGAAGCGCTTGAAGTAGGCGTCCTGCAGCCGGGGGATCTTCAAGACGGGGTCCACACCGCCGGGGTCCAGATCGAACGTCCAGCTGCGCTCGTCGTGCGTGGGCCCGCAAAACCCAATGGACAGAACGCCTTCCAAGCCCAGCAACCGACGGACGATGATGGCGCGGTTGGCCCATGGGCATGCGCGGGCCACGACCAGCCGGTACCTGCCGGGCTCCACCGGGTAGCCGTCGCGCCCGTCGGCGGTGACGCGGGTGGTGATGTAGTTGGTGTCTCGGTTGAAGTCACCTTTTCCGGCGACGTAGGCGGCCATGGCGACAATTCTGCCCCAGCCCCACGCCGGCCAGCGGCGGCGGCGAACTAGGCGTCGAGCTCTCGGGCGACCGCGCGAACCACCTCGGAAACCCGTCGAGCCGTCTTGCGGTCCGGGTAGCGGCCCTTGCGCAGCTCGGGCTGCACGGCGCTCTCCAGCAACGTGATCATGTCCTCGACCATGCCGTGCAGTTCGTCAGGGCTGTGCTTGTGCTCGGCCGGCACCTCGCGGCGGCCCTGAGCCTTGGTGAGGCTGGGCGGCGGCTCAATCAGCTTGAGGCTCAGCGCCTGAGGCCCGCGCCGCCCGGAGGCGATGCCGAACTCCACGCGCTGGCCCGCTTTGAGCCCCTCGACCCCAGCGGGCAACGCCGACGAGCGGACGTACACGTCCTCGCCGTCCTCTTGCGACAGGAAGCCAAACCCCTTGTCGGCGTCGTACCACTTAACCTTGCCGGTCGGCACTGGTCTCACCTGCTTGTCTAACGGATCAATAGAATGGCCAACACAATAAGCGTCCCGCCTGCGCAGGACGCCGTTTGGTCCTTGATCCTACTCGGATGCTCGCCTCACGAGCACCCCCGTTATTGCGCACTCGGTACGCTGGGCATTACCGGTGGAGGAGATATGCGCCTGATCCTGAACATCATCTGGCTCGTGTTCGGCGGCCTGTGGATGGCCGCCGGATACGTGGTCGCGGCGCTCGTCAGCTTCTTGCTGATCGTCACCATTCCGTTCGGCTTCGCATCGCTGCGCATCGCCTCGTACGCGTTGTGGCCGTTCGGCCGCACCATCGTCGACAAACCCACCGCCGGCACGGGCGCGCTGATCGGAAACGTGATCTGGGTGCTGCTGTTCGGACTGTGGCTGGCGATCGGCCACGTGATCAGCGCGCTGGCGATGGCCGCCACGATCGTCGGCATCCCGCTGGCGCTGGCCAACCTCAAACTGATCCCCGTGTCGTTGATGCCGCTGGGCAAGCAGATCGTTCCCGTCGGTTCGCCCTCCCAGGTAATGGCCGCATGACGCTGACCGCGCTGGGTGTGCCGTCGGTTCCGGGCCGCGTCGCCGGCAGACCCGCGCTGAACGCCCCGACCACGGGCCCGTTGGTGGACACCTACGGGCGGGTCGCCACCGACCTGCGAGTCTCGCTGACTGACCGCTGCAATCTGCGGTGCAGTTACTGCATGCCGGCCGAGGGACTGGACTGGCTGCCCGGCGAGCAACTGTTGCGACCCGACGAGCTGGCCCGCCTGATGCACATCGCCGTCACCCGGTTGGGCATCACCAGCGTGCGGTTCACCGGTGGCGAGCCCCTGTTGGCACGGCACCTCGAAGAGGTGGTCGCGGCGGTGGCCGGGCTGCGGCCACGCCCGGAGATCTCGCTGACCACCAACGGCGTCGGCCTGGCGCGGCGGGCCGCCGGGCTCGCCCGGGCGGGCCTAGACCGGGTCAACGTGTCGATGGACAGCGTGGATCGCGACCACTTTGCGACGATCACCCGCCGGGACCGGCTCGGCGACGTGCTCGACGGCCTGGCCGCGGCACACGACGCCGGCCTGACGCCGGTCAAGGTAAACGCGGTGCTCGACCCCGTTACCGGGCGGGAGGACGTCGTCGACCTGCTGCGGTTCTGCCTCGAGCGCGGCCACCAATTACGGGTCATCGAGCAGATGCCGCTGGACGCCGGGCACCAATGGCGCCGGGGCGCCGCGCTGAGCGCCGATGACGTGCTCCACACGCTGCGCCCCCACTTCCGGCTCCGTCCCGACCCGGCGCCGCGCGGTTCGGCGCCCGCCGAGCTCTGGCTGGTCGACACCGGCCCGGGCACGCCGAGCGGAAAGTTCGGCGTCATCGCGTCGGTTTCCCATGCCTTCTGTTCGGCCTGCGATCGCACCCGCCTGACCGCCGACGGTCAGATCCGCAGTTGCCTGTTTTCGACTGAGGAGACCGATCTTCGGACCCTGGTGCGCACCGGCGCGTCCGACGACGCGATCGAAGCGGCGTGGCGGGTCGCCATGTGGGGCAAGCCCGCCGGGCACGGGATCAACGACCCGAGCTTCACCCAGCCCGACCGTCCGATGAGCGCGATCGGTGGCTAGTCCGATGGGTCAAGCGTTCGCTCAGCAGGACGGGGTTCAGGTGACGGTGCGTTACTTCGCGGCCGCACGGGCGGCCGCGGGAGCCGAGTCGGAAACGGTGGTGCTGCGCCCCGGCACCACGGTGGCCGAACTGGTCGAGCGCCTCGCCGTGCGTGGCTCGCCACTCGCCAAGGTGTTGGGCAGGTGTTCCTACCTGTGCGACGGGATCGCCGTCCGCGACGAGACCACACCGTTACGCACCGGAAACACGATCGACGTCCTACCCCCCTTCGCCGGCGGGTGAAACTGTGAAATATCTCACGTAACGGAACGATAACGTCGTCATCACGCTCCGATATCGGGTGCTATGACCTGCGTGGATGCCGCGTGTCCGGAGCGTTTTCCCAGATGGCCGCGAGGGAAACGCCGGGTTTCGCAGGACGTGACGGGGCCGACAGAACCCGCTACCTTTCTCCGAAGGCTCGCTAAGACAACCGAATTGGCGGACCTCCCCTCCTATCGCGCCGAGCTCCATCCAATAGGCGGGGCCCACTGACCAACGTGGATGGAGACGGGGGACCCACCGGTCCACCGTGATCGGATTGGGGCCGCGTGCGGCCCCTAGGGGTGAAGCCGACGTCGCTCCCCAGCGGATGCGACAACGGCCGGGTGGCCTCTCCAACCCGAACCCGACAGCTGACCTCGCAGGCGCGTGACGAGAGAGGATTTTTTACGGCCTATGAGTGGACGTCACCGTAAGCCCAGCACGTCAAACATCAGCGTCGCCAAGATCGCCGTCACCGGTGCGGTCCTCGGCGGCGGCAGCATCGCCCTAGCTGGCCAGGCGGCCGCGGCGACCGACGGCGAATGGGACCAGGTAGCCCGTTGCGAATCCGGCGGCAACTGGGCAATCAACACTGGCAACGGCTACCACGGCGGCGTGCAGTTCAGTTCGAGTACTTGGGCTTCGCACGGTGGCGGCCAGTACGCGCCGTCGGCCGAACTGGCCACCAAGGAACAGCAGATCGCCGTCGCCGAGCGCGTGCTGGCCACCCAGGGCCGCGGTGCATGGCCCGTGTGTGGTGGCCCGCTGTCCGGCCCGAGCCCGCGCGAACTCCCCGCGCCGGCCGGCCTGGACGCCCCGCTGGATGCGCCCGGGATCAATGGACAGCCGGCGCCCCTGGCTCCACCGCCCGCCGACGCGCCCCCGCCGCCGGTGCAGCTGGCCGGCTTCGACCGGCCGGCCCCTCCGGCGGACCTGCCCCCAGCGCCTCCGGCGGACCTGCCGCCCGCGCCTCCGGCGGACTTGCCCCCGGCACCCCCGGCCGACGCCATGCCGCCGGCGCCTCCCGCCGATGTGCCGCCGGCACCCCCGGCGGACCTGCCCGCGGCACCCCCGGCCGACGCGCCGTTCGTGGACACCGACTTCCGCGGCTTCGTCCCGGCCAACATGCCGCAGGATGTTTCCTCGGTCGGCTACACGAAGCAGCTGTGGGACGCCATCCGGGCTGAAGACATCCAGGGCAACGACGCGCTCGACGCGATCGCCCAGCCATCGCCGGCCGCCTGAGGTCCGCCCGTCAGACTGCCCGGCACGCCTCGAACGTTTCCGCTTCGGGGCGTGCCGGCGTTCCAATCGCTGTTACGCCGAGCCCACCCATTCTTCGGTTCCATCGTCGAAGAACTGGTGCTTCCATACCGGTAACCGCGCCTTGATCTCGTCCACGAGCAGGGCACAGGTGCCGAACGCCGCCTGACGGTGGTCGGCCGCGACAGCGGCCACCAGCGCGGCCTCCCCGATCCGCAACACCCCGATCCGGTGGCTGGCCGCGACGGCGCGCACCCCGCTCGACTCCTCGGCGACGTCGGAGACGACCTTGGCCAAGACCTGCTCGGCCGACGGATGCGCGGAGTACTCCAGCCGCACCACCCGCCGCCCGCCGTCGTGGTCGCGAATCATGCCGACGAAGCCGACGACGGCCCCGGCCGACTGATGGGCCACGAGCTCTTCGTGCTCGGCCAGGAAGATCGGGTGATCGGTCATGGCAGCGCGGACGACGAGCGTCATCGCTGGTGGTCTCCACCGGCGAGTTGATCGAGCGCGTGATCGAGCACGTCGGCGAGTACGCCCAGGCCGTCGCGCACCCCACCGGGGGAACCCGGCAGGTTGACGATCAGGGTCCGTCCCGCCACACCGCACACCCCGCGCGACAGCACCGACGTCGGCACCTTCGGCAGGCCCGACCGGCGGATGGCGTCGGCCAGTCCCGGGATCATATAGTCCAGCGCCGCGACCGTCTGGTCGGGCGTGCTATCACTCGGCGAGATGCCGGTGCCGCCCGACGTGATCACGACGTCGACGTCGTCGTCGACGGCCTTGCGCAGGGCCTCGCCGACCGGCTCACCGTCGGCGACCACCTCCGGTTCGGCGAACGAAAACCCGCGCTCTGTAAGCCATTCCGCGATGATCGGCCCGCAGCAATCGTCATACACCCCCGCCGAAGCGCGGGTCGAGGCGATGACGATGCGGGCGGATCGGGTGCCCATCACCGCACCCACGTTCCGGTCTTGCCGCCTTCCTTGCGCAGCACGCGGATGTCGTCGAGGCGCGCGGCGGGATCCACGGCTTTGATCATGTCGTAGAGCGTCAGACCGGCCACACTGACGGCGGTCAACGCCTCCATCTCCACCCCCGTGCGGTCGGTGCTGCGGACGGTCGCGGTGATCTCGATATCGGCGGGCCCGACGGTGAAATCCACGTCGACTCCTGTGAGCGCCAACTGGTGGCAGAGCGGGATCAGCTCGCTGGTGCGCTTCGCGGCGAGGATGCCGGCCACCCGGGCGGTGGCCAGCGCGTCGCCCTTGGGCAGACCCCCGGCCGAGATCAGCTCCACCACGCGCGGGGAGGTATGCAGGGCACCGGCGGCCACGGCCGTCCGTTTCGTGGTTCCCTTCCCGCTGACATCGACCATGTGCGCCGCGCCGCGGTCGTCCAGGTGTGACAGCGCGCCCGGGCCGGATTCTCCCGATGCCCAGGTCGCCGGGGGCTTGGCGGCCTCAGAGGCCTTAGCCATCCTGGCGCCTACCGGTTTACGACGGTGACCGGGTGCAGGTAGGGCAGGTCAGTGGAGGGCAGCGGGAATACCAGCTCGCCGAACGGCGACAATGCGCCCGTCCGGTCGGTGACGAGTTCGCTCACCGCGTGGTCGTCCGGGTCCGTCGTCGGCCACCCGTTGTCGACATACCTGGTTTTGCGGGCTTTGCCCTCAGCAGTGTCAGCCACGGCGTCCATTCTGACAGGTCGCTCTTGCGCGTGTCGTGCAAGACCGGCAGTTCGGCCGAGGAGCTGCCAACATTCGTTGCCTACGTGCTACCCGCCGACTGTTTTACGCTGGTCAGCAATGACCGACAACACCCCGGACATCCCGCTGGGGTCGTGGCTGGCCGACTTGCCCGACGAGCGGCTGATCCGACTGCTAGAGCTGAGGCCGGACCTCGCCCAGCCCCCGCCCGGCAGCATCGCTGCGCTGGCCGCACGCGCTCAGGCGCGCCAGTCGGTCAAGGCCGCCACCGACGAGCTCGACTTTCTTCGCCTCGCGGTGCTCGACGCGCTGCTGGTGCTCCAGGCCGACACCGCGCCGGTGCCGACGACGAAACTGCTGGCGTTGATTGGTGAGCGCGCTCGCGAGGCCGACGTGCTGGGCGCTCTGGACGACCTCCGCGAGCGGGCGTTGGTCTGGGGTGACAGCGCGCTCCGCATCGCGCCGGACGCCGGAACGGCGCTGCCGTGGCACCCCGGCCAAGTCACCCTCGAGGACGCCTCCCGCACGGGCGAAGAGATCGCAAACCTCATCGACGGCCTGAACCCGGCCCAGCTCGAGGTGCTGGAGAAGCTCCTCGAGGGTTCCCCGATGGGCCGCACCCGTGACGCCGCGCCCGGCGCCCCCGCGGACCGGCCGGTGCCTCAGCTGTTGGCGATGGGGCTGCTGCGGCGCATCGACGCCGAGACCGTGATCCTGCCCCGCCACGTCGGGCAGGTGCTGCGCGGCGAACAACCCGGCCCGATGCAGCTGACCGCACCCGATCCGGTCGTGTCGACCACCACCGCCGACGATGCCGACGCGGCGGCGGCCGGGGCGACCATCGACCTGCTGCGAGAACTCGATGTCGTGATCGAAACGCTAGCGGCCGCACCGGTTTCCGAGCTGCGCAGCGGCGGACTGGGAATTCGTGACGTCAAACGGCTCAGCAAGTCGACGGGCATCGAGGATTCGCGGCTGGGCCTGATCCTCGAGTTGGCGGCCGCGGCCGGATTGATCGCCAGCGGGATGCCCGACCCGGAACCGGCCGCCGGCCCCAACCACGATGGACCATTCTGGGCGCCAACGGTGGCCACCGACCGGTTCACGGCGCTACCCACCGCCGAGCGCTGGCAGCTACTGGCCAGCAGCTGGCTGGACCTGCCGAGCCGCCCGGCCCTGATCGGCAGCCGCGGTCCGGACGCCAAACCCTATGGCGCCCTCACCGATGCGCTGTATTCGACGGCCGCGCCGCTGGATCGCCGGCTGCTGCTGGGCACGCTGGCCCAATTGCCCCCGGGCGCCGGCGTCAACGCGGTCTCGGCGTCCGAGGCGCTGATCTGGCGACGCCCCCGCTGGGCCAAGCGGCTGCAGCCCGGACCCGTGGGTGACCTGCTGGCCGAGAGTCACGCGCTGGGCCTGGTAGGTCGCGGGGCGCTCAGCACCCCCGGCCGTGCCCTGCTCGATGAGCCCGCCGACCCTCGCGCCGCGGTCGACGCCATGGCGCGGGCATTGCCGAAACCGATCGATTACTTCCTGCTTCAGGCTGACCTGACCGTCGTCGTGCCGGGGCCATTGGACCGCGATCTCGCCGAGGACCTGGCCGCGGTGGCCACGGTCGAATCGGCGGGCACCGCGATGGTGTATCGCATCAGCGAACAGTCGATCCGGCATGCGCTCGACGTGGGCAAGACCCGCGACTGGATGCATGCCCTGTTTGCCAGGCATTCCAAAACGCCCGTCCCGCAGGGGCTCACCTACCTGATCGATGACGTCGCGCGACGGCATGGTCAGCTGCGGATCGGCATGGCCGCTTCGTTCGTGCGATGTGAGGACCCCGCTCTGCTGGCCCAGGCCGTCGCCGCACCCGCGACGGAAGGGGTGCAACTGCGCGCCTTGGCCCCGACCGTCGCGGTGTCTCCGGCGCCGATCGCCGAGGTGCTGATCGCGCTGCGCGCGGCGGGCTTCGCCCCGGCAGCCGAGGACTCCACCGGCGCCATCGTCGACGTTCGCCCCCGCGGCGCCCGGGTGCCCGCGCCGCAGCAACGACGGCCCTACCGCCCGATGCCACGCCCCAACAGCGAGAGCCTCAACGCCGTGGTCGCGGTGCTGCGCAAGGTGACCGCCGCACCGTTCGGCAGCAATCGCGCCGATCCGGGGGTCACCATGTCGTTGTTGCAGCGCGCGGCCAGGGAACAAGACACGCTGGTGATCGGTTATCTGGATGCTGCGGGTGTCGCCACCCAGCGGGTGGTGTCGCCGATCACCGTTCGGGGCGGTCAGCTGACCGCATTCGACTCGGCGTCGGGGCGCCTGCGTGACTTCGCCATCCACCGCATCACGTCGGTGGTGTCGGCCAACGGCCGATAATGGATTGCGGCCAGGCGCGCGCCCGCGAGACGATGAGAAGGAGTTGGGCCATTGACTGACGGCCCGTTGATCGTGCAGTCCGACAAGACGGTGCTGCTCGAGGTCGACCACGAGCAGGCCGGCGCGGCACGCGCGGCCATCGCGCCGTTCGCCGAGCTGGAGCGTGCGCCCGAGCATGTGCACACCTACCGCATCACGCCGTTGGCGCTGTGGAACGCCCGCGCCGCCGGCCATGACGCCGAACAGGTCGTCGATGCGCTGGTCAGCTTCTCGCGCTACGCGGTGCCCCAGCCGCTGCTGGTCGACATCGTCGACACCATGGCCCGCTACGGCCGCCTGCAATTGGTCAAACACCCGGCGCACGGCCTCACGCTGCTCAGCCTGGACCGCGCGGTGCTCGAGGAGGTGCTGCGCAACAAGAAGATCGCACCCATGCTCGGCGCCCGCATCGACGACGACACCGTCATCGTGCACCCCAGCGAGCGCGGCCGCGTCAAGCAGATGTTGCTCAAAATTGGTTGGCCCGCAGAGGATCTCGCGGGCTACGTGGACGGCGAGGCGCACCCGATCAGCCTGGCGCAGGACGGCTGGCACCTGCGCGATTACCAGCAGATGGCCACCGATTCGTTCTGGGCCGGCGGGTCCGGGGTGGTGGTGCTGCCGTGCGGGGCGGGCAAGACGCTGGTCGGCGCGGCCGCGATGGCGAAGGCCAGCGCGACGACGCTGATCCTGGTCACCAACATCGTCGCGGCGCGGCAATGGAAGCGCGAACTGGTGGCGCGTACCTCCCTCACCGAGGACGAGATCGGCGAGTATTCGGGAGAGCGCAAGGAGATTCGGCCCGTCACCATCTCGACGTATCAGATGATCACCCGCCGCACCAAGGGTGAGTACCGGCATCTGGAGCTTTTCGACAGCCGCGACTGGGGGCTGATCATCTACGACGAGGTACACCTGCTGCCCGCGCCGGTGTTCCGGATGACCGCCGACCTGCAGTCCAAGCGACGCCTGGGCCTGACCGCCACCCTGGTCCGCGAAGACGGCCGCGAGGGCGACGTGTTCTCCCTGATCGGCCCGAAGCGCTACGACGCGCCGTGGAAGGACATCGAGGCGCAGGGCTGGATCGCGCCGGCCGAGTGCGTCGAGGTGCGGGTGACCATGACCGACAACGAGCGGATGATGTACGCCACCGCCGAACCCGAAGAGCGCTACAAGCTTTGCTCGACAGCGCATTCGAAGATCGCGGTGGTGAAGTCGGTGCTCGGCCGCCACCCCGGCGAGCAGACGCTGGTGATCGGCGCCTACCTCGACCAGCTCGATGAGTTGGGCGCCGAGCTGAACGCTCCGGTGATCCAGGGGTCGACCCGGACCAAGGAACGCGAGGAGCTGTTCGACGCGTTCCGCCGGGGCGAGGTGTCCACACTGGTGGTGTCCAAGGTCGCCAACTTCTCCATCGACCTGCCGGAAGCCTCTGTCGCGGTACAGGTTTCGGGGACCTTCGGCTCCCGCCAGGAGGAGGCGCAGCGGCTGGGCCGGTTATTGCGGCCCAAGGCCGACGGTGGTGGCGCCATCTTCTACTCCGTGGTGGCGCGCGACAGCCTGGACGCGGAGTATGCCGCGCACCGGCAGCGTTTCCTCGCCGAGCAGGGCTACGGCTACATCATCCGCGACGCCGACGACCTGCTGGGCCCGGCGATTTAGACGCAACGGCGGAACACTTTCGGCTAAGTTGCCTAGTGCAACTATTGCATAGCGCTATAGTGGGACCAACTCCATCGCCGGAGAGGTGGGCCCATGAAGATTGGCATTGTCGGCGCCGGCATCGCCGGTCCCACGCTTGCGTATTGGTTGTGGCGCTATGGCCACGAAACCACCTTGATCGAGAAGGCGCCGCAACTCCGCACCGGCGGCTACGTCGTGGACTTCTGGGGTGGCGGGTATACGGTTGCCGAACGTATGGGACTCACCGCCGAGCTGCACGCGGCGGGATACGCGGTACGCGAGGTCCGACTCGTCGATCGGAATTCGCAACGGGTGGGGGGCTTTTCGGCCGAGGTGTTCAGGCGAAACGTGGGCGGCCGGTTCGTCACCGTGGCCCGCGGCGATCTGTCCGCCATGGTCTATCGCTGCATCGACGGCCAGACTGAAACGTTGTTCGCCGAAAGCGTGTCGGCGATCGAGCAAGACGACTCGGGGGTACGGGTCACCCTCGAAGGCGGCGGGTCGCGGCAATTCGACCTGCTCATCGGCGCGGGCGGCATTCATTCTCCCGTGCGGGATTTGGTATTCGGCCCCGAGTCGAGATTCGAGACGGACCTCGGCTACCGAGTCGCGGCATTCGAGACCGAGGGTTATCAGCAGCGTGACGAACTCGTGTATCTCGCCTACACCATGCCGGGGCGCATGATCAACCGTTTCGCGATGCGCGGCGGGAAGACGATGTTCCTTTTCGTATTCACCCCCGATCAAATGCGCGGCGCCGATCCACGAGATGCACGGCAAGCCAAGGCAATCCTGCATGAGGTCTTTGGTACGGCGGGCTGGGAATGCCCAGAGATCCTGCGCCATCTCGACGGCGCCTCCGACGTGTACTTCGATCGGACCAGCCAAATCGTCATGGAGCACTGGTCGAACGGCCGAGTGGCGCTCATCGGTGACGCGGCGGCCGCGGTTTCCTTGCTGGCGGGCGAAGGCACGGGGCTGGCGATGGTCCAGGCCTACGTATTGGCGGGCGAGCTCAGTCGCGCCGGAGCCGATCACGCGGATGCGTTTCGTCGCTATGAGCGACGGCTGCGCCCGATCGTCGAGGCGAGACAGCGGTCGGCGCGCGCATTCGCCGCGGTGTTCGCCCCAAAGACGGTGCCCGGCCTATGGATCCGCAATCAGGGGTCCAGAATGTTGAACATTCCGCGGCTGGCCGACTGGATCGTGCGGAGCGAGTTCCGCGACGACATCGCACTGCCCGAGTACGCCGCGTAGCCGTGTGCGCAAGGCTCTTGCGAGCCATGCGCCGTTCGCCGAATTTGATATCACCCGCGACATCAAATTGGGGACGCACGCATTGTCCCGGACTCGGCGCGGCGACGAACTATAGCCGAACAGCTTTCCCAGAAGCGGAAACCACATTCTCAATCTTGGTGGCCGAACCCGGCGACGGCCGGCCGGATATCTTGAGATCGCGACCAAGGAGATGACATGCCAGTCACGGTGATACTCGAACTGCAGTTCAAACCCGACGCGGTGCCGCAGGCGCGCGACGTCATGGGCCGGGCGTTGCGGGATACCCGGGCCTTCGCCGGGAATCTTCATACCGACGTGCTGGTCGACGAGGACGACGAGGCCCACTGGTTGATCTACGAGCTGTGGGACACAGTCGATCACGACGAGGCTTATCGCGCCTTCCGCGCCGGCGATGGACGACTGACCGAGTTGCCGCCGCTGCTCGCCGCGCCCCCCGTCAAGAAGCGGTACGTCACTTCCGACCTCTGACGCGCTAAGTCAGCGCGGGAATCACCTCGCGCACCTGTTCCGGCGATGAGTGGCGGCCGGCCCGGGCACGGCGTAACGCCGTCCCGCTCGATCGGCAACGGCTTGACCCCCGCTAGGCTTACCCATCGTCAAGCTAGCGGGAGGTCGGTATGCGCATACTGGTCTCCGGCGCCAGCATCGCCGGCCCGGTGCTGGCCTACTGGCTGACCCGGCGCGGCTTCGACGTCACCGTCGTCGAGCCCGCGCCCACGCTGCGCAAGACCGGTGGCCACGCCGTCGACCTGTTCCGTCCAGCGCTGGAGATCTCGGCCGAGATGGGCGTATTGCCCCGGATCGAAGCACGCGCCACCGGAACGAACCGCATGATCATGCATCGGGAAGGCCGCGCGCGGCCGTTCGAGATCGATCTCAGCAAGATCTACTCGGCCACGTCGGGCCGGCACGTGGAGATCATGCGCGACGACCTCAGCGAGATCTATTACGCCGCAGGTCGCGACGACGTGGAATACCTGTTCGGTGACACGATCACCTCGATCGACCCCGACGGCGAGGTGACGTTCGAGCATGCCCCCGTCCGGCGGTTCGACGCCGTCGTCGGCGCCGACGGGCTGCACTCCAACGTCCGGCGGTTGACCTTCGGCGACGAGGCCAACCAAACCCGGTTCCTCGGCGGCTATCTGGCGGTGGTGTCGGCGCCCAAGGCGCTCGCCTGCCGCGGCGAGATGACCTGCCACGTCGGCGTCGGCCGCCTCGCGGCCATCTACACCGCCGAGCACCTCGACGACGCGCGCGCCGTCTTCCTGTTCCGCAGCAACCGTGAACTCGACTTTGACCACCGGGATACCTTGCGGCAGAAGGAGTTGCTGCGGGCGGCGTTCGCGAACATGCACGAGCAGGTGAGCGATTGGCTCGGCGAAGTCGACCGCACGCCGGCCTTCTACTTCGATTCCATCAGCCAATTGCGACTGGACCGATGGTCACGCCGGCGAGTCACCCTCGTCGGCGACGCCGGATACTGCCCCGGTCCCGCGGTGGGCGGCAGCACCAGCCTCGCGGTGCTCGGCGCCTACGTACTGGCCGGCGAGCTCGCCCAGGCGGACGGCGACCTCCTGCGCGCGTTCTCCGCCTACGAATTGCAGATGCGCGAGCCGGTACACCAGAGCCGCTCGTTCGCCCGCGGCGCCGCCAAGGGCATCATCCCTGGGTCCCGGCTGGGGGTGTGGGCGTTGACCCGGGGCGCGCAGCTGGTTTCGGCGATGCCCGGGTCGTTGTCGCGGTCGCTGGCCAAACTGAACGCCAAGGGCGTCCGGTTGCACGACTCGATGCGGGTGCCCGACTACAGCGCGACCGACCCCCGGGGCAACGAACGGACCAACCGCCGATGGAACTAGTCGGGGTCGGGATCCGGAGTGCTGCTGGACGACCCGAAGGCCTTCCCTCGCGCACAACGGCGGCGGATCGCCGCGGCCCTGAAACGGGTTTAGGCATACCGTTGGGGCATGGCCTCCAAGCACACGCTCTTTCGCCTCTTTTACCGAATCGGCTTCACCCCGTGGGACGGTCATCCGATCGCACAGAAATTGCGAGACCTGGTCGAGGGCACCGATGACACGCCCCCGCTGCCGATCGGATCGGCCCTCGACCTCGGGTGCGGTACCGGTGACTCCTCGATCTACCTCGCACAGCACGGATGGAAGGTCACCGGCGTCGATTTCGTCGCGAAGGCACTCGAGAAGGCCCGCGCCAAGGCCGCCAATCTGCCGGTCGACTTCGTCGGGGCCGACGTCACGCGCCTGAGTCGGACGGCGATCGGCACGGGCTTCCACCTGATCGTCGACAACGGCTGTCTGCACAACATGAGCGATGCGGATCGCGAGGCGTACGTCCGAGAGGTCAGCGCGGTGGCCGCGTCCGGCGCACGCCTGTTCATCGTCGCGTTCCGTCCCGGCGGGAGGTTCGGCGTGCCGGGTGTCGAGCCCGCCGAGATGGAATCACGATTCTCCGCCGGATGGACGCTGTTGTCCGCAGGCGACGAGGGGGACCTCGATGAAGCGCGGCTGAGTCGGGGAAATGCGCGCGAGCAGAGCCCGGCGCGGTACTACCTCTTCCAGCGCCGCGACACCTGATCCGCGAGCAGACGCAAAATCGCACTGCGGGAACAATTCCCATGCGATTCTGCGTCTGCTCGCCCAGCCTGTCCTACGTCAGCGAGGCCGGCGGCAGGAAGCGGTCGCCATACTTGGCGGCCAACTCGCGCGCCCGCGCCACGAAGGCTTCCTTGCCGATACCGCCCGGACCCTGGTAGCCGACGATGAACTGCGCGCTGCCACCGGTGTACGGCGGGTAGCCGATGCCCATGATCGAGCCGATGTTGGCGTCGGCGGTCGACGTCAACACGCCCTCGTCGAGGCACTTCTGGGTTTCCAGCGCCTCGGCGAACAGCATCCGGTCGATCATGTCCTGCAACGGAATCTCCGCGCTGCCGGACTTGAACGTCTCCCGCAGGCCCGGCCACAGGCGCGTGCGCTTGCCGTCGACGTACTCGTAGAAACCCGCGCCCTTCAACCGCGACGGTCGACCGAGCTCGATCATCTTCTCGACGACCGCCTCGGCGGGGTGCGGTTCGTAGGTGCCGCCGGCATCCTCGACAGCGGCGCGGGTGGCCGTGGCGATCTTATGCATCAGCTCCAGGTTGAGCTCGTCCGACAGCTGCAGCGGCGGAGCCGGGTAGCCGGCCTGCGAGCCGGCGTGCTCGATGCTGGCGGGCTCCACGCCCTCACCGAGCATCGCCAACGCCTCGTTGACGAACGTGCCGATGACGCGGCTGGTGAAAAAGCCGCGGCTGTCGTTGACCACGATCGGGGTCTTGCCGATGGCCAGGGTGTAGTCGAACACCCGGGCCAGTGCCTCGTCGGACGTCTTTTCGCCCCT
>NZ_LZJI01000140.1 GCF_001667775.1 Mycobacterium sp. E1747
CTCAAGGGCAAGCTCGACGGCTATGCGCTGCGGGTGCCGATCCCCACCGGCTCGGTGACCGATTTGACCGTCGAGCTTGCCCTTGAGCTCGGGCATCACCAGGCCGATGGCCTTGGCCGCACCGGTGGAGGTCGGCACGATGTTCAGCGCCGCGGCGCGCGCCCGGCGCAGGTCCTTGTGCGGCCCGTCCTGCAGGTTCTGGTCCTGGGTGTAGGCGTGCACGGTGGTCATCAGGCCCTTGACGATGCCGAACTCGTCCTGCAGCACCTTGGTGACCGGCGCCAGACAGTTCGTGGTGCACGAGGCGTTGGAGATGATGTTCTGGCTGCCGTCGTACTTGTCGTCGTTGACGCCCAGCACGATCGTGATGTCCTCGTCGGTGGCCGGCGCGGAGATGATCACCTTCTTGGCCCCGGCCTCCAAGTGGCCCTTGGCCTTGGCCGCGTTGGTGAAGATGCCGGTGGACTCCACCACCACGTCGACGCCCAGCTCGCCCCAGGGCAACGCCGCCGGGCCCTCTTTGACCTCCAACGCCTTGATCGTGGCGCTGCCCACGACGATCGTGTCCTCACCGTCGAGGCTGACGTCGTAGGGCAGCCGGCCCAGGATGGAGTCGAACTTCAGCAGATGCGCCAACGTGGCGTTGTCGGTGAGGTCGTTGACCGCCACCACCTCGATGTCGGCGCCGCCCTGCTCCTGCTGGGCCAGCAGGGCCCGATAGAAGTTGCGTCCGATTCGACCGAAGCCGTTGATGCCTACTCGGACCGTCACTGATCTCTCCCTGTCTTCTGATGTCTGTAGAGTTCGCTGAATACGCGCTCGTGGTCAGCCTAGATGAGCGACATGGGCGCTTGCCTCCCCGGTTCCCGCGGATCGTGTGACGTCAGTCGCGGCGCATCTTCCGCAGCCACCTCAGCGCCGACTCGGCGGCGTGATAGCCGCACAGGCCATGGATGCCGGCGCCCGGAGGGGTGGACTGCGAACACAGGTAGACCCCCGGCACCCCGATCGCGTAGGGGTCGACGGCGATGCGCGGACGGAAGATGACCTGCAGCTTGTCGTTGGCACCGCCGATGATGTCGCCGCCGATGAAGTTGGCGTTGTAGGCCTGCAGTTCGGCGGTCCCCTTGCTGACCGTGACCAGGACGCGGTCGCGAAAACCGGGGGCGAATCGCTCGATCTGGGCGACCACGGCGGCGGTGGCGTCGCCGTCATAGCCGAACGGCACGTGCGCGTACGCCCAGATCGGGTTGACGTTGCCCGCCGAGCGGGACGGGTCGGCTCGGTACTGCTGGCCGAGCAGCACGAAGGGGCGGTCGGTCATCTTGCCCTGCGCGCGCTGGCGTTCGGTGTCGGCCGTCTCGGCGAACGTGCCGCCGAGGTGCACCGTGCCGGCCCGGGCGCAGTCGGGGTTGGTCCACGGGATGTCGCCCTCAATGGCGAAGTCGACCTTGAACGCCGACGAGCCCTCGCGGTAGCGGCGGTACGACCGCCGAATCCGGCCCGGCATCGCGTCGCCGTAGATGGCGAGGGCCGCCGCCGGGCTGAGGTCGAGCATCACGATGTCGGCGTCGGGAATGTCCTTGCGGCTCGCGACGGTCACCCCGGTGGCCACCGAGCCGCCGTGCGCCTGTAGGACGGCCGCAAGCGCTCGGCTGATCGACCCTGATCCCCCTTCGGCGACGGGCCAGCCGTAGCGGTGCCCGCTGGCCAGGATCATCAAGCCGAGCGATGCGGTCAGCGGGCGATCCAACCGGGTGTAGACGTGGGCGGCGGCGCCGCCGAACAAGGCGCGCGCCTGCTCGGTGCGGAACCAGCGGGCCATGGTGGTGGCCGGCAACAACGCGCGCGGCCCGAAGGCGGCCAGGCGAAGCGGGTGGCGCGGGATGCCCAGCACCGGGCCGAGCAGATCCTCGGCCAGCTCGTCGAATCCCGCCGCCAAGTCGCCGATCGCCCGTCTCCAGCGCGAGCCGTCGGGTCCCATGCGGGCCACCGTCTCCTCGATCGAGTGGTGGAGCACGCCGGCGCTGCCGTCGTCGAGCGGGTGGGCGCAGTCGATCTCCGGCCACTTCCACCGCAGCCCGTAGCGCTGCAGGTCGATTTGCTTCCACAGCGGCGAACCGACGCCCAGGGGGTGAAACGCCGAGCAGTGGTCGTGGATGACGCCGGGCATCGTCAGTTCGCCCGAGCGCGCTCCCCCGCCCACGGTGTCGCGCGCCTCGAGCACCTGGACGTCGAGGCCGTGCCGAGCGAGGTGGATCGCCGCGGCCAGACCGTTGGGGCCGGCACCCACCACCACCGCTTTGGTCATGGGGCGTTGCACCGGGTCGTCCCCGGCGAAGCCGGGCCGTCGCCGCGAGCGATCACATGCACGGGCAACTCGTCACCGGGCACCGGCCACGGCTGGCGGGCGAGCATGTCCTCGACGTTGACATAGCCTTCCTCGATCAGTCCAGCCTTGGCGTCGAAGATGCGGTACCACTGCTTCTGGATGTGGATGGGTTGTCCCTCGAGGACGATCACCCGCACGTCGCCGTCGGAGAAGTGGCAACGGCGCTGCACGGCTTCGAGCAGCTGCTCGTTGTGCAGATGACCCTCTCCGAAGTTCCAGCCGACGAGCGGACCGGCGACGATTTCGCCCTCGCGGATCTTGTAATTGGCTTCGTCGGCCTCTCCCCCCAAGGCGCGAGGTACCAGGGCGTTGAGCGCGCGGCCGTGCACGTGCATGGCCCGGAAGGCGGCGGTCTTGTCCGCCATGATCTCCGCGGTCTCGGGGTCGTATAGGCGGGCCAGCTGGTTGATGACGAGGGCGGAGCTCTTGACGATCTCGGCGTCGACCCTTTCCTCCGCACCCGTGCGGAAGCACCACACGCTGGACGCCCAGTTGCCGGCGTAATACCTCATCGCGGGAAGAAACGAAATCTTTTGGGGGAACATGTTTCCCGCGATCACTAATGCCGCCGCGGCGACGACGAGGGCCCACAGCAGCGGCGAACGCAGGTCGGTGGCCTGGATCGAGGCGTAGTGGCCGAACAGATAGAACAGCGAGAAGATGAAGAAGACGTTCCACTCCAGCGGAACGCCCATCGGGAGGTTGGAAATGATGTTGAGGTGGAAGATCACCATGAATCCGATCAGAAACCACCGCCACGGGTGATCGCCGGCGAAGAAGACCAGCACCGCCGGAACCACGAATTCGGCTGTGGTGCCGCCGACGTGGGCCATCATCTTCGGCAACCAGGTGGGACGCAGGTCGTTGATGTGGTCGCGGTACAGCATGCGCTTGAGCGGGTTGAACAGTTTGGGCCGCAGCAGCGCGTTGTTGCTCGTCATCACCGACACCACATACGGAAAGTGGTGGTTGAGCTTGGATGTTGCGGCGCCCCACCACAACAACAGCATGATGAGCTTGTATGCCGCGATCTGATCGCTGAACGGGAAGAAGAACACGAACAGCTTGAGCCAGTAGTGCTCGCCGCGAGCGGCCAGGAATATGGTCTTGTCGCGCAGGCCCAGTACCGCCAGCGCGACGATCGTCGGGATGACGCGGACGGGGTCGATCAGGCCGACGTCGCCGGCCGTGGTGACCGGCCCGCCGTAGCCGGGCGACAGCAGCGCCCACACCCCGCCGGCCAAAACGATTGCGTATAGCGCAACGTCGACGACGGTGCGTCTGTCACCGGCGGTGAACGGCACCTTCCCAGGCCACGCCGGCAGCCGAATCGTGTTGGGCCGCAACCAGTACAAGATTCCGCCGATGGGCGGCATGAACCGGCCAGTCAGCGGGCCGGACCCACAACCCAGACCCATCACCTCGAACAGCAACGTGAAGACGATGACCTTCTGATAGATGATCGGCTGCGTCCACCAGTCGGCGATACGGCCGAGCCCGCCAAGGCCCGGGGTCAGCGAGATGATCGCAGCGGGGAGGGCGATGTACAGGGCCATCTTGATCACGTACAGCAGATACACGGCATACGGTGTCCCGAAGCCGTGTTCCGCCCAGTGCCGCGTCACGACCTGCAGTCGGACGGCCCGGGGCAGTGTGGGCCAGGTCTTGCGATCGACGTCGGGAAGGTCAAGGGTAAGAAATCCCATGAGCCGCCTCGTTCGGTGTCGGAGGAAACCAGTTGGCCCGTCAAATGTATCGGCACCACGGTACGGGTGTGGCCGATTCGGCCGGCTCAGCCCGCCGACGGTATCTCGAGGAACGTAAAGCGCTGCGCGGTAAGCGAATTGCTACCGGACGGCGGAGTGGGGCCGCGGGGAAAGGGCGGGCTGCTCGGCCAGGGCCCGGCGGGCGAAGCGGCTACGCAACCGCTCGAGCATGCCGTCGAGATTGTCGCGATCCTGTTCCTCGATCCGCGCCATGCGCCGAAGGTGGCAGACTGCATCCACGTCGCCGCCCGCTTGGGCGGTCACGATCGCCTTCTGGTAGCCGTCGAGCCGCTGCTCGATGAGCCTGCGATTCTGGGAGAGCACCCGCATGAAGTAGTCGGCCTGGCGTTGGTCGGCCGCGTCGGGCGCGGCCGGACCGGCGTCCCCGGCCGGCCGCTCGATGGCCGGTGCCGACGGCCCGGAACCCGTCGGCTCGGGGCGGGCCACACCGGCGTGGGGCCGGCGGACCGGGTGGTGACGGGAGCCGATCCTGCGGGTGCCCCGGGCGCTGCGCTCTGAAGACAAGCCGGCAACGTCCATCGGGCTCCCGTTTCTCCGAAGATTTCACTGAAGGCGTCGTAACAATAGCGCCCGCGCCTCGCCGGCACCATATCCGCAGAAGGGCAAAGAGATAAACACGATGACGGCCGGCGCGCCCTGGTCGCTACCATCGAGGAATTCGACGCGGCTCTTCAGACCCGAGGCAGCCTCGCGGGAGCGTCAAGGGAGGAACGTGACCGACGACGATCACCCCGATGTCGGCGACATCGGCAAATTCGACCCCGTCTTGACCCAGCGCCTGATGGGCGTGATGCGCCCGGCGCTGAAGACCTACTTCCGGTCCGAGGTGCACGGCCTCGGTTCCTTCCCGCCCGGCGGTGCGCTGGTGGTGGGAAACCATTCGGGCGGCATGTTCCCGATGGACGTCCCGATCTTCACCGTCCATTTCTACGAGAAGTTCGGCTACGACCGGCCGGTTTACACCCTGAGCCACGACATCCTGATGACCGGCCCCACCGGGGAGTTCTTCCGGCGCACCGGATACATCCGGGCCAACCCGGAGAACGCGGCCGAAGCCCTGCGCTCGGGTGGCGTTGTGATCGTCTTCCCGGGCGGCGACTACGACGCGTACCGGCCCACGCTCGCGGAGAACGTCATCGACTTCAACGGCCGCAAGGGCTACGTCAGGACGGCGATCGAGGCCGGCGTTCCGATCGTGCCCGCGGTGTCCATCGGTGGACAGGAGACCCAGCTTTACCTGACGCGCGGCACCTGGCTGGCCGAGCGACTCGGCATCAAACGCCTGCTGCGCAGCGCCATCCTGCCGCTGTCGTTCGGCTTCCCGTTCGGCTTCAGCGCGGTGATCCCGCCCAACCTGCCGCTACCCACCAAGATCGTGACGCAGGTGCTCGAGCCGATCGACATCGCCTCGCAATTCGGTGACGACCCCGACGTCGACGAGGTCGACGAGCACGTGCGGTCGGTGATGCAGCAGGCCCTCAAGGGCCTCGCCGCCAAGCGGCGTTTCCCGATCCTGGGCTGACCCGTGGCGTCTCCTTTGAGTCCTATCAGCCACGCCCTCGGCGTGATCTCCACATTGCGCCGCGCCGGCATGATCGCGCCGATGCGACCCGACCGCTACCTGAAGATCGCCTCGGCCATGCGCCGCGAGGGGCTGGGAATGACGGTGGGCTTTGCCAGTGCGGCGCAACGCTGCCCGGACCGGCCGGGCCTGATCGACGAACTCGGCACGCTGACCTGGCGGCAGCTCGACGAGCGCATCAACGCCCTGGCCGCCGCGCTGCAGGACTTGCCCGCCGGCCAACCCAAGGTCGTCGGGATCATGTGCCGCAACCACCGCGGCTTCGTCGAGTCCGTGGTGGCCGTCAACCGGCTCGGCTCCGACGTCGTGCTGCTGAACACGTCGTTCGCCGGCCCCGCGCTCGCCGAGGTGGTCAACCGCGAAGGCGTCGACGCGGTCATCTACGACGAGGAGTTCGCCGAGACGGTGGACCGGGCGCTGGCCGACAAACCGGACGCCACCCGCGTCGTAGCGTGGACCGACGGCGACCACGAACTGACCGTCGAGAAGCTCATCACCGATCACGGCGGCCGACAGCCCGAACGCTCCGGCCGCAAGGGCAGGATGATCCTGCTCACCTCCGGCACCACCGGAACACCTAAGGGCGCCAACCAAACTGGCGGCAACGCCGGCATCGGCACGCTCAAGGCCATCTTGGACCGCACGCCGTGGCGGGCCGAGGAGACCGTCGTGGTCGTGGCGCCGATGTTCCACGCCTGGGGCTTTTCGCAGTTGATCTTCGCGGCGTCGATGGCGTGCACGGTCGTGACTCGGCGCAAGTTCGACCCCGAGGCGACGCTGGACCTGATCGACCGGCACCAGGCGACCGGCCTGGCGGTGGTTCCGGTGATGTTCGACCGCATCATGGAGCTGCCGCCCGAGGTCCGAAAGCGGTACAGCTGCAAGTCATTGCGCTTCGCCGCGGCGTCGGGCTCGCGGATGCGTCCCGATGTCGTCACCGCTTTCATGGATGAATTCGGCGACGTGATCTACAACAACTACAACGCCACCGAGGCCGGCATGATCGCCACCGCCACCCCGACGGACCTGCGCGCGGCGCCCGACACTGCCGGCCGGCCGGCGGGTGGGACCGAAATCCGGATCCTGGACGGCGAATTCAACGAGCTGCCGGCCGGGGAGGTCGGCACCATCTACGTCCGCAACGACACCCAGTTCGAGGGCTACACCTCCGGAACCACTAAGGACTTCCACGCCGGGTTCATGTCGTCGGGCGACGTCGGCTATCTGGATGAGGCCGGCCGCCTGTTCGTCGTCGGCCGCGACGACGAGATGATCGTCTCCGGCGGCGAGAACGTCTACCCGATCGAGGTGGAAAAGATCCTGGCGGCACACGACGACGTGGCCGAGGCCGCGGTGATCGGCGTCGACGACGAACAGTACGGGCAGCGCCTGGCGGCGTTCGTCGTGCTGAGCGCAGGCGCCCGAGCCACCCCCGAGACCCTTAAACAACACGTCCGGGAAAACCTGGCCAACTACAAGGTGCCTCGCGAAATCACCGTGGTCGACGAACTCCCCCGCGGCAGCACCGGCAAGATCTTGCGCAACGAACTGCAGTCCCGGGTCAACGGCTGATGCGCCGATTCGTACGCCCCCGGCCGCTGACGCGCGCCGCGCTGGAGTTGGCCAACGCCGCCAACGGATTACGGCCGCTTGCGCGCAAGGGTTACAGCACCGTGCTGGTGTTCTGGTTCGGTTGGCCGACGTCGGAGGTGCCGGGCGTCTACTTCACCGTCTCCCTGGTGGATGCCCTGCGGCGTGCGCGGCGCGGACATTTCGCGGGACGACGCGGCAAGGCGGCGCTGGCCATGACGGCCGCGTCGTGGGCCATCCTGGGGGTGATCCGCTACCGCGGCGTCACGACCCCGGGCCCGGTGCTCGAGGCGGGCCTGCGCGAGCAGCTCGGCCACGACTACGAAGAGGCGCTGGGCAAGCTGCCGCACGCCGAACCCACGCGCAGTGGGCGGCGCAGCCTGCCGCTGGGCAACACCGTGGCGCGCCGGCGGTACGTCGAGAAGACGAACGTGGTGTCTTACGGCCCCAATGGCCGCGCCAACCTGGCCGACATCTGGCGCCGCCGCGACCTGCCGCGCGACGCCAAGGCACCGGTGCTGCTGCAGGTTCCGGGCGGCGCCTGGATGATCGGGATGCGCCGGCCGCAGGCCTACCCGCTGATGAGCCACCTGGCCGCCCGCGGCTGGGTGTGCGTGTCCATCGGCTATCGCGTCTCCCCCCGCCACACCTGGCCCGACCACATCGTCGACGTCAAACGTGCGCTGGCATGGGTCAAGGAGAACATCGCGGACTATGGCGGTGACCCCGACTTCGTCGCTGTCACCGGCGGTTCCGCGGGCGGGCACCTGTGCGCGCTGGCGGCGCTGACCCCCAACGACCCCACATTCCAGCCGGGGTTCGAAGACGCCGACACGTCGGTGGCGGCCGCCGTCCCGATCTACGGCCGCTACGACTGGTTCTCCACCGAGGGTGAGGGGCGGCCCGAATTCGTCTCTCTGCTCGAAAAGTTCGTGGTGAACCGGGATTACGACTCACACCGAGACGTCTACGTCGAAGCCTCGCCGATCCGGCGGCTGCGGGCCGACGCCCCACCGTTCTTCGTCCTGCACGGCTGCGACGATTCGCTGATCCCCGTCGGCGAGGCCCAGGAGTTCATCGAGGAACTGCGCGCGGTGTCGAAGTCCCCGGTCGCCTATGCCGAATTGCCCAACGCGCAGCACGCTTTCGACATCTTCAGCTCCCCGCGAGCGCATCGGTCCGCGGAGGCCGTAGCCCGGTTCTTGTCGTGGGTGTACGCGACGAACCCGCCCGATCGCGACTAGATCGTCACGCCAGCGTCACCGCGCCGAGCGTCACGCCAGCGTCACCGCGCCGAGCGTCACGCCAGCGTGGCTCCGGGGCGCGAGCGTCACGCCAGCGTGGCGGGCTGTGGATAGTCGGGCCGCACTGACCTGACGTTCGTTGCGGTTTGTGCGACGCTGCCGCGATGGCGGAGCCCTTCATCGGCAGCGAGGCAGTCTCGAATGGAGAAGTCGTCAAGAGCGCGTTGCGCACGCACTACCGGAAGTTGTTCCGCGACGTCTATGTCGACCCTGGCGCCGAGCTCACCCCGCTGATCCGAGCCCGCGCAGGATGGCTGTGGTCGCGTCGGCGAGGCATTGTCGCGGGAGTGTCGGCTGCCGCCGTGCATGGGGCCCGGTGGGTGGACGCCACGGCGCCGCTCGAGATTCTCCATTGCAACAGAAACCCGTTGCCGGGGCTGCGGATTCACAGTGATCGCCTACAAGACGACGAATTCGCACTGATCGACGGTGTGCCCGTAACGACGCCGGCACGGACTGCTATGGACCTGGGATGCTGGCATCCGATGAACGACGCTGTGGCCCTGCTCGACGACCTGCTTCGCGCAACGAACTGCAAGGTGACTGAGGTCGAGTTGCTCGCCGAGCGATACGGGGGGCGGCGCGGCATCCGGTCGGCGCGCAATGCGCTCGATCTTGCTGACGCCGGCGCGCAGTCACCGAAGGAAACGTGGCTGCGACTGTTGCTGATCCAAGCGGGGCTGCCCCGACCGCAAACGCAGATCCCGGTCAGTGACGAGTTCGGCGACCTGACGTACTACCTCGATATGGGTTGGGAGCATCTCAAGGTCGCAGCCGAGTACGACGGTGAGCAACACCGTCGGGATCGCTGGCAATACACGTGGGACATCAGGCGGCGCGAAACGCTCGAGCGCCTGGGCTGGAGCGTCATTCGCGTAGTGGCTGGGGACCGCCCCGCCGACATCGTCGGCCGGGTACGAGCCGCGTTGGCCACGCGGGCGGCACGCTAGCGTGACGCTCGCTTGCGGCAGTCACGCTGGCGTGACGCTCGAGGAGGACATTCGATGGTTCCCCCGCTCACTCCCGCGTGGCCGCCTTCTCCAGTTCGGTGAGCGCCGGCTCGATGCGGTCGGCCATGTCGTCGATGTCGTTGGCCACTTCGGGTGTGGTCACGAAGCCGAAATCGAGATAGTCGGTGTAGGAGAAGCAGGTGACGTTCAGCGCGACGTCCATGACGGGTGGACCGAGCGGCACCAGCGAATCCAGCCTGGCGCCGGCCATGTACAACGGGAACGGCGGACCTGGAACGTTGGATACAACCAGGTTGATGGGGGCCAAGTTTCGCGACAGTCCGCTGGCCGTATAGGCCCGCGCGGCCAGCCCCAGCAGCCCCGGCGGCGTGGTCTCGGTCAGCCCCATGATCTGGTGCGCCGACAACGCCTTGGCCATCAGCTTGGCGTTCTGAGTGCTTTCGTGGATGGCCCGCAGCCGCTCGGCGGGGTCCTCGATGTCGGTGGCCAGCGACACGGTCATCGAACTCACCTGGTTGCCGACATCATCCTTGTTGTCGTCGGTGCGGGTGGAGACGGGGATCTGGGCGATCAGCGGTTTGGCGGGCAGTTCGCCCCGCTCCTGCAGATACTCGCGGGCCGCGCCGGCCACCAGCGCCAGCACGACGTCGTTGAGCTTGACGCCGTAGGCGTCCTTGACGGCCTTGGCCCGGTCCAGCTCCACGCGGCAGCCGGTGATCCGCCGGTGCGGCGACACAGGCGCATTGAACCGGGTCTTGGGCGCTTCGAAGTAGCGCGGCGGCCGGTCGCTGCTCACGCCCAGCGCGGCGATTTGCTGGCGCACAGTCTGCTCCACCAGTCGGGCGATGCGAAAGGGCGTCTTGACTCCGACGTTGATGAGTGCGCCCACCGCCCGCCGCTCGATGCCCGGAATCCGGTTACCCACCAGCGATCCCACCGTTTCCTGTTGCGGCGGTCGCGGTTCCGGTGTGACGTCCAGGAGGATTTCGCCCAGCCCGGCTCCCGAGACGCCGTCGACGATGGCGTGGTGCATCTTGGTCAGCGACGCGGTCCGGCCGCCTTCGACGCCCTCGATCACCCACATCTCCCACAGCGGCCGGGCACGGTCCAGCTTGTAGGACATCAACCGGCCCACCAGCTCCTCGAGCTCGCGCCGGCCGCCCGGCGCCGGGACGGCGATGTGCCGGATGTGGAAGTCGGGGTCCAGGTCCTCGTCCTCGACGAACCATGGCCGGTCCAGCCCGAGCGGCGCACCGGTGACCCGCCATCGCAGCTGCGGCAGTTCCGGCAACCGTTCGATGATCAGTTCGCGCAGCCGCTGGAAGCTGTATTCCGGCGCGTCCTTCGGGTCGCAAATCGCGAGCGCACCCACATGCATGTGCCAGCCCGCAGTCTCGGCCGACCAAAACGCCGCATCAACACTCGAGAGCCGTTTCATCCCCTGACCGTAGCCCTCCGCACCCCGCCGCGACCAGCAATGGCAAACAAACCACCCGCCGGCTCTGCCGAGGAGGCGTCCGCCTGGTCGCCAGGTCGTCGCGACCCCTACGCCGTTGGGACAGGTCCCGAGGACCCCGTCGCGCAAAGGGGTGGACGCACACGGCGAGTCGGCCGGCGAGCACCGTCGGCCGGAAACCTTCGCGCGGCACTTCATCGGCCGTGGATGGCTCACTGGCTTCTATCGACGGGCCTCGCTTGCGGACCCGGCCACACGGAGCTTGGCATCGATCGAGTCCAAGCCCTGGGAACCGACAAGGCCCCGACCGCTGTGCGGCCACCAACGCTCACCCGGGGCACTGCGTCATCCGTGCCGGCCACGGTAACGCGCCGTGACCGCACGACCGTCGCCCTCTGCAGGGCGGCGGTCTTGTTGAGGGAACTCAGGTGGTTGAGGGCGAGGTCCAGCGGCGCCGACAGTGAACTCAACTTTGAGAGGGCGGCGGCTATCGGCAGCAGGGCCACGTCGACGGAGGCCAGCGGCGAGGAGGATAGCGCATCGAGCGCTTCGGAGATGGTCGAGATCACTTGACCCCCAGTCGCTATGACTTCCGGCGCCACTGTCAGCCGCCATCGACGGGCCGGTTCGGCGACGGCCGCATCGTGTCTCGCTGTCCCGCACAGACGAGCGAAGGGCGGGAGCGAACTGAAGGGTGCCAGCCTGATGGCGGCCGAGGCGCGGGCGTAGGCAAACATAGCGGCGGCGTCTTGAGCCCACATCCGATCGTAGTCAGCGTCGGCCTCGGCGATGGCCGGACTCAGCTGGCCCAGGCGGTTCGTCGCGGCCAACCAGATCCGCCGCAGCCGGTTGGCAATGATCACACCAGGCGCCACCACCGCCGCAAGTGTCGAACCGTAAGCGCTTGCGGCCGCCTCGGCCTGGCTGGCCGTCTGCCGGGCCTGCGCAGCAGTGCCGTCGAGCCACACTGAACAGGCCGTGAGGAATTGGGTTATCGCCGTTGCCGAAGCGCTCTGTTCCGCAGAATCCAGCTCGGAGATCACCGCCCGGTAATTCAGTGCCATGTCACTGAGTTGGTCGCCCAGCGCACCCCACGCCTTGGCGGCTTCCATCATCGATTCAGCACCGGGTCCCGAATGCATTCGACCGGAATTGGTCTCCGGCGCCACGGCACCGAAATCCATCACGGGCTCCAACTCAACGGTGGGCGACTTGCGTTGCGACATCGGGCTTTTCTCTGCGGCGGGGAAACAAGCTTGGGTGCTTAGCGGCCGCGACTCATGCTGCGGCACTGGATTCTCCGTGGTTCGGCCACCGCCTAGCTCTTCGCGGAACCGTCGAGTTGCCGCGGGCAAAACGACTTCGCTGATATCGTCGCGAACTGGGCGGCACCGTTGGTCGTCAACGCGGGGTTGTTGTCCCGCAAGTCATTGAGGAGCTGAAGGCCGGATACTCCGCGAGAGATCAGGCCGCACACCGCCTTTCCGGCGGCGACGGCTTGATCGGGGTCCGCGAAACTGATCCCCACCCTGTGCAGATCAGCGATGAAGACCTCGTTGTTCTCGTCGGTCGCGGCTTCGTCCTCCCCGGGGACGGCATGCGCGGGCGCCGCGGCAACGATGCCCAGTAACACACCGAAAAGCGCTAACCGCAGTTTCATCAGTCCTCCTTCGAGGCGAATTGTCACAATGGTGTTTCCCGCGAACACGAGGCTGGGCTCGCGATCGCGGCGCGACAATTGTTGTGTTCCAGCCATTTACCCCAACTTGGATTCGGCGCCGCCGATCGCGACCTCCGCGCCGTCCGTCACGTGCACGGCGTGCACGCCCGGCGTGGTTCTGAGTTTGGCGACCAGGTCATCGAGGCCGGCCTCGTCGACGTTCCAGTGCTGAACTTGGTCGGGCATCTCCTGCAGCTGGGCGATGATGCGGTCGAGCTTGACCGGTGCGGCGCGCCGCTCGACGGCGCCGATGCGAGTCTGCTGGATGCCGGGTGAGCTCACCACCCGCGCCGCTGGGCCGCCCAGCGCGCCGCCCGCCAGGCTGCCCAACGTCGCCTCGTTGACCAGGCCGGGGAACTCCGTCGCCGCGGCCGCGGCCACGCTGGTGCCTGGCAGGGCAGCCAGCCGGATCGCCGGGGCGGCGGTCGCCCAGCCGGGCGGCACCGAAAGCTTCCCCACCGTCGGCGCGTTGCCCAGCACCGCCGACACCGGCTTGGCCGCTACCCCGGCAGCAATGTGGCCCGGCGACGCCAGACCGGCGCCCAGCGAGGTTTTCGACATGGCGGCGCTCCACGGCGCATAGATGAAGAAGTTCTTCCACTGCGACACACCCAGGCTGATGCTGGCGTTGGCGACGTTGGTCCACGTTGCCTGCGTGCCGATTTGGGAAATGCTGGAATACAACGTTTCCCACAAGGGCGCCACGTCCGGGCTCCCCGTAACTCCCCCGATCAGCTGCTGCCAGAACTTGGTGTATTGGCCGGTGAGCGAGGTGAGGTAGTCCTCGATCTGCTTCAACCAGGACGACAACGACGTCGGCTGCGCGGCGGCCGCGGCGGCCGCCTGGGCCGCCGGCCCGGCGTCGTTGGTGGTGGCCGGCGCCTCCTCGAAGGGGGTCAGGTCACCGGCCGATTCCGACGCGCCGGCGTAATTGAACATGGCGGCGACATCTTGGGCCCACATCTGGGCGTACTCGTCTTCGGTCGCCGCGATCGCGGCGTCGTTCTGCCCCAGGAGGTTCGTCTGCAACAGTTCGGCCAACTCGATGCGGTTCGCGACGACCAGCTGCGGCGGGACCGTCGCCGCCAGCGCGGCCTCGTAGGCGGCGGCCGCGGCCCGGGCCTGGGCGCCGGTCTCCTCGGCTTGACCCGCGGTGGTCGACATCCACACCAGATAGGGTGCTACCGCCGCGGCCATCGACTCCGACGACGGACCCTGCCACGACTCGCCGACCAGCTCCGAGATCACCGTGCCGTAAGAGGCAGCGGTGGCGTGTAACTCGGCGGCCAGCGTGTCCCAGGCCGCGGCCGCGGCCAACAGCGGCCCGGCGCCGGGGCCCGCGTAGATCTGGGTGGAGATCACCTCCGGTGGCAGCGTTGCGAAATCGCTGAAAACCATTGCCGCACCCTTTCTTATTTAGCGTTCGGCGGGATCACGATGACCGTGGACGTGGTCGCGATGTCGTCGACGGCGACGGCACCCGGCACGCGAACGGTCGACCCCGCGACCGCGCGAGTGGCGGTGTCCCCCATGGCACGTCCGGCCAGGCTCGACAGGGCCGTCGGGCCGAACATCCCTTGTTGGCCGTTCACGGCCATCGCGGGAGCGGCTTCCACCATCGTCTCCGGCAGCTCGCTCGCCACCGTTCGGATCGCGGGAACGGCAGACGCCCAATTCGCCGGGACCGACAACGACCCGACCAGCCCGGCCTGGCCGGTCGCGGCCGAAACCGAACTCGTACCGGACAGCGCTGTAGCGCCGGTCAGCAGGTCGCTGCGCAGCAGCGGCGCAAGGACCCCGGTGAGCGCTTTGGGGTGCAGGAGGGGCCCGATACCTTGGATGCCCGTCCCCACGCTCGGGATGCTGAGGGCGATCTGATACCAATTCTTCGCCAGGTTGGCCACCCCGAGCGGGGTGTAGGGCCCGGAGATCGTGCCCATGACGCTGTTGAAGGTTTTCAAGATCCCGGTGATGTCCGTCAGGCCCAGCGGCAGACCGGCCGCCGGGGTCGTCACCGCATTCGCGCTCACCGCGATGCTTTGCACCCCGGCCTGCGAAACCGCCTCCGAGAGCGCAGATTCCACCCGAGAGCCGGTCGACGATGCGAGCGCGGAGGCCACCGCGGCCGACTGGTCGGCCTCGCCGCTGCCATCGGTGGTCGCCGATGGCGCAGTGAACGGGGTGAGCCGGGTCGCCGCCGCCGACGAGGCGGCATAGGCATACATGGCCCCCGCATCCTGGGCCCACATCTCGGCGTACTGCGCCTCGGTGGCCGCGATCGCCGGGGTGTTCTGACCCAGGATGTTGGTCGCGATCAGCGAGGCGAGCAAGGCCCGGTTGGCCGCGATCACCGGGGGCGGGACGGTGGCCGCGAAGACGGCTTCATAGGCGGCCGCCGCCGCCTTGGCTTGTACGGCGGTCTGCTCGACCTGCACGGCGGTGCCGTCCAGCCACGCGAGGTAGGTCGTCGCCGCGGTCGCCATCGCCGTCGATGCGGGTCCGCGCCAGAGGGTTCTCAGTTCCGAGATTGTGGAGCCGTAGGACTCTGCGGCCGAATGCAATTCGGCTGCCAAACCGTCCCAGGCAGCCGCGGCCGCCAGCAACGGCGCCGGCCCCGGGCCCGAATAGATCCTGCCGGAGTTGATCTCCGGCGGTAACGCCCCGAAATCCATGCCTTCCTCCGCCTCCGGCCGTGTCACCGCCGGCCCCGTGCTTGCGTCCGCCGACAAGCCGAACGACATCGAGCCCCTGCATGCCGCCGCCAAAGCTGAGATACGAGTTTGCTGGCAGCGGACAACTCCTTGCAGACAGGACACTAGCCAGCCGCGACCAAACCGCCTTCCGCGAAGCGCGGCCGCGGCGGGTGCCGTCGCAGCTTCCCGAGACGCGGACCGGTCCTCAGTGGCTCGGCAAACAAAAAGGCGATAAACCTCTCTACCTCGCGCTAATCGGACGAGGCGGCGGGATGAATAGTTGGTGAAAAGACGGGGACAGTGCCCGTTGACCGCTATCCAGAGAATAAAAATCTCGCGATCATAAATTGCGATCGCGTCGATTGAGGCCCTCTGCCAGATGTCCCCAACGGTCTCGGCACCCAGGGATGACCTGGCCATGGCTTGTGCCTGACCGCACCGGATTCGCGGCACGCGGGTGACATGCGCTCACCGCTTACGGGACGTGGGCCCGTGCCGAAACTCATATAATCCTCACAGAATATATGTCTGTTCTATGAATTCACCAGGTCGAGAACCGTCGTTTCAGCGGAGCTGGCCGGCGGCAATCGCGGCTTAATGCCCGAAATGCTTCATCGGATGTCGCCGTAAGGTGAATTCTATGAATTACATGATTTATTTGAATTGAGTGTGGAATGCAGGCCGGCAATGCCGGCCCCCAGATCGTTGGTACGAATCAAGCGTTGCCGGCGCCATCACTCAGCGCTCGAACGTGGCTTGCCAGGAGCGTGGCGGCAGTTAGCTCATCGTCGCGCCCACGCAACGCGGGGACCTCGGCCACCCAGCGACGCGCCTGACGCCAGCCGGGCTACGCGTCTTCCAGCAGATCGGGCGTGACCGCCGATTCGGTGTCCGGGATGCCCTCGATCTTCGCCTTGCGGTCGGCCATCGACAGCAGCCGCCGAATACGGCCCGCCACAGCGTCTTTCGTCATCGGCGGGTCGGCGAGCCGGCCGAGCTCCTCCAGCGAGGCCTGCCGGTGCTCGACCCGCAGCTTGCCGGCCGAGGCCAGGTGGTCGGGGACCGTGTCGCCGAGGATCTCGAGTGCGCGTTCCACCCGGGCGGCCGCCGCGACCGCGGCCCGCGCCGAGCGGCGCAGGTTGGCGTCGTCGAAGTTGGCGAGGCGGTTGGCCGTCGCCCGTACCTCGCGGCGCATCCGGCGCTCCTCCCAGATCAGCCGGGTGTCCTGGGCCCCCATCCGGGTCAGTAACGCGCCGATCGCCTCGCCGTCACGCACCACCACGCGGTCGGCGCCGCGCACCTCGCGGGCCTTCGCGCTGACCCCGAGGCGGCGCGCAGCGCCCACCAACGCCAGCGCGGCCTCCGGACCGGGGCAGCTGACCTCCAAAGCCGACGACCGTCCGGGCTCGGTCAGCGACCCGTGCGCCAGGAAGGCTCCGCGCCAGGCGGCCTCGGCGTCGGCGACGCTGCCGCCCACGACCTGGGCGGGCAGACCACGAACCGGCCGGCCGCGGTTGTCCAGCAGGCCGGTTTGGCGGGCCAATGCCTCGCCGTCGTTGGCCACCCGCAGCACGTAACGGGTGGTCTTGCGAATGCCGCTGGCCGACAACACATGCACGACCGCGTTGTAGCCGTAGAGGTCGAAGATGTCCTTGCGCAGACGCCGCGCGACGTTGCCCAGGTCCACCTCGGCCTCGACGACCACCCGGCCGCCGACGATGTGCAACCCGCCGGCGAACCTGAGCAGCGACGTGACTTCCGCGCGGCGGGCGCTGACCGACTTCACGACCAGGCGGCTCAGCTCGTCCTTGACTTCGGTCGTCATCGCCACGCGTCGTCACTCCTTGGTCCGCTGCCAGCCGGTCCGCTCCCACCGCGCTGTGGACTTGCACCGTCGACCCGAATATCCCCGTTGGCCGTGACCGGAGGCGCTCCCGGAGCCTTGTGAGCCGCCCGGACCCCGTCCAGGGCCGCCGCGAGTTTGCCCGGATCATGTAAAGGTGTACCAGGTCGGGCCACATCGGCGAAGTGGACCTCGGCTTGGAGCAGCATCGCGGTGCGGCGCAGGTGCTCGCGCTCCCGTTCGCCGGGCACCCGTTCGGCGTCGATGATGATGTCGTGCACGGTGAATCCCGGTGCGTGCTGGGCCAACACGTGCAGATGACGCTCGACGGAGAAGCCCGCCGTCTCCCCCGGCTCGGCGACCAGATTCAGCACCAGCGCCCGACGGGCGGTGGTGGCCTGCAGCGCGGCCGCCAGCCCCGGTACCAGGACGTGCGGGATCACGCTGGTGAACCACGAGCCGGGACCCAACACCACCAGGTCGGCGGCCATGATGGCGTCGACGGCCTGCCGGGTCGCCGGTGGGTCGGACGGCAGCAGCCGCACCCGGCGGACCTTGCCCGGTGTGGTGGCGATCGCCACCTGGCCCCGAATGAGCCGGAAGATCCGTGGGTCGGTCTCCAGGCCGGACACGTCGGCCTCGATCTCCAGGGCGATCGGGCACATCGGCAGCACCCGGCCCTTGACGCCCAGGATGCGGCCCAGCTCGTCGAGGGCGGCCACCGGATCGGCGAGCACCTCGGACAGCCCGGCGAGCAGCAGGTTGCCGATGGGGTGTCCGGCCAGCGCCCCGTTGCCGCCGAAGCGGTGCTGCAGGATGGTGGCCCACAGCCGCCCGTGGGGGCTGTCAGATGCCAGGGCCGCCAACGCCATTCGCAGGTCACCCGGCGGCACCACATCCAGTTCGCTACGCAGCCGCCCGGACGAACCACCGTCGTCGGCGACGGTCACCACGGCGGTCACGTGCGGGGTGAGCCGGCGGGCCGCGGACAGCGTCGCGTACAGGCCGTGTCCGCCGCCCAGCGCGACGATGCCGTGATTGGCCGTCCCGCTCATTCGCGGCCCAGATCCCGGTGCAGCACCCGCACCGACAGTGCAGGATTGGCCTTCAACAGCCCCATCAGCGCCTCGGCGATCGCGACGCTGCGGTGCTTGCCGCCGGTGCAGCCGATCGCCACCGTCATGTAGCGCTTGCCCTCCCGGCGGTAGCCGTCGACGACCAGGGACAGCACCCGGTGATAGGCGTCGAGGAAGTCCGCGGCGCCGGGCTGGCTCAGCACGTATTCACTCACCGCGGGGTCCTGGCCAGTGAGCGGGCGCAGCTCATCGACCCAGTGCGGATTGGGCAGGAACCGCACGTCCATCACCATGTCGGCGTCCATCGGCAGGCCGTATTTGAAGCCGAACGATTCGACGGTGACGCTGATCGACGTGCCGGCATCGCCGCCGAACGCGCGCTCGATGCTCTCCCGCAACCCGCGCACGGACAGGGTCGACGTGTCGATGATCAGGTCGGCCGTGGCGCGCACTTGCGCCAGCATCCGCCGCTCCGCGGCGATGCCCTCGGCCAGCGTCTGGTCGCCCTGCAGCGGGTGGCTGCGGCGGTTCTGCTCGTAGCGGCGCACCAGCATGTCGTCGGAGGCCTCCATGAACACCACGCGCGGGGTGATGTTGCGGGTGGCCAACTCGTTGCGCACCTCGTCGAGGTCGCCGGTGAAGCCGCGCGACCGCACGTCCATCACCACCGCCAGCCGGGTGATTCGGGAGCCGGCGTCCATGCCGAAATCCACCATCCGCGTGATCAGCTGGGGCGGGAGGTTGTCGGCGACGTACCAGCCCAGGTCTTCGAGCACCTTCGCCGCTGTACCCCGTCCGGCGCCGGATAATCCGGTCACCAGAACGACGTCGATACCGGCCTCGCCTTCCGGGCGGGCCTCCATCGGGTGGCCCTCCGCCACTTCACCCGTCATCCGGCTTCTCCGGGTTCCTCCGGTCGCAGCGCCTCCAGAACGGCGGTGGCGGTGGCCACACCGATACCGGGAACGGCCGTGATCTGGTCGACGGTGGCCTCCTTGAGGCGGGCTATGGATCCGAAATGGGTTACCAGCGCCTTGCGGCGATGCTCCCCCAATCCTGGCACCGAATCCAGCGCTGAGGCGGTCATTCGCTTAGATCTCTTGCTGCGATGGTAGGTGATGGCGAACCGATGCGCCTCGTCGCGAATCCGTTGCAGTAGATAGAGCCCTTCGCTGTTGCGCGGCATGATGACGGGGTCGGGCTCGGACGGCACCCAGATCTCTTCCAGCCGTTTAGCCAAACCGATCACCGCAACGTCGGTGATGCCGAGGTCTTCGAGCACGGCGCTGGCCGCGTTGACCTGCGGCGCGCCGCCGTCGACGACGTAGAGGTTGGGCGGATAGGCGAACCGGCGCGACTTCCCTTCAGCGGAAAGCATATTCGGGTCGTTCTGTTCGCTGAGATGCCGCGCGAACCGGCGGCGGGTCACCTCGGCGATCGAGGCAACATCGTCGGAGCGTCCCTGCCCGGCGGCCTCCCGGATGCCGAAGTGGCGGTAATCGGACTTGCGCGGCAGGCCGTCTTCGAACACCACCAACGAGCCGACCACGTCGGTGCCCTGCACGTGGCTGATGTCGACGCATTCGATGCGCAGCGGCGCTTCGGCCAGCCCCAGTGCATCCTGAATGTTCTGCAGCGCAGCCGATCTGGCATTGAAGTCACCGGCCCGTTTCAGCTTGTGTTGCTGCAGAGCCTCTTTGGCGTTACGTTGGACCGTTTCGGCCAGAGCCCGTTTGTCGCCGCGGCGCGGCACCCGCAGCGCGACCCGGGAGCCGCGCAGGCCGGACAGCCAGCTGGCCAGTTCGTCGGAGTTGGACGGCAGGCAGGGCACCAGCACCTCGCGCGGCACCGGGTTGGCCGCTTCGTCGGCCCCTTGGTTGTCCTGACCACCCAGTTCGGCCTGCTCGCCGTAGAACTGCGTCAGGAACTGCTCGACGAGCTGCTCTTCGCCGGAATCACCCGCCTCCGCGGACTTTTCGACGATCCAGCCGCGCTGGCCGCGCACCCGGCCGCCGCGGACGTGGAACACCTGGACCGCCGCCTCCAGCTCGTCGTCGGCGAAGGCCACCACGTCGGCGTCGGTGCCGTCGCCGAGCACCACGGCCTGCTTCTCCATCGCGCGCTTGAGCGCGCCCAGGTCGTCCCGCAGACGCGCGGCCCGCTCGAAGTCGAGTTCGTCGGAGGCGGCGTGCATCCGCTGTTCCAATTCGCGAGCGAAGCGGTCGGTCTTGCCGGACAGGAAGTCGCAGAAGTCGTCGACGATCTGGCGGTGCTGCTCGGCGCTGACCCGCCCGATACAGGGCGCCGAACATTTGTCGATGTAGCCCAGCAGGCACGGGCGGTCGATCTGCTTGTGCCGCTTGAACACACCGGCCGAACACGTGCGGGCCGGGAAGACGCGGGTGAGCAGGTCCAGCGTTTCCCGGATCGCCCAGGCGTGGGAGTAGGGCCCGAAATAGCGGACGCCCTTGCGGCGCGGGCCGCGATAGACCATCAGCCGCGGAAACTCCTCGTTGAGGGTGACGGCCAGCACCGGGTACGACTTGTCGTCGCGGTAGCGCACGTTGAAGCGCGGATCGAACTCTTTGATCCAGTTGTATTCGAGCTGCAGCGCCTCGACTTCGGTGTTGACTACCGTCCACTCGACCTTGGCGGCGGTGGTCACCATCTGCCGGGTTCGCGGGTGCAGCCCGGCGACGTCGGCGAAGTAGGACGTCAGCCTGCTGCGCAGGCTCTTGGCCTTGCCGACGTAGATGACTCGCCCGTGCGCGTCCCGAAATCGGTAGACGCCCGGTTCGACCGGGATGGACCCGGGCGGGGGACGGTACGTGGCGGGATCTGGCACTCATTCAGGCTAGTAGCCGCCGGGGGCATGCCGGCCCCTCGGGATCACGCGCGACGACGACTCTGGTTCGAGCGACCGACCCACGCTCCCCGTAACGCATTCGAGCGCTCCTGCGATAAATAAGAAAGCCACCGATAGACCCGCAATTTCCCGGAAAAGGCCCCATGACCTCGGGTTATGACGACCAACCGACGGTGTGGACGGTTTGTTCCGGCTACCAAGGGGGTAGCTGGACGTTACAGTGGGTGGCAATCAATGGAGGGAGTCCACAGATGTTCAAGCGCTCGTTGACCAGGATCGCGATGGGAGTTGGCGGCCTGGCAGTGGCGTCGACCGCCGCAGCTGGGGTCGCATCCGCGGCCCCCGACTACGGCCCGATGATCAACACGACCTGCAGCTACGACCAGGCGATGCGCGCGGTGCACGCGGAAAATCCGATGGCCGCTCAGTACCTCGACCAGTCGCCGCCGAACCAGCAGTTCTTGCAGCAATACCTGGCCTCGTCGCCGGATCAGCGCGTGAACCTGCTCCACGCCATCGAGCACAACCAGGGCGCGCAGCAGGCTTTGCCGATCTTCCAGCAGATGATGACCGACTGTAAGAACTTCTGACCCGCTCACCCAAAAGGGAGCTATCCGTGCGAGCACGGGTGGCTCCCTTTAGCGGGTAGCGCCGCTTTTAGCGGGCAGGAAGGTCCGGCCGGTATTGCGCCAGCAGCGACCGCACAGTGTCCATGGCGGTGACCGCGCGTTCCTTGTCGACCGCCTGGATGGCCATCACGGGAATGTACTCGTCGTCCGGTAAATCGACGCGCGCCCAGCGGTTGCCCACCGGAAACGAGACGCCGGCGACGTCCGGCCACTCGATGAGTTTGTCGCCCAACAGGTTACGCACCGAGATGCCCGCGGCCCCGATCCGCAGCCGCGGCCGCGCGAACAGCAGCACCAGCCCGGCGAGCACCAGTCCGAGCAGCGCCATCGCCACCTGGTCGGTGGTCTGGAAAACCACCCCGGTGGCTCCGACCTTGAGCAGGAAGCCGATCGCGATATGCACCGCGGCGATGGTGAACGCCGCGACGTAGACGAATATCGGCGTGCGGTGGGGCCGCAACTCGGCGTCCCAGTCCTCACTGGTGGTCACGACCGAGCGCGCAGCCCACGCAGCGTCAGCGCCGCGGTCAGTGCCGCCCCGGCCGCTTGGGCGCCCTTGTCCTCGACCGATTCCGGAAGCCCGGCGCGGTCAAGCGCCTGCTGCTCTGTGTTGGTGGTCAACACCCCGTTGGCGACCGGCGTCGACGCGTCCAGCGCCACCCGGGTCAAGCCCTGGGTCACCGCGTCGCAGACATACTCAAAGTGTGGTGTTCCCCCGCGAATCACGACGCCGAGGGCGATGACCGCGTCGTGGTTGCGGGCGAGCTCCTGGGCCACCACCGGGAGTTCGATGGCGCCCAGCACGCGGACCACCGTCGGGTTGTCGATGCCCGACTCGGCGGCCACCCGGCGGGCGCCGTCCAGCAGCGCTTCGCAGATCTTGCTGTGCCACGTACTGGCCACGATGCCGACCCGCAGGCCGGACGCGTCGAGCGCCGGGATCTCCGGCTCCCCACTACCGCTCACCTGCGCCGTCCCCGACCAGTGGGAGGTGCCCCCACTCCCCCGCAGGCGGGCGGTACCCCCACTGCATCGTCGCCGCGGTCACAGAGCGCCGCCGAATTCACCCGGCAGGTGCACCGATTCGTGAAAGTCGTCGAGACCGGCGAGGTCGTGGCCCATCTTGTCGCGCTTGGTCATCAGGTAGCGGATGTTCTCGGCGTTGGCGCGCACCGGCAGCGGCACCCGCTCGATGATGTGCAGGCCGTATCCGTCCAGCCCCACCCGCTTGGCCGGGTTGTTGGTCAGCAGCCGCATGGAACGCACCCCAAGGTCGACCAGGATCTGCGCCCCGATTCCGTAATCCCTTGCATCGGCGGGCAATCCAAGTTTGAGATTCGCGTCGACGGTGTCCTCCCCCGCATCCTGCAGCTGGTAGGCCTGCAGTTTGTGCATCAGGCCGATGCCGCGGCCCTCGTGTCCGCGCATGTACAGCACGATGCCACGCCCCTCCCGCGCGACCATCGCCATCGCGGCGTCCAGTTGGGGCCCGCAATCGCAGCGCCGGGAACCGAACACGTCACCGGTCAGGCACTCGGAGTGCACACGCACCAAGACGTCGTCGCCGTCGGCGTTCGGCCCGGCGATCTCGCCGCGAACCAGCGCGACGTGCTCGACATCCTCGTAGGTGCTGGCGTAGCCGATGGCACGAAACTGGCCGTGCCGGGTCGGGATGCGGGCCTCGGCGATCCGCTCGATGTGCTTCTCGTGCTTGCGTCGCCACTCGATCAGGTCGGCGATGGTGATCAGCGCGAGGTCGTGCTCATCGGCGAAGACGCGCAGCTCATCGGTCTGCGCCATCGAGCCTTCGTCCTTTTGGCTGACGATCTCGCAGATCGCGCCCGCCGGCTGCAACCCCGCCATCCGGGCCAGGTCGACGGCGGCCTCGGTGTGCCCGGGCCGGCGCAGCACGCCGCCGTCCTTGGCGCGCAACGGAACCACATGCCCGGGGCGCGTGAAATCGTTGGCGACGCTGGCGGGATCGGCGAGCAGGCGCATGGTGGTGGCGCGATCGGAGGCCGAGATCCCGGTACCCACACCGTCTTTGGCGTCGACGGTGACCGTGTAGGCGGTTCCGTGCTTGTCCTGGTTCACCGCGTACATGGGCAGCAGGCCCAGCCGGTCGCAGATCGCGCCGTCCAGCGGCACGCAGAGGTAGCCCGAGGTGTAGCGGACCATGAACGCCACCATCTCCGGCGTCGCCTTCTCGGCGGCGAAGATCAGGTCGCCTTCGTTCTCGCGGTCCTCGTCGTCGATGACGACCACGGCCTTACCGGCCGCAATGTCGGCAACCGCCCTCTCGACGGAGTCCAACCTCGTCATCGTCGCTACCTTGCTGTCTCAGGGGTTCGCAGGAAGAGCTCAAGTCTTGCACTCAGTATGAACCACCGCGCAGGCCGCGTTATTACCCCGGCGTCGACGAGTGACGGACGTCGCCCGCCGGCCGCCGGTTGCCGCGTTGCGGCTAGCTACGTCCGGCGCGGCCAGGTCGAGCATGGGTGTCGAGGCGCGACTCGAACCGCCAGGTGGATCGCAGCAGCGTGCGGTTGCGCTGCGGAGCTGGCCCTGGCGTTCGGCGGTGTGGCGAGTGCGGTCGCCCGCGCCCCTGCCCCCGGGGCTCCGCGGCAATAGGCCGCCTCAAGGCCGCGGAATGTAGCGCGGCGAAACGGCTCCCTATCCGCGGCCAGCAATCTACGCTGACCGGCATGAGCATCGCATCCAGACTGGCGGTACCGGTCGTGACCTCGATATTCGCGACCGGACTTGCAACGGGTATCGCCTGCCCGCAACGGGCCACGGCCGACGCATGCGCGGATGTCGGCGGTCGGCATGTGAGCGTCGGCGGTTGCACCGATCCGGGGCGCTGGGGGAACTGGGTCCTTCCGGCCGGTGCGACGACGGTCCCACCACCAGACGCGCCGCCGCCCTGCTACACCCCGTCCGGCGAGCCGTACTGGACTCCGCCGGGCGAGCCCTGCTGACCGGCGCTGGGTGCACTCGCCCAGACCTGGGCTAACGGGCGCCGAGCAACCGCTCGACGTACTTGGCGATCACGTCTACCTCGAGGTTCACTTGCGTGCCGACCGGGGCGCGACCCAACGTGGTCAGCTCCCTGGTGGTGGGGATCAGCGAAACCTCGAACCAGTCGGGGCCGAGTCCCGAGACCGTCAGGGAGATGCCGTCGACGGTGATCGACCCCTTCTCGACGACGTAGCGCGCCACCGCCGCGGGGATCTCGATTCGCACCACTTCCCAGTGCTCGGACGGCGCCCGGCTGACCACCTGCCCGGTCCCGTCCACGTGCCCCTGCACGATGTGCCCACCGAGCCGGCTGTTGACCGCGGCGGCGCGTTCCAGGTTGACCGGGCTGCCCGCCTGCAGGGCGCCCAGGTTGGACCGGTTGAGGGTCTCGGCCATCACGTCGGCGGTGAACTGTCCGTCGGGCAGCAGCTCGGCGACGGTCAGGCAGACGCCGTTGACGGCGATCGAATCGCCATGGCCGGCGTCCGAGGTCACGACGGGGCCGCGGATGGTCAGCCGCGCGGCGTCGGCCAGCACGTCGCGGCCCGTCACCTCTCCGAGTTCCTCGACAATTCCGGTGAACATGCCATCAGGTTAATCGGACGCCCAAAGGCGGCGGCCGCGCTGGGTGAGCAGGCCAAACCGGCGTCGTCGGGCGGACACCGGGCCCCCGCGTCTCGAAACCCGGTCGGCGGCACCCTCTACGATGCAAGGTATGCAGACCCGCCGCCGTCTATCGGCCGTCATCGCATCCCTGACCCTCGCCACCGCCTTGATCGCCGGCTGCTCGTCGGGTTCAAAGCAGAGCGGCGGCCCGCTGCCCGACGCCACGACCTTGGTCAAGCAGTCGGCCGATGCCACCAAGGCCGTCAAGAGCGTGCACCTGGTGCTGTCGATCCAAGGCAAGATCCAGGGGCTGCCCATCAAGACGCTCACCGGTGACCTCACCACGGTGCCGGCCACCGCCGCGTCGGGCAACGCCACGATCACGCTCGGCGGATCCGACATCGACGCCAACTTCGTGGTCGTCGACGGCACCCTGTACGCCACCCTGACGCCCAACAAGTGGAGCGACTTCGGCAAGGCGTCCGACATCTACGACGTGTCCGTGCTGCTGAACCCGGACGCCGGGCTGGGCAACGCGCTGGCCAACTTCAGCAACGCCAAGGCCGAGGGTCGCGAAACCATCAACGGGCAGAACACCATTCGCGTCAGCGGGAACCTCTCCGCAGATGCGGTGAACAAGATCATGCCGCAGTTCAACGCGACGCAGCCGGTGCCAAGCACGGTCTGGATCCAGGAGGGTGGAGACCACCAGCTTGTCCAGGCCAACATGCAGAAGAGCTCGGGCAATTCCATCCAGGTCACCCTGTCCAACTGGGGCGAGCAGGTTCAGGTCACCAAGCCCCCGGTGAGTTCATGAGTTCGCAGACCGGACGCCGCGTCGCGATCAGCGCCGGCAGTCTGGCAGTGCTGCTGGGCGCGCTGGACGCCTATGTCGTCGTGACGATCATGCGCGACATCATGAGCGACGTTCACATCCCCATCAACCAGCTGCAGCGCATCACCTGGATCATCACGATGTACCTGCTGGGCTACATCGCCGCCATGCCGCTGCTCGGCCGGGCCTCGGACCGGTTCGGCCGCAAGCTGGTATTGCAGGTCAGCCTGGCCCTGTTCATGGTGGGATCGGTGGTGACCGCGCTCGCCGGGCACTGGGGCGATTTCCACCTTTTGATCGGCGGCCGCACCATCCAGGGTGTGGCCAGCGGCGCGCTGCTGCCGGTCACCCTCGCGCTGGGCGCCGACCTGTGGGCTCAGCGCAACCGCGCCGGCGTGCTGGGCGGCATCGGCGCCGCGCAGGAGCTCGGCAGCGTGCTGGGTCCGCTGTACGGGATCTTCATCGTGTACCTGTTCCACGACTGGCGCTACGTGTTCTGGATCAACGTGCCGCTGACCCTGATCGCGATGGCGATGATCCAGTTCAGCCTCCCGTCGCACGAACGGGTGGAGGAACCCGAGAGGGTCGACCTGGTCGGCGGCGTGCTGCTCGCGGTCGCCCTGGGCCTGGCGGTCATCGGCCTGTACAACCCGCAGCCCGACGGCAAGCAGATCCTGCCGAGCTACGGGCTGCCGCTGGTCATCGGGGCCGTCGTCGTCGCGGTGCTGTTTTTGCTCTGGGAGCGGTTCTCGCGCACCCGGCTGATCGAGCCGGCGGGAGTGCGCTTCCGTCCCTTCCTGGCCGCGCTGGGCGCATCGCTGGCCGCGGGCGCGGCCCTGATGGTGACGCTGGTCGACGTCGAGCTGTTCGGCCAGGGCGTGCTGCAGATGGACCAGACACAGGCCGCCGGGCTGCTGCTGTGGTTTTTGATCGCACTGCCGATCGGGGCCGTGCTGGGCGGCTGGATCGCCACCCGCGTGGGCGACCGGGTGATGACCTTCATCGGGCTGCTGATCGCGGCCTACGGTTACTGGCTGATCCACTACTGGCGCCAAGACGTATTGACCCAGAAGCACGACATCTTCGGAGTCACCGTTCCCGTGTTGCATGCCGACCTGCTGGTCGCCGGTGTGGGCCTGGGCCTGGTGATCGGCCCACTGACCTCCGCGGCGCTGCGGGTCGTTCCGTCGGCGCAGCACGGCATCGCCTCGGCGGCGGTGGTGGTGGCCCGGATGACCGGCATGCTGATCGGTGTGGCCGCGCTCAGCGCCTGGGGCCTGTACCGGTTCAACCAGATCGTGGCGGGGCTGACGGCCGCGATACCGTCCAACGCCTCCCTGTTGGAGCGGATCGCGGCGCAGGGGACGATGTACCTCAAGGCGTTCGCCATGATGTACGGGGACATCTTCAGCGCCACCGTGGTCATCTGCATCGTGGGGGCGCTGCTCGGCCTGTTGATCGGCGGCCGCAAGGAGCACGCCGAGGAGCCGGAAGCGGTTGAGCCGCAGACGGTCGCCCTCGGTGAGCACCAGCACTAAGCGCTCCCCTTCGGGGAACCGGTGGCCGGCACGTCAACCGCGGTGACGCTTGGGTCCCCCATTGCGGCTTCGGGTCATATCCTTGCTGCGTGCCGTGGCGCATCGATCCTCAACCGTCGGCTGAACGATTGCATGCGATCGGCTTCACGGCGTTCCTTGCGCTGCTCGGCTTGTATGCCGTGGCTGGTGCGCACGCCGGAACCGCCGGCCCCAACGCCGCGCTGGACTGGGCGCTAGGCGCGGCCGCGTTTCTGACGACGTTCGTCGCACTGACAGGCCGGCTCCGCGGTTGGCAAGGGCGGCGCGGTTTGCTGGTCGGATGGCCGGTGGCATCCCTTGTCGTCACTCTCCTCACTGGAAGCATCGAACCAGCCGCCACGCGCGACTTCCCCGGCACGATCACCATCACTTTCGCCTATCTCGGCCTCACCGGAAAGCGGTGGCGCTCGCTGGCCTTGCTCCCGCTCGGGACCGCGGCGTTCCTCGTGGCCTGCGCGAAACCGCTTCCCGGCTCGACGCTGACCGTGGCGCTGGCCGCGATCATGTGGGTCCTCGTCGCCGAGGTGCCGGCCTGGCTCATCGCCCGGCTCGTGCAGCAGAGCCTGTTGCTGCGCGACATCGCGCAGACCGACGCGTTGACCCAACTGCTGAACCGGAGCACCCTGCGACATCAGCTGGCACAACACGCCGGCCGGTGCGCCGTGGTGCTTGCCGATCTCGACAACTTCAAGCGCTACAACGATCGTCACGGCCACGAGGCCGGCGATGAGGTTCTGGTCGCCTTCGCCGACACACTGCGCGAGTCGGCCCGTGAGGATGACGTCGCCTTCCGCATCGGCGGCGACGAATTCCTACTCCTGCTGGCAGGAGCCGATGCTTCCGAGGCCGGGCGGATCCTCGGTCGGCTCCGCCGCCGGTGGGCCGAGGCCGGCGCCCCGGTCGACTTCAGCGCAGGCATTGCCGCCGGCGAGCACGACGTGATGCGGCTGGCCGACGAAGACATGTATGCCGACAAGCGTGCGCGCGGCCTGGCCGGCAAAGACCCGATGCACGGCGATTCGGCCGGCCACCGCTAGTCGCTGCGCGGCACCAGGCTGAGCAGCAAATCCGGCCCGACGCGGTCGACCCCGTCGAAATGCCAGCGCAACGCCCGCGCGATGGTGGGTACCCCGACGTCGTCGACGGCCGAGATCGGACCGCCCAGCAGCGTCGGCGCGACGTAGGCCAGGATGCGGTTGACCGCCCCGGCCCGCAGGAAGGCGCCGGCGAGGGTGGGACCGCCCTCCAGCAGAACGTCGGTGCGACCCGACAGCGCCTTGATCACTTCCATGGGGTCGTGCGTGCGAATCACCATGGTCCGCGAATCGTCGTTGAGAACCTTTGCTTCCGAAGGTATTTCGCGCATACCGACCACCACGCGCAGCGGTTGGCGGTCGGCCAGCGAGCCGTCGGGCAACCGGGCGGTCAGCGCCGGATCGTCGGCCAGCACCGTGCCCGTGCCGACCACGATCGCGTCGGCGGCCGCGCGGCGGCGGTGCAGGTCCAGTCGCGAGGCCTCGCTGGAAATCCACTGGCTGGTGCCGTCGGCGGCCGCGCTGCGGCCGTCGACGCTGCTGGCGTACTTCCAGGTGACGTGCGGCAACCCGGTCCGCTGCCTGTGCAGCCACTCTCGCAACGGCCCGCCGGCCACCTCGTCGCCCAGCACCCCCGCCGTCACCCGCACGCCGGCCTCCGTCAGGCGGGCCGCGCCACCGGCTGCGGCCGGGTTCGGGTCGGCGACGGCGTAGACGACGGCCGCAACGTTGGCCTCGAGGAGGGCGTTCACGCACGGCGGGGTCTTGCCGTAGTGGTTGCAGGGTTCGAGGGTGACCACCGCGGTCCCGCCGACCGCCAGGTCGCCGGCGCGCCGCAACGCCAACACCTCGGCGTGGTCGCCCCCGGCGGGTTCGGTGCCGCCGACGCCGACGACCACGCCGTCGGCGTCCAGGATGACCGCCCCGACCGGCGGGTTGGGATAGGTGGTGCCCTTGACGTGGTTGGACTGCTCGATCGCCAGGCGCATGGCCGCGTCGAGTCCATCGGTGGGCTGGTTCATCGGCGCAGGTGCGGTGACGCGGCGGCGGCCTGACCCCGCAGCGCCTCGATCGCGACCTTCGGGTCCTCCGCGCCGTACACCGCCGACCCGGCGACGAAGCAGTCGACGCCGGCCTCGGCGGCCTGTTCGATGGTTTCGGCGTTGATGCCGCCGTCGATCTCGACCAGGATGGTCAGCTCGCCGGCGTCGATCAGCTTGCGCGCGGTGCGGACCTTGCTCAGCACGTCGGGGATGAAACTTTGGCCGCCGAAGCCGGGTTCGACCGACATGATGAGCAGCGTGTCGAACTGCGACAGGATCTCCAGGTACGGCTCCAGCGGGGTTCCCGGCTTGACGCTGATGCCGGCCTTGGCGCCCGCGGCGCGGATGTCGCGCGCCACGCCGACCGGGTTCTCGGTGGCCTCGGCGTGGAAGGTCACGTTGTAGGCGCCGGCCTCGGCGTAGCCGGGCGCCCACCGGTCCGGGTCTTCGATCATCAGATGGCAGTCCATCGGGATGGTCGTGGTGGCCAGCAGGCTTTCGACCACCGGCAGGCCGATGGTCAGGTTCGGCACGAAGTGGTTGTCCATCACGTCCACGTGCAGCCAGTCGGCGCCCACGACGGCGGCCGCCTCGTCGGCGAGCCGCGCGAAATCGGCGGACAGGATGGACGGCGCGATCAGCGGCCTACCGGTGTTGCCAGACATGTGCGCCAGACTACTGAGCGTCGCCGGCGGCTTCACGCCGGCAAGCGGCGCAGCGCGGCGGCGAACATCGCGTCGGTGCCCTGCCGATGCGGCCAGAGCTGGACGTGCGGACCATCCCCCAGCCCGGTGACGGGCTCGAACAGCGGCCGAGTGTCCAAGGCCGACACCGGATGCCGGCGCAGCGCGTCGGCGACCACGCCGACGGTCTCGGCGAGGTGGGGCGAGCAGGTCGCATAGAGAACCACACCGCCCGGCCGCGTCAACGCGATCGCGGCGCCCAGCAGCTCGCGCTGCAATTTGGTGAGCACCGGGACGTCGCCCGGCGTGCGCCGCCACCGCGCCTCGGGCCGGCGGCGCAACGCGCCCAGCCCGGTGCACGGCGCGTCGACGAGCACCCGATCGAAGATGGGCTCGAGCCCGCTTTGCCGGCCGTCGACCCGCACCACGTCGACCGGCAGGCCGCGGGTGTTCTCGACCACCAAGTCGGCGCGGCGCGGGGCCGGCTCCACCGCCGTGACCCGGGCCCCGGCTCCGGCCCCGAGCGCGGCCAGCAGTGCGGTCTTGCCGCCCGGTCCGGCGCACAGGTCCAGCCACCGCCCGGCGTCGTCCTCGACCGGCGCCAGCGTCAGCGCCCGCGCCACCAGCTGACTACCCTCGTCCTGGACCAGCGCGGCGCCGTCTCGCACCGGGGCCAGTCGCCCCGGGTCACCGCCCGGCAGATACACCGCGAAAGGCGAATACCGGCCGACCGCGCCGCCGACGGCGTCGGCCAGCTCGGCGGCGGTCAGCGCACCGGGGCGGGCCGCCAGGTGCACCTGCGGCCGTTCGTCGTCGCTGGCCAGCACCGCGTCGAGCTCGGCCGCGGCCGCCCCCAGTGCGTCGGCGAACGCCTGGGCGATCCAGCGCGGGTGCGCGTGCACGAAGGCGGCATGACCGACCGGATCACGCGCCCGGTCGGGCGCCAACTCCTCGACCCAGGACTTCTCGTCCCGGGCGGCGATGGCACGCAGCACACCGTTGACGAAACCCGCTCGCGCCGAATCGAATTCGATCCCTGCCTGTTCCACCGTGGTCGAGACCGCGGCGTAGGTGTCGACCCTGGTGCGCAGCAATTGGTAGGCGCCCAGCCGCAGCAGATCGAGCAGTACCGGGTCGATGGTGTCCGTCGAGCGGTTGGCGGCGGCGCCGATGACCGCGTCGAGCAGGCCCCGGGTGCGGCAGGTGCCGTAGGTCAGTTCGGTGGCGAACGCGGCGTCGCGGCCCACGATTCCGCGTTCGCGCAGCAGCGCGGGCAGGGCCAGGTTCGCGTACGCGTCACGCTCGCTGACCGCCCGCAACACGTCGAACGCGGCGGCGCGCGCCGGGTCGAGCGGCCGCCGCCGCTTGCCGCGTCCGCGGTCGGTGGGCCGCGCCGGGCTCATGTCGCCCGCGCCGCGGAGTCGAGGCGCGCACCCCGGGCCCAGTCGACCGCGTTCATGAGTTTCTTGCCGGGCGGCTGGAGTTGGCCCAGCCGCACGGCCTGCGAACCGGTGCCGATCCACACGTTTTTACGGTCGACCTGAATAGCGCCGGGCGCCAACGCTTCTGGGGCATCCGCGTCGACGTGCACCGGACCGAGCTTGATGCGCACGTCGCCGATCAACGTCCAGGCCCCCGGGTTGGGTGTGACCGAACGGATCCGCCGCTCGACCACCAGCGCCGGCAGATCCCAGCGCACGCGGGCTTGCTCGACGGTGATCTTGGGCGCGATGCTGACCCCGTCGGCCGGTTGCGGTCGCGGTGTCAACGTCCGATCTTCGATCCCGTCCAGGGTGGCCGACAGCAATGCCGCACCCGAAACAGCCAGTCGCTCAAGCAGTTCCCCCGCGGTGTCGGTCGACCGGATCGTCTCGGTGACGACGCCGTAGATGGGCCCGGAGTCCAGGCTGGGCTCGATCTGGAACGTCGTCGCCCCGGTGACGGTGTCCCCTGCCGCGATCGCCGCCTGCACCGGCGCCGCCCCGCGCCAGGCGGGCAGCAGCGAGAAGTGCAGGTTGATCCAGCCGTGCGGGGGCACCTCGAGCAGGCCCTCGCGCAGCAACGCGCCGTAGGCCACGACGGCGCAGCAGTCCGGCGCGAGCTCTCGCAGTTCGGCGACGAACTCCTCCGAGTTCGGGCGCGCCGGCCGCAGCAGCGGGATGCCCCGGTCGAGCGCTTCGCGGGCCACCGGCGACGGCTGCGGCCTGCCGTGCCGGCCGACGGCGGCGTCGGGCCGCGTGAGCACGGCGATCACCTCGTGCCGGGGCGAGTCGATCAGGCGACGCAGCGCGGGCAGCGCGGGTTCGGGGGTGCCGGCGAAGACGAGACGCACCGGCACAGTCTAGAAAGCGGCGCGCGGCGCCCCCCAAACACTTGCGTGCATTTACTATTTCTCATGCATACTATTTCTAGCGGTTATCAGGTGCCTGGTAACCGTGCTGCCGTGCTAGTGACAACGCGGTCGAGTGGCAGCCCTTTCCTTAACCCCTAGGAGATCTGATGACCCTCGACGCGACGATCAGCGACGCCCCCATGCACCGCACGGTATGGGCGCTGGGCGACTACGCCCTGATGGCCGAGGAAGTGATGGCCCCGCTGGGACCGGTCCTGATCAGGGCCACCGGTATCGGCCCAGGCGTCCGCGTGCTCGACGTCGCCGCCGGCTCCGGCAACATCTCCCTGCCGGCCGCCGCCACGGGCGCCACGGTGGTCTCCAGCGACCTCACCCCCGAGCTTCTGCAGCGGTCGCGGGCCCGCGCCGCGGCGCGAGGCCTCACGCTCGACTACCGGGAAGCCAACGCGCACGCGCTGCCCTTCGGCGACGGCGAGTTCGACGTCGTCATGTCCGCGATCGGCGTGCAGTTCGCCCCGGATCACCAGCGGGCCGCCGACGAACTGGTCCGGGTCTGCCGGCCGGGCGGGACAATCGGGGTGATCAGCTGGACGCCGGAGGGCTTCTTCGGCCGGATGCTCGCCACCATCCGGCCCTACCGCCCCAGCCTGTCGCAGGCCGTGCCGCCCGCCACGCTGTGGGGACGCGAGGGCTACGTCACCGGCCTGCTGGGTGACCGCGTCGGACGGATGACGGCGGTGCGCGGACTGCTACGAGTCAACCGGTTCGACTGCGCCCGTGCGGTGCACGCCTACTTCAAGAACCACTACGGCCCGACGATCGAGGCCTACACCAACATCGGTCACAACCGCGTGCTGGCCGCCGAGCTGGACGCCCAACTCGTCGAGCTCGCGGAGCAATTCCTCGCCCACGGCAGCATGGGCTGGGAGTACCTGTTGGTCACCGCCGAGAAGCGGTAGCGGGCGCTAGAGGTCGATCTCGGCGTCCAGGTGCACGTCCGGCTCACCGCCGGCGGCGGTGAACGCGGTCAGGGCCCGCACCAGCCCGTGACGCTCGGCCGGCGGCATCTTCTCCACGATCGCCGCGATCTCGGCGCGCCGATAGGAGGTGACCTGACGAACGACCTCCCGCCCCCGCTTTGTCAGCGCGGCCAGCAGCTCGCGCCGGGACGTCGGGTGCGGGAGGCGGTCGATCAGCCCGGCCGCGACCAGCCGGTCGACCATCCGACCGGTGGCCGACGGCTGCACCCCGAGCAGGCCGGCCAGGGTGGCGAGATTCACCGGGCCGCGGTTGGACAGGATCACCAGTGTCCGAAACTGCGGGATCGTGATGGACTCGTCCACCTGCCCGATGGACCGCGCCGAAATGGCGACCAGCAAGCGGGAAGCCGTCAGCAAAGCGTCGGTGATTACGTCCAGCGAATCGTCCGCCGTGGTCACGTTCTCCGCTGCCATCTCGCCCCTTCTCCGGAGTCGTCTCCGGCCTGTCGGCGGCTGAAGACCAGGAAGTGTAACAATCTTCCAATGTCGTAGTCAGGCATTATTTCCGACGCATACTATCGCCCCGGGCAGGATTTGGCGAGGTCATCCGATGTGCAGCGGGTCGATCTGGACCCGGACCGGTTCGTGCGTCTGCCGGGCGGACAGCACGCTCACGCCGCGGCGCAGCCCCGCCGCCAGCGCCAGGCCCTGCTCCCGGCGGGCGCGCACCAGCATCCTGGTCACCGGCACGCCGGGGGGCGTCCCCGCCGGGCGGCGGACGCCCGCTGGCAAATCGACCGGCCCCAGCACGTCGGCGTCCTCCGGCAGCCCGGACTCCTCGAGCAGCGCCGCCACCGCGTCGGCGGCGCCGTCCAGCGCCGCCATGTGCACGCTCGGCGGCAGGCCCACCTCCGTCCGGGCCGCCAGGTCGGCCGCGGCATGACCCACCGGATCCCAACGGATCAGCGATTGCACTGTGGGAATTGACGATTCGGCCACCGCCAGCACCACCCCGCCGTCGCCGCGGGGACGAACGAGCGCCGCGGCGGACATCCAGCGCCACAGCGCGTCCTCCGCGGCACGCAGGTCTTGCCGGCCCAGCAGCGCCCAGGTATCGAGCAGCAGCGCCGCCCCGTAACCACCCGACGCGGCGGGTTCCGCCCCCGGGGTGGCCACCACCAACGCCGGGCCTGCGGCCACCTCCGGCACCACGCCGTCGCCCGATGAGGTCACCACCGCGGTGCCGGGGAATGCGCGCCCGAGCTCCTCGGCGGTGCGGCGCGCCCCGACGACCACGGCGCGCACCGCCTCCGACCCGCAGCGCGCGCAGCGGCGCGTCGGCTCGGTCCGCCCGCACCACCGGCAGACCAGCGTCGCGCCGCCCTGTTGCGACGACTCGGCCAGTGCGAGGGGGCCCGTGCAGTGTCGGCACCGGGCGATGGTGCGGCAGCGCGCGCAGGCCAGCGACGGGACGTACCCGCGCCGGGGCACCTGCACCAGCACCGGCGCCCCGGCTTCGAGCGACGAGCGGGCGGCGCGCAGGGCGATCGACGGGAGGCGCGCGGTCCGCGCGGCGGGATCGCGTTCGTCGGCGTAACCCGTGTCGTCGAGGGCGACCACCCGCGGCGTGCGGGCGCGCACCACCGCCCGGCCCGCGACGATGTCGTGGGCCCACCCGCTGCGCACCAACGCCTGCGCCTCGGCGGTGCGCGCGTAGCCCCCGATCAGCGCCGCGCACCGGGCCTGGTGGGCGCGCAGCATCGCCACCTCGCGGGCGTGCGGATACGGCGCGCGCGGCTCGGCCAGGCTGGTGATCGGCACCCGCAGTGCGGTGTTCGCGCCACTGAGCGACCTGGGCCTGGTCATGGTGTGGGCCGACGCGGACGACAGCCTGGCC
>NZ_LZJI01000141.1 GCF_001667775.1 Mycobacterium sp. E1747
GCTGGGCCCGGATTCCGACCGCCGGACCGAGCGGCCGGGGCGCGCCGCCTGGATCGGACGGGCGCTCGACAACGACATCGTCATCCACGACGTGCTGGCGTCGCGCCATCACGCGTTCCTCACCCCGACCCCGGCGGGTCCCGAAATCCGCGACGCCAACAGCAGCAACGGCACCTTCGTGAACGGGGTCAAGGCCGGGTCCGCCGTGCTGTCCGAGGGCGACGTCGTGACGATCGGCAACGTCGACCTGGTGTTGTCCGGCGGCATCCTGGTCCGCCGCCAGGAGGCGGCCACGCGCACCGGAGGCCTGGAGGTGCACGGCGTCGAATTCAGCGTCAACGGCAAGAACCTGCTCGAAAAGATTTCGCTGACGGCCCGCCCGGGCACGCTGACGGCCCTGATCGGCGGATCCGGCGCGGGCAAGACCACGTTGTCGCGGCTGATCGCCGGCTACGCGACGCCGACATCCGGAGTGGTCACGTTCGAGGGCCACAACATCCACACCGAATACGCCTCGCTGCGCACCCGGATCGGGATGGTCCCCCAGGACGACGTGGTGCACCGCCAGCTCACGGTCAACCAGGCCCTGGGCTACGCGGCCGAGCTGCGGCTGCCGCCCGACACCAGCAAGGCCGACCGCGAACAGGTCGTCGCGCAGGTGCTCGACGAACTCGGGCTGACCCAGCACGCCCAGACCCGGGTCGACAAGCTGTCGGGCGGGCAGCGCAAGCGCGCGTCGGTGGCGCTCGAGCTGCTCACCGGGCCGTCGCTGCTGATCCTCGACGAGCCGACCTCGGGCCTGGATCCGGCGCTGGACCTGCAGGTGATGACGATGCTGCGCCAGCTGGCCGACGCGGGCCGGGTGGTGTTGGTGGTCACCCACTCCCTGACCTACCTCGACGTCTGCGATCAGGTGCTGCTGATGGCGCCCGGGGGCAAGACCGCGTTCCTCGGGCCGCCCGACCGAATCGGGGCGGCGATGGGGACCACCAACTGGGCGCAGATCTTCGCGAAGGTGGGCGCCGACCCCGACGAGGCCAACCGCCGCTTCCTCGCGCAGAACAAACCGCCGCCGCCGGCGCAGACCGAGGCGCCCGCCGACCTCGGTGTGCCGCCGCGCACCAGCATGCGCCGCCAGTTCTCCACCATCGCCCGCCGGCAGGTGCGCCTGGTGGTCGCCGACCGCGCCTACTTCGTCTTCCTGGCGCTGCTGCCGTTCGTGATGGGAGCGCTGTCGCTGACCGTTCCCGGCCACACCGGTTTCGGCTACGCCGACCCGACCAGCGAGTCGGCCGGCGAGGCCGGAACGATCCTGACCCTGCTCACCATGGCCGCGGCGTTCATGGGTACCGCACTGACGATCCGCGACCTGATCAGCGAGCGCCCGATCTTCCGCCGCGAGCAGGCCGTCGGGCTGTCGACCACCGCCTACCTGCTGGCCAAGATCGCGGTGTTCTGCGTGTTCGCCGTCGCCCAGGCGGCAGTCGCTACGGCGATCGTCGTGGTGGGCAAGGGCCCGCCCAAGCGGCCGGCCGTCCTGCTCGGCAACGCGACACTCGAGCTGTTCGTCGCCGTCGCGGCGACGTGCGTGGCCGCGGCGATGCTGGGCCTGTTGCTGTCGGCCCTGGCGCGCTCCAACGAGCAGGTCATGCCGCTGCTGGTGGTGTCGCTGATGATGCAGATGGTGCTGTCCGGCGGGATGGTGCCCGTCACCAACCGCATCTTCCTCGACCAGCTGTCCTGGGCAGTGCCCTCGCGGTGGGGGTACGCCGCGCAGGCGTCGACGGTCGATCTGTGGGCCGTGGCGCCCGGCCCGCAGAGCCCGCGGGACAGCCACTTCCAGCACACCTCGGGCACCTGGCTGTTCGACGTGGGCATGCTCGCGCTGCTGTCGGTCAGCTACGTCGCCGTGGTGCGCTGGCGCATCCGGCTCAAACAGTGACGTCAGGCATCCAGGCGTAAGCCTTGGGCCGCCGCGAAGGCCACCGCCTGGCCGACGTCGACGCGGGCGCCCGTCAGCGAGGCGGTCCGCCACAACGCGGGATCCACCGCGGCGCCGCGCAGGTCGGCGTCGTCCAGCCGCGCGCCTGTCGTCCGCGCGCCGGACAGATCGGCGCCGCGTAGCACCGCCTTGCGCAGATCGGCCTCCACCAGGCTCGCCTCCCGCAGCCGGCAGCCACTCAGGTCGACGCCCCGCAGGTCGTTACCGCCCAGCACCGCCAGCGTGAAGTCGACCTCGTCGAAGGAGATCGGCCGCATCCGGCACTGCACGAACACCGAGCCCAGCATGCTGCACTGGGCGAACTCGCTGTGCCACGACGAGGTTCGCCGGAAGGTGCAGTTGCGGAACGCCGACCCGCGGTGTCGGGACTCGGTCAGGTTGGCGCCGCTGAAGTCGCACCCGTCGAACACCACCCGTTCGGTGTCCAGCCGGGTGAGGTCCTCGTCGCTGAAATCGTGGCCCTCGAAGTGGCGATCGGCCCACCGCTCGGTCAATTGGCCGTCAGGCTGGCCAGTGCGTATTCGCTGACGGCGATCAGCGCGTCGGTCGCCGACCGGCGATCCCGGGCGTCGACCGTGATCACCGGGATGTGTGCGGGCAGGGTGAGCGCCTCGCGCACCTCCGCGACGGGGTAGCGCGGGGCGCCGTCGAACTCGTTGACCGCGATCAGGAACGGCAGGTTGCGGTGCTCGAAGAAGTCGACCGCGGCGAAGCTGTCCTCCAGGCGCCGCAAGTCCACCAGGACGATCGCCCCGATCGCGCCGCGGACCAGGTCGTCCCACATGAACCAGAACCGGCGCTGCCCCGGCGTCCCGAACAGGTAGAGCACCAGGTCCTCGTCCAGCGTGATCCGGCCGAAGTCCATCGCGACGGTGGTGGTCCGCTTGTCCGGGGTGGCCTCCAGCGCGTCGACGGCGGTCGAGGCGTCGGTGAGCATCGCCTCGGTGCGCAGCGGCATGATCTCCGACACCGCGCCGACGAACGTCGTCTTGCCGGCACCGAACCCGCCGGCGATGACGATCTTCGTCGAGGCGTGGGCGGAATCGGAGTGCGCCTCAGAGTGCCTTAAGGCCACGCAACGTCCTTCCTATCAGTTCGTGGCGCTCATCTCTGGTCGAACGCTCGGACAACGTCCTATGCACCCGAAGGTAGCCGGACGAAACCAGATCGCCGACCAGGACGCGCGTGACACCGAGCGGCAGATCCAGCCGGGCCGAGATCTCGGCGACCGACGGGCTGCCGACGCACAGTTGGATGATCTCGCCTTTCGCGTCGTCGGATGGCCACCGGCGCGCCAGCCCGGCCTGCAACGTCTGGATCGGCGCCTCCACCGGCAGGTCGACGTCGGTGTCGGTCCGCCCGGACGTCAGGGTGTACGGGCGGACGAGGTTCCCTCGGCGTGCGGTCGGCTCAGCAAGGTGCCGTGGCTCGCGTTCGTCCATCGCGGCTCACGAGACGCCGGACCGGCGGGTGGACTGCACCACGCCCCCGACCCGTTCGACCAGGAGGGCCATCTCGTAACCGATTTGACCGATGTCACAGGACGTCACGGCGAGCGTGGCCAGATGCGAGCCGTCGCCGACGCGCATCAGCAGCAGGTAGCCGTTCTGCATCTCCACCACCGACTGCAGCACCTGGCCGCCCTCGAACAGCTGCGCGGCGCCGGTCGCGAGGCTGGCCAGGCCGGAGGCCACCGCGGCCAGCTGGTCGGCGCGCTCGCGCGGGAGGTGCTCGCTGGCGGCGATGGGCAGCCCGTCGACGGAGACCAGCAGGGCGTGCGCCACACCGGGGACCTCGCGGGCGAAGCGCGTGACAAGCCAGTCCAGGTTGTTTGCGGCTGCGGTCATTCCTGGTCGGGCCCCTGGGTGTCGCGGGCGTGCGACCGGCCGGTGCGCACGCCGTCGAAGTGGCTGCTGAAGGACGCGCGAACCGCCTCGGGGTCGCGCGCGGCGGCCGCGTGCTGCGGTTCGCGGTGGGAGTGCAAGCCGCCGTTGGGTTCTCGGCCCTCGTCCTCGTCGGGCGTGGCCGTCCCGTTGGCCGTGCCGGGCACCAGGCGGGCACCGGGCGTGCGGACCGGCAGGCCGTGCTCGGCGGTGCGCGACTCGACGGGTTTGTCCTCGGCCGCCGCTGCCAGCGTCCAGCCGCGGTCCCACACCGACTGCCAGTCCAGGTCGGGGCTGTTGACGAGGTCGTGCGGATCGCCGAGCATCTCCGACAGCATCCGCCGGTAGATGACGTCGTCGTCGGCCGGGGTCGCGCTCCTCGGAGCGGCCGCGCTCTCCGGCGGGAGCGAGGGGCCCAGCGCGCTCGGGGCCGGGGCCGGCGGCGTGTCGGCCGGCCGGTGGGCCTGCTGGTCGGCCTGCTTGTCGGCGTCGCGCGACCGCGCGGCGAAGAACGCCGACGTGTCCGAAGCGCGGGCGGGTTTCGCCTCCGGTTCTGGCTCCGGGGCGCTCGATGTGGCCGGTGCCGCGCTCTCCCACCACGGGGTGGGCAGTTCGCGCCGCTGCCGCTGCGGCAGCGGATCGGCGGGTTCGGCGGGCACCTCGGTGATGCCGCTGGAACCGGGATTGCGGCGCGGCAGCAGCGTGACCGGCGGCGCGGGGGCCGCGGCTTCGGCGTTGCGGGCCGCCGGCTCGGGCCGGCGTTCCTGCTCGGGCGCGGCGACCGCGGCCGCGAGCTGCACGCTGGGCGACGAAACCGCCCGGATCCGAGCGACCCGGGCCTGCGGGGCCGAGCCCTCGAGAATCGTTGGCGGCAGGTAGATCTCCGCGGTGGTGCCGGAGCCCGCCTCGCCGGGCGCCGGGCCGCGCAGCCCCACCCGGATGCCGTGCCGGGCCGCGATTCGGCCGACCACGAACAGGCCCATGTGGCGGGCGTTGTCGGGGCTGACCTCGCCGCCGGCCTGCAGCCGCATGTTGGCGATGCGCCGATCGGCGTCGTTCATGCCCAGCCCGGAGTCGGCGATCCGCACCACGACTCCCCCTTGCGGATCTGCGCCGCCGCGGGCCGCCGAGACCCGCACGGGCGTCGCGGGCGGCGAATACCGCAGGGCGTTGTCAATCAGCTCGGCGAACAGGTGGATGGCGCCGCCCGCGGCCGCGCCGATCAGCGTGCTGTTCTCGGGCAGACCGGCGATCTCGACCCGGCGGTAGTCCTCGACCTCGGAGACCGCGGCGCCCAGCACCGTCGACAGCGGCACCGGGTCGCGCTGGTCGCGGGCGAGCTGCGCGCCGGCCAGCACCAGCAGGTTGGCGCTGTTACGGCGCAGCCGGGCGGCAAGGTGATCCAACCGGAACAGGCTGTCCAGGCGGTCGGGGTCCTCCTCGTTGCGCTCCAGCTGGTCGATCAGTGACAGCTGCTGATCAACCAGCGAGCGGCTGCGCCGCGACATCGTCTCGAACATGTCGTTGACCAGCAGCCGCAACCGGGCCTCGTCGCCGGCGAGCAGCAGGGCCTGGGTGTGCAGTTCGTCGACCGCGTGGGCGACCTGGCCGATCTCCTCGGTGGTGTACACCGGCAGCGGCTCGGGCGTCGGCTCGGCGCCGCCCTTGACCCGGGCGATCTCCTCCTCGAGGTCGGTGTGGGCCACCTTGAGCGCGCCGTCGCGCAGTACGCGTAGCGGCCGCACCAGCGCGCGCGCCACCAGCAGGACGACGATCAGCGCGATCGCGATGGCGGACAGCACCAGGACGGTGTCGAGGATGGCGGCGTTGCGCCTGTCAGCGGCCTGCGCGTGCACGGATTTGGTCACCGACGCGGTGGCGTCCTTGATGATCTGGTCGGCGATGTCGTCGGTGGTCTGCATCGAGCGCAGCAGGTCGGCGTTGTTGACGAGCACGCTGGCCGGGTCGGACATGATCGCCATCCGGGTGACCAGCTGCTGCTGCAGCGTCTTGGCCTCGGGCGAACCGGCGCCTAGGACTTCGCTCATCCCGAACAGCGTCGACGGCTCGGTCCCCGCCAGGGTGATCATCGAGGTCCGCAATTGCGGCTCGGGCAGGTCGGCGCCCCGGGTGACGAGGATCTTCTGCATCGTCATCTGCCCGCGGGCCCCGACCGCCCGGCTGAGGCCCTGAGTCTGGGCGCGGATCTTCTCGTCGTCGACGCGGACCGACGCGTTGATGACGTCCTCGGCGTTCAACAGGATCGGGGCGTAGAGGGTGACCCGCTCCCGCAAACCGAGATTGTTGTCGGCCACCTTGTTCACCAGCATCTGACCGCCGTCGAGCAGGGTGGTCACCCCCGACCGGACCTCGGGGGTCACGTCGGTGTCGTCCAGCCGGGTGTCCAGTTCGTATTTGCGCGCCTCGAAGTTCTTCTTGGCCCCCTCCACGTCGCGCCCGGCGCTGCCCGCCACCAGGGCGACGTCCAGGGCCGACATGTACTTGGTGACCACCGGCACCAGGTCGGCGCGGGCGGCGGCCAGCCGCAGGCCGCCGGAGTTCGCCATCGCGCCGTGGATACGCAGGCCCGCGAACACCGTCGCCAGCACCAGCGGGACCAGCACAATCGCCAGGACCTTCCACCGGACCGGCCAGTTGCTCAGCGACCAGGTCGGTGGGCGTTTGGCCGGCGCCGCCTCGGCGGCGCGGGGCTGCGGGGACTCGGAGACCGCCTCGGCAGGGGTGGCCGGGCGGGCGAACATCGTCACGTCGGCTCGGCCGCGCGACCGGCCGCTGCGCTGATGCTCAGCGCTCGAGAAAACGAGAGGCTCATGAGACTTCCTGCGTTATCCACCCGTGCCACGCCAGATGGGCGCGAGCGCGTCAACGTGGCAATCCGACGAGTATGACAGCCCGCGGGCCAGCTCACCAGAATCCGTACTGAGCAGACAGGGCCCTCCAAGGTGGGTCCGCGCGCGGGCCGGCGATCCTGGCAAACCGCCGGCGATTGCAAGCGCGGCGGAGCCGGGCGCGGCGGGTCGCCGTCACTTACCGCGCGTTACGCGCGGCGGAGGACGGCGACGAGGAAATCCGAGTCATCGGTGAACGGGCGCAGGTCCCAGGTGGACAGCAGCAGATCGGGCCCGAGCCCGGCGGCGGTCGCGTCGTCGAGGAATTCGGCGAACCCGTAGTCGCGGCCGGCGCCGAAGCCGATCGCCGCCCGTCCGTCGTCCGCGAGGTGGGCCCGCAGCCGGCCGAGCACCCGGCGCCGCGTGCTGGGCGCCAGGAATGTCATCACGTTGCCGGCCGACACGATCACGTCGAACGGCTCGACGATGCCGCGGGCGGGCAGGTCGAGCTCGGCGAGGTCGCCGACGAGCCAGCGCGGCCCGGGATGATCCTGCTCGGCCGCTTCGATCAGCGCCGGGTCGACGTCGACGCCGACGACCTGGTGACCGGCGGCGGCCAGGTAGCCGCCCAGCCGGCCGGGGCCGCAGCCGGCGTCGAGGATGCGGGCGCCGCGGGGCGCCATCGCGTCCACGAAGCGCGCCTCGCCGGCCAGGTCGTCACCGGCGCGGGCCATGGCGCGGAACCGCTCGATGTACCAGTGCGAGTGTCCGGGATCGGCAGCGACTTTCTGCATCCAGAGGCTCTGCTCGACCATGCGACCATTATCGCGTTGTGTTCAAGCTGATGTTCTTCTCCCCGCGCATCGCCCCCAACACGGGCAACGCCATCCGGACGGCGGCGGCGACCGGATGCGAACTGCACCTGGTCGAGCCGTTGGGCTTCGACCTGTCCGAACCCAAGCTGCGGCGGGCCGGGCTGGACTATCACGACCTGGCGTCGGTCACCGTGCACCCGTCGCTGCCGGCCGCGTGGGAGGCGCTGTCGCCGGAGCGGGTGATCGCGTTCACCTCGCAGGCGCCCACCCCGTTCGCCGACGTCCGCTACCGGCCGGGCGACGTGCTGTTGTTCGGTCCCGAACCGACCGGGCTGGACCCGGCGACGCTGGCCGACGAGCACATCACCGAGCAGGTGCGCATCCCGATGCTGGCGGGCCGGCGCTCGCTGAACCTGTCGAATGCCGCGGCCGTCGCCGTCTACGAGGCGTGGCGGCAACACGGTTACCCGGGAGCCGTCTAGCTGGTGCTACCAGGTGTTCCAGTGGGTGAGCTGCTCGGCGGGCAGCCGCTTGGCGGGGCGGAAGTCGGTGCCCTTGGTGTAGGCGATCGGGAACAGCCCGCCCTGGCTGTACTCGTCGTACGGGATGCCCACCACGTCGGCGACCTGCTTTTCACCGTCACCGAGCAGGTGCAGCGTCGTCCAGCACGACCCCAGCCCGCGGGAGCGCAGCGCCAGGCAGAAGCTCCACACCGCCGGGAATAGCGACGCCCAGAACGACACGCCACCCAGCGGCTGCTTCTCCTCGCGACCAAAGATGCAGGGAATCAACAACACCGGCGCCTCGTGCATGTGCTCGGCGAGGTAGGTCGCGGAGTCGCGCACCTTGGGCATCCGCTCCCCGCGGGTGTCCCCCTCGGCGTATTCGGGAGCGGGTGAGCTCAGGTAGGCCCGGGCGTTCTTCAGGTAGACGTCGCCGATCGCCTTCTTCTTGTCCGCGTCCTCGACGAACACCCACTGCCAGCCCTGCGAATTGGATCCGGTGGGCGCCTGCAGCGCCAGGTCGAGGCATTCCATCAGTACGTCGCGTCCGACCGGCTTGTCGAAGTCCAGGCGTTTGCGGACCGAGCGGGTGGTGGTGAGGACTTCGTCGACGGACAGGTTGAGGGTCATGTGTTGGAGACTACATTTGGCCCATGAGCATCGAACTGACACAAGAGGTTTCCGAGAGGCTGACATCGGATCAGTACGGCTGGCTGACCACGGTCGCGAAGTCCGGGCAACCGGTCCCGCGGCTGGTCTGGTTCCACTTTGACGGTACCGACCTGACGGTCTATTCCATGCCGCAGGCGGCCAAGGTCGCCCACATCAAGGCGCACCCCGAAGTGAGCCTGAACCTCGATTCCGACGGCAACGGCGGGGGAATCATCGTCATCGGCGGTATCGCCGCGGTGGACGCCACCGACGTCGACGGCCGCGAGGACGAGCCGTACTGGGCGAAGTATCGCGACGCGGCGGCGAGCTTCGGCCTGACCGACGCGATGGGCGCCTACAGCACCCGGTTGAAGATCACGCCGACAAAGGTGTGGACGACGCCGACGGCCTGAGCCGGCGGGTCAGGACGGGGGCGGCGCGGGCTGATCGGGCGGAATCGCCCCGCCGCAACCACCGGGCGGCGGTGGCCCGGGAAGGGGTTCGTCACCGCCGACGCAGTCGTAATAGAACTGCGGACCGACAATCCAGGTTTTCATCCACTGGTGCCAAAATGACCCGTCGGGATACTTTTCGCCGTCGCACACGGCCAAATTGCCGTAACCCCATCGACCGCCCGGGCAGAAGCCCTTCGTCATATCCGGCTGGTGCGGGTCGGGCGGATCAGCGCTGGCCACCGCGGGAGAAAAAGCAAGCACCGCAGCGAAACTCAATATCGCAGCGCCACGTCGAGCAGGCTTGAATTTCATTGCGACTCCCTTGAAACGTTGAATCAACACAGCCGATTCCAAGCGATTTTTGGACAGCTTACGATGCGGCGGGTTTGCCGTGTGCCTTTCCGCGCAATAGACGCAACACCGTCCAGCTCGCCGAACGTGCACCGATGGCGAAAACGTCGCCAAAACGTCGCCGCCGGTGCACGTTCGACGCGAGCCCGCTAGCGGGACTCACCGGAAATCGCGCGACTTCGACCCGACCGCCAGCGTGATGCGGCCCAGCCGCTCGGCGACGACGGTGACTGCGCCGCTGGCGTTTTGGACCTGGCCGCGCACCAGCATCGCCGGCGCGGAGTTGGCCAGCTTGCGGTGCCGCGCCCACACCGCCGGCGTGCACAGCACGTTGACCATCCCCGTCTCGTCCTCGAGGTTGAGAAAGGTCACGCCCTGGGCGGTGCCCGGCCGCTGCCGGTGGGTCACCGCGCCGGCGATCAGCACGCGGTCGCCGTCGGGCACGCTGAGCAGCTTCTCGGCGGGCACCACACCCATCGCGTCTAAGTCCGCCCGCAGGAACTGCGTGGGATAGCTGTCCGGGGAGATGCCGGTGGCCCACACGTCAGCGGCGGCCAGTTCCAGCTCGCTCATCCCGGGCAGCGCGGGGACGTGCGACGACGAGCCGACGCCGGGTAGCCGGTCCGGCCGTTGGGTGGCGGCCGCGCCGGCCGCCCATAATCCCTCGCGCCGGGACATGCCGAAACAGCTCAGCGCTCCGGCCGTTGCCAGCGCCTCGGTCTGCGGCACGCTCAACTGCAAGCGGGTGGTCAGGTCCAGCAGGGAGGCGAACGGGCCGTTGGATTTTCGTTCCTCGACCAGCCGCTCGGCGAGGTCGTCGCCGATGTGGCGCACGGCGCCCAGCCCGAGGCGGACCTCGGTGCCCGCGTTCTCGAGGGTGGCGTGGGCCAGGCTGGCGTTGACGTCCGGGCCGTGCACCGTCACGCCGTGCCGGCGCGCGTCGGCCACCAGCGACTGCGGTGAATAGAAGCCCATCGGTTGCGCGCGCAGCAGTGCCGCGCAGAACGCCGCCGGGTGGTGCAGCTTGAACCACGACGAGTAGAACACCAGCGACGCGAAGGACAGCGCGTGGCTTTCCGGGAAGCCGAAATTGGCGAACGCCTCCAGTTTTTCGTAGGTCCGGTCGATCACCTCGTCGGGTGCGCCGTGCAGTGCGCGCATGCCGTCGTAGAACCGATCGCGCAGCCGGCGCATGCGCTCGGTCGAACGTTTCGAGCCCATCGCGCGGCGCAACTGGTCGGCCTCGGCGGCGGAGAACCCGGCGCAGTCGACGGCGAGCTGCATCAGCTGTTCCTGAAACAGCGGCACTCCCAGCGTCTTTCGCAACGCCGGCGCCATGGACGGGTGGTCGTAGACGACCGGGTCCAGGCCGTTGCGCCGCCGGATGTAGGGGTGCACCGACCCGCCCTGAATGGGCCCGGGGCGGATCAGCGCGACCTCCACCACCAGGTCGTAGAAGATCCGCGGCCGCAGGCGGGGCAACGTGGCCATCTGCGCGCGCGACTCCACCTGGAACACGCCGACGGAATCTGCGCGGGCCAACATCTCGTACACCGCCGGCTCGGAGAGGTCGAGCCGGGCCAGGTCCACCTCGATCCCCTTGTGCTCGGCCACCAGGTCGATGGCGTAGTGCAGCGCCGAGAGCATGCCCAGCCCGAGCAGGTCGAACTTCACCAAACCGATTGCCGCGCAGTCGTCCTTGTCCCACTGCAACACGCTGCGGTTCTCCATGCGCGCCCACTCCACCGGGCACACGTCGGCGATCGGGCGGTCGCAGATCACCATGCCACCGGAGTGAATGCCCATGTGCCGCGGCAGGTTCCGGATCTGGTTGGCAAGGTCGACCACCTGCTCGGGAATGCCCTCTACATCGGGCGAATCGGCGAGCCCGTTCCAGTGGCTGATCTGCTTGCTCCACGCGTCCTGTTGCCCCTGGGAGAAGCCCAGCGCGCGGGCCATGTCGCGCACCGCGATCCGGCCCCGGTAGGTGATGACGTTGGCGACCTGGGCGGCATAGTCGCGGCCGTATTTGTCGTAGACGTACTGAATGACCTTCTCGCGCTGGTCGGACTCGATGTCCATGTCGATGTCGGGCGGCCCGTCGCGGGCGGGCGACAAAAACCGCTCGAACAGCAGCTCGTTGGCCACCGGGTCCACCGCGGTGACACCGAGGGCATAACAGACCGCGGAGTTGGCCGCCGATCCCCGGCCCTGACACAGGATGTTGTTGCACCGGCAGAATCGGGCGATGTCGTGTACCACCAGGAAGTAGCCCGGAAATCTCAGCTGTTCAATGACTTTCAGCTCGTGCTCGATCTGCGCGTAGGCGCGCGGCGCGGCGTCGGCCGGCCCGTAGCGGTCACGCGCGCCCACCATGGTCAGCTGCCGCAGCCAGCTGTCCTCGGTGTGCCCGGCGGGTACGTCGAAGGGCGGCAGCTGCGGGGCGATCAGCGCCAGCCCGAACGCGCACTGCTGGCCGAGCTCGGCGGCGGCGGTCACCGCGTCGGCGCCCCCAAAAGGCATATGCCCGAACAGCCGGGCCATCTCCTCCCCGGACCGCAGGTGCGAACCGCCCAGCGGGGCCAGCCATCCGGCGGCGGCGTCCAGGGACTGCCGCGCTCGAATGGCACCCATGGCCATGGCCAACCGGCGTCGCGGTGGCCCCGCGAAGTGCGCCCCGGTGGTGGCGACGATGCCGACGCCGAATCGGGGCGCCAACCCGGCCAGCGCCGCGTTGCGTTCGTCGTCGAGCGGGTGACCGTGGTGGGTCAACTCGACGCTGACCCGGTGCGCGCCGAACCGGTCCACCAGGTCGGCCAGTGCCCGCTCCGCCGCCTCCGGCCCTTGCGACAGTGCCTGGCGCACATGGCCTTTGCGGCACCCGGTCAGGATGTGCCAGTGCCCGCCTGCGGCCTCGGTCAGCGCGTCGAAGTCGTAGCGCGGCTTGCCCTTCTCCCCGCCGGCCAGGTGCGCCGCGGCCAGCTGCCGCGACAGCCGCCGGTAACCTTCCGGACCGCGGGCCAGCACCAGCAGGTGCGGGCCGGGCGGATCCGGGGCCTCGGTGCGGGCCCCCGGACCCAGGGACAGTTCGGCGCCGAACACGGTGCGCAGCTCGAGCTCGGCGGCCGCCTCGGCAAACCGCACCGCCCCGTACAGGCCGTCGTGGTCGGTGAGCGCCAGCGCACGCAGGCCCAGCCGGGAAGCCTCTTCGACCAGCTCCTCCGGCGTGCTGGCCCCGTCGAGGAAGCTGAACGCCGAATGCGCGTGCAGTTCGGCATAGGGAACGGACGAGTGGGCAGGCCGGGCGCCGTCCGGCGGCCGGTACGTTCCGCGCTTGGGCGACAGGGGGGCGTCCTCCCCGGGCACCACCGGTACGCCGGCATGACGCGGCTTGCCGTCGAGCACCCGCTCCATTTCCGCCCAGCTCGGCGGGCCATTAAACCAACTCATAACCAGCCCACAACCCGAGTCTATCGAATGTTTGTTCGAATTGCCTCCGGTGCAGTACAACCGTTGTTAAACCGATCTTCAACTCCTAAACACGGTCTTAACGCCGCGGACCTACCGCGCGCACCGGGATCGGCAGAGACTGGTACCCGGGGGAAATGACGGCGGGGGCGAGCATGGCGCAGGTGAGGGCACTGGATACGGCATTCCTGAAAACCGCCGACCAGCACACCGGCCTGGCGATCGGCGCGGTCGCCATCGTCGAGGGCGGCGCGCCCGACCGTCAGCGCCTCGAAGCCCTTCTGGCGGAACGCATTCGATCCATACCGCGCTGCACGCAGTTGTTGCGGGCGCACCCGGCGCACGCGGGCTGGGTCGACTGCCCGGAATTCGACCTCGGGCGGCATGTGCACCGGATGGCGATCCCCCGCCCCGGTGACGACGCCGCGCTGTCCCGGGCCATCGCCCACGCCATCGAACGGCCCCTGAGCGCGGACCGCCCACCGTGGGAGTGCTGGGTGATCGAGGGCCTCACGGGCAACCGGTGGGCGATCTTGATGAAGAGCCACCCGAGCCTGCTGGACGGCAACTCGCCCGCACACCTGCTCACCAGGCTATGTGACGACGCCGGCGACGCCGCCTTCGCCAATGTTCCTGCGGCCAAACCGGTTTCGCGACCACCGGGGCGCGGCTGGGCCGACGTGCTGTGGCGGACGTCCTGGACCGCGACCGGCGCCGTCGTCGGCGCGATCTGGCCCGCGCTGCGGGCACACGAGCGCGCCGCCACGCCCCGGCGCTACGCCACCGTGCGGGTCCCGATCGCCGACGTCGACCGTGTCTGCCGCAGGTTCGGGGTCACCGTCAACGACGTCGCGCTGGCCGCCACCACCGAGGGCTTCCGGACGGTGCTGCTCGGCCGCGGCGAGGAGCCGCGGGCGGACTCGCTGCCCGCCCTGGCGCCGACGGCCGTCCGGTCGCCGTACCTGCCGGTCGAACACGACGACCCGGTCCAGCGGTTACGGACCGTGCAGACCCGATGGAGCGACACCGCCACGGGCGCAGCGCAATCCGGTGGCATCGTCGAGTCGGCGCTTAATTCCCTGCCGACGGTCGTGCGGGACGGCGTCATCGCGCTGCTGTCGCGCCTCCCGCAGCGCGCCATCGTCGCGCTGGCCACCAACGTGCCCGGGCCGCGCCACCGGCTGAGCCTGATGGGCAAGACGATGGAGCGCCTGCTGCCCATCCCCCCGACCGCCGTCCAGTTGAGCACCGGCATCGCGGTGCTGAGTTATGGCGACGAACTGGTATTCGGCATCACCGCCGAACCCGGCGCCGCGTTCGACGTCACGCAACTGGCCGCCGGTATCGAACTGGGCATGGCGCGGCTGGTGGCGCTCAGCCAGGATTCGGTGTCGTTGTTCGGCGATCGCCGCCGCAAGCGTTCGCCGCGCGCGTTCCCCGGCCGCCCACCGGGCGCCCGCCCGCCCCCGCCGGGTCACGCGCGGCACTGACCCACTCCCCGGCCTGCCGACCACCGTGAGAAAGTGGGGTCGTGCCACAGTCGGGATCGGTCGTCATCGACCCGCGCCGCCATGACGCGGTGCTGCTCCACACGCCGGACCCCACTTTGGAGGGCAAGCTGCGCGAGGTCGGGGTGGGCACCGCCGCCTACACCGACGACCCGCTGGACGCCGCTCGCCGGCTTCAGGTCCGGCCCGGCCGATGCGTGGTCGTCACCGCCGACGAAGCGGGCGTCGCGGCCGCGCGCGCCGGCGGATTCGCGTTGGTCATCGGCGTCGACGCGGGACGCGGCGACGCCCTGCGAGACGCCGGCGCCGACGCCGTGGTCGCCGGCCTGGGCGAGGTCACCGTGCGCAGCGGGGACCGCCGGATGTCGCAGCTGCCCGACGCGCTGACGGCCCTCGACGACCTGGCCGCGCGGCGGCCCGCGGTGTTCTTCGACTTCGACGGCACGCTGTCCGACATCGTCAACGACCCGGACGCGGCGGTCCCGGTGGACGGCGCGACCGAGGCACTGCGGGAGCTGGCGGCCAGCTGCCCGGTGGCGGTGCTGTCGGGCCGCGACCTGGCTGACGTGACGAAACGTGTTGGGGTGCCGGGGATTTGGTATGCCGGCAGCCACGGGTTCGAATTGACCGCGCCCGACGGCGCGCACCACCAGAACGACGACGCTGCCCCCGCCATCCCGGTGCTTCAGGCCGCGGCCGGCGAGCTGCGCGAGCGACTCGGCTCCATCCCGGGGGTGGTGGTGGAGCACAAGCGCTTTGGGGTCGCCGTGCACTACCGCAACGCCGGGCGCGACCGCGTCGGCGAGGTAGCGGCCGCCGTGCGCGCGGCGGGTCGGCGCGACGGCCTGCGGGTGACCACCGGCCGGGAGGTCATCGAGCTGCGCCCGGACCTGGACTGGGACAAGGGCAAAACGCTGCGCTGGGTGCTCGATCACCTGACCGGGGCGGAGCCGGGTTCCCGGACCCCGGTTTATCTCGGCGACGACATCACCGACGAGGACGCGTTCGACGCGGTCCGCGACGGCGGCGTGCCGATCCTGGTGCGGCACAGCGACGACGGCGACCGCGCCACCGCGGCGCAGTTCGCGCTGGACAGCCCCGCGCAGGCCAGCGAGTTCACCGCCCGCCTGGCGCGCCGGCTGTCGTCCTAGGCCTGGACGTATTCCACGGCGCCGTCGTCGAGCACCACCCGACCGGCCTCTGCGCCCTCGGCTCCCGACGCCTCGGTGCGGAACACCGCCTTGCCCGGCTCGGTGCGCCAGATCAACGTCGTCAGCGTCTCGCCGGGGAACACCGGCGAGCTGAACCGCGACGCGATCGAGGTGACGTTGGCCGCGATCCCGCCGCCCAGCTCGGCGACCAGCGCGCGGCCCGCCACCCCGTAACTGCACAACCCGTGCAGGATCGGCTTCGGGAACCCGGCCAGCTCGCGGGCGAACCACGGGTCGCTGTGCAGCGGGTTGCGGTCACCGGAGAGCCGGTAGATCAGCGCCTGGTCCTCCCGGGTGGGCAGCGCGACCCGGGCGTCGGGCTCGCGGTCCGGAATCTCCGGGGCCGCCGGGCGCTGGCCCGGCATGCCGCCGAATCCGCCCTCGCCGCGGATCACCAAGGTGGTGAGCGTCTCGGCGATCAGCTTCTCCGAATCCGGGTCGGTGCCGCGGCCGCGCAACACCAGGATCGCGTTCTTGCCCTCGCCCTTGTCCTGGATGTCGGCGACCTCGGTCACCACCGACAGCCTCCCCGCGGGAGGCAGCGGCGCGTGCAGCCGGATTTCCTGCGAGCCGTGTAACAGCATGGCCCAGTTGAACGTTCCGACCTTGCCGGCCGCTCCGAAGGCCGGGCAGCAGATCACCGCGTAGGTGGGCAGCACCTGCTGCTCGATGTCGTGGCTGTTCTCGGTGGTGAACGACAGGTCGTCGAGGCCGGCGCCGACGCCGAGCGCGTAGAGCAGGGTGTCGCGGTCGGTCCACTCGAACAGCTTCGGTTCGGTCACTGCGCCGACGGCACTCGGGTCAATCGCCATCTGAGTCTCCTTCGGAAGTATTTCTCCACTTAACCATCGCAAACCCTTCCCACCGACGCCGTCGGCAGGGCAGGCTATCGACATGCCGAAGCGCAGCTTGGTCTCCAACGTTTCGAAGGCGCTCGCGGTGCTCACCGCGGCCGTAATCGTCGGTGCCTGCGGCGGATCGCCGCAGGCGCGCAGCATTACGGTGACGTTCATCCGGCACGCCCAGTCGGAATCCAACGCCAGCGGGGTCATCGACACCTCGGTGCCGGGCCCCGGCCTGACCCCCGAGGGCCAGGGACAGGCGCAACAGGTCGCGCATCAAGCGGGCCGTAAGGACTACGACGGCATCTACGCCTCCACCATGGTCAGGACGCAGCAGACCGCCGCGCCGTTGGCGTCCGAGCTGGGTAAGCAAGTCCAGGTGCTGCAAGGCATTCAGGAGATCAACGCGGGCTGGTTCGAGGGCAAGCCGATCGCCGAGGAGGCCTCGACCTTCCTGCTGGCGCCGTCGGATTGGCTCAGGGGCGACACGCAGGACAAAATCCCGGGGTCGATCAGCGGCAAGGAGTTCAACGAACAATTCACCTCCGCGATCGCAAAGGTCTACAACAGCGGCCAGCACAACCCGGTGGTGTTCTCGCACAAGTTCGCCATCGAGTACTGGACGGTGATGAACGTGAAGAACGCCAAGGACTCGCTGCTCACCAGCCACCCGTTGCCCAACGTCGGGCGCGTGGTGATCACCGGCAACCCGATGAACGGCTGGACCCTGGTCGACTGGGACGGCATTCGCGACTTCCGCAACTGAGCTGGGCGACATGGCGATCGCCACCGCGGCGGGTCGCCACCATCAGTAGTTGACGCGGGCGGTCGCGACCGCCACGATGGCTTGCATGCGGTATGTCGTTACCGGCGGTACCGGGTTTATTGGTCGCCGCGTCGTCGCCCGGCTGCTGGACACCCAGCCCGATGCGCAGGTGTGGGTGCTGGTCCGGCGGCAGTCGCTGGGCCGTTTCGAACGGCTCGCGGCCAGCTGGGGTGAACGGGCCAAACCCCTGGTCGGCGAACTGCCGGCGCTGGAACTGACCGACGAGACCGTCGCCGAGCTGGGTCGGGTGGACCACGTGGTGCACTGCGCGGCCGTCTACGACATCACCGCCGGCGAGTCCGAGCAGCGGGCTACCAACGTCGAAGGGACCCGCTCCGTCGTCGAGCTGGCGCGTCGGCTCGGCGCGACGCTGCACCACCTGTCCTCGATCGCCGTGGCCGGCGACTTCCCCGGCGAGTACACCGAGGACGACTTCGACGTCGGCCAGCCGTTGCCGACCCCGTATCACCAGACCAAGTTCGAGGCCGAGCAGCTGGTGCGCTCGGCGCCCGGACTGCGCCATCGGATCTATCGCCCGGCGGTGGTGGTCGGCGATTCGCGCACCGGCGAGATGGACAAGATCGACGGGCCGTACTACTTCTTCGGCGCGCTGGCCAAGCTGGCGGTGCTGCCCAGGCTGACGCCGGTCCTGCTGCCCGACACCGGGCGCACCAACATCGTGCCGGTCGACTACGTCGTCGACGCGCTCGTCGCGCTCATGCACGCCGAGGGTCTGGACGGGCGCACGTTTCACCTCACCGCCCCGAAAACCGTTGGGCTGCGCGGCATCTACCGCGGGGTCGCCAAGGCGGCCGGGCTCCCGCCGGCCCGCGGGTCGTTGCCCGCCTCGGTGGCGGCCCCGGTGCTGAAGGTGCGCGGGCGGGCCAGGGTGCTGCGCAACATGGCGGCCACCCAGCTCGGTATCCCGGCCGAGGTCTTCGACCTGGTCGACCTCAAGCCCACCTTCATCGCCGACCAGACCCGGAAAGCCTTGCGCGGCACCGGCATCGACGTACCCGAGTTCTCCGGTTACGCGCCCAGGCTGTGGCGCTACTGGGCCGAGCACCTCGACCCGGACCGGGCGCGCCGGAACGACCCGCAGGGCCCGCTGCACGGCCGGCACGTCATCATCACCGGCGCGTCCAGCGGCATCGGCCGGGCGGCGGCCATCGCGGTCGCCGAGCGCGGTGCGACGGTGTTCGCCCTGGCCCGCAACGCCGACGCGCTGGATCAACTGGTCGCCGAAATCCGTGCCAACGGCGGTGATGCCCACGCCTTCACCTGCGACGTCACCGATTCCACCTCGGTCGAGCACACCATCAAGGACATCCTGGGCCGCTTCGACCACGTCGACTACCTGGTGAACAACGCCGGCCGGTCGATCCGCCGCTCGGTGGTCAACTCGACCGACCGGCTGCACGACTACGAGCGGGTGATGGCGGTCAACTACTTCGGCGCGGTGCGGATGGTGCTGGCGCTGCTGCCGCACTGGCGCGAGCGCCGCTTCGGTCACGTGGTCAACGTCTCCAGCGCCGGCGTGCAGGCCCGCAACCCCAAGTACAGCTCGTACCTGCCCACCAAGGCGGCCCTGGACGCGTTCGCCGACGTGGTCGGCTCGGAGACGCTGTCGGACCACATCACGTTCACCAATATCCATATGCCCCTGGTCCGCACACCGATGATCACGCCGTCGCACCGGCTCAACCCGGTGCCCGCGATCAGCCCCGAGCGCGCGGCGGCCATGGTGGTGCGCGGCCTGGTGGAGAAGCCGGCCCGCATCGACACCCCGCTGGGCACACTCGCCGAGGCCGGCAATTACTTCGCGCCGCGGACGTCGCGGCGGATCCTGCACCAGCTCTACCTCGGTTACCCCGACTCGGCCGCCGCCCGCGGAGTGCCCACCGAGCCGGCGGCGGCTCCCCCGCCCCGGCGCAAGCCGAGGCGCCCGGCGCGGGCCGTCACCCGCGGTCTGCGCACACCCCGACCGGTCAAGCGTCTGGTGCGCCTGGTGCCCGGGGTGCACTGGTAGCTAGCGGGTTTCAGGCGCGCTCGATTGCGGTATTCCGGCCCGATGACCCGGATGCTTTCCGAAAAGCGCGCGGACGCCGACCCGGTGGCCGCCGCGGCCCGCCTGGTCGCCACGCGTGGCGCCGCGGTGATGTCGTCGCTCGACGTGACGCGAAGCCTGGGCGCAGGCCGCGAGGAGTGGACCCGATTCGCCCGGCACTGGCAGCAGCTGGGGCCCGACCCGTACGCCGCGGAGCTGGGGGTGCAGCGGCTGCGCCGGTACGGCCAGTACTCCTTTCGCGACGGCGAGCTGCGCCCGGTGCCCAGGAGCACGTTCGTGCAGCCCGAGGACTCGAACCCGCTCTACGTCGGCAAGGACCGCGACTTCGAGCCGCTCACCGATGCGTTCGCCCGGGATCCCTTGCTGCGCAAGATCATCGACCTGCTGGTCCGGGTGGCGGCGGCGCTGGACGACGTGGCGGACTGGAACGTCAAGGTGCATCCGTTCCGGGTCCGGTCGCTGTCCGACGACGGCGGCCATCCGACGCCCGAGGGCATGCACCGCGACGGTGTCACCCTGGTCAGCTCGCTGCTCGTCGGGCGGCGCAACGCCATCGGCGGCGAGAGCACGGTGTGCGACCTGGACGGCAGGCAGCTGCTGGCGGCGATGCTGGCCGAACCCGGCACGCTGATGCTGGGCGATGACCGCCGGACCCTGCACGGCGTCTCCCCGATCCGGCCGATCGACGGCTCGGGCCCGGCCCAGCGCGACGTCCTGGTGGTCACCTTCGCCTCGGCGTGGCCCTAGGCGGCGGTATCGTTGCCGCGGTGAGGCCCGTATTCGTCGACGTCGACACCGGCGTCGACGACGCGCTGGCGTTGATGTACCTGTTCGCCAGCCCGGACGCCGAGGTGGTCGGCATCGCCTCCACCGGGGGAAACGTTGCGGTACAGCAGGTTTGCGAGAATAACCTGGGCTTGCTCGAGCTGTGCGGCCGCACCGGCGTGCCGGTATCCAAGGGTTCCGACGAGACGCTGACCGGGCCGATGCGGCTGCCCTCGAAGGTCCACGGCCCCCGCGGATTGGGTTACGCCGACCTGCCGCCCACCGATCGCCGGCTCACCGACCACGACGCGGCGAGCGCCTGGATACGCGCCGCACACGCCCATCCCGGCGAGCTCATCGGCGTGGCCACCGGCCCGCTGACCAATCTGGCGCTGGCGCTGCGCGCCGAACCGGCGCTGCCGACGCTGCTGCGCCGCCTGGTCGTCATGGGCGGTTCCTACGATCACCGTGGCAACACCACCGCGGTGGCCGAATGGAACATCAGCGTGGACCCCGAGGCCGCGGCCGAGGTCCTGGACGCCTGGGTAATCGTTGGGCCGCAACGACTTCCGATCCTGTGCGGCCTGGACCTGACCCGCAAGGTCGCGATGACCCCGGAGCACCTCGCCAGGCTGGCGGACGCGGCCGGGTCGACGGCGACGCCGATGAGCGCGAGCGACGAGCCCGGGATGCGGTCGATTGCCTGCAACCCGCTGATCCGGGTGATCGAGGACGCGATGCGGTTCTACCTGGAGGCCTACCACGACATCGGCCACGGTTTCCAGGCGCACCTGCACGATCCGCTGGCCGCCGCCGCCGCACTGGACCCGGGGCTCGTCACCACCCGGCCCGCGACGGTGGACATCGAGCTGACGGGGACGCTGACCCGCGCCATGACGGTGACCGATTGGTCGGGGCCCCGAGAACCCAACGCGCTGATCGGGTTCGACGTGGACGCGGCGGCCTTCTTCGACGGGTTTATCGAACGGGTTGGGACCTTCGCGCGCCGGTTATCCAATACCCTGTGAACATTCGCCTCATCGAAGTCCTCGCGCGCCTTGGGCGCGCGTTGGTCGTCATTTCTGCAACGTGAACTGGTTGACGTCGATGTATCCGATACGGAACATCTCGGCGCAGCCGGTCAGGTATTTCATGTACCGTTCGTAAACTTCCTCGGATTGCAGCGCGATGGCTTGGTCCTTGTGGGCTTGCAGTGCGGCAGACCAGATGTCGAGCGTCTTCGCGTAGTGCGGCTGAAGCGACTGAACGCGGCTCACGGTGAAGCCATTCGCGGTGGCGCGTTCTTGCACCATCGGTATCGAGGGCAGCCGGCCACCCGGGAAGATCTCGGTGACAATGAATTTGACGAACCGGGCGAACGTGAACGAGAGGGGCATGCCGCGTTCGACCATCTCCGTCGGATGCAGCCCGGTAATGGTGTGCAGCAGCATGATTCCGTCGTCGGGCAGCAGGTCATGCGCCAAGGTGAAGAACGCGTCGTAGCGCTCGTGCCCGAAGTGCTCGAAGGCGCCGATGCTGACGATCCGGTCGACGGGCTCGTCGAACTGCTCCCAGCCTTGCAGCAGAATCCGCGCCGAGCGTGGGCTATCGGATTTGGCGATCAGTTGCTCGACGTGATCGGCCTGGTTGCGGCTCAGGGTGAGGCCGACGACATTGACGTCGTATTTTTCGACGGCGCGCATCATGGTGGCGCCCCAACCGCAGCCGACGTCGAGCAGCGTCATGCCCGGTTGCAGCCCAAGTTTGCCCAGGGCGAGATCGATCTTGGCGATCTGCGCTTCCTCCAGCGTCATGTCATCGCGTTCGAAGTAGGCGCAGCTGTACGTCTGGGTCGGGTCGAGGAACAGTCGGAAGAATTCGTCCGACAAATCGTAGTGCGCCTGCACATCGTCGAAGTGCGGCGTCAAATCAGTCCCTTCGGGGGGCTCCGACGTCGTTGGCATCATGTCAGCCTAGTCGCCGGATTCGCACGGTCGAGCTGATCCGGGCGTGGGCGGGGCGGCCCCGGGCGGGCGCCATCTGCAGTACAGGATGAGCGCCGTCACTCGTAGCTGCCTTCCAGATACCAGCGCCGCTGGCGGTAGCACAGCAGAAACGCCCGCTCGCTTTCCAGCAAGACCTGGGCCCGGGCGGTGCGGCCCCTTGCCACGTCGGGATCCCACCACCGCTCGTCGACCGGCCACGGCCCGGCCCACCAGTCCAGCCGCTCGTCGCGGCCGTGCACGGTCAGCCGCGCCGGGTCGGCGGAGAACAGCCCCCGGCCCGTCACCCGTACCGGATTCCCTTGGCCGTCAAGCAATTCCACCGGATCGTCCAGCAGCACCGCCGGTGACGGCTCGGGCAGCCGCCCGGGCCACGGCAGGCTCGGGTCGGCCCGCGGCACCGGTTCGTCGCCCAGCGGGGTCAACGTGATGCGTTCGGCCGGCCCGCGCCCCCCGGACAGCACCGGCACCCGCACCGCCTCCGGGCCGAGCAGGCCCTGTACCCGCACCAGGGCGCGCCGGGCCCGCAGCCGGCCCTCCTCGCCGAGCCCGCCCCACAGCGGCAGCTGCAGCGCCTCGGCCGACACCACCTCGACCGCCTGCAGCCGCAGCAGGGTCACCGGCGCCGTCGGGCGGGGACTGCGGGCGGTCCGGCTGCTCAACCAGCCGTCCAGTTGCCAGCGCACCCGGTCGGCGGTGGCGTCCTCGGTCAGGGGTTCGGCGCACCGCCACACCCGGTGCAGTTCTTCGCCGTTAGCGGTGAGGGCGTGAATGGCCAGTCGGGTGCAGCCCACCCCGGCGCCCATCAGCGTCCGATGCAGTGCGGCGGCCAGCGAGCGCCCGGCAAAGGCCGCGGCGTCGACCCGGTCGATCGGCGGGTCGCAGTCCAGCACGGCCTCCAGCTCCTCCGGCGGCTCGCGCCCGGACGGCCCCCGCTCGGGTTCACCGCGGGCCAACCGGTGCGCGGCCACCCCGTCGGCGCCGAACCGGGACGCCACGTCGGTGGCCGACAACGCGGCGAACTGGCCGATGGTGCGAATCCCCATGCGCCACAACAGATCCGTCAGCTCTTGCCGGCCCGGACCACACAGGCTGGGTTCGGTGGCGAGTTGACGGATCGACAGCACCGACAGGAACTTTGCGTCACCGCCCGCCGGGACGATCCGGCCTGCCCGCGCGGCGAAGACCGCGGTGGACAACCGGTCGGCGACCCCGACCTGGCACTCGGCGCCGGCCGCAGCGACCGCATCGGTCAGCCGCTCGGCGGCGTCGGCCTCGGAGCCGAAATAGCGGGCCGCCCCGCGCACGGGCAGCACCAAGAGCCCGGGCCGCAGCACCTCGGCGCGCGGCACCAGGTCGTCCACCGCAGCGATGACCGACTCGAAGAAGCGGGCGTCGCGGTCCGCGTCGGCGGTGTTGACGTGCAGCTGCGGGCAGCGGGCCGCCGCCTCCCTGCGCCGCAGCCCCCGCCGCACCCCCGACGCGCGGGCGGCCGCCGAGCAGGCGATCACTCGATTGGCCAACGTGACCGCCACCGGGACGGTCGCGGGCAGACCCGCGGCCGCGGCCGCCGCGACCGCGGGCCAGTCCATGCACCAGATGGCCAGCACCCGGGATACCACTGGTGAATTCACCCGGCTCGCGCCCGGGCGGTCACCCGCCGTCCCGCACACACCCCGCTGACCTGCAACCGCACCCGGCTGATCCGGCCGAACCCAGGGCGGCCTCCCGGGGTGAGCTCGTAGCCGCAGACCCGGGCGCGCGCGGTGGTGGCGCGGGCCCGCAACAAGGGGTGCACCGTGCTGGTCACCGACGGCGACTGGCAGGGGGCGCCCACCCGGCTGGAGGCCCGGGTCTGCGGCTACGAGCTCACCCCGGGAGGCCGCCCTGGGTTCGGCCGGATCAGCCGGGTGCGGTTGCAGGT
>NZ_LZJI01000142.1 GCF_001667775.1 Mycobacterium sp. E1747
GGCCAGCTGCGCCCGCGTGCGTTTGTCGGCATGGCCGCCGGCTCTGCACCGCGGCCGCCTGCGCAGGCCGCTTCGGCCCCGGTCGCACCCGTCGGCCCCAAGCCCGCCCCGTCGGGCGTCGATGCGGTGCCCGATCGCGGTTGGCGACGTGTTCTCCGGCGGATGACTTTCGGCCTGGTCGCTCTCGGCCCGTCACCGGCCCAGCAGCAGGACGCGCAGTTCGAGACGATCATCCGTACCCGACTGCACGGCAACTACAAGGTCGGCGTCCTCGGCAAGGGTGGGGTGGGAAAGACCTCGGTGGCCGCTAGCGTTGGATCGCTGTTCGCCGAGCTCCGGCGGCAGGATCACACCGTGGCGATCGACGCCGACACGGCGTTCGGGCGCCTCAGCAGCCGAATCGACCCGGCGACCACCGGCTCGTTCATGGGCTCCTCGGGTGCCAGGCGATCGAGCGGCGCCCAGGTGGTCTGTCCGGCGCCAGTGATAAGCGCCACGACCCAACCACCGACGCCGGATACGGGACCAGTACCGGTCCAGTATCTCCTGCGTGGCTCGCTTTGCCACCGCGCAAACTTAGCAGCGCTTACTGCACTGCGTCCGCGGAGGCTTTGCTCGCGCCCTGAGCACCATCATGCGGGCCGGTTGCCACGCGTGACGCCCACTCACGGCTCGCGCCAGCAAACTTCGATGCGAGTCCGATCCGCCGCACCGGACCGTTGGGATCCGGACCGCTGTGACGCAAATTGCAGACCCAAAGCAGCACGTCGAGCCTATTGCAGCGCTTCCTCCGCCGACGAATTTACGGCGCTGCCGACTGGCGGTTAGACTTGGCGAAGTTGGCATGTCAGGCGGGTATTGGCATATCGTTTTACGACTTGTCGAGACCGGTTCCAGGCCACCGTTCAGCGCTGCACGGACGCATCCCTAACAGGATCATCTCCGCTTGGGGGACAGCCTATCGAGACAAGGCCGAGGGGTCACAGCCCGCAACCTCCGGGGGTGCGATCTCATCGGAGCAGCCGTCATCGGCCGCTCGCAACGTTCAGGTGAAGGGTCAGGTGCATATGACGCCCAAGCGCGCCGGGTTATACAACCCCGCGTTCGAGCACGATTCGTGCGGGGTAGCCATGGTCGTCGACATGCACGGCCGACGTAGCCGCGACATCGTGGACAAGGCAATCACCGCGCTGCTCAACCTCGAACACCGCGGTGCTCAGGGCGCCGAGCCGCGCAGCGGTGACGGGGCCGGCATTCTGATCCAGGTTCCGGATGCGTTCCTGCGTGAGGTCGTGGACTTCGAACTGCCCGAGCCGGGCAGCTACGCCACCGGCATCGCTTTCCTGCCGCAGTCGGCGAAGGATGCCGCGGCCGCCTGCGACGCGGTCGAGAAGATCGCCGAGTCCGAGGGCCTGACGGTGCTCGGCTGGCGCAACGTGCCCATCGACGACTCCTCGCTGGGTGCCCTGTCCCGCGACGCGATGCCCACCTTCCGGCAGATGTTCCTGGCCGGCGCCTCGGACATGACGCTCGAGCGTCGCTGCTATCTGGTCCGCAAGCGCGCCGAGCACGAACTCGGCACCAAGGGGCCCGGTCAGGACGGGCCCGGGCGTGAAACCGTTTATTTCCCAAGCCTTTCCGGTCAGACCATGGTCTACAAGGGTATGCTGACCACCCCGCAGCTCAAGGCGTTTTACCTTGACCTGCAAGACGATCGGATGACCAGCGCGCTGGGCATCGTGCACTCGCGGTTCTCCACCAACACCTTCCCGTCGTGGCCGCTGGCCCACCCGTTCCGCCGGGTCGCCCACAACGGCGAAATCAACACCGTCAAAGGCAACGAGAACTGGATGCGGGCCCGCGAGGCGCTGATCAAGACCGAGATCTTCGGCACGGAAGCCGATGTCGAGAAGCTGTTCCCAATCTGTACCCCGGGCGCCTCCGACACCGCACGCTTCGACGAGGCGCTCGAACTGCTACACCTGGGGGGCCGCAGCCTGGCCCACGCGGTGCTGATGATGATCCCCGAGGCGTGGGAACGCAACGAGTCGATGGACCCGGCGCGGCGGGCGTTCTACGAGTTCCACGCGTCGTTGATGGAGCCCTGGGACGGCCCCGCGTCGATCACCTTCACCGACGGCACCATCGTGGGCGCCGTGCTTGACCGAAATGGCTTGCGCCCCTCGCGGATCTGGGTCACCGATGACGGCTTGGTGGTGATGGCCTCCGAGGCCGGTGTCCTTGACCTGGAACCCGCCAAGGTGGTGCGCCGGATGCGGTTGCAGCCGGGCCGGATGTTCCTGGTGGACACCACACAGGGTCGCATCGTCTCCGACGAGGAAATCAAGGCCGAACTCGCGGCCGAGCACCCGTACCAGGAGTGGCTCGACCGCAACCTGGTTCCCCTGGAGAAGCTGCCGCAGGGCGACTACGTGCGGATGCCCCACGATCGACTCGTCAAGCGGCAGTTGGCATTCGGCTACACCTATGAGGAACTCAACCTGTTGGTGTCGCCCATGGTGCGCACCGGTGCCGAGCCGATCGGCTCGATGGGCACCGACACCCCGGTCGCCGTGCTCTCGCAGCGGCCGCGGATGCTCTACGACTACTTCCAGCAGCTGTTCGCTCAGGTGACCAACCCGCCGCTGGACGCCATCCGCGAAGAGGTGGTGACCAGCCTGCAGGGCACCACCGGTGGTGAGTGCGACCTGCTCAACCCGACCGAACACTCCTGTCACCAGATCGCGTTGCAGCAACCGATCCTGCGCAACCACGAGCTGGCCAAGTTGATCAACCTCAATCCCGACGATGAGGTCAACGGGCGCCCGCATGGCATGCGCTCCAAGGCGATCCGTTGCCTGTATCCGGTCGCCGAGGGCGGCGCCGGATTGGCGGCGGCGCTCGACGACGTCCGCGCACAGGCGTCGGCCGCGATCGAGGACGGCGCGCGCATCATCATCCTGTCCGACCGGGAGTCCAACGAGCAGATGGCGCCCATCCCGTCGCTGCTCGCCGTCGCCGGTGTGCACCACCACCTGGTGCGCGACCGGACCCGCACCCACGTGGGCCTGGTCGTCGAGACCGGTGACGCCCGCGAGGTGCACCACATGGCGATGCTGATCGGGTGCGGGGCGGCGGCGATCAACCCCTACCTGGCGTTCGAGTCGATCGAGGACATGCTCGACCGCGGCGCGATCGACGGGATCGACCGCGATAAGGCGCTGAACAACTACGTCAAGGCCGCCGGCAAGGGCGTGCTCAAAGTGATGTCCAAGATGGGCATTTCGACGCTCGCCTCCTACACCGGGGCGCAGCTGTTCCAGGCGGTGGGCATCTCCGAAGACGTACTCGACGAGTACTTCACCGGGCTGAGCTGTCCGATCGGCGGGATCACGCTGGAGGACATCGCCGCCGACGTCGCCGCCCGGCACCGGCTGGCCTACCTGGACCGCCGCGACGAACGGGCGCACCGCGAGCTCGAAGTGGGCGGCGAGTACCAGTGGCGCCGGGAAGGTGAGTACCACCTTTTCAACCCGGAGACCGTCTTCAAGCTGCAGCACTCGACCCGCACCGGCCAGTACAACATCTTCAAGGACTACACCCGGCTGGTCGACGATCAGAGCGAGCGGATGGCCTCGCTGCGTGGCCTGCTCAAGTTCCGCGGCGGGGTGCGTCCCCCGATCCCGCTGGACGAGGTCGAGCCGGCCAGCGAGATCGTCAAGCGCTTCTCCACCGGGGCGATGAGCTACGGTTCGATCTCGGCCGAAGCGCACGAGACGCTCGCCATCGCGATGAACCGATTGGGCGGGCGATCCAACAGCGGTGAGGGCGGCGAGGACGTCAAGCGTTTCGACCGCGATCCCAATGGGGATTGGCGCCGCAGCGCGATCAAACAGGTCGCATCCGCACGGTTTGGTGTGACCTCGCACTACCTGACGAATTGCACCGACATCCAGATCAAGATGGCGCAAGGCGCCAAACCCGGTGAGGGCGGCCAGCTTCCGGGTCACAAGGTGTACCCGTGGGTCGCCGAGGTCCGGCATTCGACACCCGGCGTCGGCCTGATCTCTCCGCCGCCGCACCACGACATCTACTCCATCGAGGATCTCGCGCAGCTGATCCACGACCTGAAGAACGCCAACCCGTCCGCGCGGGTGCACGTCAAGCTGGTCTCCGAGAACGGGGTAGGCACGGTTGCGGCCGGTGTTTCCAAGGCGCACGCCGACGTGGTGTTGATCTCGGGCCACGACGGCGGCACGGGGGCGACGCCGCTGACATCGCAGAAGCACGCCGGCGCCCCCTGGGAGCTGGGTCTGGCCGAGACGCAACAGACCTTGCTCCTCAACGGGTTACGTGACCGGATCGTCGTCCAGGTGGACGGTCAGCTCAAGACAGGCCGCGACGTGATGATCGCCGCGCTGCTGGGCGCCGAGGAGTTCGGCTTCGCCACCGCGCCGCTGGTGGTCGCCGGCTGCATCATGATGCGGGTCTGTCACCTGGACACCTGCCCGGTCGGTGTGGCCACCCAGAACCCGCTGCTGCGCGAGCGGTTCACCGGCAAGCCGGAGTTCGTCGAAAATTTCTTCGTGTTCATCGCCGAAGAGGTTCGGGAGTACATGGCGCAGTTGGGTTTCCGCACCCTCAACGAGGCCGTCGGCCAGGTGGGCGCGCTGGACACCACGCTGGCGCGTGCGCACTGGAAGGCCCACAAGCTGGATCTCACGCCGGTGCTACACGAGCCCGAGTCGGCGTTCATGAACCAGGACCTGTACTGCAGCTCGCGGCAGGACCACGGCCTGGACAAGGCGCTGGATCAGCAGTTGATCGTGATGAGCCGGGAGGCGCTCGACTCCGGCAAGCCGGTGCGCTTCTCCACCACGATCAGCAACGTCAATCGCACGGTGGGCACCATGCTCGGCCACGAGGTGACGAAAGCCTATGGCGGCCAGGGCCTTCCGGACGGAACCATCGATATCACGTTCGACGGCTCCGCGGGCAACAGTTTTGGGGCTTTCGTTCCGATGGGAATCACCCTGCGGGTCTACGGCGATGCCAACGACTACGTCGGCAAGGGCCTGTCCGGTGGCCGAATTGTGGTGCGGCCCTCCGACAACGTGCCGCACGACTATGTGGCCGAGGACAACATCATCGGGGGCAACGTGATCCTGTTCGGTGCGACCAGCGGGGAGGCCTTCCTGCGCGGAGTGGTCGGCGAGCGGTTCGCGGTCCGCAACTCCGGCGCCCACGCGGTGGTCGAGGGTGTGGGTGACCATGGATGCGAATACATGACGGGTGGTCGAGTAGTGATTTTGGGCCGCACTGGCCGCAACTTCGCCGCGGGAATGTCGGGCGGTGTGGCTTACGTCTACGACCCCGACGAGGAATTGCCGGACAATCTCAACATCGAGATGGTGGAGATGGAGGCGCTGGACTCCGACGACGCCGAGTTCCTGCACGGGATCATCCAGGCGCACGTGGATGCCACCGATTCCGCGGTCGGCCAGCGCATCCTGGGCGACTGGCGTGGCCAGCAGCGCCACTTCGTCAAGGTGATGCCGCGCGACTACAAGAAGGTGCTGCAGGCGATCGCCGAGGCTGAGCGCGACGGCGTCGACGTGGACAAGGCGATCATGGCGGCCGCGCATGGCTGATCCGAGCGGCTTCCTGAAGTACACCCACCGGGAACTGCCGAAACGTCGGCCTGTCCCGCTGCGGTTGAAGGACTGGCACGAGGTCTACGAAGACTTCGACGAAGGCACCCTGCGCGAGCAGGCGACCCGTTGCATGGATTGCGGTATTCCGTTCTGCCACAACGGCTGTCCATTGGGGAACCTCATCCCCGAATGGAACGACCTGGTGCGCGGGGGCCGCTGGCGCGATGCGATCGAGCGGCTGCACGCCACCAACAACTTCCCGGACTTCACCGGCCGGCTCTGCCCGGCACCGTGTGAGCCGGCATGCGTGCTCGGCATCAACCAGGATCCGGTGACGATCAAGCAGATCGAGCTGGAGATCATCGACCGTGCCTTCGAGGAAGGCTTCGTGGTGCCGCTCCCCCCGGACAAGCTGACCGGGAAGAAGGTCGCGGTGGTGGGCTCCGGGCCGGCCGGTCTGGCCGCGGCGCAGCAATTGACCCGCGCCGGCCACACCGTCACCGTCTTCGAGCGGGCTGACCGCATCGGCGGCCTGCTGCGCTACGGCATCCCGGAATTCAAGATGGAGAAGCGGGTCCTCGACCGGCGCCTGGACCAAATGCGCGCGGAGGGCACCGAGTTCCGCGCCGGTGTCAACGTCGGGGTCGACATCACCGCCGAACAACTGCGCGCCGAATTCGACGCGGTGGTGCTGGCCGGTGGCGCGACCGCCGGGCGGGACCTGCCCATCCCCGGTCGGGAACTGGACGGGATTCACCAGGCGATGGAGTACCTGCCATGGGGCAACCGGGTGCAGGAGGGCGACGACGTCCTCGGCCCCGACGGGGAGCCCCCGATCACCGCCAAGGGCAAGAAGGTCGTCATCATCGGCGGCGGCGACACCGGCGCGGACTGCCTCGGTACCGCGCACCGCCAGGGTGCAACCGTCGTGCACCAATTCGAGATCATGCCGC
>NZ_LZJI01000143.1 GCF_001667775.1 Mycobacterium sp. E1747
GTGTCGACGAAGATGACCCAACCGTCTTTCGATATCACCGTCCTCTTTAACGGATTACAGCCCGTGCTTGCCACGATGAGCCCGGAGGAGATCAACAAGTTCACCACGAACGCGTCATTGTTCTTGGCCGGCGACGGTGGCGGCTTGCGGCCCATGCTCGACAGTGTCCGTCAGCTGGCCGCGTTAACGTCCGAGCGAGAAGAGATGATCAGCGGGCTGCTCCAAAACTTGTCCGGCTTCTCAGACGGTGTTCGCGATCGCTCGAAGCACCTAATCGAGTTTGCGGAGCAAGGGCGGATCGTCGTCAACGATGTGTTGACAATCTTGGACGAATTCCGCAAGTCGGATATCTACGGCCCCACGTTTCTGGGAAAAGCGCTGGAATTGCTGGATCACGCTGGCTTGAAACGTGGAATCAACCCGTCGAGGGCGTTAGATACAGCCTTCACCAACGTGTACGACGTCATCGAGGCGTATAAACGGACGCCGGTGTTCTGGGAAAACATCGAGCCGCCACCGCCCGCCGAGGGAGCCGCACCGTGTCATCGAGGACGGGCTGAGCTGCCGCTGCCGATGGATGTGCTGCTCAACGGGCGCAAGGTGATGATATGCAACCAGTGAATTCCAAGCGCCGGCAATACTTTTGGGGTGCCGGCGGACTGGCGGTCTTCGCGATCATCTGCGCTGTGGCAGGGCTGTTGTACGCTGCACCGCCTGGCCAACAGCCCGTCGTGTTCTACACCGACGATGCAATATCGATCCACAAGGGAGACACCGTGCGCATCGCCGGCATCGTCGTCGGCAAAGTGCAAGATCTCGCACTTGAGGCGAATCGTATCCGGGTGCGCGCGAGCGTAGACCGAGACGCTTTCGTCGGCGATCAGTCCCAAATCGAAGTCCGCATGCTGACAGTGGTCGGCGGCTACTACGTCACCATTGTTCCGCTCGGCGACAAGCCTCTGGGGAACAAGCCGATTCCCCGCGAACGAGTGACGTTGCCCTACAGCCTGATCCAAGTGCTTTCGGACACCACGAAAGTGACTGAGCACGTCACGACGAAACCGATCGAAGACTCTATTGACCAGCTTCAGCACGGCGTGACGGACAACAATGCTGACGTCGTAACGGAACTGCTTCGCACCGGCAACAAGCTGACAGAGTCACTCCAACGGCAGCGCGGTCAGATTTCTGCCATCTTGGATATGTCCAACGAGTATATTGGCCGCCTGAATGACAACCAACAGCTTGTCGAGTTTATGGTCGACCGAATCGCGATCATCGAGGAGACCCTGTCGTTATACCGCAAAGGGTTCGCTGGTGCGATCGCCGAATTCGGCGAAGTTCTGCGTCGGCTCGAAGAACCGTTGCACATGTATATGGATCACCGCACCGATTGGCTTCAACGAATGCAGGGCCTTCTGAACGAGTTTCAAGCCATCGCGGATCGTAGAGGGAATGCAAGCGGTTACTTGCAACGGATCCTGCGGCGTATCCGTTATCGGATGGAGCTCTCGCTGGACCAACAGGACGCAGATTCGCGACCCGAACTGCTTGCCACCGATCTGTGCATTCCGGTCGAGGGGAGTCCGTGTTGATGTCGCTTGGGCGCCATGCCTTTACCCATGCGGGACGCAGCTCGGCCATTGCCGCGTTGGCGGTTGTCGTTAGCGCTACGGCCTGTAGCGGGCAACATCAAAACCAGTCGCGTGAATTCTGCGCCTTGATGTCGGACAGCGTCGGGTTGTACGTCGGCAACCCCGTGAGTCAAATGGGCTACAACATCGGCACCGTAGATGCGATCGTGCCCAGAGGGCGCGATGTCGAGGTGAAGTTCAAGGTAACTGAAGACCGTGCGATACCGCATGATGTCAAGGCGGTCACCCGCTCGCCTTCGATTCTTGCCGACCGAACGCTGGAACTAGTCGGAAACTACAGCTCCGGACCCAAGCTAAAGGCGGGCGAGTGCATTCCCCGAAACCGCACATTCACTCCCTTGAGCATTTCTCAAGTGATCGGATCAGCGACCGATTTCGTCAACGGCATCAACCCGGCCGGATCGAACAACATCAAAGACGCATTGCACGGGATCGATGAAGCAGCTCATGGCAATGGCGCGGCGATTAATAAACTCCTCACCGTATCGTCGGATCTGCTTGATAATCCGAACCAAGCCATCGCCGACCTCGGTTCGGTGATCCGGAATACGGCCAAGCTGAGCTCCATCCTGGTCAAGAAGAGGGATCCGCTAAAGAAAATTCTTCAGGATCTGCCGGACCTAGCCCCGGATTTGGTCAAGGTCTCCGATGGTGCCAACGACATCTCCCACCCCATCGCTGAGTCGCTGGTATTTATCAGTGACTTGGAGCTCAGGTTCGGCAACGAGTTGCAGATATTGCTGGATACGGTCGGTGACCTCGTCCGGCACGGCGTGTGGCATTACAAGGGCTACATGAACATCCTGAACCCGATTCCGCGGTGGATCAGCGGCCTCGCCGGCGAACCGCCTGGGGCCGAGTCCGGTGCGATCGTTAAGCACATCAACAACCACATCTTCGACCTGATCCGGTGGCGGCCACCGCTGTTTCGCATCCGCACGCCGAACGGCCTCCTGACTTGTGGACAGCTGAATGCGGCATCGCCGGGAAGCTGTACCGATGTCCAGGGGACCCCGTACATGGTAGACGTTGCACTGCTGCAGTACGTGTTGACGGAGGCGCAGCGACGATGAGCAACAGATCCTGGTTGGCGATCGCTGCGGCGATGCTCGCTCTGATGGTGTCGTCGTGCGCCTCGATCAGCGTTAACTCGATGCCGCTGCCGGGGAGCAGTTACGCCGATGGCTACGACATCGCACTGGAGTTCGCCAACGTTCTCAACCTGCCCGATCGCGCGAAGGTAATGATGGACGGCACGACGGTTGGGGTGGTGACCAAGACGACCATCACCAAGAACCACGTGGAGGTGACCGCACGAGTCGACCGGGATGTGGTGATTCCGGCCAATATTCACGCGCTTTTGCAGCAAGCCACCGTCTTAGGTGACATATATGTCGCTCTCGAACGAGACGCGGAGGCTCCCAAGGGGCCGCCGCTGCGGCCGGGCGGCCGCGTGCCGATCGCGCAGACCACCTCGCCGCCCCAGCTCGAAGACACTTTGGCCAATCTGGCCAACTTCGTGGGGAGCGGATCAATTCAGCGCGCGCAGAACACCCTTATTAACATCAATAGGGTCACTCCCAACCAAGAAGATGTGCGTTCTATTGCGTCACGCGCGGCGACCGACCTTGCGGATCTATCCAATAACATCGACACCGTCGACAAGCTGATTAGCGGCGTCGGCTCCACCGCAGATGTGCTCGCCACGTACACCCCGTCTTTCCAGTTTTGGCTAAGCGCACAGGGAGTCCAAGCCGCTAGGCACCTGCTCGTCATGGTTGAGCCGATCGCGACCATTCTGCCCTCGCTGGGCACCATTTATAACGGCGGGTATTGGCTTTCGCCATTGGTCGGATCGCTGGCCGACGTGTTCGGTTCGCTTCAGCTGGCCAAATGGAACATCGAAGAGGCCTACCACAATTTCCGCACCTTATGGGTCGACTACTTCCTGCCGCAAGACCAGTTCCCGGCGATTAATATCACGTCAATCAAAGGTCCTGATGGACGTGAATTGTCGGGCAATATCGAAGAGGTCCTGAGAATTCTCGGAGGGATGCGGTGAACCTGAAGAGCGTGGTGACATTCGCGGCATACCTCGGGATGATTGCGGCCTTCATTGCATACGTAGCGTCACTGGGTGTGCGAGTCGCCCCTCCCGCAAACCGCACGAATCTCTCGATGGATGTGCCCACCATCAACAATATGGAGCTTGACGCCAGGGTCTTGCTCCGCGGTATTCCGGTGGGCAAGGTGACCGGTCTCGATGCACGGCCGGCCAGCGGGACGATCTCCTTCTACATCGATGACAATTACAAGATCCCGGTTGACAGCGATGTACGTCTGGAGAACCTCTCTGCGCTCGGTGAGACTTATATCGAATTCGAGCCGCGTCGCAGCGGTGGCCCCTATTTACAGAACGGGCAGCGACTCGCGGCGGAAGCGATAAAGCGACCTACATCTATTTCTGACCTCGGCGCCAGTGTCACCCGAGTTCTCAACGAAATGAACCCGGATGAGATGAGTCGCGTCGTGGGGGAGGCCGATCAAGGACTTCCGGACCCCAACGCGGTGCTGCCCAACCTCGCTAATGCGAGCCTGCTGCTGCGCAACACGACCGCCGACTTCCACGGCCAGGGCCGAGATGTGCTCAGAAATTTCCAGACGCTGCTGCAAAACGCAGGGTGGGTGGGACCCGTCCTCGCCGATGCGGCACCGGCCCTCGGGCAGATTGGACGGGGACTGCACAACACGGCGAACAACGCTGCCCATATCTCTTTACAGGAGGCGCAGCCAACTACGACCTTTGTATTCGGAAAACTTCTGCAACGGTTGCAGAAGCTACTAGACGACCGCGGCCCTGATATCAGGGTGATCACCGAGCCTCTCATGGCGAATGTCAAAGCCATCGCGGGTGCATTAGGCAGCGTTGATACCAGCCAGATTCTCACGAACGTGCTGGCGTCGGTGCCTGAGGACGGTTCGATCGAGCTGCACGTTGCAAGCACGGGAAGGTAGGTGTCAGATTTATGGCGAACACGGTAACCAAGGCAAGAGGTGCCACCATGCCAGACGAGGAAGAACCGATCGCCAAGCCAGATGAAGGCGCGGCGGAGACGGTTGACGCGGTCGAAGCCGACGGGGCGTCCGCCGAGGATGCGGCTGAAGAGACCTCAGAGGACGCTGAAGAGACCTCAGAGAACAAGGGGCTTTCCAAGAAGAAGAAGAAGGCAACCAAGACGGGAAGGCGCGTCTCTGTTTCGGTTCGCGCCTTGCTCGTCGGCGCCGTCATCTTCGGTTTGGCCGTTGCGGCGGCAGTGATGACCTGGCTCTACCTGGGTGCGACGACAAAGCTGGATCAGCAGGCCCAGAAAGCCAGCAACTATAAGCGGGCCGAACAAATTTCTCTCGACTACGCGGTCAACGCTGCCATCATGGACTACAAAGACCTGGGCCCGTGGAAGGCCAACCTTGTGAAAGGCACCACCCCGGAGCTGAAAGAAAAGCTGAGCAAAGCCGGCAACGCGATGGAGCAAATCCTGACACCGCTGCAATGGATTTCCACGGCAAAGCCGCTGTCAGCAAAAGTGCGGCAGGATAATAACGGCGTCTACGTCGTGGACGCTTTTGTGGGAGTGATGACAAAGACCGTGCAGGCCCCGGATAGCCTGCAGTCCACCGCCACTTACAGCATTACCGTTGACAGCAACCATGATTGGCAAATCAGCGATGTTGGCGGCATCGCCGGAGTCCTTGGCGAAAAGTAACGATCATAAGCGTGCGAATTACAAGCTCGGAGGCGCGTTATGGGCATACTCCCTTGCGGTGCTGCAGCAATGATGACGAGGGTTCGACATTGTCTCGCGCTGACAGGATTAGCCGCTATGGGCGCGGCGGCAGTGGCACTTGATGGGCCGGTAAATGCGGCACCGGTGAGCCAGCCGCCACCACCACTGCCGGTGATAACGCCTACCCCATCAAACTGGTCTCCGAAATTCCCGTTCCCGTTCGAACAGACGCGGAAAAATGTGACCGATGCGGATATCACCGCGGAGCGCGAAATGTGTCAGTGGTTCAACGCAGAGTTCCACGACCTGCGAGTTCAGATCGACCAAATTGGTTTCGACCTGCTCGCAGCGAACAACGACTGGAACGCCCCAGGAATTCAACCGGAGGCCGATGCTGTCGTCGCCAACATCGATCAATCCGAAAATTTCCTCGCGCCTCGGGCGCAAGCACTCACCCAAAGTCAGGATGCCGTCGGGGATGTCTACTTTCCGATCTATCAAGGCGAAAGTTTCTACCGGTTATGGCAGTACCTCTCCAACGTCAGCGTCGGGCTCAAGGCTCGCAACACCGCGTGGATATATGGCCCCGTCGTCCAACGGGAGAAGCATTGGGGCAGCAAGATCGAGCGGTCGCATGTGTGCGATTAGCGCTGCGGCTCAAACTGATGCGCACATCGGGCCCCGAGTGCAGGGCTGAGGTGACGCAATGAGCCAACAGTCGATTACCGGCGCGTCTAGAACCCCCACTACTGGGGTGATGCGAAACGCACGTGGTTCGCGCCGATACGGAGCGCACTGCGCGAGGCGCGCTGGGGGTGTCGCGTGGGTCATGAGCATGGCTGTGATCATCGGAATCGGCGTAGCACCGAGGTCCGTCGCAGATGCGTCGGCGAACATGCAATCCGCGGTCGCATCCGCGCGGAGCGGATGTCCGGCCCTGCAGCCCAATCCGGTTTTGAATGAATTGGCCCAACGTGCGAATTTATCGACAGATTCATATATCTTGTTCCGCGCGCGGTCTCAACCCATAGGCAGCCCGAAGGGAGATGTGCTCCCCGCACTGCATCAGATGGGGTACAGCGCGAACAAGGCGAAAATACTTTCCGGGTATGGCGATCCCGAGATCACCGGTTACGGGGACGTCGCCGCAAAAGCAATCTACGGAGCCATATTAGAGGGATATGAGGCGATTCCGGACTGTGGCTATACGAGACTCGGTACCGATGTTCTTCAGAATGAGAGCAAGGGCTACGCGTTGGCCACGGTGATTCTTACTGACGGGTAGACCGAAGTCATTTGTCCCGACATTCTTGCATCGCACATAGAAGGACAAGCCGCAAGGAGAACAGCCCATGATTACTCGACGCCACGCAAGTGTTGTCGGCGCGGCCCTCGCGGTAGGGGCGTTGTTCGGTGGTCATTTGACTAGGGCAGCGCCGGCTCACGCTGACGTGCACAG
>NZ_LZJI01000144.1 GCF_001667775.1 Mycobacterium sp. E1747
CGGCCATCAGGTAAGTCGCCGTCGCCGCCGCGACCAGCGCCGCGCCCGTCGCGGTGACCAACAGCACGCTGCCGCGCCGCCGCCGACCACCCCGGCCGGCCCCCGGCAGGTGACCTACTCCGTCACCGGCACCAAGGCGCCCGGGGACATCATCTCGGTGACCTACGTCGACGCGTCCGGCCGGCGGCGCACGCAGCACAACGTGTACATCCCGTGGTCGATGACCGTCACCCCGATCTCGCAGTCCGACGTCGGCTCCGTCGAGGCGTCCAGCCTGTTCCGGGTCAGCCGGCTCAACTGCTCGATCACGACGAGCGACGGAACGGTCCTGTCGGCGAACAGCAACGACGCACCGCAGACGAGTTGCTGATGGTCAGCAGGTATTCGGCGTACCGCCGTGGCGACGACCCCATTTCACCGGACGTCATCGACCGCATCCTGATCGGTGCGTGCGCGGCCGTCTGGCTGGTGTTGCTTGGCGTGAGCGTGGCCGCCGCCGTCGCGCTGACGGACATGGGCCGGGGGTTTCACAAAGCGGCCAGCAGCGCACATTCCACCTCGTGGGTGCTCTATGCCGTGATCGTGGTCTCGGCGGTGATCATCGCCGGGGCGATCCCGATGCTGATTCGGGCGCGCCGAATGGCCCAGACCGACCCGGCCGCCCGGGGGATGACCGCGCCCAGCCGGCCCCCGGTGCGGCTGATGTCGCAGGCGCCGCGCACCGCGGCCGAGCGGGCGCGCCAGTCGAGGGCCCAGGCGCCCGCTCCGGCGGCCGATGCCGAATGGTCGGGTGAGACGGTCGATCGGGTCTGGTTGCGCGGCACCGTGCTGTTGGTCACCGCGACGGGCGCGGCGCTGGTCGCGGCGGCGACGGCGACTTACCTGATGGCCGTCGGCCACGACGGCCCGTCCTGGGTCGCCTATGCGATCGCCGGTGTCCTCACCGCGGGGATGCCGGCGATTGAATGGCTACACGTTCGCCAGCTGCGCCGGGTCGTCGGCGCGGCGTAGGCGCCGATCAGGACGCCTTGGCGTACCTGCGAACCAATTCGTCCTCGCCGAACGTGCCCGTGTACTGCGCACCGTTGTCGTCACGGCCGAAGAACGTCCACCGCCGGGGAGTCGTCTGCGGCCCGCTGATCATCTTGACGGTGTAGCGCAGTTTCGTGGGACGCAGCGTGCCGATGATGTCACCGACGCGGATCTTCGAGGGATGGATCTCTGGCGCATCGGCCCAGTCCTGTATTGCCATTACGCCCGTCCTCACCATTTCGGCCCCCCGCTCACCAGGGCAGCGCCACGGTCAGGCATTCGTCACTCTAGTGCAACGGCGGGGGCGGGTCGGTTGCGCCGCGGCGCCGGGCTGATTCCGGAGTCCGTGCGGCCACCCTGGGCGTGCCGACGGATCGCCCAGGGCGTAGCGTCGACGACGAGCCATTTCGTTGTCAGCGGTGGTCCGTGCGTTCGGTGCGGTTGCCACCCACGGGCAATGCGATTCCTCCGTTCGCGCCGCGCTCGCCGGGGCGAACGACGCCGACGTGAAGGAACCGCCCGTGGATGTTGCAACGGTGCCAAGCCGCGACCGCCGAGCCCGTCGATGACCGCACTGCCGGAGCGCCGACGCCGAGCCAACCCCGTTCGGCTGTCGGTGAGGCGTGAGCTCGGGCGGGCAATCGACGGCGCGTGGTGGCCCCGCGCGGACCGCATCACCAACGAGTTGCCCGACTTGATCGCCGTTCTGACCCCGTTGCTCGGGGAAATCGAGTCCATCAACGTCAACTGGCCACCACTGCAGCGACCACCCGACCTGAACTGGTCCGGCTGGGAACGGAAACGCCAGCACGTGATGACCATCATCGGGGCCGGCGCACGCGTCAACCTCCTGGTCATCCCGTACGCCACCTACAGCGCGCTCGCCCTGATGGTGTTGCGCTGCGCGGCCGACCTACCCGTCGAAGCGCGCGACCAGACGAAGCCGGCGTTCCTGACCGCCGGCTCCGTCCTGCGGGCCGCTCACCAACAGTGCGGCACGGACGTCACCGAACCAGCGCGCGGCTAGTGGTGCTCGCCGTTCTCGCCGTTTGAACCGACGGTGCTCTCCTGGTGCTCGCGCAGGGCGGTCAGGGCACGTTGCTCGGAGCTGTGTGCCGCCTCGCGCAGCGCCGCGTCCTCCGACGCCGGGTCGGCGAACAGGAAGCTGCCGTGCCCCGGTGAACCGGCCGACCCCAGCTTGTTCATCCGCTTGGGCAGCGCCGCGCCCTGGTACTCCAGCGGTAGCGGGTGGCCGTGGTCGTCGACCGGGCCGAGCGGCTGATGCAGCTCGATGTACGCGCCGTGCGGCAGCCGCTTGATGATGCCGGTCTCGATGCCGTGCGCGAGCACCTCCCGGTCGCTGCGCTGCAGGGCCACGCACCACCGGTACGCGATGAAGTAGACCACCGGCGGCAGGATGACCATCCCGATGCGGCCGATCCAGGTCGTCGCGTTCAGCGAGATCTGGAACTTCAGCGCGATGATGTCGTTCATCGCCGCGAGTGTCAGCAACATGTAGAAGGAGATCGCCATCGCGCCGATCGCCGTGCGCACCGGGGCGTCGCGCGGCCGTTGCAGCAGGTTGTGATGCGCGTAGTCGCCGCTGAACCGCTTCTCCAAGAAGGGGTAGACGATCAGGAGGACGAAGATCAGGCCCATCAGCAGCGCCACCCAAACGGGCGCGGGAATCGTGTGGTGCCAGAAGTAGAACTCCCACGGCGGCCAGATGCGCGCCAGGCCTTCCGTCCACATCATGTAGAAGTCTGGCTGCGAACCGGCCGAAACGTGAGATGGCTTGTAGGGGCCCAGGTTCCAGATCGGGTTGATCTGCAGCAGGCCGCCCATCAGGCCGAGCACACCGACGATCGCGGCGAAGAACGCGCCGGACTTCACCGCGAAGATCGGCATCACGCGCACGCCGACCACGTTGTGCTCGGTGCGCCCTGGGCCGGGGAACTGGGTGTGCTTCTGGAACCACACCATCGCCAGGTGCAGCCCGATCAGCGCCAGGATGATCCCCGGCAGCAGCAGGATGTGCAGCGCGTACATGCGGGGGATGATGTAGCCCGCCGTGGCGCACTCGTTACCCACGCCGCCGCAAGGGAAGTCGCCGCCGAACAGCGCCCAGTGCAGCCAGGTGCCGATCACCGGCATCCCCAGCGTGATCGAGGACAGCGCGGCCCGCAGCCCGATACCGGACAACAGGTCGTCGGGCAGCGAGTAGCCGAAGTATCCCTCGAACATGGCCAGGATCAGCAGCAGCGAGCCGATCACCCAGTTCGCCTCGCGGGGCCTGCGGAACGCGCCGGTGAAGAAGATGCGGGCCAGGTGCACCATGATGGACGCCGCGAAAATCAAAGCGGCCCAATGGTGTACCTGCCGAACGAACAGACCGCCGCGCACCTCGAACGAGATGTCCAGGGTCGAGGCGAACGCCTTGGACATGTCCACACCGCGCAGCGGCTGGTAGGCGCCGTTGTAGGTGACCTCGGCCATCGACGGGTCGAAGAACAGGGTCAAGTACACGCCGGTGAGCAGCAGCACGATGAAGCTGTACATCGCGATCTCGCCCAACAGGAACGACCAGTGCGTCGGGAAGACCTTGTTCAGCTGCCTGCGCACCGCCGCCGAGGGGTGATAACGGGTGTCGATGTCTTCACCCTGACGGGCCAGAACATCGCCGATCTTCGGCGGTTTCGGGGGACTCAGTTTGGGACTCATGTTGTCGTCCTCTCCCAGAATGCCGGTCCGACGGGCTCGACGAAGTCACCGTTGGCGACCAGATACCCGTTGGAGTCGATCGTGATGGGCAGCTGTGCGAGCGCGCGGGCCGCCGGGCCGAAGATCGGCTTGGCGAAATGCAGGGCGTCGAACTGCGACTGGTGGCAGGGGCACAGGATTCGGTAGGTCTGCTCCTCGAAAAGCGAAGCGGGGCAACCGAGGTGCGAGCAGACCTTGGTGTAGGCGAAGAACTCGCCGAAGTTGAAGCTCTCCTGGCCCTGGCGCTTGACCACCCGCGGCATGTCCGTCGGCCGGATCCGGATGAGCATCACGGGGTTGCGGACGCCCTGGTTGATCGCGCGCAGCTTCTCCTGCGATTCCGGAGTGGTGCCGTCGCCGTCGGATTCCCGCCAGGGGAACACGGTCTCCATGCCGCCGGCGTCAAGGTCTTCGGGCCGCATCTTGACGAACGGCGAGGCGCCGGCGGAGCCGGTGGCCCGCGCGAGGAAGATGGTCTCGCCCGCATACCGCGGGGTCCACCCGGACGTCCAGAGCACCGCCTTCTTTCCATTGGCGGTGGGCACCACCGGTTTCCACGGGTTCTTGATCAGGCCGCCCGCAAAGGCCACCAGGGTCGACAGGCCGAACGCGCCGAGGCCCAGCCCGAGCGACGCCCCAATCACCTTGCGGCGGCGGACGGTCGAGCCCTCCAGCGCGTCGGTCAGGTTCGCCACTACCGTCTTGCGGTCGATGTCCCGGGAGGCGCCGTCGTGCCGCTGCTGGATCGAAATCTCTTCGGGGATAAACCTTTTCTGGTAGAGGATGGTGCCTATCGCGATCGACAGGATCGACATCCCGAAGGTCAGCCCGTACAGCGGGGTGGCCAGGTCGTACAGCAGGCTGCCGGCGGCGTTCTTGGGCTTGTACTCCCACGGCCAGAACAGGAAGACCAACAGCAGCGCCAGGCCGAAACCACCGCCGAGCAGCAACCACAGGGCTACCCCACGCTCGGCGCGCTTCTCGGCCTTGGTGCCCTCGATGGGCCAGCGGGGTTCCTTGACGATCGTTTCGACGCCGTCGAGCTTGCCGCCCAGCGTCACCAGCTCGTCGCGCGACATCGCCGCCAGCGCTGCGTCGTCGGGTTCCCGCTCGCCGACACCATGGGCAGTTCCGCCGGTGTCAGAGCCGCGAACGTCGTTTTCGCTCATGATGCTCGTGCCCCAATCCACAGTGCCAAACCGATGGCGGCGACCATCCCGATGATCCACGCCGCCATGCCCTCGGGCGCGGGCCCGAAGCCGCCCAGGCCGTAGCCGCCCGGCTGGCGCTCTTCGGTGACCGCCTTGACGTAGCCGATGATGTCCTTCTTCGCTTCGAAGGACAGCTGGCCGTCGGAGAACTTGGGCATGTTCTGCGGGCCGGTCCGCATCGCCGCCAGGATCTGCTGCTCGTTGGCCGGCTCCAGGGGCGGTGCGTACTTGCCCGACGAAAGCGCCCCACCCTGGCCGGTGAAGTTGTGGCAGGAGGAGCAGTTCAGCCGGAACAGGTCACCGCCGCGGCCGAGATCGTCACCGCGCAGCGACTTCATCGCCAGGCTGCCGTCCGGGTTTCGGACCGTGGTCGGGCCGCCGCCGTTGGCCTGCACGTAGGCGCCCAGGGCGTCGACCTGCGCCTCGTCGAAGATGGGCTCCTTGCGCGGCGCCTGGGCCTCACCGGTCATCGCCGGCATCCGGCCGGTGGACACCTGGAAGTAGACGGCTTCCTCGCCGACCCCGATCAGGCTGGGCCCGCGGTCGGGCACGCCCTGCAGGTTGGCGCCGTGGCACGAGACGCACGACGTCTCGAACAGCTGCTTGCCGGTCCGCAGCAGCGCCGAGGACGACTCGTCGGCGACGGCGACCTGTGGGCGCGGCGTCAGGACGGCGGCCAGTCCGCCGGCGATGGTCAGCGCGATCAGCAGCAGCAGCCCGCCGGACAAGCGGCGGCGCAGCCGCCGCCGGGAGCGATCGCTCGCGGCGTTTCGCGGCTTCCGGTTTCGCATGGACCCCAGCTTCTTCAACCGAGCACTCCTGTTCATTCCGTTATTCGGAGCCGTCGGCTCATCGGATGAAATAGATCACCGTGAAAAGCGCGATCCACACGATGTCGACGAAATGCCAGTAGTAGGACACGACGATGCTCGCGGTGGCCTGCGCCGGGGTGAACTTGCTCATCGCGGTGCGGGCCAGCAAGAAGATGAACGCGATCAGACCGCCGGTGACGTGCAGACCGTGGAACCCGGTGGCCAGGTAGAACACGCTGCCGTAGGCGCTGCCCGGGATCGTGGTGCCGTGGGTGACCAGGTGGTAGTACTCGTAGCCCTGCCCGCAAACGAAGAACAGCCCCATCAGGAAGGTGATCACGTACCAGCGGCGCAACCCGAAGACGTCGCCGCGTTCGGCCGCGAACACCCCCATCTGGCAGGTGAACGAGGATGCGATCAGCACCAGCGTCACCGGGACGGCCTGATAGAGGTTGAGTTCGGTCGGCGGGGGCGGCCACTTTCCGCCCGACTGCGCACGCGCGGTGAAGTACATCGCGAACAGCCCGGCAAAGAACATCAGCTCGCTGGAGAGCCAAACGATGGTGCCGACACTGACCATGTTGGGTCGATTCAACGAATGAACCCGCGACGTGATTGCAGTACCTGAGGTCCCTACAGCGCTGGTCACATCCGCAAGTATGACGCTTTGTAGTTGTTGAACTCCACCCGGGGCGGCATTTGATGTTTTCGCGTCGCGAGCACGCCCGGAGCGGGCGGCCCTCCGCGGCGGTTGGGGGAGGTTCGGTGCTCGTGGGACCATCGGCGCGTGGCTCTGTCATCTGAGGCTTCATCCCTCGGGGGTTCCGCCGCGGGCGCGGCAGGGACGGCGCCGTCGTGGCCGCGGATCCTGGCCCGGTTGACCGACGGGCACGATCTGGCCCGCGGCCAGGCGGCCTGGGCCATGGCGCAGATCATGGCCGGCGACGCGAGCCCGGCCCAGGTCGCCGCCTTCGCGGTGGCGATGAAGATGAAGGTGCCCACCTCGGCCGAGGTCGGCGAGCTGGCCGACGTCATGCTGAGCCACGCGCGCCCACTGCCGGCGGGTATGCGCGACGACTCCGTGGACATCGTCGGGACCGGCGGTGACGGCGTCAACACGTTCAACCTGTCCACCATGGCGGCGATCGTGGTAGCCGCCGCGGGCGTGCCGGTGGTCAAACACGGCAATCGCGCGTCGTCGTCGCTGTCCGGCGGTGCCGACACGCTGGAGGCGCTCGGGGTGCGCATCGAGCTCGAACCCGAGCAGGTCGCGCGGAGCCTCGAGGAGGTGGGCATCGGGTTCTGCTTCGCGCCGCTTTTTCACCCTTCGTACCGGCACGCCTCCGCGGCGCGCCGCGAGATAGGCGTGCCCACGGTGTTCAATCTGCTTGGGCCGCTTACGAATCCGGCGAAGCCGCGAGCCGGCTTGATCGGCTGCGCATTCGCCAACCTGGCCGAGGTGATGGCGGGGGTGTTCGCCGGGCGCCGGTCCAGCGTGCTGGTGGTGCACGGCGACGACGGGCTCGACGAGTTGACCACGACCACCACCAGCACGATTTGGCGCGTGCAGGCCGGCACGGTGGACAGGTTGACCTTCGATCCGGCCGGATTCGGTTTCGCCCGCGCCGATCTGGGCGATCTGCTGGGCGGCGACGCGCACGCCAACGCGGCGGAGGTGCGCGCCGTGCTGGCCGGCGGAAAGGGTCCGGTGCGGGACGCCGTCGTGCTCAACGCCGCCGGCGCGATCGTCGCGCACGCCGGTCTATCCAGCCGCGCTGAATGGTTGCCGGCGTGGGAGGACGGGCTGGGGCGGGCCAGCGCGGCGATCGACTCCGGCGCGGCCGAACAGCTGCTCGCGCGATGGGTGCGGTTCGGTCAGCAGCTCTGAATCACGTTGGGCCGCTTGTTCGTAAGCCAACCGGGCCGAGCGCGCCGAGGCCGCCCACGCCGCCCATGCGCCGGCGGAGCGCAGCGGTGACGCCCAGCCCGCGGCGTCGGGGGAGTCGTCGACGCGCACGATGCGCACCCCCGGCTCAGCCAGCCAACGGGCGATGAGGGCGGACTCCTCCACCAACGCACCGCCCAGCGGGGCCGCGCTCGGCAGAATCGCCTGTGCGCCGGCCACCATCGCGTCGACCACCGGCATCGGGGGCACCCCGCGCCGGGCGGAGCCCGCCGCGGCGAGCTGACCGTGCCGGACGACGGCGAGGTGGTAGCCGCCCTGCCCGTCGGGCGCGGCGGCGATCAGCTCGGGCAGCGTGGCCAGGGCGCGCAACCGCTGGCCGCGCCACAGGATCTCGACGGCCGTGGCGGTGCGGTCGCGCAGGCGGGCGGCGCTCTCGAAATGTCGGCGTTCGGCCAGCGCCGTGACCTGGTCCACGGCGGCCGCCAGGGCGGTGTTCTCGAGGCCGTCGACCAAGGCCGCGGCGTGCGCCACGGCGGCGGCATATTGGGTGGCCGCGATGTCGCGCGCCGCGGGGCAGGGTGACACCTCGAGCTCGGCGCAGGCCGGGCCGTGCAGGACGGAGCGCCCCAGCCGGGCGGTGCAGGTCCGCAGGCCGGTGAAGCGGGCGAGCAGGGCGGCCGTGTCGGCGGCGTCGGCGCGGAGGCGAAACGGGCCGACGGCGCGGTCGTGGCGGGGCGCTCGCACCACCGCGAGCCGCGGGAACGCCTCGTCGGTGAGTGCCACCCACCACCACCGGTGCGGGAACCGCGACCGCCGGTTGTAGGGCGGGGCGTGCGCGGCCAGCAGCCGCAGCTCGCGGACGCCGGCCTCCAGCGCGTGGGCGCACTCGACGTGGTCGACCGCGGTGGCGAGGTTGACCATTTCCTTCATCCGGCCGCGGGGGTCCGCGCCGTTGAAGTATTGGGCGACCCGGCGGCGCAGGTCGACCGCGGTGCCGACGTAGAGCACCTCGCCTGACGGCCCACGGAACAGGTAGACGCCCGGCCGGCGGGGCAGCCCCTCGGCGAGGACCCGCTTGCGCCGCTGGGCCGGGGTCACGTCCGGCAGGTAGGCGCGCAGGTCGGCATAGGTGTGCACGCCCTGGTTGCCCACCCGCTCGATGAGTGCGTACAGCACGTCGACGGTGGCGCGCGCGTCGTCAAGGGCGCGGTGGGTGGGCTGCGTGGCGACGGCGAACAGCCGCGCCAGGGCGGCCAGTCGCACGCTGGGGGCCTCCTCGCGGCTGAGCACCCGGCGAGCCAGCCGCACTGTGCACAGCACCCGCGGCCGGGGCCAACGGATTTCGCACCGCGCCGCCGCCGCGCGCAGGAACCCGATGTCGAACCCGGCGTTGTGGGCGACCAGCACCGCGTCCCCAGCGAACTCGAGGAACATCGGCAACACGGCGTCGATCCGCGGAGCGTCGGACACCATCGCGGTGGTGATGCCGGTCAGCTGCACGATCTGCGGCGGGATGCTGCGCTCCGGGTCGACCAGCGTGGCAAACTCGCCGAGCACCACGCCGCCGCGAACCTTCACCGCCCCGATCTCGGTGATGGCGTCGGGGGCGTTTCCGTCCGTGCTCTTCGTGCGGCCGCCGGTGGTTTCCAGGTCCACCACTACGAAGGTGGTGTCGCGCAGCGGGACGTCCGCGGTGGCAAAGGGCGAGCCCAACTCGGCGAAGCTGAGCTGAGTCGCACCACCGGCACCCATGGCCGCGAGGTTAAGCACGACCACCGACATCGGCGCGGCTCCCACGCCGGGGCGTGGGGAGCCTGTCGCCAGCCGGAAGGCGGCTGCCGGTTGGTTGTCGGTGGCTGCGGTTACCGTGCGGACAGTCCGACCCCGACGTTCACCCCGCCCGACCGAGAGGACCGATCCCGATGGCACGAAGCAGCAGACCCGACCGCTACGGCGCGAAGACGCCGGATGCGGGTGGCCCGGTGGTGATCGACTGCGACGACTGCGCGGTGCGCGGGCCCGGATGTCGCGATTGCGTAGTCAGCGTGATACTCGGGGTCCCGGAAACTTTGTTGGAAGACGAATGCGCTGCGTTGGCGGTGCTTGCCGATGTCGGCCTGGCTCCGCGTTTGCGGTTGGTGCCCATCCGCCGCGAGCACGATTCGGGCGTCGCCTAAGATGCTTTGTGTGCCAAAGGTTTACGAGCGGGCCAGAATCGTTCACACGATAATGACAGAAATCTATCCAATTTCTTAACCGCTCGCTTTGGACAAACGTCGATATCGTTTCGTAACCTGTTTGAGACCTAAACCAGCTCGACGGCGCGTGGGCGCGTCGGTGGCCGTTTAAGGAAGCAAAATCTTGAGGCTTGGCTCTAGATACCCGTTTGCGCGTGTCCTAACACGAACTGCTATCGGGACGCTAGCGGGCTTCACTGTGTTGTCGGGTCTCCTTGCTGCGCACGTCTCGGCCGACCCGGCTGACGACGCGCTGGCCAAGCTCAGCGAGTTGTCCCGCCAGGCCGAGCAGACCACCGAGGCGATGCACAGCGCGCAGCTCGACCTGAACGACAAGTTGGCGGCCCAGCGTGCGGCGGACAAGAAGCACGACGACGCCCAGACCGCCGTCGACGCGGCCAAGGCCCGGTTGGCGTCGTACCAGGGCGCCGTCAACAAGCTCGCCGCCGCGACCTACATGGGCGGCCGCGTGGACGGCATGACGGCGATGTTGACCGCCGGTTCGCCGCAAGGGCTGATCGACAAGTTGGCCATGCAGCGCCAGATGGCGACGCAGATGGCCGACCAGATGAAGAACTTCAAGGTCGCCAACGAGCAGGCCGCCAAGGCCGAGCGGGAGTCCGCCAAGTCGGCCGCCGACGCCAAGAGCGCGGCCGAGCAGGCCGCCGCGGTGCGCGCGAGCCTGCAGTCCAAGCAAAGTCAGCTGCAGGTACAGATCGCCGTCGTCAAGTCGCAGTACGTCTCGCTGTCGCCCGAGCAGCGCACCGCGCTCGCCGATCCCGGCCCCGTGCCGGCCGGGCTGCCGGCCCCCGGCCCGCCCGCGCCGGAGGGCGCGCCGCCGCCGGCCGGGCAGGCGCCCGGTGAGGCGCCGCCCCCGGGCGGAATGCCCGGACCGTTCGGCGGCGGTGACCGCGCAACCGTCGTGCAAGCGGCGCTGACCCAGGTCGGCTCGCCCTACGTGTGGGGCGGTGCCGCACCCGGCGGGTTCGACTGCTCCGGGCTGGTGATGTGGGCGTTTCAGCAGGCCGGCATTTCGCTGCCGCACTCCAGCCAGGCCCAAGCCGCGGGTGGCCAACCGGTGGCGCTGTCGGACCTGCAGCCCGGCGACGTGATCACCTTCTACAACGACGCGTCGCACAGCGGCCTCTACGTCGGTGACGGCATGGTGATTCATTCCTCCACCTACGGCCAGCCGGTGCGGGTGGTGCCGATGAATGCCGCAGGCCCGGTCCACGACGCCCGCCGCTACTAGCGGCCCCGGCCGTCGGCTCACGCCGCTGCTGGCCGGGGTGTTCCTGGTCGAGCTCGTCGTCGCGGCCGCCGTGCTGCTCGAAGCCGGACACGGCGTCGGGATACCGCCCGCCCGGCTCGTCACGCCGCCGCCCAACCAGGCCAGCGCCACGACGAAGTCTCTGATCGTCGGTGACCGCACCGTTCGGCTGACCGGTTTCGGCAGCCCGGCCAGTGATCGCCTGCTGTCGCGGGTCGCCGCCAACATCGGTGCCGCGATCAACGCGGTCGAGGGGTTCTGGGGTGGGCAATGGTCGCGTGACGTCTCGCTGGTCGCGGCCCGCACCGACGAGGAGTTCCGGGCCGCCGCGGGCGGGGGACCGGCGGCGCAGTGGGTCGACATCGCGGCGGTAACGGTCGCCGACCGCGTCGATCCCGCGCACCGGGCGGCGGTGGGCGAGCGGATCGTCTTCGCGCCGGGCGCGGCCACCATGACCGAGGGTGCGTTTCGAATCATGTTGGCGCACGAGCTTTTTCACTATGCCGCCCGGGCGGACACCGCCGCGGACGCGCCCCGGTGGCTGGCCGAAGGCGTGGCCGACTTCGTCGCCCGGCCCCGCACGCCCGTGCCGGCCGACGCGTCGTCCGTGCCACTGACGTTGCCCTCGGACGCCGACCTGGACGCGCCCGGATCGCAGCGCTCGCTCGGCTACGACCGCGCGTGGTGGTTCGTGCGTTTCGTCGCCGACACCTACGGCGCGGCCAAGCTGCGCGACCTGTACCAGGCGGTCTGCGGTGTCGGCCACACAGACGTGCCCGCCGCCGTCCGCGACGTCCTGGCCACCGACTCGGCCGGCCTGCTCGCCCGCTGGCACGACTGGCTGACCCGCTCGACCTGAGGAGGTCCCCGCACCGACGGGGTGTGCGGGCAGGCTAGCCTGGCGCAGTGAGTCGGGTCCTGCTGGTTACCAACGACTTTCCGCCGCGGCCGGGCGGCATCCAGTCCTATCTGAGTGACTTCGTCGGACGGCTGGTCGACGCCCGGTTGCATTCGGTGACGGTGTACGCGCCGCAATGGAAGGGCGCCGACGCCTTCGACGACTCGGCCGAGGCCGCCGGTTACCGGGTGTTCCGTCACCCGGGCACGTTGATGCTGCCGGGCCCGGCGGTGGACGCGCGGATGCGCCGGCTGATCGCCGAGAACGACATCGACACCGTCTGGTTCGGGGCGGCGGCCCCGCTGGCGCTGCTGGCGCCACGCGCGCGCCAGGCGGGCGCGACACGGGTGGTGGCCAGCACGCACGGCCACGAGGTCGGCTGGTCGATGCTCCCGGTAGCGCGATCGGTGCTCCGCCGCATCGGCGACACCACCGACGTCGTGACGTTCGTCAGCCGCTACACCCGCGCGCGGTTCGCGCCGGCATTCGGGCCCAAAGCGTCGCTGGAATACCTGCCGCCCGGGGTCAACACCGACCGGTTCCGGCCCGACCCGGCGGGCGGCGCCGAGCTGCGCGACCGGTATCGGCTGGGCGAGCGGCCCACGGTCGTCTGCGTGTCCCGCCTGGTTCCCCGCAAGGGCCAGGACACCTTGATCAAGGCGCTGGCGTCGATTCGGCAGCGCGTTGACGGCGCGGCGTTGGTGATCGTCGGCGGCGGCCCCTACCTGGGCTCGCTGCGCAAGCTGGCCCGCGATTGCGGGGTGGCCGAGCACGTGACGTTCACCGGGGGTGTGCCGGCCGCCGAACTGCCCGCGCACCATGCGCTGGCCGACGTCTTCGCGATGCCGTGCCGCACCCGCGGCGCCGGCATGGACGTCGAGGGGCTGGGCATCGTTTTCCTCGAGGCGTCCGCGACCGGCAAGCCGGTGATCGCCGGTGACTCCGGCGGGGCGCCGGAAGCCGTGCAGCACAACAAGACTGGATTGGTGGTCGATGGCCGGTCGGCGGACGCGGTCGCCGACGCCGTCGCCGAGGTGCTCGGCGACCCGGATCGGGCGGCGGCGATGGGTGCGGCCGGGCGCGAGTGGGTGATGGCCCACTGGCGGTGGGACACGCTCGCGGCGCGGCTGGCCGAGCTGCTGCGGACCTAGCCGCTCGAGCGTCACGCTGGCGTGACGCTCGACGGCCCGTGTCACGCTGGCGTGACGCTCGCAAGCGGGTGGCGTTCCCCGTACGCCACCTCGCCCGCTGCCGGGCGCGGCTAGTTATTCCTTTTCGTAGATCCAGTCGATGTCGGAGGCGAACTTCTCGGCCACCACGTTGCGCTTGACCTTCATCGTCGGGGTCAGCTCGCCGGTGTCCTCGGTGAAATCGACCGGCAGGATGCGGAATTTGCGGATCGACTCGGCGTGCGACACCGCCTGGTTGGCGTGCTTGACGGCGGCGTCCACCTCGGCGACCAGGTCAGGGTCGTTGACCAGGTCGGCCACCGACGCGCCGGCCTGCTTGTGGTTGCGTTCTTTCCAGGCGCCGAACGCCTCGGGGTCGATGGTGATCAGCGCGCCGATGAACGGCTTCGCGTCGCCCACGACCATGGCCTGGCTGATCAGTGCGTGCGCCCGCAGCTGGTCCTCGAGCACCGCCGGGGCGACGTTCTTGCCGCCGGCCGTCACGATGATTTCCTTCTTGCGTCCCGTGATCTTCAGGAAGCCGTCCTCGTCGAGCGAGCCGAGGTCGCCGGTCTTGAACCAGCCGTCGGTGAACGCGTCGGTGGTGGCCTGCTCGTTGCGCCAGTAGCCGCTGAACACCACGCCGCCGCGCACCAGCAGCTCGCCGTCCTCGGCGATGCGCATGCTGTTGCCCGGCAACAACGTCCCGACCGTTCCGATCCGCACGTTGCCGACCTGGTTGACCGTGATCGCGGAGCTGGTCTCCGTCAGGCCGTAGCCCTCGTGGATGGTCAGCCCGACGCCGCGGTAGAAGTGGCCCAGCCGCGCGCCCAGCGGGGCGCCGCCCGAGACCGACGCGTGGCACTCACCGCCCAGCGCGGCGCGCAGCTTGTGATAGACCAGCCGGTCGAACAACGCATGCTTGGCGCGCAGCACCAGCCCGATACGCCCGCGGTCCTGCGCCTGGCTCCAGTCGACCGCGGTCTGCACGGCGGCCGCGAAGATCCGCCCCTTGCCGTCGTTGACCGCGTTCTGCTCGGCGGTGTTGTAGACCTTCTCGAAGACCCGCGGCACCGACACCACCACCGTCGGCTTGAACACCGCGAACATCGGCAGCAGGTTCTTGATGTCGCTGGTGAACCCGACGGTCACCTTGTTGGCGAACGCCGAGAGGGTCAGCGAGCGCGCCAGCACGTGGGCCAGCGGCAGGAAGATCAGCAGCCGCTGCCCCTCGTCCAGCAGCGTCGGCAGGCACTCCCTGGCGCCCCGCGTCTCATAGAGCAGGTTGGAATGAGTGAGCTGGCAGCCCTTGGGCCGACCGGTGGTGCCCGAGGTGTAGATCAGCGTCGCGGGGTCATCGGAACGCAGCGCCTCCTGGCGGGCGGTGAGCTCGGCCGGCTCCACCGACGCGCCGGCCTCGACGAGCTGATCGAGCGCCTTGGGGCCCGAGCCGTCGATGTGCAGGACGCGGCGCAGCGCCGGCAGCTCGGCGGTGAGTTCGGTGACCATCGAGGCGTGCGCGTCGGTCTCGGCGAAGGCCAGCACCGCCTCGGAATCCTGCAGCACCCAGCGCACCTGCTCCGCTGACGACGTCTCGTAGATCGGCACGGTGACCGCGCCCACCGAGAGGATCGCGAGGTCGATGATCGCCCACTCGTAGCGGGTGGCCGAGAAGATGGAAACCCGGTCACCGGCCTGGACCCCGAGCGCGATCAGGCCCAGCGCCGCGGAGCGAACCTGTTTGGCGACCTCGGCGCAGGTGACATCGGTCCAGGCGCCGTCGACCTGACGCCGGAAGATGACGAAGCCGGGGTCCGATCGCTCGTTCTCGAAGACCATGGCCGCGATGTTGTCGTGCTCGCCGACGGAGAAACGGGCGGGGACACTGTACTCACGCACTCTTACTGACCTCGTTTTTGGCTTGGCTGACGGTCCGGGGGGACGGCGGGTTGACGTCCAGCCTAATCCGGGCTTTCGTGCAGGAAGGGTGGCAGTCCACTCGCCGTGGCCCGCCCTCCGCGCGGCCGGAGGAGATTGCTGTGTGAAGCTGGGGTGGTGAACAGCATCCAGATCGCGGACGAGACGTTCATCGCGGCCGACGGTGCGCGGGTCGGGGCCGCGGTCGCCGATCCGTCGTGCTGGAGTCGCTGGTGGCCGGACCTGCGACTGCAGGTTGTCGAGGATCGGGCCGACAAGGGCATCCGGTGGGCGGTCACCGGTGCGTTGACCGGCACCATGGAGATCTGGCTGGAGCCGTCGCTGGACGGTGTTGTGCTGCACTACTTCCTGCATGCGGAGCCGACCGGCGTCGCGGCTTGGCAGTTGGCGAAGCTCAATCTGGCGAAAATGACACACCGCCGTCGGGTGGCGGGCAAGAAAATGGCCTTCGAGGTCAAGACGACACTGGAACGGTCACGTCCGGTCGGAGTTTCTCCGGTAGTTTAGCCGGGTCAGGTTTGCAGGGAGAGTACCGTTTCGGACCGGAGGCCCGGGGGTCAGACCGCACGGTAGTTTCCCCGCCGGCGGCGTCGACCGCTTGCGGGAGAGAGGGCAGCACCAGGTGGCGGAAAAAACGTCGCAGACCATCTACATCGAGGCCGACCCGGACACCGTGATGGACGTCATCGCGGATATCGATTCCTATCCGCAGTGGATCTCGGAATACCGCGAGGCCGAGGTTCAGGAGACGGACGCCGACGGCAACCCCAAGGTCGCGCGGGTGGTGCTGGACGCCGCCGTGCTCAAGGACACCCTGGTCATGGCCTACCAGTGGCCCAAGGACCGGCAATCGGTCAGTTGGACACTTGTCTCCAGCTCGCTGCTGCGATCCCTGGAAGGCACATATCGGTTGGCGCCCAAGGGATCTGGCACCGAGGTGACCTACGAGCTGTCGGTCGACCTCGCCGTTCCGATGATCGGTCTGCTCAAGCGCAAGGCCGAGCGCAGGCTGACCGACACGGCGTTGAAGGATCTGAAGAAACGAGTCGAGGGCTGAGTGAATCCGGCCAATCGCCGGCGTCAACCCCTGCCCGGATCAGCCTCTTCGTAGGTAAGGGCGGGGTAGGGAAATCCACGCTGGCCTGCGCCACGGCGGTCAGCGCCGCGAGCGCGGGCGAGCGCGTGCTGGTGGTGTCCACCGATCAGGCGCATTCACTCGGCGACGTGCTCGGTGTCCCCGTCCCGCCCAGTCAGGACGAACTGGTTCGAGTCCACACCGATGATGCCCAGGCCGGCGGTGGGTTTCTGGACGCGCTGGCACTGGACACGTTGGCCCTGCTCGAGGTGCGGTGGCGCGACGTGGTCGACACGCTGGATCGGCGTTTTCCCGACTCGGAGCTGAGTACCATTGCGCCCGAGGAGCTTTCGGCGCTACCAGGTGTTCAGGAAGTGCTCGGGCTGCACGCCGTCGGCGAGCTGGCCTGCTCCGGCGCCTGGGATCGCATCGTCGTCGACTGCGCCTCGACCGCCGATGCACTGCGCATGCTGACCTTGCCGGCCACCTTCGGCCTCTACGTCGAGCGCGCGTGGCCGCGCCATCGCCGGCTGTCCGTCGGGGCCGACGACGCGCGGTCGGCGGCGGTGGTCGCACTGCTGGAGCGCATCAGCGCAAGTGTCGAGGGGCTCAGCGCCGTGTTGACCGACGGCGAATTGGTCAGCGCGCATTTGGTGTTGACGCCCGAGCGGGTGGTCGCGGCCGAAGCGGCCCGGACGCTCGGTTCGCTGGCCCTGATGGGGGTGCGCGTCGAGGAACTCATCGTCAACCAGGTGCTGACCGAGGACGAGTCGTACGAATACCGCAACCTGCCGGAGCACCCCGCGTTCTACTGGTACGCCGAACGCATTTCCGAACAGCGTGGTGTTCTCGACGAACTGGACGCCACCATCGGTGAGGTGGCCCTGGTGATGACGCCGCACCTGTCGGGTGAGCCGATCGGTCCCAAGGCGCTGGGGGCTTTGCTCGAGAACGCTCGCCGACGTGGCGGAACGCCGCCGCCGGGACCCCTGCGGCCGACGGTGGACCTGGAATCCGGTACGGGACTTGGTTCGATATACCGGATGCGGCTAGCGTTGCCGCAAATCGATCCGTCGGGGCTGACGTTGGGGCGCGTCGACGACGACCTGATCATTAGCGTGGGCGGATTGCGGCGCAGGGTTCGCTTGGCCTCGGTGCTTCGGCGTTGCACGGTGATAGACGCGCAATTGCGGGGTATGGAGCTAACTGTGCGATTTCGACCAGATCCGGAGGTGTGGCCTAAGTGAGTCAGGGTCATTCGGAGATCGGTCCGGAACTGCGCAGGCTCGCCCAGGCGATCCTGGACGGTATCGACCCGGCGGTGCGCGCGGCGGCCGCGCTGACGGCGGGCCGGGGAGCCGGAACCGGCAAGTGTCAGCAGGTGTGGTGCCCGGTGTGCGCGCTGGCCGCGCTGGCGACCGGTGATCAGCACCCGCTGGTCACCGTCATCGCCGACCACAGCATCGCGCTGCTCGAGGTCGTGCGCGCCATGCTCGACGACATCAACGGCGCGGCGAAACCGCCGCCCGACGGGCCACCCGGCGACGGTGGCACCGACTCCGAGCCTCCCGAGGCCACGACCAGGACCCGGTATCAGCCCATCCCCGTCACCGTCGAGGAGTGATCCCCAAGCGGGTCGCTTCGAGTGGCCGCGGCGTGCCGCAGCCGCGACATTCGAACCGGGCCACCGCCCGGCTGCGCCGAAGGTGGTCCCTCGTCCAGGCGATGGGTACAGTTGGCGCAGAACACGGCGGGCGGGCGAGAGGGAGGGCCATGTGGTACTGGCTATTCAAGTACATACTCCTCGGCCCGTTGCTGGCCTTGCTCGGTCGGCCAAAAGTTGAAGGCCTGGAACACATTCCGAGTTCCGGGCCGGCGATCCTGGCCAGTAATCATCTGGCGGTGATGGACAGTTTCTACCTGCCGTTGGTGGTGCGGCGCCGGATCACCTTCCTGGCGAAAGCCGAATACTTCACCGGAACCGGCGTGAAGGGCTGGTTCCAGCGCTGGTTTTTCACCGCAGTGGGCCAAGTGCCGATCGACCGGACCGACGCCGACAGCGCGCAGGCCGCGCTGAACACCGCGGAGCGGCTGCTGTCGGCGGGCAAGTTGTTGGGCATGTACCCGGAAGGCACCCGTTCGCCGGATGGCCGGCTGTACAAGGGCAAGACCGGCCTGGCGCGACTGGCCCTGCACACCGGGGTGCCGGTGATCCCGGTGGCGATGATCGGGACCAACGTGGTGAATCCGCCCGGCTCGAACATGTTGCGCTTCGGGCGGGTCACCGTCCGCTTCGGCGAGCCGATGGACTTCTCCCGGTTCGAAGGGCTGGCGGGCAACCGCTTCATCGAGCGCGCCGTCATCGACGAGGTGATCTACGAACTGATGGGTCTCTCCGGCCAGGAGTACGTCGACATCTACGCGGCCAGCGTCAAGGAGAACCGCAACGGCTCGTCCGGTCAGGGATCCAACGGCGAGTCCGTGCGGATCCCGGAAACCGCCGCGGGCTGAACCGCGTCGGCGATCAGCCGACGGCTGTCACCGGCGTCAACTGCTGCGGCGCCGATTCCCGAGCGGGCGTGCGGGCGGTGACCGTCAGGCCGGCAACGGCGAGGACCGCCAGCGCCCACCAGACATAGGACATCCCCGCGAGTTGGCGCCACCACACGGCCGCCGCCTCGTGATGCTTGGGCAACAGGTCGATCGTCGACCATCGCATCAGCGCCACCCCCGCGGCGCCGACCACGGCCAGCGCCACGTTGCGGCGCCGCCAGGCCAGCACGGCCAGCACCACGACCGTCGGCAGCCCCCACACCCAGTGGTGGGACCACGAGACGGGCGACACCACCAACCCGAACAGCGCGGCGCACACGACGGCCAGCACGGGTTCGTCGGCCCGCAGCACCCTGCGCATCGCCCACACCGTCAGCGCCAGCACCAGCAGCGAGGCCGCTACCCACAGCAGGAAGCGCTGCTGCTCACCCAGCCCGATCCGGGCCAGCGCCCCGGCGATGTTCTGGTCGGTGTTCAACGCCGCCTCGCCGATCCGGTCGGTGTGGGCGAGCGTGTGCGTCCAGTACTCCCACGAATCGCTCCATGCCAGAACGAAGCCCAGCGCCGTCGCCCCCACGAACGACATCAGCGCGCTCACCGCGGCGCGGTTGTCCCGGCGCAGCAGGAAGTACAGCAGGAACACCGCCGGCGTGAGCTTGAGCGCGATGCCCAGGCCCAGCAACAGGCCGCGCGGCCACGGGGTGCGCCGCGGTACGCAGTCGGCGATCACCAGGGTCATCAGCACGACGTTGATCTGCCCGAAGGCGAAGTTCGACGTGATCGGTTCCAGCCACGTGCTCGCCGCCGCGGTGATGACCACGGCCAGCCACCAGCGGCGCAGCCACGCCGGCCCGGGCAGCGCCGTCGAGGCGGCCCAGACGTCCAAGCGGGTCAGCACGATCACCGTCGAGACGACCAGCAGCACCAACGTCAGCGCCGTGATCGCGACGCTGGCCGCCGGCATGTGCAGCCAGGCGAACGGGCAGAACACGATCGCCGCCAGCGGGGGATAGGTGAACGGCAGGTTGATCCCGATCGGTGTGTGGAACAACACATCGCCGTGGTAGAGCGAATGCCCGTGCATCCAGGCCTGCGCGCCCATCTGATACACGTCGATGTCGATGCGGTAGGGGATGTGCCCGAACAGCTGCCAGGCCACATAGCCCAGCCCCGCCGCCGCCAGCAGCCACAGCCCGCACCACAACAGGACGCGCCCGGGGTGACTGCCCGCGCCGGACGCCCGCGATCTACTCATGTCGCACCACAGCGTAATGGGTGCTGGGCCCGCGACGCGGCCCCGCGCGGCTCCCGCGGGGTGGACGCGCACAGGCGTAGGTTTCAAGAGTGCTCCACTGGTTCGTCCTGCGGGTGACGCACTGGTTCGCGAACGACATCCTCCGCGGCGGCCGGTTGCCCCTGCTGTGCTGCCTGGTGGCGTTCATCCTCACTTTCTTCGTCACGCGGACGTTCGTGCGGCTCATCCGGCACCGCGCCGACGCCGGCCGGCCGACCCGATGGTGGCACCCGCGCAACGTCCATGTGGGCGGCATCCATATCCACCACGTGACGTTCGGCGTGGTGTTGGTGTTGCTTTCCGGGCTGACGTTGGTCACCCTGTCCATCGACGGCCATGAGCCCGAATTCACCTTGTCCGCAATATTTTTCGGGATCGGTGCCGCCCTGGTGCTCGACGAGTACGCGTTGATCCTGCACCTGTCGGACGTCTACTGGTCGGAGGACGGGCGCACATCGGTGGACGCCGTCTTCGCCGCGGTCGGGGTGGCCGGCCTGTTGATCATGGGGTTGCACCCGCTGATGTTCTTCCTGCCGATCTGGGAGGGCACCGATTCGTGGCCGCTGCGTGCCGCCGTGGCCGGCGGCCTGGCGTTGACGCTGCCCCTGGCCGTCGTGGTGGTGCTCAAGGGCAAGGTGTGGACCGGATTGCTCGGCATGTTCATCGTGGTCCTGTTGGTGATCGGCGCGATCCGGTTGTCGCGCCCGCACGCGCCGTGGGCCCGCTGGCGATACACCGCCCAGCCGGAGAAGATGCGCCGCGCGCTGCAACGGGAGCGGACGCTGCGCCGGCCTGTGGTGCGGGTCAAGCTGTACCTGCAATGCGCGATCGCCGGCACGCCCCGACTGCCCGACGAGCGGGTCGTCGACGCCCAGCTCGACCATGAGGTGCACCCCGCGCCGCCGCCGACGGGGCCCATCCTGATCAGCCGATAGGCTGCTCATAGGCTTTCAAGGTGCGGTACTTCTACGACACCGAGTTCATCGAGGACGGCCGCACCATCGAGTTGATCTCGATCGGGGTGGTCGCCGAGGACGGCCGCGAGTATTACGCGGTGTCCACGGAATTCGATCCCGAGCGCGCCGGTGGCTGGGTGCGCGCCAACGTGCTGCCCAAGCTGCCGTCCCCCGCGTCGCAGCTGTGGCGCTCGCGCAGGCAGATCCGCGCGGACCTCGAGGACTTCTTCGACGTCAAGGGCGCCGACCCGATCGAACTGTGGGCGTGGATCGGCGCCTACGACCACGTCGCCCTGTGCCAGCTGTGGGGCACGATGCCCGAGTTGCCGCGGGCGCTGCCCCGCTTCACCCGGGACCTGCGGCAATTGTGGGAGGACCGGGGGTGCCCGCCGATGCCGCCGCGGTCGCGCGATGCCCACGACGCGCTGGTCGACGCCCGCGACCAGTTGCGGCGATACCGGCTGATCACGGCCGCGGACGGCCCCGAGGCCGAACCGAGCGGGGCGGCGCCGGCCTGAGCCCGCCCGAACGGCGTTCGCGCTGATCAGTCACCCTCGCGACCCGGTTACCATGGACCGATGAACTGGACCGTCGACATCCCGATCGACCAGCTGCCGTCGCTGCCCCCGCTGCCGCACGACCTGCGGGCGCGGCTGGACGCCGCACTGGCCAAGCCGGCCGCCCAGCAACCCAGCTGGCCGGCCGACCAGGCGACGGCCATGCGCACCGTCCTCGAGAGCGTCCCGCCGGTGACGGTGCCGTCGGAGATCCTCCGGTTGCAGGAGCACTTGGCCCAGGTCGCCAGGGGCGAGGCGTTCCTGCTGCAGGGCGGCGACTGTGCCGAGACCTTCACCGACAACACCGAACCCCACATCCGCGGCAACATTCGGGCGCTGCTGCAGATGGCCGTGGTGCTGACCTACGGGGCCAGCATGCCGGTGGTCAAGGTGGCCCGCATCGCCGGGCAGTACGCCAAGCCGCGGTCGGCCGACATCGACGCCCTGGGGTTGCGGTCCTACCGCGGCGACATGATCAACGGCTTCGCCCCCGATGCGGCCGCGCGGGAGCACGACCCGTCGCGCCTGGTGCGCGCCTACGCCAACGCCAGCGCGGCGATGAACCTGGTGCGGGCGCTGACGTCGTCGGGGCTGGCGTCGCTGCACCTGGTGCACGACTGGAACCGCGAATTCGTCCGGACCTCGCCGGCGGGCGCCCGGTACGAGGCGCTGGCCAGCGAGATCGACCGCGGTCTGAAGTTCATGAGCGCCTGCGGGGTGGCCGACCGCAACCTGCAGACCGCCGAAATCTACGCCAGCCATGAGGCTTTGGTGCTCGACTACGAGCGGGCCATGCTGCGGCTGTCGGAGGGCGAGGACGGCGAACCGCAGCTGTTCGACCTGTCGGCGCACACCGTCTGGATCGGCGAGCGCACGCGCCAGCTCGACGGCGCGCACATCGCGTTCGCGGAGGTGATCGCCAACCCGATCGGCGTGAAGATCGGCCCGACGATGACCCCGGAGCTGGCCGTCGAATACGTGGAACGGCTTGACCCGAACAACAAGCCGGGCCGGCTGACGTTGGTGAGCCGGATGGGCAACAACAAGGTGCGTGATCTGCTGCCCCCGATCGTCGAGAAGGTTCAGGCCACCGGCCACCAGGTGATCTGGCAGTGCGACCCCATGCACGGCAACACCCACGAGTCCTCCAACGGCTACAAGACCCGGCACTTCGACCGCGTCGTCGACGAGGTGCAGGGCTTCTTCGAGGTGCACCGCGCGCTGGGCACTCACCCCGGCGGCATCCACGTCGAGATCACCGGCGAGGACGTCACGGAATGCCTCGGTGGGGCGCAAGACATTTCGGACCTGGACCTGGCGGGCCGGTACGAGACGGCGTGCGATCCGCGGCTCAACACCCAGCAGTCGCTGGAGTTGGCGTTCCTGGTCGCCGAGATGCTGCGCGACTAGGAGACTGCTGAATTAATCCCGCGTGGCGGGGGTCGTTTGTTCTGCTGCTTTAGGGATGATTGGTGGGTGCAGG
>NZ_LZJI01000145.1 GCF_001667775.1 Mycobacterium sp. E1747
ACACGGTATTCGGCGGCACCGCAATGAGCGAGGGAGATGTGGCGCAGGACGCCATCCGCCGCGAACTCGCTTCGGTCCGTGAGCGTATGCGGCGTGAGCGGCATGAGCAGAACATGCATCTCATTCAGGCCAGCGGATCGGCGGCGCTGCTCAAGCAGTTCGCCAATAGCGAAGACCGCCTCCTGTCGTTCCTGGCCGCTAATGGCTGGTTGACCGAAGCAGACACCAAAACCCAACTCACAGAAGAGACATGCTGATGCCTGGATTCTTTGACCGTCTGGCCACGCTGCCGACGCAAACCTTTGACTTGTTGTCGTTCATCTTCGATCCGGGCCGGCCGTTCTTCGAGCCCCGCACGGAAGAGGAGCGGGCCGAGATCGCGGCGATTCGGGCGCGTCACGCCGACGCTTTGCGAGAAGCGTCGTGAAGCGCCTACTGATCACCGCTGTCGCCGCCAGCCTGGTGTTGATCGGGGCCACATCGTCCACACCTGCGCATGCGGATCCCGTTGCCCCGGAAGTGGTTTCCTACGCCGCGCGGAACGCTAACCGGGTGTGCATCGTCCTGGCAGCGTTCCCGAACTTCGCCGGTGTCACCGGTGTCATGGACGGCATCCAGAAGGACACCGGATTTACCAGCATGCAGACGGCGCAAGCCCTGGTGCTGTCAGTGGATACGACGTGTCCTGAGTTCTTGCCTCTGTTGAAACGCTTCGCTGATACGTATTCCCCGACTACGAGCGCGGCGGGGGTGACGGTTTGAGCACTGTCACCGACACCACCTGGCCGTATTTCCTTGGTGTGTGTGAGGAGTGCGATTCGGTGAAGCGTTTCGACACTGAGCGCGCCAGAGATCTATGGCAACTTTTCCACGCCCACCAGGAGAACTCGTGAGCCATCCCCGCTGCCCTGTTTGTTGGCGTTACGCCCGCCAAACCACACGCGGCAACATCGCCGGCCACATGGACAAAGCCGGGAAGCCCTGCCTCGCAAGTGGGGAGCCCTGGACGATCACCCTGGCGGCGTCATGAACACATGCACTGAGCCGTTGTACCGGATCCAACCGGAACTGGACGACCACACCCAACGGATCGTCGCCATCGACCCAGACGGGGTGGAGATCGCTGGCGCGTACAGGCTCATAGATTTTAACGCCTGGCATGTGTACGTCGCGAAGCTCGTGTCTGACACTTTGGGTCTTCCTCAGCCACACAAGGTTCACGCCTGCTCCCGGGCGGATGCTCTCAGGTGGCTCGATTTGATCGCCACCCTCTACACCAAGGCCGTGTCATGAAGCCGTGCCAGCTGTGTGGCGGTCGTGGGGTGATCCGGGTAGCGGATGTGTACACGAACCTCGCCACCAAAAAGACCGATGTGTGTTGGGAATTAGCGACCATCCGCCGCTGCGGCTGCAGATACAAGGAGAGGACGTGACAACGGCAATGCTTGAGTTATCGCACTTCAGCAGTTGGTTAGCGTCCGGGGAGCGCGGTATCTCATCGGAAGCAATTGTTAGCCAACTCACCGGATCTCGCGTTGGCCGTGGATACCCAGGCAGCGATCATCCTTATGACCCAGGCGACTTTCGTCGCTGCGAGCTGCTACTTCGCGACTATCCATTGGCGCGTTTGATATTTCCATCCGCGATGCCCTCAAGGTCAGAGGTTTGGGCGCGGATGGTCGAACACTGGGATGAACTTGTCGAGTTGATCGAATCCGAAGCCCCAGGGGCTTTTGACCGCGTACCGACGCTTGGATCCCGCGCTCCGAAGGCGTACGCGCTGATGAAGCAGCTAAGGGGGAGCGAGTGAGTTACGAGAAGCTCTCTGACGCGGCAGCTGCCGCAGTCGTCTGGTCGCTAATCTCTGACGTCGCGGCCGAGCGTAAAGACGAGGCCCGTAAGTGGCTGGCCGAGCACATGGGCCCAGAAGCATTAGCCGCGAAAGCCATCGCTAATGGTAGCGATATTGGGAAAGCCTCCTGGGTTGAAGGCAAACCCAAGCCTGTCGTCGCTAACCCCGTCTTGTTCACGGAGTTCGTGTGCGAGCACTACCCCGACGAACTGATCAGGATGGTCAACCCGGCCTTCCAGAAGCAACTCCTGACGAAAGCGACTGTGGTCGAAGGGGTCCTGATCGACGGCAACGGTGTCCCTATCCCCGGTGTGCAGATCCGGCAGTCGGAGCCGTACGTGTCTGTGCGGAAGTCAGATGCGGCCCGGGAGGTGGTGGATCAGCTGCTCGACGGTGGCCGGCTCTCACTTGACGGCATCACCCAACCCGAACTCGAGGCGGGTGGGCAGTGAACAGGTTCAAACCTGCGGTCAAAACGGAATTTCCAATCCCAGCATGGGTGTATGAGCGGAGGTTGATCAATCGGGTTGAGGTTGATGAAAACGGCTGCTGGCGTTGGACAGGACCACTAGCTCCGAACGGGTACGGCGGGACTATCCGGGCATGGCGTAAAGGCTGGCTTCCTCATCGTCTCGCGTTCACAGTGATGGTCGGGGAAATCGTCGACGCGAACCAGATCGACCACCTGTGCCGAGTGCGCAACTGCATCAATCCGGTTCACCTTGAGCAAGTTACCCAAGCGGAGAACCTGCGCCGACAAGGCGCCGCTGTCACACATTGCCCCCGTGGGCATGAGTACACCGCCGCGAACACGTACCGAAGCACTGACAACTTACGCCGCTGCCGTGAGTGCGCGCGTATTCGTAGCCGCGAGGCGGTACGCCGGAAAAGGAACCAAGCAGCATGAGCATCCACGAGGCACTGTCCGCAGTCATGGCTCAGGTTGGTGCCGTAAAGAAGACTGGCCATAACAACCAGTCGAATTACAACTTCCGCGGCATCGACGCTGTCACCTCAGCTGTGTACCCAGCCTTGGTGGCGCACAAGGTGATCGTTGTCCCGAAGGTGTTGGACTACCAGTACGGCACCGTAACTGTAGGCCGTAACCGCACGGAGATGAGCCACGTCCGGCTCACGGTCCAGTTCACTTGGTATGGCCCGGATGGCGACCAGATCGAAACAGTCACGGCCGGCGAGGCTTTTGACAGCGGCGACAAAGCGACAGCGAAAGCGCATTCGGTGGCGTTCCGAACCGCCCTCCTGCAAACGCTCTGCCTGCCAACTGATGAGCCAGATCCCGACGCCACCACCTACGAACGTTCCGCAGAACCAGAACCAATGTCCGCTGAGGATATTGAGCGAGGAGAGGCGATAGCTGACCTCGGCGACGCGTGCGCCGCCCTCAGCCTCGACGAGCGTGAAACGGCGGGGAAGTTCTTCGCCATCCACAAGAAACCCGTTCGACAGGCCACGGCCGAGCAGATCCGGGCGTTCATCAACACCCTGCACGACGAAGCCGAAAAGGCTAAGGAGGGCGCCAATGTGGGGTAACTGCGCCTGCCAACATCACCAAGCATCCCACTACTGGGATGACCGCAAACTCCGCTACACGTTCTGCGAAACCTGCACGGTGTGCGGCGGGAAAGAACGGGACCACAGCCCGTTTGGGCACGAGTTCCAACGCTGCGTGTGTATGGAATACCAGGAGGCGGCATGAGCCGCGGACTGACCTTCAACTGCAACCACTGTGGACGTGAGATCGACTGTTGGTTTGATGATTGGCCTAGCCGCCCAACAGATAGATCACGCATTCACGCATGGCTTGGTAAGCGAGTCTTGGATGCGCTGATCTGGCATCACCTTGAGGACTGCCCCGCATTCACACAGCCGAAGCGGCGGCGCCTGAGGATTATTCAGGGTGGTGGTTCGCGGTGACTGGTTTCTCGCGGCAGGTCCGCGCAATCATCATCGACCGCTCCCAGGGCTGGTGCGAAAGGTGCGGCGGCGACCGCGCATTCGAAGCACACCATCGTCGTCCTAGGGGTGCGGGTGGGACACGCCGCCCTGAATCCAACCTTCCTTCAAACGGACTGAACTTATGCCCAGCCTGTCACCGCCGTATCGAATCGCACCGTTCTGAGGCGTTTGAGCATGGCTGGTTGGTGAGGCAGACGGACAACCCCGCCGATGTTCCTGTCCTCTACAGAGGCACATGGGTGCTGATGGACGACCTTGGCAACCTCCACGACATAAAACCCGCAGTGAAAGAAGGAATCTGACATGCCCGCACAGCCCGTTATCTATGTGGATCTCACCCAAGCGCCTGTGAATCCGTTGGCGAAGCTGGCCGGTCGGGCTCAGCGTTGGCGATGGCGGGCGATCAACGCCGGCAACGGCCGCATCCTCGCCATCTCCTCGGAGAGTTATTACAACGCTTCTGATTGCCGTGCCGCGATTGCCCAACTGTTCGGTGCCGAGAGCAATGTCTATCTCCGGAGTTCGGCGGGAACGGTCGCACTCCGGATCGCTGCAGGGAGCTGATATGGAGCCTGAGAAGTGGCTGCCTGTCGTTGGATTTGAGGGATGGTACGAAGTCTCAGACCAAGGACAGATCCGATCCTTGGAGCGCACCATCGTCCGCAAGGACGGCCGCGTGCAGATCGCAAAGGGATGCGTACTCCGCCACGGCACAGCTGGTGCCGGATATGCCGCAGTCGGCCTGCACCGCAACGGCACGGCTTTAACCCGGTATGTCCATGCATTGGTCATGGAGGCATTCGTTGGATCGCGCCCCCCGGGTTATCAGACGAGACACCTTAACGGAAACCCGCGCGACTGCCGGCTGGTGAACCTGGCATATGGGACTGCAGTGGAGAACGCGGCTGACAAGGTCCTGCACGGGACTGCACGGACGCGTTTGGTGAAGGCAACTCATTGCGCACGCAAGCACCCATTCGATGATGAGAACACCGGTTTCAACAGCGATGGACTTCGCTATTGCCGGACATGTCGACGAGAACGCGATCGTGAAAAGAAGCGTGAACTGCGGACTCAAGGATTAACAGCGGGAGATTCCCGACACGGAACAGTGACTGGATACATCAATTTTTACTGTAGGTGCGAGCCGTGTCTGAAGGCGGCCCGCGAATACCGGCAGATGCGGAGGTCTGCCTGGAATGCCGATTGTTAACTCCCCGAACCTGTTCGACCGGTTGGGTAACCCGGACAGCCCGGAAGTGAAGGACGCCCTCACCCGCCCCTGCCGTATCTGCGAGGCACCGCGGGATGTGTTCTGCACCAACCTCACCAACTCCCAACCACTCCACCACCGGCTAGTGCATTTAGACAGGACATACTCATGACCATCAAGAAACGTCTCACCGAGCTCACCCCACAACAGCGCGACCGCATGGCCTCGTTCGCCCAGGAGTGGATCGAATACGGCTGGCGCACACAGCCACTCACCGAAGAGGAATGGGGCGTTTGGGAGGCCGGTGCCCGGGCTTGCTACGAGTTCGCCGGTGTCCCGTGGCCCGGGGTGGTGATTCGGGTGTCGTCGCCGATGGTGGGTGCGTTCGCGGCGCCGTTCGCAGCGATTGCGATTGCGTTGCATCGCGCGCTGCCGAAGGAGTTGAGCGCGCTGGAATTGCCCGCGGTCGGCTCGGCGGTCGGCTCGGCGGTCGGCTCGGCGGTCGGCTCGGCGGTCGGCTCGGCGGTCGGCTCGGCGGTCGGCTCGGCGGTCGACTCGGCGGTCCGCTCGGCGGTCGACTCGGCGGTCCGCTCGGCGGTCGGCTCGGCGGTCGACTCGGCGGTCCGCTCGGCGGTCGGCTCGGCGGTCGGCTCGGCGGACATCAAACCGTTCTGGCACAACATCTTCGGCGGCCGCCTATGGTGCTGGTGGCCAGCGTTCATCGCGTATTTCCGCGACATCGTTGAGCTTCAACTGGACCCAGAAATCTGGGAACGATCGAAAGCCTACGAAAATGCCATGTCCGCTGGCTACTGGTGGCCAAATAGCGACTTCGTCATGGTCTGCGACGCCCCATCCGTCATGCACATCGAATCCGCCGCCGGCCGACACCGACTCCACTGCGAAACCGGGCCCGCAGTCGCATGGGCTGACGGGTGGGGCTTGCACATGTGGCATGGCACCCAAGTTCCAGCCGATCTGATCGAAACCGGCTGGGACGTCGAACGGATCATGGCGGAACGCAACGCCGAAGTACGCCGGTGCGCGATCGAGAAGATGGGCTGGGACCGATTCGTAGTTGCCGCCAAGATGAAGCTGACCGATGAAGCTCCCGACCCGGGTAATCCCGGCCAGCTGTTGCGGTTGTACGACGTTCCTCGCAAGGTTCTCGATTTGCCTGTGCGCGTGTTAGTGGCGCACAACGCCACTCGTGAGCGCGACGGATCACGTCACACCTTCGGACTTACTGTCCCGACCGATTTCCGCACAGCCGTTGCTGCTGCGGCGTGGACCTTCGACCTCACCGAACGTGAGTACAAGGAACTGGCCCGCGCAACCTAGATCGCGGACCGAAACACCAAGAAAGGAAACACAGATGGCAACAACCACGCAGATGATCGAGGTAACCGGCGTCAACGTCGTAACAGCGACCGACATCGCTGACATCGAGATTCCGGTTCTCGGCGGAATCCAGCGGCAGGGCGACGTCCTGGTGCGGCCAGCGAAGGTCTCGGCCAAGACACCGGTACCGGCTAAGGGAACACCGGTTGTGCGGGGCGAGTCCGGAGGCAACACCCACGCGATCTTCGCCGCCGACGGGCCGGTCTTCTGCGACGTAAACGCCGGATCAGCACGTGACCTCCGCGTCGCGGTGCTCTCCGTGCCCGAAGGTTCGACCGCCTACCTGGCCCATCCGGAGCACGGATACATGGGTATCGCACCCGGCTACTACGAGATCCGTCGGCAGCGGGAGATGGCCGAAGAAATCCGCATGGTCGCTGACTAGGGAACAACGGGTGTTCTGGGGCGAGCAAAGTCGGAACGCCCGCCCTGGAACACCATCCACACAAGGGAACGGAGAGATCCGCATGCGTAGGGAGTGGTGGTTTCGGTTGTGGTTGCGGATCCTCCGCAAGATCGGGTTAGGAGACCAATGAGCGACGTCATCGAACGTGCCGAAGCGGTATTGCGGCATCGAGACACACGCATCGGCCACGGACTCATACGGGACCTCATCGCTGAACTGAAAACCGAACGCGCAGCGGCCGAACGGATCCGCGAGTGCGCCGCCCAACCATCGGTGAATGCAATGCCTAGGCCTCTTAACCCAGACAAGGTTCTGCAGATAATTGCGGCCCTGGCCCAGTCCTGGGCGTATCAGGACACCGATTATGACGGTGACACTGAGCAGCAGATCGCTGATGGCAACCTACTACTCCGAATTCTCCGCGAGGCGGGTGTCTCTGCGGCAGAACCACTACCACCGCCAGAACCGGTTGACCCGAATTGGATTGAGCACCTATCGCATCCGACGAAGCTTCGGCGTGCAGTGGATGGCCTAGAACCTGTTGCGGGGTGCAAGTTTTGCAGGGAGGGCCGTTGATGCCTGAGCGGATACAGCGGCGCCGGGAAAAGGGTTGGCGGATGCCAGAAGGCGCGATCTACATCGGTCGGCCGTCACGATGGGGAAATCCATTCACAGCCAACATGTGGGGTCTGCAAACGTCTCTTGATGCATATAGCGATATGGTGCGCGGATTTTGGAATCCAATTTTGTTCCACGACTGCGATGACCAGGACTACGCCATCGCCTACGAGCTCCGATCGGACTGGCTCCGCCGACTTAACTATCACCACCCGCTTGAAGCTGTTAGGTACGAGCTCCGCGGACACGACCTAGCTTGCTGGTGCCCACTCGACCAGCCCTGCCACGCCGATGTCTTACTTGAGTTGGCGAACGGGGAAAATGCGTGATTTACCAGCATGTTTCGTCTAGAATCGTACATGAGTACGAAAGCGGCCCAGGGGTGCTGGTAACACGTCCTGGGCCTAACCACTGCCCATCTGACACCACAGATAGGAGCGGCTAATGGCCGATACTAGCGCACCCGTAGAAGCACTGTCCCTGCATCGCCCGTACGGGCTTGACTGCAAATGCGGACGCCCCATCAACAGCGATCGGGATTGGGCTCGGCACGTCGCTGAAGTCCTGGGCCTCAGCGAGGAAAATCAGATGGGACGGCTATGACGTGGGACGCCGTAACCCAATTCTTCTCGTCGGTGAGCCCGTCCGTCAGGGATTCACACTGCTGTGCAATGACCTCATACGGGACGGCGCGCACGATAAAGCTCTCGGCGCGGACGGGATGCTTGTGATGGCCTACCTGTTGTCGTGCGCCACGCCTTCCGGGTCTGGGAAGCGAGTGTGGGAGACCTCTGCGGCGCAGATGGCCGAACTGTTCGGCTGGCCGGCGAATCGACGCCGCATCACGAAAGCGATTGAGGCAGCTAAGAAGGACGGCCGTTTACTGATTCGCGAGTACGTACGTGACGGGGTGCGGGTACCGCGCCGCTGCGCATATGTGGTTTGCGTTGGTGGGCGGAAATTCACCGATGGGGAAGCTTCGTACTACTCGTCTCCGATTGAGCTGTCGGAGAGTGCTTCTGGGGAGGTGCTGTGAGGGTCAATTACTTTCAGTCGTCACCGCTGTATTGGGAGGTGACCCAAGGCGATGGGCGCTGGTGGTCGATTTTCTACAAGGTGGATGACAACAGCCGCGCCGAGTACATCATCACGAACGCCAGGGGACAACGACTCAATATGCATGGGCCGACCGGGCAGAAAATACTCGACGCGGTCCACGATTTTGAGCGCCGCCGCGAGGATGAGCGATGAACCAACCTTGCACCTACGGGGGTGCAACATCAGCAGAGGGAACTTGCACCCCCATAGGTGCAACATCACTGTTCAACCTTGCACCCTTTTTTGTGCAACATCCTGGGTGCAATGTTGTACCACCGTCGGTGCAACATATCTTGCACCCCCGTTGGTTCAACAATGAATACCCATACCTGTTAACCCATTCCCGTCATGCACTGCGTGCAAGACGGACGTTTACACCTACCGGACTTGACGGCCTCCTCGCCCAACGCCAACCAGCCATCGAGGTAACCACCAGACCGCGCGCTAGGAAGTCGGCAGGCCATGCCTAACCCGTTTCGGAGGAAGGACGAACCGATGAAAGAACCCGAATCTGAGGATAAGCCGTCACTGTGGGAACGGTTAGGGGAGCAGGAACGCGAACGCCGTATCCGCGAGTACATCGAAAATGTCGCGGCCACATTGTCCGCAGAACAGCAGAGGTTGCCGTCCATCACGGATCGCATCGCGTTGTGTACACGCTGCGGCCAGGGCCAGGAAAAGCACACGGTGTCAACGATTGATCCTGGTTTAGAGGAGCGGGAAATGACCGTCTTCCAGGATGCGGATGGCAGTGTGGTGCTAGGAGATATCCCCTACAGACGGAATGCATATGGGCTGGGTTTTCCGCGCTTGGAAAATCGGGTAGTTCACACCTTCCGGCGTGTTACGCCGATGAAGTTGCAAGTGGTATGTGAGTGCGGCAAGCAGCTAGGCCTTTACCGGCCGTTGGACCAAGAGCAGTCCCATGTGTCCTGACTACGCAATCGGTGGCCCGCATCGTGGTCGTGGTCCTGTGTTGGAGGCTTACGCCGAAACCGGTGCCCTCGAAGTCCCATGCCTGTGTGGCGCTGGGGTGGGGGAGTTCTGCCACCACGACCCAGTGGTGGGTGGGTTGCCGCGGAGGATGCCGTGCCCTAAGCGAATCACGGCTGCTGCGCGGGCCCAGTCAAACGCACAGCCGCCGCAAGCCCCTTCCCGGATAGGTGACACCAGGGGATCCGGCACAGGCGATTTGAGGGCCGAAAAATGAGCGCCGAAACACTGCACGCCATCGAGACCACGATCCGCGCCCACATCGCCGAAACACACGGAGATGTTCCCGCGCTCACCGACTGGTTTGTGTCCTACGGGGCCATGACCCAGTGCGACGACTCACCCACAGGCCTGTCGTACATCACGAACTACTGCACCTCCGATGGATCACCACAGGGCGCCCTCGGTATCGCCTCCCTCGGTCTCCGTCACCTCGCAGACGACTTGTCGGGAGCCGAGTGATGACTTTCCAGGACGATATAGCCGCCATCGCCGAAGAGCACGGACCAGACGTCGCGATCGAATACACCGCAATCCGCTGCAACGACCTCTGGCAGGACTGTTTCAAAGCGTTGAACAACCTCGACAACACGACAGGAGAACCGCATGTTCAGTGACGACCAAACCTCAAGCAGGAGATCAGCGTGGGGATTCAGCGACATAGCGGTCCAGGCTTGGCGTGATGAGGCGCTGTGCGCACAGACAGACCCCGAAGCGTTTTTCCCGGAAAAAGGAGGATCCACGAGGGAAGCGAAGCGTATCTGCCAGAGGTGCCCGGTCATCAATGAGTGCCTGCAGTACGCACTTGATCGGGATGAGCGGTTCGGGATTCTCGGTGGGTTGTCGGAGCGTGAGCGGCGCCGGCTGAAGAGGGCAGCAGCATGAGCACCGATCAGCTTCCCGGCGGGTTCGTGATCGATGCGTCCGAGCTGGATGCGCTACCGGAAGGCTCAGTCGTGCTCGCTGATACCGGTGACATTGGTTGCGTCTACGCCAAATGGCCTGAGCACCACTTGGCTAGCCTCTACGGGCCGTGGTACCAGACCGGGTATGAAGTGCCCTGCGATAGCGATGAAATCGAGTTACCCGCCAGGCTGATCTGGCACCCGGAGTGGTCATGACCGAATCGCATCGCTGCGCCGCAGGCCGTGATTGTCGTGATGCGGAGAACTTCGACGACCCCACCACGGGGAAGACAACCCGGCGCGGAGCACCTGTCGCCGCGGAGTCTGGGTTGTGTGAATCCTGCACTGGTGCTGCCCGGTATGCGGTGTCGGACATGGTGGAGACGTGGCTGTCGCTGCATTTAGCGATCGGGGACACCAGCCGACGCCTGAACCAGAAAGTCTCCATCTCCCGCTCTGCGCCGATCAATTTGAACACGGATGCGGATGCGTTGAAGACGTCGATCGTGGAATGGCTTGTTGCTGCGGCAGCCAGGGTTGCAGAGACGTTGAACTGCGAGGAACCTTCACCGCGGAATAACACTGATGCGGAGCATGCCCGGGTTGTGCTGGCCTGCACCAGAATCCTGGAACCCAACATCGACACGCTGATCGGGTTGCCGGCGGGGGAGGTGATGGTGTGGCTCTCCGCCGCCGAAACCCAATACCCCGGTGAACGCTTCTACGTAGATGATCACGGGACCCCCCACATCGGGGTGAAAGTCACCACCATGACCGGCGCCGAGCTCGCCCTGAAGCTGGTGAAACTGCGCAGCAAGGCCCGCTCCTTCCTCGCCCTGACGACGCCGAAAGACAAACTCTCCCTGCCGTGTTGGCGATGCAACCAGTTGGAGCTCACCCGACGGCACGAACGCCGCGGAACAACTGTCATCGACCAGGTGGACTGCGCAGCGTGTGAGAAGTCGTGGCCCTACGAGCAATACCAAAACATCATCGCTATCAGGGTCAAGGAGGACGAGATGGAACGCGAGAAACTACAGAAACAGTTGGACAGCGAGAGAACGCGGAGAGAGATCGCGGAATGGTTGCTCGCCGAGCGGGATTGGCAGCTGTCCCTGGCGTTTGATTTCCCTGATGTGTCCGCGAGCGTGTTCGTCACTACCATCCTCACCCAAAACGAACCCCAACCCCCTGAGGCGTTCATGTCGGATAAGGACATCGCGAACCTGTTGAACGTGTCCGATTCCACTGTCCGTTCCTGGGCATCCCGGGGTCAGATCCAGCGTCACACCGCTGATGACGGGTCGACGGTGTTCCTCGCGTCTGAGGTGTGGGCGTTCGCGAAAACCAACACCGGAGGCCGGGCCTCCACCATCCGGCGGTTAACCCGCGACACCGCCTGCGCCACATAACAACCCAACACACCAATCACTCGGCACAACTAGGAGAATTTGACACCATGAATGACCTGACCAACGTCCGTGAACGCATCGAAGGAAAGCGAGTCGTGTCCGTCGATGCCGACGGCGAAAAGCTCGTGCTGGACGACGGCACTGTCCTCCATCTGTACATGTCCGACAGCGACTGCTGCGCCAGCGCACACGGGAAATGGGTAATCCAGCCCGACGCGCTGGACGCGATCATCACCGATGTCAAGATCATTCCCGATGAGGAACGCAGCGGCGACGATGGGGACGGCGAGACGAACTATGCCACTGTCGCCATCCTGCACAACCAGAATCCGATCGCGCTCGCGGACTGCTATGCCAACGACGGCAATGGAGGCTACTACTTCTCGGTGCTGTCGCTGAATGTTGTAGTCCCAGGCCGAGATGACATCGACGTGGAAGTCGTTTCGGCTTGACCGGGTTAAGGAGTTGTCGAATGGCAGGTATCGGCTCGTTTTTCCGCGGTGATTGGTTGGCGCGGTGGCTGCTGAAAATCTTTTGGGGCAACAACGACGAATGAACACCATAAGCACTTATCGGCACAACCCAACGGGAGTAAACACCATGAGCGCACGCCGCTGGACAGATGGAGATTTAGCACGCGAAGCACCGGTCGGCGCAGTGCTATATGACGATGACGATGACCTGTTCACAGTGAAGAAAGGGCCTAACACCTGGGTCGCATATCACGCGCAGGGGCACCTCTACACCCTCTCTAACGCAGACATCGACGGTGACCGAGGAGACCAGCTCGTCGGTGAAGTAGAGCTGACCTGACGCAGCATTATCGGCTTAGGAGAATGATGAACACAACCCGATGGTATGTCCCCGCCTACGTGGCACCGACAGGTCACACGGTCCCTGTGGGCGACGAAACAACCTGGCTACCAGGAGCGGCTAAAGAGGCGCATGAGCTGCACCGCGCGGGCGATCCTGGGGACGCAGAGATATTCGTTGCCTATCGCGATCAGCCGACATGGGAACGATTGCCGCAAGACGACTACGAGGCCGAAATGGAGCGGGAAGCCGACCGCGCCGGATTGACCTAAGAACCCGTTATCAGACATCGAGAAACAGGAGCAACAAACATGCCCAAGATCGTCATCACCTACGAGTACGAACCCAACATGGATCACTACCCAGGGGCGGAAACCGCTGTCGACGCCATGCGTATGGACGTTGAACAGGTGCAGGCCGGAGAGGCTCTGTGGGATGAGTTTTTCGAGGGGAGCGGCACGCTCACCGTGGAAGTAGTGGACTGACCGAAGACAAGGATTATCGGTGGACACCTGCGACGTGATCGGCTGTTGGAACGACATCCACGGCTGGTGGTGCCACCTGACAAACGAACCCGTTATCGGAGAAGGGAAAAACACCATGGATGCAGCCGACGAGCTGGCAGCGATGATCCTAGAGCGCCTGGACGTGCTCAACGAGATCAATCAGAACACGTTCAATTCCGGCCATCCCACCAACTGCGGGCCGATCCAACGATGGATCGAGGACGTGCGCGGCCGGGTGACCCGATTCAACCTCAAGGGCGTCACGGTGCCCGAGAATCCGCTGCTGACCCCGTGCTCCGATCCATTCCAGTATCCCAATCCCGCCACCTGACTTCAGGCCCACTTATCAGACATCCAGTTGACAGGAGACACATGGACAACATGACACCACGGCGATGGTTGGCGTGGAAGCTGGTACAGCTCGCGTCCCGGATCTGCGACGTGACCTTCTACGAACGAATCACCATCAAGGACGCGGCGGGAAATCCTGTGATCGAGTGGGAGATCAGCTCGAATCCCTATGGCGATGGCGTTATGTCGCAGTTCGGCAGCGATAGATTCGGCGACTACACCGCGTCCTGGGGCGAGTTTGAACCGGACTGGCTAACCGACCCGGCATCGACCTGACGGAATCGAATTTACGCAGCAAGGAGTAAGCAAATGGCAGAGCGCCCCGTAGAGGTTGAGTGGGCCGTGGAGAATGACTGCGACGTAACGCTGACCATCAGCATGACCGTGGACGGCGGCGCCAACCTCGACCTGCTCATTCCCTACATCAAGGATGAGTTGCAGACGCTCGCTCACGACACGTTCAAGCAGCACTGGCATTGGCGTCCGGGCGATCAACCGGCCTGACAATATCGGTCATACACGGAGAAACACCACATGAGTAACAGCGAAACCGATAAAGACGGCCGGATCTGGTGCCGCGACAGCGATGACGACATCTACGCGTTCATCGACCCCGACGATGGCAAGCCCTACCCGCTCACCGAAAAAGACTGGTCCCGCTGTGAGCGCATCGTCTCGGTCGATGACCCCGACGCCAGCTCCGGCCGGGGCAAAACCGTGCCCGCCGACAGCCCGATGCTGCAATGGGACTGCTACCTGAACACTGGGATAGCGCCGGATAACGAGGGCATCATCTGGGGCCTGCTCATCAAAGGCAACCCCGAGCACGTCACCTCAACCGTCGGCGTGGTGGAGTTCTACTGATGATCGGCGTCCAACCTGGAATGTCACTGATCAAGCAGGTGCGCAAATTCGATAGCCGCATCACCGACGCAGCCTCTGTTGAGGCCGCGATCTATCTGTCCTACCTCAAAGGGTTAATGCTGGCGACTGTGGCCATGGGCGCGCCTCAGCCAGCCTCGAATTTCCTCCCCTGGTATGACGAAGAATTCACAGCGGAGGTTAACGGTGATTGACGACGGGCCGCCCCTCATCTTCGGGAAGGATTGGCACATGGGTGACCGTATGGTCTACCGCCAGTTCCAGTGCGCCTACTGCGGCGCGCAATGGACCACGACAACAACAGAGGCCGAGGCCAACCGCGAATACCTCGCCAGCGGCCAGCCAGCCAGCACCACGGGCATCTCATCGGTGTGCGACGACTGCTATGAGTACCTGATGGCCCGGGCGCAACAGGATGGTCTGCTGTGACTGAGTCGTTGGGTTTCGTGGTGCTAGCCCGCAGACCAACCCCGTGGGAGGGGAAATGAGCGAACACAAGCCAGTCGGCGGCGGGATGGGCGCAACCATCTGCTCCTGCGGCGCCACCGTCCCCACGACCGCGTTCGACCTACACGCCGGCATCATCGGCCACCTCGTGCTGACCAAACGGCCACGCCCAGACGGCAGCGGCTTCGACTACGACCTGCTCAGAATGCGGGACGGTACGTCGGCCGCCGTGACGACCTTGGAGGGCGCGCAGAACGTCATCGAAGGGCGCACTGACCCGCGGTTCAAGAACATGCGGCACGACGACCCACTAGACGAGGTGGAGTACGTCATCGGAGCGATAACCCAAGTGGAGACAAAATGAGCGACCGCTTCCGAATTTCCAAGACGGACGATACGGCCTTTCCGTGGGCGCTCGATTACCCCACTGGATTCGACGAGGAAGTAACGGGCGATCAGTTCATAACGTTTGACAACGCCGTCGCAGCCTTCATCGAAGCCGTAGAGTTCCGATGCCCGAACTGTCTGCGAGGTGCGGTCATCGACACCGATTGGGGCTGGGTGTGCAAGAACTGCGGATCCTCTGACGTGGCCGTGGGCTGTGTCGCACCTGCCGATGCCGGGCTGATCAGCGAAGTGGAGACACCATGAGTGACGTGCCTTTCAAGACCTGTCTCATGTGCCACGGGTGGCCCGATCACCGGCCGGGATGCGAAATGGCGGGATTCCCCGAGACCGAAGACGATGGCCACTATGACGCGCAGAAGGTCATGGATTTCGTGAAGACCCGCAACATGGAACGCGCCGAAGCCATCATCGATGGCGTGGGGCACCGACGCGGTACTACGGATGCCGTGGGACTAGTTGACGCAAGACAAAGGATTATCGGCATGAGTGACCGCTGGGACGAGGCTGACGATCCGATGTGGCTGGATCAATTCGAGACCGACCGCATCCTCGCAGAGGATGACGACGCCGAAAACGGCGCTACCTAAGAACCCGTTATCAGACAAGGAATCACATGAGTAACACGGCCGCCGACTTCGCGCTCGCTGACATTGCCGAGCTGGAGCGCGATGGGCAGATTAGCGCCACACTGGCTCAGCGGGGCCGCGATGTGGTCGGTCTGATATTCCAGTCCGGCACCACCTATGCGACCATCGCCCCCATCGACGGCAGTGATCTGTCGTTTTACTGGGTCGCAGGCGACTGGTCGATATCCATTGACCTGTACGCAGATGGCGGTGGCTGGTACCGGGCACGTCAGGGCGGTGTCAATGTGCGGACCCACGAAGGTGGCACGCCGCAGTGGATGTGGGATGCGCTGCACGAGTTTTCGGAGCGTGTGGAGCGGCTGAACCCAGCCTGGCGCGATCTGCGCACAGCCTAACTATTGGCCCACTTATCGGCGAATCGAGGAGATGACATGAGCGACACTGAACACCGCCTGACGGCCGAGAACTGCAAACAAGCCGCTGACCGCGGATACCCAATCTTCAGCGGCAACGTCTGTATCCCGTGTCGAGACGCGACGGAATTTCACATTGGCGATGGCGTGGGACTGGCCAGCGACAGCACGCCCGCAGCCAACGGCACCGTCGTGGACTTCGTCTACGCCGCTCACGCGCCAACCGACGA
>NZ_LZJI01000146.1 GCF_001667775.1 Mycobacterium sp. E1747
GGCAACGCCCGCGCGGCGCTGGCCGAGCGGCTTCCCGCGTCCACCGTCCCGGTAACGTACCCGACCAGGCGTTTATCCCCGGGGCGGTCCTCACGGGGGACGACCACGGCCTGCTCGACACCGTCCAAAGCGCCTAGCGCAGACTGGATCTCGCCCAGCTCGATGCGATAGCCGCGGATCTTGACCTGCTCGTCGGCGCGGCCGAGGTAGCGCAGCTGCCCGTCGGCGCCCCAGCACACCAGGTCGCCGGTGCGGTACATGCGGGTTCCCGGCGCGCCGAACGGGCAGGCCATGAAGCGCGACGCGGTCAACCCGGATCGGCGCCAATACCCGACACCGACACCGTCGCCGGCCAGATACAGCTCCCCGACCACCCCCGCCGGGACCGGTTGCAGCCACTCGTCCAGCACGAAGAACGCCGCCCGCGTCACCGGTGACCCGATCGGGGGGAAGCCCGAGCCCGCCGCCAACGGCGCGCTCTTGCAGGCCCACATCGTGGTTTCGGTCGGGCCGTAGACGTTGACCATCACCCGTCCTGGCGCCCAGCGATCCACCAGCTCGGGCGGGCAGGGCTCCGCTCCGATCACCAGCGCGGTCGCGTCCAGCCCGTCCGTCGGCAACATCCCCACGGCCGACGGGGTTTGGGTGAGCACAGTGACGCGCTCGGCGACCAGGAGCGCGTGGAATTCCTCCGGTGAGCGGGCCACCGACTCGGGCACCACCACCAGCCGCCCGCCGTGCAGCAGCGCACCCCAGATCTCCCACACCGAGAAGTCGAAGGCGTAGGAGTGGAACTGGGTCCAGACCTGCCCCGGTGACAGCTCGATGCCGATCCGCAGCGAGTCGAAGAGCTGGGCGACGTTGTATTGCGTCACCGCAACGCCTTTCGGCACGCCGGTGGTGCCGGAGGTGTAGACGATGTGCGCGAGGTCGTCGGGCGCGGGCGCCGGCGGCGCCGTGCGGGGCTGGGTGTCCAAGGCGGGATCGCTGACGTCGACGACCGGCAGGTCGAACCCGCTCAACCGGTCGATCAGCGCCGCAGTGGTGACCGCGGCGACCGGCGCGGCGTCGGTGAGCATGAACTCCACCCGGGCCGCCGGCAGCGCCGGGTCGATGGGCAGGTAGGCCGCCCCGGATTTGAGCGCGGCCAGGATCGCCACGATCGCGTCGGCCGAACGCGAGAACAGCAGGGCCACCCGCTCACCCGGGCCCGCCCCGTGCCGGATCAGCAAGTGCGCCAACCGGTTGGCCGCCTCGTCGAGTTCCCGGTATGTCATGGACCGGCCGTCGCAGACCAGGGCCACCGCGTCGGGGGTGCGGACCGCCTGCGCGGCGAACAACTCCGGAACCGACACCGAAGTCGCCGGCTCGCTCAGCACTCCCCTGTTGCCCCACCTCTCCAGCCGGGCGCGCTCGCCCGGATCCAGCAGGTCGACCGACGACAGGCGCCGCCCCGGGTCGGCGGTGACCGCCACCAGCAGCCGGTGCAGCCGCTCGATCAACGCCACGACGGTGTCCGCATCGAAAACGTCGGTGCGGTATTCCGCCGTCACACCGATCCCCGCGTGCTGGCCGGCCTCGGTCCAGCGATCGGACAGCGAGAACGTCAAATCCATTCGCGCCGTGTGTGTTTCGACCGTCATCGGCGTCGCACGCACGTCGCCGAGGGCCAGCGTGGCGGTGGGGTTGCTGTCGTAGCCCGGGAAATTCTCCCAGCCCAACAACACCTGGATCAACGGATGATGGGCCAGGCTCCGGGTGGGATTGAGCCGATCCACCAAGAACTCGAACGGCACGTCCTGGTGCTCGAACGCGGCCAGGCTGCGCCGTCGCACCTGCGCCAGCAGTTCGGCAAAGGTGGGATCACCGGCCAGGTCGACCCGCAGCACCAACGTGTTGACGAAGAAGCCCACCAGCTCGTCGAGCGCGGGATCACGGCGCCCGGCGATCGGGAACCCCACCGCCACATCGTCGCTCGCGCTGATCTTCGACAGCAGCGCGGCGAAGGCGGCTTGAATCACCATGAAGCTGGTCGCGTTGTGCTCGCGCGCTACCCGGCGAATCCGCTGCTGGACATCCGTCGGCCAGTCCACCGCCAGCCGGGCGCCCCGATGGTCGGCCACCGGCGGGTAAGGCCGATCCGTGGGCAGCTGCAGCCGTTCGGGCATCCCCGCCAGCGCCTCTTGCCAGAAGTCCAGCTGCGCGGCGATCCGGCTCTGGCTGTCGTCCAGGTCGCCGAATTGCGCACGCTGCCATAGCGTGTAATCGACATATTGCACCGACAGCGGCGCCCATTCCGGGGCCTGCCCCGCGCACCGCGCCGCGTAAGCGACGCCCAGATCGCGCGCCATCGGGGCGATCGACCACCCATCGGCGGCGATGTGGTGCACCACGACCACCAGCACGTGGTCGTCATCGGCGGTGGTGAAAAGTTCGGCGCGTAGCGGTATTTCGTTGGCCAGGTCGAATGCGTAGCCCGCGACGGCGTCCGTTCCCTCGCGCAGCCGGCCCTCGGGCCACCCCCGGGCATCGACGACCTTCCATCCCAATTGGGCCCGTTCGGCGGGGAGCACCACCTGGTGTGGTGTCCCGTCGTGGACCGCGAACAGCGTTCGCAGGCTCTCGTGGCGGCCGACGATATCGGCCAGGGCCGCGCCCAGCGCGTCCGCGTCGACCCGCCCGCGCAGCCGCAACGCGACGGCGACATTGTAAATGGGTGAGGGCCCCTGGAACTGGTCGATGAACCACAACCGGCTCTGCGCGAACGACAATGGGACCTGCGCGGGCCGCTCACCCGCCACCAGCGGCTCCAGCCGGGCGGAATCCCCACCGGTGAGGCGCGCCAACTCGGCGACGGTGGGGGCGTCGAACACGGCGCGCACCCCGAGGTCGGAATTCACGCTGGCGTTGACCGCGGCGATCAGGCGCATCGCCGACAGCGAGTCGCCGCCCAGGTCGAAGAAGGAGTCGTCCACCCCGACCCGCTCCAGACCCAGGACTTGAGCGAAGATGCCGACCAAGATCTCCTCGACCGCGTTGGCCGGGGCGCGATAACGATCGGCGTCCTGGTAGTCGGGTTCGGGCAGCGCCTTGCGGTCGAGCTTGCCCGAGGAGGTCAGCGGGAACTCCTCGAGCGCCACGATGTGCGACGGCACCATGTAATCGGGCAGCCACGCGCTGATCCGCTGGCGCACCGCGGCGATCTTGGTGTTGGCGTGCGGGTCGTTGGCGTAGCTGGTGCGTTGCCGGGCCCTGGCGGGCGGTAGGTAGACGTCGGTCAACCGACCGTCGGATTCGGTGAAAACCGCACTGAGCGTGCCGGATTGGGTGCCCCAGGTCACCGCGACGTGATATCCGGCGACCCCACCGAGGCGATGCAATTCCTCCGCGGCGGCGGCGCCGGTGATCGCGCCGGCCTGGGCCAGCGCGTCGGGCACGGGAACGCCCGCGGCGAGGGCGGATTCGATACGGACGTCGGCGATCACCCCCACGTGCGGGATGTCGGTGACGCGGACCTCGGCGGGACGCTGGGACATCAACTTGTCGTGCAGCCCGTCTAAGTCTGCGCATTGCCCCCACGACCAGACGGGTGCGGTGGCCACCGAACGTAGGGAGACGGGGCCCTTGTGGATGGTGACGTCGTAGCGGTACCGGTTCAGTTCGTTGTCGGCCAGCCCGCGCTTGACCCGGATGTCCAGCCCGGCCGCCGACTCGTCGCTGCTTACCCAGGTCGTGAAAAACTCGGGCGCCAAGAGCAATTCGGTCTCACCGAGCATCGCGTGACGGACGCGCTGCCGGATCTCGGCGGCATCCGCGGCGCCGGCGTCGGTCCGGGTCAACGCGATTCCGGTCTGGAATGCGCCCTGCAGGGCGTGGTTACGGATGTCACCGATGAACACCGCGCCGCCCGGCGCCAACAATCCCATCGCGGTGTCGATGACGTCGGCCAGGTATCCCGCGTTGGGGAAGTACTGGACGACGGAGTTGAGGATGATCGTGTCGAAAGTGCCCCGCGGCAGCCCGTCCGCGACGTGGGCCGGCTGGGTCAACAGCTGGACGCGGTCGCGCCACGGGAGCTGAAGTTGCTCCAGCGAGCGTTCCAGGTTGTCGATCGCCGCCGCCGAAAAGTCGGTGGCGACATACTGATCGCAGTGCGGGGCGATTTGCGACAACAGCAAGCCCGAGCCCGCGCCGATCTCGAGCACTCGCCGCGGCCGCAGCGCCATGATCCGGTCCACGGTGGCGGCACGCCATTCGACCATCTCGTCGAGCGGGATCGGGTCGCCGGTGTAGCTGCTGTTCCAGCCTCGGAAATCCATGCCGAAACCGGACTCGCCGTCGGCGCCGTACAAATCGTCGTAGAGGTGTTGCCATTCTTCGACGTTTTCGGCGTCGTCGTCGGCCGTGGTGGTGTGATCGAGGGTGACATAGGCCACCAGCTGCGAGCCGGTGGCGCTGTCCTGCACGGTGACGGCCGCCTGGAGCACCTGCGGGCAGACCAGCAGGGTGTTTTCGATTTCGCCCAATTCGATGCGCTGCCCGCGAAGCTTAATCTGGGTGTCGGCGCGGCCGAGATAGTCCAGGGCTCCGTCGTCCGTCCAGCGGGCCAGGTCACCGGTGCGGTACATCCGTGACCCGGGTGCGCCAAAGGGATTGGCCACGAACCGTTCCGCGGTCAGGTCCACCCGGCCCACATAGCCGTGCGCCAGCGCGGGCCCGATCAGGTACAGCTCCCCCACCACCCCGACCGGCGCCGGGTTCAGCCAGGCGTCGAGCACGAGTGCGGACACGCCCGGGATCGGAGCGCCGATCCGAATCGGTTCGCCCGACGCCAGCGGGGCGCTGGAGGTCACCCAGATCGTGCTCTCGGTGGGGCCGTAGACGTTGAACATGCGCCGGCCGGGCGCCCAGGCGGCCACCAGCTCCGGCGGGCAGGCCTCGCCACCGACCATCAGCGTGTCGAACCCGTCCAGCCGGGCCGGGTCCAGCGAGGCCAGCACCGTGGGGGTCAGGAACGCCGCGCTGACCCGCTGGCTTTCCAGCAGCGCGGTGAGCGGCTCCCCGGCATAGACCCCCGGCGGCGCCACCACCAGCGCCGCTCCCGAGCCGGCGGCCATCACCATTTCGCCGACGGACGCGTCGAACGTCGGCGAGGCCACCATCAGCAGCCGCGTGTCCGGGTGCAACCCATGCACATCGCGTTCTGCCGCAGCCCAACCCAGCAGGCCCGCGTGGCTGACCACCACTCCCTTGGGCGTGCCGGTGGAACCCGACGTGAAGATCACGTACGCGGTGTTGGCCGCCGTCAGCGGCGCGAGTCGCTCGGTGTCGGCGATGGCCTCCGCGGAGTACCCCGAGAGCTCGAGACCGTCGATCCGGACCAGCGGGCGTGCGCCGGCCCCCGCCACGTCGTCGGGACCGCAGGCCAACACACACACCGCGCCCGCGGCGTCCAGCACCGTGGCGACCCGCTCGACGGGATGGTCCAGATCCACCGGCGCGTGGACGCCGCCGGCCTTGACCACGGCCCACCAGGCGACCACCAACTCCGCGCAGCGATCCATCGCCACGCCCACGGCGCGCTCCGGTCCCACCCCCGTCTCAACCAGCTTGCGGGCCAACCGAGTTGACCACTCGTCGAGCTCGCGATAGGACAGCGTCCTGGTGCCGTCGACCACCGCGGTCGCATCGGGGTCGGCGGCTACGGCGGCCGCAAGCAGCTGTGGCGCCACTCCGACTGGTGCGGCCACACCGGCACCGGACAACCGCGACAGCACCAGGTCGCGCTCGGCGCGGTCCAGCAGGTCGACCGACGACAGGCGCCGGGTCGGATCGGAGGTCATCGCCGCCAGCACCCGCCGGAACCGTTCGACGAGCGCCCTGATGCTCGCGGTGTCGAACACGTCCGCGTCGAACTCGACGTGGAGGCCGAGCTCGGGCCCCGGGAGCGCCTCAATCGTCAACGGGTAGTGGTTGTACTCCCGGTTGGTGAACTCGGCGATGGCCAACCCGTCGGGGCCCAGCTGCATGCCGTCACCGATCGGGTAGTTCTCGTAGACGAACAGGGTGTCGAACAGTTGCTCGTGGCCGGTGGCGCGGTGAATGTCACGAAGCGCCAGGTGTTGATGATCGAGTGTGTCGTTATGGTCGTCCTGCAGTTGCCGCAGCAGGTCCGCGGTGGTGGTGGTCGCGCCGATGTTCGCCCGCACCGGCACCGTATTGATCAGCAGCCCGACCATCGATTCGGCACCGGCCACTTCGAGCTGGCCCACCCGAGATCGCGGGGTGCCGAACACGACGTCGTGCTGACCGGTCAGCGAGGTCAGCAGCAGAGCGTAGGCGCCCTGCAGGACGGTGCTGACGGTGGTGTGGCAGGAGCGTGCCAGTTCGGTGAGGGCTCGCGTGGTTTCCTCGGGCACGCTGAACGATTGGGTGCCGCGCCGCCCCTGCCCCAACCGGTCCCTGGGGCCGACGAGTGTCGGCGTCTCGAGGTCGGCGAGCGTCTGTGCCCAGGCGTCGCGGGCGGCATCGAGGTCCCGGTCGGCCAGCCAGGTGACGAAGCTGCGATAGGGCGCGGCCGCGGGCAGCCGTCCGCCGTAGTAGCTGGTGAAGATCTCACGCAGCAGGATCGGTAGCGACCACCCGTCGAGCACGATGTGGTGGTTGGTCAGCACCAGCCGGTGCCGGTTTTCCCCGGTGCGGATCAACGCCACCCGCAACGGCGGCTGGTCGGCCAGGTCGCCGACCGCGGCGCGTTCGTCCGCGCACAGCCGCTCGATCTGCTCGTCGGCGCCGAGCTCGACAAACTGCCACGCCACAACGGGATTGGCCGGGATGATCTGCACCGGCTCGTCGAACCGTTCGTAGAACCGGGCGGCCAGGTGCGGATGACGGCTGATCACCGTGCGCACCGCGTCGTGCAGGCGGTCGGGGTCGAGGGGGCCGGTGAGCGTGAAATCCAGCTGCACGGCGTACATGTCGCCGCTGCCGTGCGCGGTGCTGGAGTGAAACAGCAGGCCCTGTTGCAGGGGGGTCAGCGGCAGGATATCGGCGAGGTCGTATCGCCGGTCCAGCTCGTCGATTTGCGGTTGACTCAGCCGGGCCGGCGCGATGTCCGATGGCGTCAGCCCGCCGCCGCCGGCCCGCACGTGCGCGCAGATGCCGGACAACGCGTCGAACCACAGTTGACTCAGCCGGCCGATCTGCTCTCGGTCCAGCGCCGATGGCGCCCAGGTCCAATCGGCGTGCAGCTGCGGACCGGTGTCGGTGTCGACGGTGCCGGCGTTGAGTTCGACGGTGTGCGCCAACGGCATTGGGGTCGCCGCGGCGGCACGGGTCAGGGACAGGCTTTCGGGGTGCAGCCGCCACAGGTCATCGGAGAGTTCGGTTCCCGCGATGAGGCGACCGAGGTAGTTGAACCCGATCGTCGGGTCGGCGCCGTCCAGCTCGACGTCGCTGTTGAGGTAGCGCAGCACGCCGTACGTCAGCGGGTGCGGAACGGCGCGGAGCTGTTCCTTGGCGTCCTTGATCGCGGTTCCCAGTGCCGGGTCGCCGGCCCGCACTTGAGCCCAGGCCGGTCCGTCGACCGTGAGCGAGACCGGGTATTTGGTGGTGAACCAGCCGACGGTGCGCGAAAGGTCCACATCGGGTGCGAGTTCCTCGTGGCGGCCGTGGCCCTCGACGTCGATGGCGACCGGGCCGCGGGCAGAAAGGTTGGGGCCCAAGAACTCCGCGCACGCCAATCCGAACGCGATCAACAGAATGTCTTGCACGCCGGCGTGAAACGCCGCCGGCGCCTCCCCGAGCAGCGTGCGGGTGTCCTCGACGTTCAGCGACGTCGACAGGCGTCCGGCGGTGGCGTAGGTGTCGACCCCGGCACGCGCCGCGGGCAAGGCGGACGGTGTGGCCGCGATCCGCCTCCAGGCGCCGGACTGTTCGACGACCTCCGGGCGGCGGGCGTGCTCGTGAAGCAGCGTTGCCCACCGGGCGTATGACGTGCCGCCCGCCGGTAGGGCGACCGGCTGTCCGCCGCGTTGCTGGGTGAAGGCGATATTCAAGTCTTCCAACAGGATTCGCCACGACACCCCATCGATGGCCAGGTGGTGGACGACTAACGCCAGCTGGCCGGTGGAAGCGACCCAGACCGCGCTCAGCATCGCCCCGGTGGCGGGGTTCAGCCGCGACCGCGCCTCCACCAGCGCCTGATCGGAGAGCACGTCCACCGACTGCAGGCACACGGTCGCGTCGACCGACCCCGCGTCGCGCGCCCATAGGGACCACCCGCCGTCGCCGTCGCCCTCGAGGCGGAGCCGCAGCATCGCGTGCCGGTCGAGCACGGCCTGCAGCGCCGTCGCCACGTCGGCCTCGATCGCCCCGGCGGGTGCCTGCAGCACCGTCGTCTGGTTGAACTCGTCGGTCGGCCCGTCGATCTCGTGCAGCCACCGCATGATCGGGGTGGCGAGCACCGCTCCGAGACCCTCGTCGGCCACGGCGGTTTCGCCGTCGGCGACCCCGGCCACGGCGGCCAGGCGGGTGACGGTCTGCTCGACGAAGACGTCCCGCGGCCGGCAGGTCAGGCCCGCGGCCCGCGCTCGCGAGACCACCTGCAGCGCCAATATGCTGTCGCCGCCGAGTTCGAAGAAGGAGTCGTCGGTGCCGACGCGGTCGAGGCCCAGGACCTCGGCGAAGATGGTGGCCAGGATCTCTTCGGTCGGGTTGCCCGGGGCGCGGTAATGCCCGGCGGTGTATTCGGGGGCCGGCAGCGCGCGGGTGTCCAGCTTGCCGTTGGCCGTCAACGGCAAGGCCTCGAGGCCCACGATCGCCGCGGGCACCATGAACCCCGGCAACCGCTGGGAAAGCTGGGCGCGCAACGCGGCCGGATCCGCCGCACCCGTGACATAACCGACCAGCCGCTTATCGCCCGAACGGTCCTCGCGGGCGATCACCACCGCCTGCCCAACACCAGCCAAACCGCTTAACGCCGTCTGGATTTCACCGAGCTCGATACGATAGCCGCGGACCTTGACCTGCTCATCGACGCGGCCCACGTAGTGCAGGTCCCCGTCGCGGTTCCAGCACGCCAAATCCCCGGTCCGATACATCCGCAACCCCGGGGCACCGAACGGACACGCCACAAACCGCGCACCGGTCAGCCCCGCGCGACCCACATACCCGGTGGCCACCCCGTGCCCGGCCACATACAACTCACCAACCACCCCCTCGGGCACCGGCCGCAACCAGCCGTCGAGCACGAACAACGCCGCCCCCGCCACCGGCGACCCGATCGACGGTGACCCCGAACCGGCCTGCAGCGGGGCGCTGATCGCCACACACATCGTGGTCTCGGTCGGCCCGTAGGCATTGACCAACACCCGACCCGGCGCCCAGCGATCCACCACGTCGGGCGGGCAAGCCTCCCCGGCCAACACCACCGCCACACCATCCAAACCGGCCGGGTCCAGCATCGCAATCGCCGACGGCGTCTGGGTCAACACGCTCACACCCTCGCCGACAACCACCGCGTGCAAGTCCTCGGGAGAACGCGCGGTGTCCTCATCGATCACCACCACCCGCCCACCACGCAACAGCGGGGCGAAGATCTCCCACACCGACACGTCGAACGCCAGCGAATGCGCATGCGACCACACCCCCGGCACCGGCAACCCCGCATCCAGCGAGCCGATCAACTCAGTCACGCTACGATGCATCACCCCAACACCTTTAGGCACACCCGTAGTGCCCGACGTGTAAATCACATACGCCATCCCCTCAGCATCGGGATAAGGCAACCCCGCATCCGACAGCCCATCGATGCGCCGATCAGCGACGTCGACGACCTCCACACCATGAGCACCGAGCCGCCCGGCCGACTCCGCCGTTGTGAGCACCGCCACCGGTGCGGCGTCACCGAGCAGGAACCCGATCCGCGAATCCGGCGATCCCGCGTCGATCGGCACATACGCCGCCCCGGTCTTGAGCACCGCCAACATCGCCGCGATCGCCTCGGCCGACCGCGAAAACAACAGCCCCACAGTCCGTCCCGGACCCACACCGCGACTCACCAAATAACGCGCCAACCGGTTCGACGCCGCATCCAACTCCCGATACGACACCGACACCCCGGTACCCGAGACCGCCACCGCCTCCGGCGCGCGGGCCACCTGCGCGGCAAACATCGCGGGCACCGACACCGACCCCGACACCGGCGCACTCAAAACCGCCCGATTACCAACCACATCCAACCGCGCCCGCTCGCCCTCATCGAGCACATCCACCGACGACAACGACCTCGTCGGATCTTGCGCCATCGCCGCAAGCATCCGCTGCAGCCGGCCCGCCAAGTCCGTGACGTCAAAGTTCGAGAAGGGCTGTCCGACGCCCACCGTGCTCAGGAATTGCTGATCCCCGAAGCCGAGGAAGAACAGCCCGAAGTGGCCCACCGGACCGAAAGTCGTGTACGTCGCGGTCGCCGGGACCCCGGCGAGGCTGAGGGTCATCCTGGCCGGAACAAAGTTCACGACGACCCGGTTGGACGCCTGCGGAGCGCCACGGAAACCGCCGTCGCCGCCAAGCATGTGCACCGGGAACCGCTGGTGCCGCAACGCCTCTCGCGAACGCGCGTCGGTCTGCCGAAGAAAATCGGCGACGGTGGCTTGCGCCGGCGCGTCCAAAACCAGCGGCACCACTCCGGCGAGCATGCCCGGGTGTGTCTTCGACTTTGGATCCAGCCGCCGGCTGACGGGGAAGTCGAGCACCACCTCGTCGGAATTGTCGGCACGAACTCCCCGCACCAGGAGTGCGCAGGCGGCGGTGAGGATCGACGACCGACGGACGCCCAACGCCTTGGACAATTGTTTGATCGCGCGGATCACCGACGAGTCCAATTGCACCGGCGGAGACGGGGCATACGGGTCCCGCTCGCTGACGAGCTGGGTCAGCCGATAGTCCGGCTCCGACGCCGAAGGCAGGTGCTCGGCCCAATAAGCCTCGTCGGCAGTGTAATCGGCGGATTCGGCGTACTCCGACTCGCCGTCGACCAAATCGCGCACGGTGCCGAAGAAGGCGGGCGATACGGCGGTGCCGGAGGCGAGAGCGGAGTAAACCGCCGCGATGCGCCGGCCGATGAGCGCGATGCCCAAGCCGTCGATGGCGATGTGATGACAGCAAGTGAACCAGAACTGCTCGTCGGGCGCAGTTTGGAACAGGTAGAAGTTCATCATCGAGCCGGTGAGGGGCATCGGCGTGCGCTGGATCGCCGACGCCCGCTCGCGGGCCTCGCGCTCAGGGTCGGGGAACCCGCTCACGTCGTAGAAGGCAAGCTCGACGTCCGGGTTTTCGATCACCCGCTGAAAGACTTGTCCGTCCGTCTCGAAGAAGCGGGCCCGTAGGCTCTCGGCCTCCCCCACCACGTGCCGCATTGCCTGCTCGAGCAGACCGCGGTCGACCGTGCCCTCGATTCGCACGAGCACGCCCAGTTGCCACGCGACATCGAAGTGGCCCGTTTGCTGCGCGAGCCAGATATCCAGCTGCGCGCGCGTCAGCGGTAGTGCCCCGTCACTGCGTTCCACTAATTCCCCCCAAAACCCTTCCCGACTCATTCATACCTAGACGGTCTATACATCACAAACCGAGAGCGGACAGCCTCTCGCGCAGCGGTTTAGGGCTGATATCGGGCCAGTTTTGTTCGATGTAGTCCAGGCACGCGGCCCGTTCGGCTTCGCCGTAGGCCACCCGCCATCCCGCGGGGACATCGCCGAGGACCGGCCAGAGGCTGTGCTGTTCCTCGTTATTGACCAAAACGATAAATTTGCCGGATTCGTCGTCGAATGGATTGAGCCGCAACGGACAACCTCCTGGGACCGAGCTGAATCTGCGGAACTACTGCATGCAGCACCGAAACCGATGCCGCGCTTCAGGATTGGCCGTTAGTTTCGACCAGTGCGGCGGTCCGACCACCCGCACCGTGCCAGCGCCCGTGGACTTCGCGGAAGTCCCCGTCGTGATATGACCGTCGTGGCTGCGTCTCGGGCCCCAGTCGGTTCCCCTGCCCGAGTCACAAAGCCGTCCGCAATGCCAACGGTAGCCCACGAAACCATATCGGCCGTTGCAGGGGCCGGTCCGTTCGCGCACCAACGAACCATCTGCAAGCTGGCACTACGACAATGAAAGTCGTACTCCACGGCTCGCGGTGTACCCGACAGCATAAGAGTCAAACCTGTGAATTTCATTCGTACATAAGAGATTCGCAACGCGGACCGAGCTTCATCGGCTGGCCGCTCCGATCCCTGCCGCGGGTGACGATCCCGTGAGTCGGGTTTAGAGTTCGTCGGCCGCGGGTAAGAATGCGCCAATGTGGGGGTCGGTGCTGGGGTTGGGAATTCTGGCGGCCTTGAACCCCGTGCGCCTCGGCCTGGCCCTCCTGATGATCTCGCGACCGCGGCCCGCGCCGAACCTGCTCGCCTACTGGGTCGGCGGCCTCACGGTCTGTGTGCCCGAACTTCTCGCGCCGCTGATGTTGCTCAATTTCACATCGGCGTTCGGTTCGTTCGGCCACGGCGAGACCACGAAGGCCACCAGCTCCACACTTGCGCACATCCAGATCGGGCTCGGCGTCCTCGGGCTGTCGATCGCCGCCGTGATGGTCGTGCGGTTCTTGACGCGTCAGCGCGCGCAGGCTCGCGTTCCGAGCGACGAGCCGGCCACTGCGGCGGCGCCGATCGCGGTGCCGCGATTCCTGAGCCGCGCGCGGGATGTCCCCGCGGAGCAGCGGTCCGCGACCCGGCGGTTGCTCCACCGCGCCCACCGCGCGTGGGAGCGGGGCTCGTTGTGGATCGCGTGGGTGATCGGGCTGGCGTCGGTGCCGATCGACGGGGTGCTGTTCATTCTGGCGATCATCGTCGCCTCGAGGGCCGCAGTCGCCACGCAGGTCAGCGCCTCGATCGCGTTCGTCCTGCTGATGTATTCCGTCGTCGAGATGATCCTGGTGGGATACGTGACCGCGCCGGCGAGGACCCAGGCCGTGCTGCGGCAGCTGCACGATTGGGTGCGCGCCTATCACCGGCAGATTCTGGTGACCGTCTTCACGGTGGTCGGCGTCTCACAGCTGGCCCAGGGCTTGCACATTCTGTGAGCGAGCTGGACCGAACCTCGTTGGGCTCCGATTTGCGGTGGCGCGCGGCAGGCCAAGACGCGAGCGGGTGACCAATCGCACCCGGTTTTCGACCGCGGGGCGATACAAAGGCATCAGCGTCTGATTCATCGGCGGCGTTGGGAGCGCTCGTGATCACTTTGGACCGCTTGGTCAATGTGCTGGGTGGCTACGGTGTCCGGCTGGGTTGGTCGTCGGTGCCTCGCTCCACCGAGCTGCGCAGCGTGGTCATCCATGAGGTGTCGGGCGAGCGGTCCGTCGTCGGCGATGTGCTGCTGGCAATCGGCGCCGGATCGCTGGGCGAAGCGGTTCAGTGGGCCCGGTCGGCACATGCGGTGGTGGTGTTGACGCGCGATCATGGGCAGCCGATGACGTTCGGCGAGGACGCCGGGCTTGGGGCGGTGATGCTGGTCGACGAGACGCTGTCGTGGAGTGAGCTGGCCGCGGTCATCTACGGGCTGGTGCTCGAGGGCCGCGAAACCGCGGCCGGTCGCGGCCCGACCGATCTGTTCGCGCTGGCCGACAGCCTGGCGGATGCAATCGGCAGCGCCGTGGTCATCCACGACGAGCTGCTGCGCGTGCTCGCGTATTCACAGCTGCAGCAAGACCCCGACCCGGCCCGGGTAGAGACGATTCTGGGCCGGCAGACGCCGGAGCGGTTGCGGGCACTGTTCGAATCTCGCGGCGTGCTCGCGCATCTGGCGGTTGCCGAGGAGCCACTCTTCGTCGAGGGCGAGCCACAATACGGGTTGACCGGTCGCATGGTGGTGGCGGTGCGCTCCGGTCGAGAACTGATGGGGTCGGTGTGGGTGGCGTGTTCCGAGCCGCTGGACGAGCCCGCACGCGACGCCTTGGCTGCGGGCGCGCACACGGTGGCCCTGCACGTGCTGCGGTCCCAGGCCAGCGCCGACCTGGAGCGTCAGGTCGAATCCGAACTGGTGATCCGGCTGCTGGAGGGCAGCGCCGATTCGGCCACGTCGGCGAGCAGGCTCGGCCTGCCCCAGAGCGGTTTGCGGGTGATCGCGTTGCAGGCGTCGGCGGGCTCCGAGCGCGACGCCGCCCTGTTGTTGGCGTTCGAGCGCGCCACCACCGGCTTCGGTTGGTCACGGCCGGGCCGCAGCGCCTTGGCGGGCAACACGATCTACACGCTGCTCCCCGGCGACCAGGTCACCGCGGCCCGCCATTGGGTGACAGCCCTGGCAGCGGCGCTGCCCGACGCAGTGACCGTGTTGGCCGGCATCAGCGGCGTAGCCGACGTCGCTGAACTCGCCGCCGCGCGGCAGGAGGCAGACGAATGTCTGGCGCTGCACGAGGCGTCCCCGACGTCCGCGCCTCCCGCCTACGACGAGTCGTGGGATGACATCCTGCTGCAGCGGTTGCGCACCGCGGCGCTGGCCGGCCGGTCCCCGGCCCGTGGACCGGTGGCCGAGCTGCGCCGGCACGACCGTGCCCACGGAACCGACTACCTCGCCACGCTGCGGGCGTGGTTGGAAGCCCAAGGTGATCCGGTCGAGGCCGGTGAGCGTCTCGGAGTGCACGAGAACACCGTGCGTTACCGGCTCCGAAAGATGGCCGAGATCAGCAACCTCCCTCTGGACGACGCCAGGAAGCGGCTGGCGATGATGATCGAACTCGCGGCCACCGACGCCGATTGATCGAGCGCTGTCGGGATCCGACAACGCGCCCGGACCCGATTGTCGGATCGTCGCAAGCCCCAGGGGCCCGGCCGCGCCATGATCGAGGTGACCAGCCCGATCGCTACCGATTCGACGAGGACATCCGATGACCACCCCGCGACACGATCACCCCGGCCTGGAGACGTTTACCGTTCCCCTGCCGCGAGGGCTGCTCGCTCGGCTGTTCCGGCGCCACCCGCTGGTCCGGTCGACCGACCGGGTGGAGGCGCTGCTGTTGGTCTTGGCCGTCGCGGTGTCGCTGGTCACCGTGCCGATCGCCGCCACGGTGGGGACCGCGATTCACGAGGATCGCAGCCGCGCCTACACCGAACAGGTCCAGACGCGGCGCCCGGTCACCGCGACGGTCGTCGGGGACAGCCATCCTCGCACCGACCCCGAAAGCCGGACGGTCATCGCACCCGCGCGATGGGATTTCGCCGGCACCGAACGAACTGGGAGCATCGCCGTACCGCCTGCCGTGAAAATCGGTGACCAAGTGGATATTTGGGTCGACGGCATGGGCGCGCCGGTCACCCGGCCGAAGATGTCACCGGCGGACGCGGCGGTCGCGATCGCCGTGGCGATCTGGTTCGCTGTGACCCTGCCCGTCGCGGCCTGCTTCGCCGGCGCTCGTTATGCCCTCGACCGAATCCGTTACGCCAGATGGCAACACGACTTCGAACGGTTTATCGGGCCACGGTGAGCTAAGCGCCGCAACCACCTCAATCCCCGCACGGGGATTGAGGTTCTCCGGGCGTGCGTGCCACGACGACCGTCTTGTCGGCCCGGGACAAAAGCCTCCACCGGCCTTGTCCGATTGGGGCAAGCGGCCCGGCCGCCGCGCGAGCCACCATGGAGTTGAGCCTCGGGTGAGATTTATTGGAGCGCATCATATCTGGGATACGCGGCCCTCCATCAAGACCTGCCCACTGCGGGCTTCGCGTCGTCAGGGACGGCTGCCACATAACGGCCCGCCCCTGACGACACCCCGACTCGAGAAAGGAAATTCCAGAGATGACCAGTTGCACCCCCGTCTATATCACGCCCCAGCACCGCCGCCGCCTGCAGGACGAACTCACCGCGCTGCGCGCCCAGCGCAGCATCGAAGTCCCCGACGACGCCATGGATTACGGCGGAAGCAGCGGCGTGCGCCCCGCGGCGCGGCAGGCACGCATCCGCGAGATCGAGGACCTGTTGGCCACCGCCGCCGTGCGTGACGATCCGGCGAGCGAAAGGACCGCGGGCCCGGGCATGGTGCTGACCATTCGCTACGACGCCACCGGTGAAACCGAAACGCTGCTGCTCGGCCGGCGGGGCGCCGAGGGCACCGACATCGACGTGTATTCGATGGCCTCGCCGCTGGGCCGGTGCATCGCCGGCGCTCGCCCCGGCGAGCAACGCATCTACGCGATCCCCCACGACACGGGCCGGCTCGTGACACTGCTCAAGGCGGCTCCGTACCACGGACCATCACGAAATCACCGGGCGCGCAACGATTGCCGCCGGCGACCGTTGGCCCCCGCCGGCGCATGAGGAAAGGAAACGAACATGACCAGCGTGCAACCCGCATGGCTGACGCCGCAGGCCTATGAGCGGCTTCAGCAAGAACTGAGCACCCTGCGCGAATTATGTGCCGGCCCCGCGGATTCCGATGAAGCCGATGAGAACGCCGCCGCCGTCCAGCGCGCTTGGCGGCTGAGGATGCAACGGATTCAGGACCTCTTGATCCACGCCGTCGTCGGCGAGGATCCCCCCGACGACGGAATCGCCGAACCCGGCATGGTCTTGACGGTGCGCTACGACGACACCGGCGACGTCGAGACCTTCCTGCTGGGTGCCCGCGGCGCCGAGTACGGCCACGTGGAGGTTTACTCGACTGATTCCCCGCTCGGCTCGGCGATCGCGGGCGCACGCCCCGATGAGCGGCGCACCTACGTGCTGCCCAGTGGCGTCGCGCTCAGCGTCACGCTGCTGGACGCGGTGCCGTACGGGGCCTACCTGGCGAGCACCAACTAGTGCCCGGCGCGAGGCGGTGGTGATCGCATGCTGTTCGAGCTCATCGATCCAATTGCGATGATGTTTCTGCTGTTCGCGGTGCTCTTTCTCGTCATGGCGCTCGCGTACGGGCGGATGTGACGGCCGTTGCGGGGCGGCGCTCGACGACGCCGCTCTCCCCCGCGCTCGACGCGGTTAGGCTGGCGGTGGCCGCCGTGCTCATTGGGGAGGTACCGATATGCCCGCACCGTCAGCCGAGGTGTTCGACCGTTTGCGGCAGCTGGCCGCGATCAAAGATCTCGCCGCGCGCCCGACGAAGACGATCGACGAGGTCTTCACCGGCAAACCCCTGACCACGATCCCGATCGGCACGGCCGAGGACGTCCAAGCGGCGTTCGCCGAAGCGCGCGCGGCCCAGATCGAGTGGGCGGCCCGTCCGGTCACAGAGCGCGTCGAGGTCATCAGCCGCTATCGCGACCTGGTAGTGGAGAACCGCGAGTTCTTGATGGACCTGCTGCAGGCCGAGGCCGGCAAGGCCCGCTGGGCTGCGCAGGAGGAAATCGTCGACCTGATGGCGAACGCGAACTACTACGTGCGCGTCTCCGCCGACCTGTTGAAGCCCCGCACGGTGCAGTCGCTGCTCCCGGGCATCGGCAAGACCACGGTCTGTTACCAGCCCAAGGGCGTGGTCGGGGTCATTTCCCCGTGGAACTACCCCATGACGCTGACGGCGTCAGATTCGGTGCCCGCCCTGCTGGCGGGTAACGCGGTGGTGCTCAAGCCGGACAGCCAGACCCCGTACTGCGCCCTGGCGTGTGCCGAACTCCTCTATCGGGCCGGCCTGCCGCGGGCGCTCTACGCGATCGTCCCCGGGCCGGGTTCGGTGGTCGGCACGGCGATCATCGACAACTGCGACTACCTGATGTTCACCGGTTCGACAGCGACCGGCAGGCAGCTCGCCGAGCACGCCGGCCGCCGGCTGATCGGCTTCTCCGCCGAGCTCGGCGGCAAGAACGCGATGATCGTCACGCGCGGGGCCAACCTCGACAAGGCCGCCAAGGCGGCCACCCGCGCGTGCTTTTCCAACGCGGGCCAGCTGTGCATCTCCATCGAGCGGATCTATGTCGAGAAGGACGTCGCCGACGAATTCGTCGGCAAGTTCGGCGCCGCGGTGCAGAGCATGAAATTGGGCACCGCGTATGACTTCTCGGTGGACATGGGGAGCCTGATCTCCGGGGGTCAGCTGGACACCGTGACGGACCACGTCGATGACGCGAAGGCCAAGGGCGCCAAGGTGATTGCCGGCGGAAAGGCTCGACCCGATATCGGGCCGCTGTTCTATGAGCCGACGGTGCTGACCGACGTCACACCCGAGATGGAGTGCGCAGCCAACGAGACGTTTGGGCCGGTGGTGTCGATCTACCCGGTCGCCGACGTCGACGAGGCGGTCGAGAAGGCCAACGACACCGAGTACGGGCTCAACGCCAGCGTGTTCGCCGGCTCCTCCGCGGAGGGCCAGCAGATCGCCGCGCGGTTGCGCTCGGGGACCGTGAACGTCAACGAGGGTTACGCCTTCGCCTGGGGCAGCCTCAGCGCACCGATGGGCGGAATGGGTCAGTCCGGGGTGGGCCGCCGGCACGGTCCCGAGGGCCTGCTGAAGTACACCGAATCCCAGACGATCGCGACCGCCCGCGTGTTCAATCTCGATCCGCCCCTTGGCATTCCGAGCACCCTGTGGCAAAAATCGCTGGTTCCTGTTGTGCGCGCGGTGATGAGGCTTCCGGGGCGGAACTGACTGCGTACCTGTTGCCGGCGGGGCCGGATCTAGAGTTGCGCCGCATGTCAGCGTTACGCTCCTCGATATAGCGTCACATCGCACGTCAGGAGTCCGCGGTGAAGGCCGATGACAAGCAATATGAGGAAGACGCCCGTCGGTTACGGCAGTACGCCACCTTCGCGAACTTCTCGGATGCCGAACTGCAGCGGCTCGCCCGAGCGGCTCACCGCACTTCGACGTCAGCGCCGTTGCCGCTGATTCACGAGCAGACGCCGTCGGACTCCTGCTACATCCTGCTCAGCGGCGAGGTGGGCGTGTACGCCGGCCGGGACCGCATCGCCGTGCTGGGGGCGGGCGAGGTAATCGGCGAATCGGCGCTGCACCGCGGGAGGCTGCGTTCGGCGACCGTCACGACATTGGGGCCGGCCGAGGTGCTGCGGATCGAGCGCGACGATCTCGCCAGAGTGCTCGACGAGATACCGGCACTTCGCGAAATCATCGACGCGTCGGTGGCGCGACACGTGCCGGTAGCGCTGCCGCCGAAACCAAAACCACCGCGTACCAAGTTGGGCGCCTCCGTCCGCACCGAGCTGGTCGAGCGGTTCGAGCAGGCCGCCGACGGTGCCGGTGTGGACGTCGCGACCGCGCTCGACGACGCGATGACCCAATGGATCGAACGGCACAGCACCACATAGCCATTGCGGCAGCGCCCGTTGTCACCTTCTACTACCGCGCGTAGTATTCAGGCTATCCCGCCGTGCACAAGGAGGTGCAGCGTGAGGTGGAGTTTCGCCCAGATCGGGCTGCTGGTCATCTGCGTGTTTCATGTCATCCAGGCGGTGGCCGGCCTCGTCATCAATCCCAGCTTCGCCACGGGGCCCGCCGCGCCGACAGTCCAACTGCTCGGCATGGATTACAACGGCTGGCACGCCGTCGCCGGTCTCGCGCTGTTCGCCCCGGGCCTGGTCTTCGCGATCCGCAAGTCGTGGGCCGTGCTCTATCTGCTGATTGCCGCGATAGCCGGTGCGCTGCCGGGCATTTGGGCGTTCTTTTCGCACCAGGTCGCCTTCGTCTTCACCTTCCCCAACAACGTCACCGATGCGGTGGTGCACCTGGTGACCGCAGCGGTGATGGTCGCGGTGGCGGCGGTGCAGATCCGGCTGGACGGAGGGCTGAGGTACTCGCTCGCCGATCTCCGCAAAGCGCGGTAACGCGCCAAGGGTTTCCGAAGGACTTCGCAAGGAGCGCGGCTGCCGCCTAGCTGGCGCCGCCGATGGCATCCAGGCGCTCGCTCACCCGGGCCAGCGCCGCGTCGAAGATCTCCACCTTTTCGCCGCGCTTCTCGTTGGCGGGCTGGGCGCCGCCGCGGGCGCCTTCGGCCTCCACGCGAGCCGCACCGTGGCGTCGCAACAAGCTGAAGTTCTTCTCGCGCGCTTGCCTGAGCCGGCTCTGCAAGTCCTTCAGCGACTTCTCGTCCATGCGCGTGAGAGCCTCGGGATGACTCTCACCGATCAACGAGGTTTCTTGCCGGGTCAGGTTCACGTGGTGGTTGCTCACTCCTAGATTCATAGCGCGAACCGGGCACATCGACGCGTTCGAACGCCGGACCGTCACGCCGGGGCCATCTCGAATTCACATCGCGTCGCGGGCGCGCGGCGTGGGTAGTCCTTTGGTCGATGAAGGGAGTTGCGATGGGCAAGCATTCGAAGAAGGACGACGACGAGCCCAAGGGCGACCCTCCAGGTCCCGCGGACCACGGCCGCGAGGGTGGGATGGCGACCCGTGAGAATGCGCCGGAGCTCACCGAGCCCGACCGCAAGGACTGAGAGTATGCGAGCACGGCAGCTTAGGAAACGGGTCCGTTTCCAAAGGTCAGCATTGCGGGTAGCCGAGATGTCTCCGCCACGACGAAAATGGATAGATGCCATCTGAACAGGCGCCGCCGCCGCCTAAATCGGCGCCCGGCTGGTACCCCGATCCCGCGGGGGTAGGCCACGGGCTGCAACGGTACTTCGACGGCGCCAACTGGACCACCGAGTGGGCGTTCTCCACCGAACCGCCGAAGAAGGATACGCCCGGAAAGGCGGCGCTGGCCCTGGCGGCGCTGGGCGTCCTGGTCCTCCTCGTCATCGTGGGCAAAAGCTGGGTTTTCGACCAGAAGAAGGACGGCCAAGCGCCCCCTGTTAGCAGCTCGGCCACGGCGGGACCGCCGGAATCGACCACGGCCGCGCCGTCAACATCGGCCGGTCCCAAGAAGCCCGAGGGGGTCACCTTCGCCACCACCCCGGGCCCGGACGGCGACGTGGTCGACGCGCGATTCGCCATCCGCGACAACTACACCGAGCAGATGATCAAGGACGGCGCCCGGACGGACACCATCGACATCCTCAGGTACGCGAGGGCAACCTATCCCGACGCGGCGGCGGTGAACGTGCAGGGCACCTTTCCGATGACCGACCCGTACGGCAACACCGCAACTCACGTCGCCATCGACCTCACGTATTCGCGAGCAACGTTGAACAGGATCAACTTCGACGGCATCACAAAAGCCAGCATCTGGGAGATTCGCGATTCCGGCACTATTCTTCCCGCTTTTCAGTAGTAGGCCGGGGCGCGGATAATCGCCTCGTGCCCACCGAACCCCCACACCGACCGCCGGCCGCACCGAAGCCCCGCCCGGTGCGCCTCACGCCCGAGGAATTGGAGAGGTTCGGCGACGAGGAGCAGATGCGCGCGGCGTCCGACGAGGGCCGGCTTCGCGACGAGCAACCGCCTCATCACGGCTAGCCCCCGCTTGGCGTTCAGCCGACGGCGATGCGATCGACCCGTCCTTGGCGACGGGGGCGTTCACCCGGCGTCCTCCTCGGTTGCGGCCGAGATGCGCCATAGCAAAGCACCAGCGGAACCATCGGTGACCGGCGCTGACGTGCATCGCACAGGCCGCCGACCCGAACTGTGAAGATTTGCTACGCGCGTGTCAAGGCCTTGTAAATGACTACGCACATCCGCCGTCGACCCAGCACCGTAGGAGTACGGCCTTCCGTCTGCCGGAACACGATGTGAAAGGAAGCGTGTGTTCAAACCTCTTGTACCCGCGGTGATCCTCGCCGTTTGTGCTGTCGGACTGGCCGCACCGGCACAGGCCCAGGGCGGCTTCATCGTGATCGCGGGGTCGGACTCCACCCACGCCGTCGACGTCACGGTCGGCGGCAGTCACGCCAGCCTGGCCGACGTGGAGTCGTACGCGATCAGTCATTGCGCCGAGAAGCACGGCGCAACGGACTGCCACGTTCTTGCCGAGGGTCGGGGCGGCTGCGTTGCCCTCTCGGACAACGGTCACGGTCTGGTCGGCGGCTGGGGTCCCACCCGCAACGCCGCCGGTGCCGCTGCGGCGGCCAAGGTGGTGTCGGGGCAGGCAAACGTCGACGGCACCCGCTGCGTCGTCGACCCGGACCTGATTTCCACCGGGAGTTTCTCGTTCGTGGCCACGCAGTAACGGCCTGGTCCTACCAACCCCACTCGTCATCGTCGAGGACGTCCACGGTGACGGCGTTGTCGGCGCGCCTCTTCGTCCCGTAGAGGAACGTGAGCAGGGTCTGGTCATCCTCAAGAGGTTCGGTGGCGACGACGGTCGCGTGCCCGACCCTCATGCGGATCCGGTCTCCGGGCTCGAGCTCGTCGACGCGCTTAAGGGGCACGCTGACCCGTCAACGCGGCCAGGCTCTGGGCGCACGATTTCGTCCCCACAGTTGCCATCATCCACTCGGCAGGCGAAATTATCCGACGACCTTTTGAGAAGGTCGGCCGAGACCCAATCCTGCGGCCTGCGGCAATCATTCGCGCAAAGTTCGCATCCCGACTCACCCGACCGCCAACGCCCTGCCTTCGGCTAGGTGACCGTCGCTTACGCGACCGTCAATATCATATCTGCTGGGTCTTGGACAGGTGAAAAAAGTCTCAGCTCCTCACTGATAAGCCCAGCTAATTGCGCAAATATCATTACGCCTTGTGGGCGCGAGTGACGTGGACCCGGACGAGCGGGCCCGTGAACTGCGAAAGAACCTTGCGGCGGAACGTTTGACGTACCAGGTTGAGAAGCATCATCAGCAGTCCAGTGATTTGCGGGCCCTAGCCCGGCGGAGCGAATCGCGGATCGTGGCGCTCAGCGAACACCTGAGTAGGTCACAGGCGGAGTTGGAATCGACTTCGGCACGTTTCAACGAGCTCGCCGGGGCAATCCCTTCCGATGTCGCGGGGCTCAGCGCTCAGCTCTCCAGAATCCTTAACGCCGCAACCGCCGAGGCAAATGACATTCGCGCTGAGGCACAACAGTTCGCCAACGCTGCGCGAGTGGAGGCTGAAGAGCGCGCCAGCAAAATCCTCACCGAGGCGCAGCTCGAGCTTGATTCGGCAACCACACTGCGAGTTGATCTTGAGGCACAAGGTAGCGAGGTGCGGGCTGACATTGCCAGGCTTCGCGAACAGGCGCACCAAGAGGCCGCTGAGATTATCAGCGAGGCTAAAGACACCGCCGAGCAGATGTTGGCCCGGGCGCAACGCGACATCGACCGCCAGTTGGCAGTCGCAGAGGCGAAGTTGGATGAACTCAGGCAGGTCCGGGCCCATATCGCTACCCAGCTCACGCACTTCTACGACAAATTCAATCAGCTGGAGGGCTCTTTCGTCGGGACCGATCGCGTCCCGCCCGTCCATTTGGCTTCGGACTCCTTGCAGCTGCCTCCGAGTTACGGTGCGCATGCTGCCACTGAGATCCATCGCAGCATTGGGTAACTCGAAATGCCTACAGCACAACCAAACCGGACACACCTTCGGCGGCGGCAGCGCCGAGATACCACGTCGGTAGCCGCTGCTACGGCGAAAACCTCCGTATCGCCGCCATGGATCCTCTGCGCAACACTCGTAGGCTTTCGCTCTCGGAGCGGCAGCCTTGACCAAGGGGTTGCCATCGATGGCGGGATATCAGAATACTTTCCGCGGCCATGGTCGTCGGCCGCAGATCGCTGGACTGCCTCAGCATTTCCCTTGCGGGAACGACGGATCGGCCCGCCTGCCCCTGGCCACTGAAACGCCCACGAACACCCTTCACCAATTCGCCTCAGCGGCCGTTGATAGAGCAGGAGAAATACAGGTGGCACGGATAATCCCCAATTTTCAGACCCAACTGCGCGGTGTCGATCGCGCTCAAGTGACCGACTACCTCCAACAGACTCACACTGACATCGAGTCGCTCGAGGAACGTCTGCACGAACTCCAGCGCGAACTTGCCGACGCCAAAGCCGATCGCGACCGGGTCTCCACCGAGAACGCTCAGCTGCGCAGTGATATCACTCGGCTGTCCGGCCCGATCGATTCGGTCGAGGGAATGTCTGACCGCATCGCGCGGATGATGCGGGTGGCCTCCGACGAAGCCCGACGCACCAAGGCGATGGCCCGCGAAGAAGCCGAGACGCTGACCGAAAAACTGCGCGACGAGCTCGAGGCTGCCCGACAGGATCGCGCTGCGGCTAGCGCCGCACTGGCCGAGCTGCAGGCTTCCACCTCGGCCCGTCGCGACCAGGTCCTCACCGAAGCCAAGGCAGAGGCCGAAGAACTGCTCCAGGCCGCTCGTAACGAATGCGTCCGGATCGCCGAGGAAGCCGAGGAAGCCGAGCGCCGTCGCCGCGAGGCGCAGCTGCGGTTGGCCGAGGACGACGAACGCCGCCGACGCGAGACACAACATCGGGTGGATCAACAGATCAAGGCTGCCTGGGAGCAGGCTGAAACGCAGATCGCCAATCTCGAAACAGACGCACGCCTTCGGGCCGCCGGCCTAATCGCCACCGCCGAACGTGATTCGCGACTGATCACCGAACGTACCGAAGCCCAAGTCAAAGAACTACTCCACGTACGCGGCGAAATCGTCGCCGCACTCAGCGACATCCAAAGCCGCATCGAGACCGCCATCCGCCGCGACCGGATCAGCGTCGTCAAAAACCCAGACATCAGCGACGAGGCATAGGCCACCCAAAACGGTGGCGCGAACGCCCTCGCCGCATTCCAATTCCGGTGACGCACGGTAACCAGAACCTCAACTCAGCGACAATGCCACCCAGAAACGATCGAAACGCCCAGGGAAAGCCGCTCGTTCATATCGGCACCGGCGCGGCCCAGGCGTTCAGTCTGGCAGAGCAGCTAAGAAGAATCGTCGCGGTAGCCGGTGTG
>NZ_LZJI01000147.1 GCF_001667775.1 Mycobacterium sp. E1747
TCGGGCGGGACAGCCATGCACACCTCGTGCCCCCTGCGCAGCAACTCCCGACCGACGACGGCGCAGGGCTCGATATCACCACGAGTTCCGTAGCTTGCCACCACGAACTTCATTGAAACCGAGCCTCCCACCGGGCGTAGGCGACGCCAATGGTACCGGCCCACATCCCGGACGGGTGCGGCCTTCGGGCGCGCGCTGGGTCCACCCCAGGGGCACACGTTGTCGACCGACGGCCTTAAGCTCGACAAAAACCCAGTCGAGACGCGCGAACAGCACTCGAGGCTGAGGCGAGACCAAAGCGTGGCATGCCGCTCTAATTCCCGGAGGGCCCACGCCTCCCAAAGGGGTTCACATGAACCGCATCAAAGCTGTTCAGCGGGCGTTGGACGGACGGCAACGGCGCATCTACCTGGAAATCGGCGTATCGAAAGGAGAAGCCTTCCGGCACATCGCCGCCGAGGAGAAGATCGCGGTCGACCCCGAATTTGCGCTGTCGGCGCGAACCCGCAAGCGTGCTGCCGCAAAGGCATCCACTACGCATTATTTCGAAACCAGTAGCGACGCGTTCTTTGCGAACGAAACGCTGTTCCTCGAGCAGCGGGGTATCGACGTCGCCTTCATCGATGGACTCCACACCTACCGACAGGTCATCCGCGACGTCGAAAACACGCTGCGCTACCTGCGCGACGACGGTGTCATCTTGGTACACGACTGCAACCCCACCAGCGCCTCCATGGCTTGCCCTGCGGAGTCTTACGCCGAGTTTCGTGCCCGGCATCGCTGGCGGGACATTTCCTGGGGGCTCACCAAATCCGGCGTCTACGCCGCCCTTTGGTGCGGTGACGTCTGGAAGGCCATCGTCGAATTACGGAGCACCCGAGAGGATCTGCGAATCGTGGTGCTCAACTGTGATTTTGGAGTGGGCGTCATACGAAGGGGAACTCCGGACTTGCTGCTGGACTACTCGGCGGCCCAAATCGAAGCACTCGGATACGCGGATCTTGCCGCTGACCGAAACCGCTTGCTCAATCTGAGGCCCCCCGGGTGCCTGGACGAATTCCTGGAGTCAAACCGCTGATACACCGTCCCTGCCTCAGCAGTAGCAGCGGGCCGCCCAGTGCGTGGGGCGGACGCAGCGATCAGCCAACCCTCTTGAAGCGGGCGAACCTCTCGACGAGATCAGCGACGGTCGCAGCGCTGTCAGCGGGCTTTGTCATCTGGGAGGCGAATGCTCGAGCCTGAGTACGGTATTCGGAGGCGAGGACGGTGCGCAGGTCTGAAACCAGCGATTCTTGGGTAGCCGTGGAGATGCGCCGCCCCATGCCTACCTTCAGCCGCTTGACCCGCGCCGCCCACACCGCCTGGTCGGGCAACGTCCAGAGAATCAAGGCGGGGAGTCCTGCGCGCAGGCCGGCGTTCGTGGTACCCGCCCCCCCGTGGTGAACCAAAGCCCGGCATTCGGGTAGCACCGTCGCGTAGTTCATGGCATCAACCACCTTGACGTGGTCAGAATGTCCGAGATTCTCGAAGTCGGTTCCAGCTGCCGAAATCAATGCTCGCTCACCCAGTTTCGCGCAAGCCACGCCGATCATGGCGAGGGTGTCGGCGGCGGATTCGACCGCCGCGCTGCCGAA
>NZ_LZJI01000148.1 GCF_001667775.1 Mycobacterium sp. E1747
CGGAAACGTCGCTGACCGCCTGGCGCTGACGACGCCAAAGGGCATCACCAAAGTGATTGAAGTCCGCGTCGAGACGCCAGCACAGGCGGTCGAGTTCTACCGCCGATGGCTCAACGGCGCAGCATTCCTGATCGGCGGCCACAAGCTGGCACCCCGGCCGCCTACGCTCGCACAAATTCGCGCCGAGCTGGCGTGGCGTGACCTCGCGTGCTGGTGCCCGCTGGCTCAGCCGTGTCACGCCGACGTGCTGCTTGAGCTGGCAAACAACCGCCAGATCAAAGTGTCATAGTGGATCATTCTCAGTAAGGAATCACATGGATACTGCACAATTGCCGATCAAGCAGAAACCGAAACTCGTGCACTACACGCACTTTGGCACGGACACCTGGGGCGTGCGGGATGGCCGCAACGGTGGCGAGTCCCCATTCGGTCCGGTAGGCGTCACCCGCGAGGAAGCCGAAGCATGGCTTGCTGATCCGGTGCGCGTGATCGCGGTAGCGGTCTTACAGGACCATTCCCGGTCGTACACGGCCTATAACCAAGCCGGCAATCCACGTTGTCGATGCGGGGCACCATCACCGAGCGAAGACCATATCGCTGACATGCTCGCGGCGCGGTTGGCGCTCGCTGGCCTGACACGCGATGGGTGATACACGGATGAATCAACTGCCCGTCCCACCGCCCGGATCGTGGGAGATAACGGGAACACCACGCGGCCCATGGGTGTGGTCCACAGGCATCTCGTGCCACGAGGACGCAAACGGGTACGCCTACGCCGGTGAGCACTATGCGATCGCGTCAGCCCCGGGCGCTACCGCCATCTGGCGGCACTGAATGGACATACTAGGCGCTCTGCGGCGAAATAAAAAAGGAGACAAGTGATTTATCTGCTGATCACGGCTGCGGTGTTGTACATCTTCATTGCCATCGCCGTGGCCTCCCTCATGATCAAGTTCGACCACGAATCCTGGACAGACAATGAAGGCCGCATCAGCGATTTCGATAGCCTCACTAGCATCATCTTCGGAATTGTCTGCGGCGTCGCCTGGCCTATCACAGTGCTGGCGCTCGCTGGGGCGGCACTGGCTGAAAGCAAACCTCCGACCACATAGTTGGGTCATACCCGGTATTGAGTGCGTGTCGCCTTGACGCACACCCCTGTTGCGACGCAGCATGGTGTCAGCGGGAGAAACGCGCCCAGATCAAGGGGCGTGCGTTCTCCCTTTTTGGCCCCAAAAAGGCCCCCGGCGGCTGCGTCAACAGCCCCGGGGTGTGGCCGAACCTACTGCAGAGGGTCGACATGAATAATCGTAGGGGAACGTCCTAC
>NZ_LZJI01000149.1 GCF_001667775.1 Mycobacterium sp. E1747
TGTAGTCGATGCACGCGTCGAACCCGAAGTCCTCCACCACCGCCTGGCACTTCTGCGGCCCGCCCGCGACCCCACCGGCGCCGGCCGCGCCCGCGCAGCCCCCGGTGACGATGTACCTGCACTTCCCGTTCGTCACCGTGCCGATCCCGATCACCCCCCCGCCGCCGCCGGCGCCTCCGCGATAAGGACGTGGCGCGCGAGAGCCACGGCGCGCACACTGGGCGGTGACGGCATGAGCGGCGAGGAGGTCGCGTGGGCGAATACGGTGCGTTCGGGTTCGATCCCGACGAGTTCGATCGAATGATCCGCGAAGGCAGCGAGGGGCTGCGCGACGTGTTCGAGCGGGTCAGCAAGTTTGTCGCGGCACCCGGAGCTCGGTCCGGGTGGTCGTCCATCTTCGAGGACTTCTCGCGGCGGCCCCGCCCGGAGCCCGAGACCGCGGGCGAGGCGGGCGACGGCGTCTGGGCCATCTACACGGTCGACGCGGACGGCGGCGCTCACGTCGAACAGGTCTACGCGACCGAGCTCGACGCGCTGCGGGCCAACAAGGACAACGTCGACCCCACCCGCAAGGTGCGGTTCCTGCCGTATGGCATCGCGGTCAGCGTCCTCGACGGCGATTCGCACGACGACGAATCCCCCGAGGCGCCGTAACGGCCTCAGCCCTGCTGGACGACGTTCGCGCTACCCGAGTTGCTGACCTTCGGCGTGCCCGAATGGTAGGTGACCTTGTTGCTCAAGCCTGAGGCCTCGATGCTGTCGACGGCGTCGACGGTGATCTCGTTCTGCACCCCCGACACGCTAAGGCTCGCGCAATGACCGCTGATCACCACCGTGTTGGACACGCCGCTGACGTTGACGACGTTGTCGTTGCAGGCGATCGTCCGGTTCTCGTCGATGCCAGTGATGGTCACCTGGCTGCCCGGCGCCGGCGTCGGTGAGGTGGATGTGGTGGTCGACCCCGGCGTCTTGGTCCGGGTAGTGGTCGACGGGGCGGTGCCGCCGGGTGTGGTGGCCGGCGGACTGAACGTGTTGGTGAAGGTCGGCGGGGAGTTGATGATCGAGCGGACACCGGAGAGCTGGTGCGCCGCGAAAGCGGCGATGCCCCCGGCCAGGGCCAGCACGCCGACGACGATCAAGGTGCCCACGATCCACCACATCCGATTGCCGGAGGGGCCTTGCGGCGGCGGGCCGCCGAGTGGGCCGCCATAGCTCCACGCGGGCGGTGGCGGAGGGGGGCCCGCCGTACCCGCCCGGCCCGGCGGGCTGCGCGCTGCTCGCTTCGGATGCCCGCGCCGCATCGGCGAGCGGGCGTTCGAGTTCCCGGATCCGATCCTCAGGGTCGTCGTTTGCTGCCATGGGATGAATATGCCATTCGCCTGGGCGGTTTCGGCGGGTTCGGTAGTTTCTTGCATCGTGCCCGACTTGCCGAACCGTCAGGTCCTCCTTCGTCGCCGTCCCACCGGGCTCGTTCAGCCCGGTGACACCGAGCTGGTCACCACCCCGGCGCCCGTCCCCGCGGAAGGCGAGGCCCTGCTGCGCACCACCTACGTCGGGATCGACGCTGCCGCCCGCACGTGGCTCGACGACCAGCCCAGCTACCTTCCGCCGGTGCAGCTCGGCGAGGTGATCCGCGCCGCCGGGATCGGCGAGGTAGTCGCCTCGCGCTGCGACGCCTACGCCGTCGGCGACGTCGTCACCACGCTGACCGGCTTCTCCGAGTACTCGATCATCCGCGACGATTTGTTCAGCACGCCCATTCCCGGCGAGGACGATCAACTGGCGATCATGTCGGTGTACGGGCCCACCGGTGCCACCGCGTATTTCGGCATGACCGACATCGGCCGGCCGAAGGCGGGGGAGACGGTCGTGGTCTCGGCGGCCGCGGGGGCCACCGGGTCGGTGGCCGGGCAAATCGCCAAGATCGCCGGCGCCCGGGTGGTGGGGATCGCGGGCGGGCCGCAGAAGTGCCAGGCGGTGGTGGAGGACTTCGGGTTCGACGCGTGCATCGACTACAAGAACGACGACCTCGCCGCGGCGCTCAAGCAGCACTGCCCGAAGCGTGTCGACGTCTACTTCGACAACGTCGGCGGCCCCATCCTCAACGCGGTGCTGGGCCGGTTGGCCCCGCACGCGCGGGTCGTCCTGTGTGGCGTGATCTCCAGTTACCTGACCGGGGAGCACCCCGGGCCGGCCAACTACGTCAACCTGCTGTCCAAGACCGCGTTGATGCAGGGGTTCAACGCCCTCGACCAGTGGGGTCGCTTCGACGAGGCGTTTGCCGCGCTGCGGCAATGGGAGGCCGAGGGCCGGCTCAAGCACCGGGAGACCATCTTCGACGGCATCGAGTCCTGCGTCGACGCCCTCAACGGACTGTTCACCGGGATCAACATCGGCAAGACGCTGGTCAAGCTCAGCGAACCGGCCTCACGCTGACCCTCTTTACCACGCGAAAAGTCGCCGCCACGGCCGCGGTGTGGCATGCGGGGCATCGCGGCGCGTGGTTTCATAACACCGTTTGCAAGAGTTGCTTAGGGGTATCGCGCTAGGTCGGAGCACGGCTTTCACGATTGGTGGGTTGTAGATGGATCGTCGCAGCATGATGTTGATCTCGGGGCTCGGCATGCTGGGAGCTGCGATGCGGTTGCCGGGCGCCTGGGCCACCCCCTCGGCGCCGCAGGCGCCCCCGTCGGCCGGTCCCGGCGGTCCTTACATCTTCGCCGACGAGTTCGACGGCCCCGCGGGCTCGCCGCCCGACCCCGGCAAGTGGACGATCCAGACCTGGCAGGACGACGTGTTCCCGCCCGTGGAGGGCATCTACCGCGACGACCGCCAGAACGTCTTCCAGGACGGGCACTCCAATCTCGTGCTGTGCGCCACTCACGATCTGCTGAGCAACACCTATTACAGCGGCAAGCTGCGCGGCAACTTCCGCAGCATGATCAACCAGACCTGGGAGGCGCGGATCAAGCTGGACTGCCTGTCCCCCGGCCTGTGGCCCTCATTCTGGGGCGTCAACGAGGACCCGCTGCCCGACGGCGAAGTGGACATCTTCGAGTGGTACGGCAACGGCCAGTGGGCCCCCGGCACCACCGTCCACGCGGCGTCCAACGGCAAGACCTGGGAAGGCAAGTCGATCCCCGGGCTGGTCGACAGCAACTGGCATACCTGGCGAATGCATTGGGGCGAAAAGGGATTCGAGTTCGCGCGGGACGGCGCCGAGTATTTCAAGGTGCCCAACAAGCCGATCCACGTCGCTGGGGGCGCCCCCGACGACTTCCGGTGGCCGTTCAACATTCCCGGCTACTGGATGACGCCGATGTTCACGCTCGCCGTGGGCGGTGTCGGCGCCGGTGATCCGGCCGCGGGCACCTTCCCGGCCTCGATGCTGGTCGACTACATCCGCATCTGGTGACTAGCGCTGCGCTTTGAACACCTGAACGAGGTTGAACTGCCAACGCTCGACGAGCCGGAAGCCCAAGTCGTGCGGGACCGCGAAGGCGGGGGTCGCCCCGTAGACCGGTCCGGGCGGGATCGCCGGTCCCCGCTCGTGCGCCGGCTGTGACGGGTCGGCCTGGGTGATGATCCACACGACGCCGCACTGGCCCAATGGTTTCGCGACGACCTCCGGAATGAGGTTGGTGTCGAAGACGTCGTTGCGGTCGGTCGCCCGCTGCCACAGCGTCAGGTCCACCAACTTGCGGTAGGCGTCCGGGCGCGCCGCCAGCAACGGCCGCATCGGGGCCGGCATGAACGTCACCGTGTCGTTCACCAGCAGGCAATCGCCCCGTGCCGCCCGGGCGCTGATCAGGTCGGCCACCTGGCTGTAGTCCATCCCGTATTTGGCGTACGGATCACGCTGCGCCCGAACGTAATTGGGGGTCGCTGCGATGGCGAACAGCCCGACCAGGGCCGTCGTCCGCCAGGGCCGGGCGGTCACCGCGGCGGCGCAGACGCCCAGGATCAGTGCCATGCCCGGCGCCGTGAAAGACAGGTAGCGCGGGGTGTAGATCGGGTGCACCAGCGCCGAGTAGGCCACGATGGCCGCGGTCGGCAGCGCGAGCCACGCCACCGCGAGGGCCAGCAGGTGCCCGTCGGACCGCGCCAACGGCGCGGACTTGCTGAGCCACAACACGATAGCCGCCGTGATCACCAGCGCCGTCAGCACGGCGAACGGGGGGCAGCGCTCGAAATACTGTTGCACCACGACGTCTTCGAGCGTCCGGCGACCGATCGGCGCGATCCAGCTGATTTGATGCGCCTGCCCCGCGACCGTCACCAAGAACGGTGCCATGGCGCAGACCCCGCCGGCCGCCGCGACAGCGAATCGCAGTAAAGCCCTTCGCGCGCAACGGGATGCGACCAGCAGGACGACGTGCGCCGCGACCATCAACGCGAGGTAGACCTCGAGCGCGATCGATGCGGCCAGGGCGGCGCCGTAGGCCGCCCACAGCCAACCGGTGTCGCGGCGCGCGGCAAGCACCAGCAATACCGTCAGCCACACGGCGGCCAGCATCGACAGCGCGTAGGGGCGGGCCTCGATGCCCGCCCACGTCGTTCGGGGCAGGATGGCGCAGAAGACACCGGAGGCGACTGCGACGGTGCGCGACGAGAACTGCTTGCCCAGGACGACAATTCCGGCGGCCGCGCCCCCCACGGCCAGGCCGCTCGGGGCGCGCGAGGAGAACTCGGTGGGCGCGAAGACCTGAAACCAGGCGTGCATCAGCACGTAGTACAGGCCGTGCACGGCGTCGACGTTGCCGAGCATCCGCCACAGTTGGCCAAGCGACCGACTGTATGCGGCGGAGATCGTGGCGGCCTCGTCGTACCAGAACGACGGGCGGCCCGCGCCGCCCAGACTCACCGCGACGGCGAGCAGCCCGACGAGCAGCGGGTCCAGCGCGGCCGACGGGCGGCGAAGCGGGTTCCGCACGCCGCTATGGTGCCAGAACCTGATCGGGTTTCCGCCGCTGGTGGCCTATGACCGGGTCAGTTGAGCAGCCACACGTGCCAGAAGCCGTCGGAGCCCTCGCGGCAGTCCCAGTGGGTGTAGAGGTGGTCATTGTGTGCGATCTCGACGTTCGGGGCGTCCGCCTCGCAACCGGCCAGGCTCGAATAGTTGCCCTCGACCTCTACCTGGTCGGCGCCGGCCACGCCCACCCCGGTGGTGAGCAGCCCGGCCAACGCCAATAGGCCAGCGGCGCAAGCCATCTTCATGTGGGACCTCCCCTTGTTTGCTGAGCCGACTATATCCGCCGGGTCGATCGCCGGGTCGGAAATGCGGAACTCGGCCGCGTTCGAACGTATGATCGATTGATGGGGCAGTTCGTGTCCATCGGGTACAACGGCCAGCCGGTCCGCAGCCCGTTTCGGGTGGTGCGGCCACCGCTCACGGTGCTGGTGGACCTGACGGTGCTGTTCCCGCGCGAGCCGCACCGCTCCGGCCGGTACCAGCCCAACGGGCTGCAACTGCACAAGGTCGTCGAGGGGTTGCTCAGCTGCTGGGGCCTCTGTGAGCAGGGCGACTGGTGGGGCCTGGTCACCTACCCGGTCGCCTACGGCTCGGAGCGTAAGACCGTCACGCATTGGGTGCCCGCCTGGACGCTGCGCCGAAAGCCGTTCTGAGGGTGGCGGTTACACCGGATCCATGCGGTCGCGGCGGCCCGATGCGATGATTGCTGCCCGTGGACGCAAGTTGGGGTTCGGTGCTCACCAAGCTCGTCGCGCTGGCGGCGGTCATCGCGCTCTCGCCGATCACGGTCGTCCCGGCGGTATTGGTGCTGCACGCGCCGCGGCCGCGCCCGACCAGTCTCGCCTTCCTCGCCGGATGGGTGCTGGGGCTGGCAACCCTCACCGCCGTCTTCGTCAGCGGTTCGGAGCTGCTCGGCGGCCTGCACAAGGCGCCACCGACCTGGGCGTCGTGGGCGCGGGTGGGGCTGGGGTCGGCGCTGATCGCGTTAGGCGCATACCAATGGCTGACCCGGCATCGGCACGGCAGCATGCCGCGCTGGATGCGCTCGTTCGCCAACCTGCGCCCGGCGCGCGCCGGCGTGACCGCGGCGGTGCTGGTGGTGCTGCGGCCCGAGGTGTTGATCATGTGCGCCGCGGCCGGCCTGGCCGTCGGCAGCAGCAGCCTGGATGCGGCCGGGAAGTTGTTGGCCGCCGCGGGGTTCGTGGTCATCGCCGCGTCAACCGTCGCCATCCCGATACTGGCGTATGCCGGCGCCGGCGACCGCCTCGACGATCCGCTGGAACGCCTCAAAGTCTGGATGGAGGAAAACCACGCGACGCTGCTCGCCGTCATCCTGGTCCTGATCGGTTTGATGGTGCTCTACAACGGGATTCACGCCCTGTAGATTGCTGCCCATGGCAGGCAGCTGGGGCACCGTGCTCACCGGGCTCGTTCCGCTCGGACTGGTCATCTCGCTCTCGCCGCTCACGGTGATCCCGGCGGTGCTGGTGCTGCAGGCGCCGCGGCCGCGGCCGACCGGCCTGGCATTTCTCGGCGGCTGGGCGCTGACCCTCGCCGCGCTGACGGCGCTCTCGGTCACCGCCTCCCACCTGCTCGGCGGCTTGGACAAGTCGCCGCCCCGATGGTCGTCGTGGTTGCGGGTGGTGCTGGGGTCGGGGCTGATCGTGTACGGCATCTACAAATGGCTGAACCGGCACGGCGACGCCGAGTCGCCGAAATGGATGCGCTCGTTCGCCACCATCACCCCGGCGCGGGCCGGGATCATGGGGGCGGTCCTGGCGGTGGTGCGGCCGGACGTGCTGCTCATCTGCGTCCCGGCCGGGCTCGGCATCGGCACCGCCGGGCTCGGCCTCGCCGGTGACTGGGTGGCCGCCGCGTTCTTCGTCGCGATCGCGGCGTCCAGCGTCGCCATCCCGATCCTGGCGTACGCGGCGGCCGGCAGCCGGCTGGACGACACGCTGGCGAGCCTCAAAGACTGGATGGACCGCAACAACGCCGCCCTGCTCGCGGCGGTGCTGGTCCTGATCGGTGTGATGGTGCTCTACCACGGGATCGACGCTCTGTAGCCGCCGTCGGCCAGTCCCGCGTCCTCCTCGAGCCGGTTGAGCGCGCCGAAGGCGTATTCGCGGACCAATTCCCGGCCGTAGTCGCGCAGCATGCCCGCGTAGCCCTTCGCCGCCCATTGCCGGCAGTGCCGCTCCTCGTGGTGCAGCACGCGATCCAGGTCGAGGCGGCTCTGCACGGGCGTCCCGTCGGCGCGGACGTACCAGGCATGCCCGGACTCGACGATCCGGCGAAGCCATCCGGCGGGGTCGGTGACCGCGCCCAAGTTGACCATGAAGATGTCGCCCCAGGTGGTGCCGCCGCGCCGGCAGAACTGGCGCTGAATCCAATTGCCGCCCATGCCCATCAGGATCCCGTTCGGCGTCGCGACGAGCCGCCCGCCGTTGCGGTCCACGAACCTGACGTCGCGGCTGTAGCTCCAGCGATTCGCCTTCTGCCGCCGCATGATCCGCGTGATTTCGGCGGCGCCGTACGGGGTCGGGGGGAAGTCGGTGCGGTGCGCCCCCTTGGTGCCGTAGCCGGTGCCCGCGTTCAGGATGTAGGCGCACAGCGCCACCGCGCGGGCATCGTCGCCGCCGGTGCCGCGGGTTAGGAGGAAGAAGGACTTGCCGTCCGGGTCGCGAATCTCTGTCGTTGTCCCGAGCACCCGAAAGCTGGCCGGGGTGACGGCGTGCCGCCGGGCGATCTCCGCGACGACGTCCGGGGCCACGCCGCGCCGCGCGGCGTTGTCCCGCCATGCCTGGAAGTAGCCCGCTGCGTCCATGTCCGCCAACCAATTTAGGGTGTACCCAATGAACATGCGGCCCTGGCGACGCGCGCGCGGCATCAATCAGATCACCCGGGGCCTGGGCACCCTGGACCGGGAGATCTTCGAAGCGATCGCCGAGACCAACACGCCGCTGCTGGACTCGATCATGCCGCCGCTGACCCGCGCGGCCGACAACTCCAAGCTGTGGTTCGCCATCGCCGCGGCCCTGACGGCCTCGGGCAACAAGAGCGCGCAGCGCGGCGCGACGCGCGGCGTGGTGACGCTCGCGGTCACCAGCCTGGTCACCAACCAGGTCGCCAAACGCATCCGCCGCCGCCCGCGTCCCGGGTACGAGCTGGTGCCGCTGGTCCGGCAGGTCCGCCGCCGGCCGACGTCCAACTCCTTCCCGTCCGGGCATTCCGCCAGCGCCGCCGCCTTCGCCGTGGGGGTCGGGCTGGAGAACCCGATGCTGGGTTTCGGGTTGGCGCTGCTCGCCGGGCTTGTCGGGCTCTCGCGGGTGGTCACCGGCGCGCACTACCCGGGCGACGTCGTCGCGGGGTTCGGCATCGGTGCGGGCGTGGCAGTGCTGGGCGGCCGGCTGGTTCCGCCGATCGTCGAAACCGCCCTGCCCAAGACCGAACCGCTTCGCGTCCCGGCGCCCGAACGGCCCGACGGCGCCGGGGTGGTGCTGGTCATCAACCCGGAATCGGGCAGCGGCACCGGGTCCCGCGTCGTCGATGAGGTGCGCGAGGCGCTGCCGAAGGCAGACATCCGTGAGCTCGGCCCCGACGACGACCCGCAGCAGGTCCTGCGCGACGCCGCCGCGCACGCCGAAGTGCTCGCCGTCGGCGGCGGCGACGGCACGGTGGCTGCCGCGGCGAGGGTAGCCATCGAAGCCGGGCTGCCGCTGGCCGTGTTCCCCGCCGGCACCTTCAACCACTTCGCGAAGGACATCGGCTGCGACACCGTGGCCAAGACCGTCGACGCGATCCGCCGCGGCAGCGTGGCATGCGTGGACCTGGTGTGCCTCAACGAAAGTCAGATGGTCCTCAACACGGCGAGCATCGGCGCCTACCCGGCCTTCGTGCAGCAGCGGGAAAAGCTGGAGAAACGCATCGGCAAGCCGCTGGCCAGTCTCTACGCGATGCTGCACACGCTGCGCCGCGACCAGCCCGTCCGGATCTCCTACGACAACAAGACGCTGCTGACCTCTCTGTTCTTCCTCGGGAATTCGCTGTACCTGCCGACCGGCTTCGCCCCGTCGCGACGGACCCGGATGGACGACGGGCTGATCGACGTCCGGATGCTCGAGGCGGGACGACGGTGGTCGCGGACCAGGATCCTGACCGCGCTAGCGCTGGGGCGGCTGGAGCGCAGCCCGCTATATCACGAGCTGCAGGTGCCGGAGTTCGCGTTCACCACCGTCGACGGCCCGACGGTCATCGCGTGCGACGGCGAGGTGGGCGACGAATACGAGAAGGCCAGCTTCTCCGCGAAATACCGGGCGCTCCGGGTTTTTCGGCCCCGCGACTAGGCCCCCCCCGCTCACATCCTGGCCCATCGCCCGCATGCCCATCGCGACGCGAAGGGGCCAGCATGCTTCGAATCGTCCAGGAAACCTCCACCTCGACGTCGGCTGATGCGCCGACCGCATTTTTGGGCGCCCCAAGAGGTTGTCGACATCTGAGCGTCAAGCACTGCTATGCATGCACCGTGTCGTCCAATTCGCGGGAGTGCTCATGCTCGCACACCGCGTAGCGGCGGACGTACCGACTCGGTCGCGAGGAGTCACCAGGTTGTTCCCGCAACGGATGCTGCAGCAGGCGCACACAGGTTGGAAACAGCCAGATGCCAAATGCCCCGTCAACTGGGGGCTCACGTTCGAACCGATGCTGTGCGCGTTAGCCCGATCGGCGCCGCCGCTTCACGTGTTCGGGTTGCGCTTCAACGCATCTCGGATGCGCGTAACGTAGTGCCGGTGTTCGAAACATTCGACATGGCTGCTCGTGCCGTCGTCACCCAGGCACATCAAGAGGCACGCAATCACGGCAGTGATCACATCGGCACCGAGCACCTGCTGCTTGGAGTGCTCAGCGATAGCTCGGTGGCGGCGACGCTCAGATCCTTCGCCGTGACATTCGATGAAAAAATTCGTTCCCGCGTCGAGGATTCGATCGGCCCTGCAGGCGAACCACAGCCCGGCTATCTGCCCTTCAGCCGGCGCGCCAAACTGGCGCTCAAGCGCACCCGGATGATGTCTGAGTCGGGCGGTCTGGGTTCAGTGCGATCCACCCACGTCTTGGCGGCGTTGATGTCCGATGGCCAATCGGCCGCCGCGCAGACCGTCCTGAGCCTGGGGGTGGAACCTGCCGTGTTGCGGGAACGGGCACTGGAAAACAGCGCGGGCCGGCAGCCGTGATCACCGTCGCCGGCACCGTCGTCCGGTGTCCGGCGTCTGTCCCCCGGCGGGAGAGCGGCACGTGCCGGCAGGGCCCGACGTCGATCCTCGCCGTCGGCCAGTGATGAGTCGATCTGCTGCGGTCGTCGCATGCTGCGGGAATCGTGACTCGAAAATGCCTACTGAGCCACTCCGTGCGAATCCCCGAAGTATCGACGCTCGAATGTGTTACGAAATCCTTTAGGGGACAGCGTGATAACGAATAGGCGAACCTGTCACGCTGTCGGAGGGGATGTGTCAGGTCGACGTCAAGGGACGGCGCCAAGCCGGGCGCGACGACCAGCGAGTTCCCAGCGCTGCAGCGGACGCTTGACAGGCGGTACTACCTGTGCCGGTGGCATCCACCACTGCTCGGGTCACCGCAAGTAACCGTATACTGAACTATTGGCATATAGACTTTCTTGCGTATAGAGTAGCTTCCACGCAGATGTAGGGCCGCCGGGCGGCGAGACCTCACTACCGAGCAGGTCTGATGTCTGCATCCATGTTTCCACCGCGGAGTACAAATATGCGTAGAAACCCCAGCAGCGGCACCGCAGCTGAAGACGTTGACGCGTTCATGAAACCTCTCGCCGACTTTGATGCGATGAGGTGCTGGGGCGAGTTGTGGGCTCGGCCGGGCCTCAGTACTCAAGATCGCAGCTTCATCAGTGTCGCGTTGTCTGCTGCCGAGTCGAGATTCGACGAACTCGAGACTCATGTGCGGGCGGCGTTGGTTCTTGGATGCTCCGTCGAGCAACTTCAAGAGGTCCTGCTGATCGTCGGCACACACAGCGGGCGCGACACGTTGGCGGACGCGTTGCGCGTCGTTCGCTCGGTGGTGAGTCGGCAGCCGCGCTCGCGTTGGGGCGGTAAAACCGGATGATTCCTATATCGGCTGGGTGTCGAAAGTGTCGGATCGGGGGACCCGACGGCGGCGTGACCATTTGGTGCACACGACTGCAGTGGAGGCAAGGTGTTCGCTGACCGCACACTCGGAGGCCTTGGCCGGTACGCGGGCTTGCTTCTCGCCATCGTTGCGGCGGAGGTGGTGCCGCCGATCGGGCTGCCGCCGGCGCATGCTGCGCCCGCGCCCGAAGTGGAGTTCGTCTACGACGTCGCGGTGCGCCGTCACTACACGTTTCCCGGCAATGATGCCGTCGGATATGGCTGGGGAATCTGTGACAAAGTCACGGCCGGTCGAAGTTACGGTGACGTCATGGGTGATGTGAAGAACGAGGTGGTTCCGAACGACGAAACGTCCGCGAACTACCTGGTTTCTTACGCCGTCAATCTGCTGTGCCCTGCCCAGATCTGGCAATTACGTAATTCGGCGAGGCATTACCAATCGCCGTCGTAAGACGTCAGCTTCGCTGAATACGCCTGCACGCCTTAGCGGATCGAAGTGCTGGGTCCGCCGCTCCAACTTACGAGTCGTCGGCGGCGCGACGCATCGCCGTCAGAGCAGCGCATCGGTCTGTACATCCTTCGCTGTGCGTGCGGGCATACCGAAATCGATGACAGTGAGAGATCGGTAGCTTCGTTGGCCGTCGCGCGGCCGAGCGCGGTGATCGAGATACAGGCGGCTCGTCGATCGGTGGGATGCGGGCTACGGACCAGCATCTCTGGTTGTTCCGACTTTGAGTCGGTAGCTGTCTCCTTCCATGGAGAGCACGTCGGCATGACGCACGAGGCGATCGATCACGGCGGCGGCTACGACGTCATCGCCGAAGACCTCACCCCAGCGGCCAAAGGCTGGTTGGGGTGGCGACGCGGCTGGCCCGTTCGCCGCGTGCAGAGATCAGCTGGAAGAAGAGATTGGCCGCCTCGGGCTCGAATCGGAGTAGCCGACCTCGTCGATGATCAGCAAGTGGCAGTCGGGCGAGCTTGATCAGCTGGCCTTGGAGCCGGTCGCTATGCCGCGCGGCGGCGAGACGGTCAACCCATGGCCCTCCCGTGGCGAAGTCCAGGGTGCCCAGTTGAGCGTCTGTTCGCGATTGAGTGAGCGGTGATAGTCAAAGTCGCACGCCTCCAACGCTTTTCGGCTGCGAAACCGGGCGGAGTGGCATGCGGCTCGACGTAACACAACGGCGCCGCCAAATACCGGCGTTGATGCCGGCTTTGGTCGCGCCACCGCATAGCCCCATTTTCAGGGGCGCTTCGAGGCGCATACCGCCCAGCAGGCCACAGCAGATGTAGCGACTCACCACGAGCATTTCGCGGTTTGCTGGAACGCCGCCCCGGGTCATGGACGCGTAAGAGGGCGCGCTCGTTATGACATGCCCCTACCGCTTGGAAGCTGTCGCAACCCGGGCGCCACAATCTTGAGAATCGTGCCTGTCAGGTCCAAAGAGGACCTACTCTATGGGTTCTGCTGACCGGCTACATCGTGTTGGGCCGGGCGTGCCGGGCGATCGCCGCACCCTAAGGCCTTCGACAAACCGAAGAACTCGCGCGCAGGCATGTCTGCGCCCTCAACTATTGAAATCTAGACCTTTTGTGTTCTAGCCTGTAAGGCACCTCGAGGGTGAACCAGGTCACACTCGACCAAGCTTCGCGTCCAAGACTCCTGAACCACGACAAGGCATTGCGATCCACCGAAGATAGGAAGAATGCGTGGCATTGAGCATGTACGGGTCCGATGAGGGCGAGTCACTACATGTAGACGCCAGGAAGATCCAGGAGACAGAGCCCCTAGGGCGCCATGAGCTGGCCGAAGTTCCGCCGCTGTCGGCCCATGACGCTCAACCAGACGCGCAGACAACCCCATTGGAAACGGTTCAACCAGAACCGGAAAGTGTCGACTACACCCCGGGCCGGGTTTCGTTAGTCCAGCGCATGAAGCGGCGCATCGCGGTTGCGCCCTCTGCGCCGGCTGCCAAGCCTGTCAAGTCTCTGGGTGGGTTCTTTGCGATGGCGATGGACACCTTAGTGCTCATGCCGCGCAGGCAATTCGCATGGCGTGAATTCTTCTTGCAGTCGTGGTTCGTCGCGCGGGTGTCGCTCTTGCCGACATTGATGCTAGCGATCCCTTTCACCGTCCTGATGATCTTCACCTTCAACATTCTTCTGGTCGAGTTCGGCGCCGCGGACTATTCCGGGACCGGCGCCGCATTCGGGACGGTGACCCAGATCGGTCCGATTGTGACGGTGCTGGTGGTCGCCGGTGCGGGCGCCACCGCGATGTGCGCCGATCTCGGTGCGCGCACCATCCGCGAGGAGTTGGACGCTCTGCGGGTGATGGGGGTCAACCCGATTCAGTCGCTCGTCGTGCCACGGGTCCTTGCCGCCACCGTCGTGGCGACGCTGTTGTCGTCCGTGGTGATTCTCGTCGGTCTGATTGGCAGCTTTGTGTTCTCGGTCTTCATCCAGCACGTGACACCAGGTTCCTTCGTCGGCGGCTTGACGACCATCACCCACCTCGCCGACGTGATGACCTCTTTTGTGAAGGCGGCCCTGTTCGGTCTGTCGGCAGGCCTAATCGCTTGCTACAAAGGCATTTCGGTGGGCGGTGGACCAGCCGGAGTGGGCAATGCAGTCAACGAGACAGTGGTGTACACCTTCATCGCGCTATTTGCGATCAACATCATCGCGACCGCTGTCGGGGTGAAGGCAACTCTATGACCACAGCGGCTCCCGCCAAACTGCATTACCGGACCCAACGCGCCGCAATCAGCGGCGTAGGCGGCCTGACTCGCATTGGCGTTCAAGCTCGGTTCTACATCCGAACTCTGACATCGATTCCCTACGCTTTCGCCAACTACAGGCTGGAGATGTTACGACTGATCGCCCAAATGAGCTTGGGCAGTGGGGCATTGGCCATCATCGGCGGAACCGTGGTGATCGTCGGATTTTTGACATTTGCTACCGGCGCGCTGGTCGCTGTCGATGGTTACAACGAGTTTGCCGATGTTGGGGTTGAGGCCCTAACGGGCTTCGCGTCCGCATACTTCAACGTCCGCTTGATCGCACCTGTTATCGCCGGGATCGGCCTGTCCGCGACCATCGGCGCTGGCGCGACAGCTCAATTGGGTGCCATGCGGATCAACGAGGAGATCGACGCGCTGGAGGTGATGGGCATCCGTTCGATCGCGTATCTGGCGTCGAGTCGACTGGTGGCCGGTGTGGTCGTAGTTGGCCCGCTGTACTGCGTGGCGGTGTTGACCTCGTTCCTGGCCGCACGTGTCGGCACGACCGCCATTTACGGCCAATCAATTGGTGTCTACGACCATTACTTCAATACGTTCCTCAATCCGACAGACCTGATTTGGTCTTTCTTCCAGGCCACCTGTATGGCGGTCGTGATCATGCTCGTACACACCTACTACGGATTCTCAGCATCAGGGGGGCCGGCCGGCGTCGGCGAGGCAGTCGGCCGCGCGGTGCGGACATCACTGATTTCGGCGGTGCTCGTGGTCCTTTTCCTCTCGCTGGCTATTTACGGCCAGTCCGGCAACTTCCACCTGGCTGGTTAGGCATATGGAAACTAAACGGCTCAGTCGCGAGATCCACCCGATCTGGTGGGCGGTAGCAATGTTTGTCGCAATCGCCGTGATTCTGCTGGTCTGTCTCGGCTTTTTTGCTGGCACGTTCCGCAGCTATATCCCGGTGACGCTGGTGTCGGATCGAAGTGGTCTGGTGATGGAATCGGGCGCGAAGGTCAAGCTACGGGGCGTCGATGTGGGCCGGGTGAGCGGCATTGTCGGCGGCAAGCAACCCGTGAGCCTGAAATTGGAGATCGATCCCGACCAAGTCCGCTACATCCCCGCGAATGTACAAGCCGAAATCAAGGCCACCACCGCATTCGGGGCCAAGTACGTCGACCTCATCTATCCCGAGAATCCCAGCGGCAAGCGAATTGCCGCCGGGGCCGTGCTGCGGTCCCGCAATGTGGCAACCGAGGTGAACACCGTCTTCGACAACCTCGTGGGTCTACTGAACCAGATCGACATCGCCAAGTTGAACTCGGTGTTGACTGCATTGGCCGACGGCGTTCGTGGGAAGGGCGCGCGGATGGGCGAGGCGCTCACCGACAGCGACCAGGTGCTGCAGGCCATCAATCCGCGAATGGACACAGTGGCCGCGAACTGGCGGTCATTCAAGGGTTTTAACGACGCCTACGGCCCTGCCGCGAAAGATATCCTGCGGGCGCTTGATGCAGCGACCACTACCAGCGCAACAATCAACGACCACGCCAAGGACCTCGATACCTTATTGCTCAGCACGACAGGGTTTTCGAACCAGGGCATCGAACTGTTGGGTCCGAACAGAGACAATTTGATCACTGGCATCAATTCGCTGGAGCCGACGACAAGTCTCCTTCTGAAATACAACCCGGAACTGACCTGCACCATCGTCGGAGGCCGATACTTCCTCGATCACGGCGGCAGGGAACAGATCGGTGGGAACGGCCGCACACTCGTGGCTGACGCCGGATTGTTGTTCGGCGACGACCTCTACAGCTACCCCGAAAACCTGCCGATAGTGGCGGCCAAGGGCGGGTATAACGGCGAGCCGAGCTGCGGACCGCTGCCGGACGTGAAGAACAACTTGCCGGTGCGCTATCTCGTCACCAATACGGGTTGGGGTACCGGACTCGACATGCGACCGAACCCCGGCCTCGGTCACCCGTGCTGGGTGGATTTCTTCCCGGTGACCCGCGGATATTCGCAACCAGCGAGTCTCAGGCAGTGCCTGCCGGGCCCGGCGCCCGGGCCCGCGGTACCACTCGGTATGCCTCCCTATGGTGCGCCGTGGTACGGGCCGGACGGGGCTCCGCTGTACCCGGGAGTGCCGCCGCCACCGCCGCCCGGACCTCCATCCCCATGAGCATCGGCAACTTCCAGGAGCAACAGTCGTGAATGACAACCTGCGACGCGCGATCGTGTCGTTCGCCATTTTCGTCGTGGTGTGCGTCGTCAGCGCCTTTGCGCTCGTAGCGGTCTTCGCCCAGCTGCGTTTCCAGAACGAACAGGTATACAAAGCTGAGTTCAGCGACGTAAGTGGATTGAAGACCGGCGATTTCGTTCGAATCGCAGGGGTCGAGGTGGGGAAAGTCAAGAAAATCTCGATCAGCCCCAAAGCGTTTGCGGTCGTCGAATTCTCCAGCGATCCCTCAGTAGTACTCACGGATGGCACCAAGGCCGCAATCCGTTGGGCGAACCCGATTGGTGATCGCTATGTCGCGCTGTTGGAGGGTGCAGGCGGCGTCAAGCGATTGAACCCGGGAGGGACCATAGCCCTCTCGAAGACGCAACCCGCGCTGGACCTCGACACGCTTCTCGGTGGTTTCCGGCCGTTGTTTCGGGCGCTCAACCCGCAGCAGGTGAATGATCTATCAGGTCAACTCATTCAAGCCTTCCAGGGCGAAGGGGCAACAATTGGCTCATTCTTGAGTCAGGCGTCCGTTGTGACCAACACCCTGGCGGATCGAGACGATCTGATCCAGGAAGTCATCACCAACCTCGACGCGGTCTTGGGTTCCTTCGGCGATCAAAACCGGCAGTTCGCGAAAGCGGTGGACTCCCTTTCGCAACTCATGAAGAGTTTGGCGGCCCACAAATCCGACGTCAGCAACGCGATCGCCTACACGGACGCGTCTTCCGCAACTCTCGCGGATTTGTTGGGACAAGTGCGGCCGTCGTTCAAGAACAATGTGACACAAACGGACCGCGTGAGTTCGCTGGTTGTGAACGACCGAGAGTGGTTCGACGACTTCCTCAAGACACTGCCGGACTCATACAAAATTCTTTCTCGACTTGGCATTCAGGGGGATTTTTTCACCTACTACCTGTGTGACGTACTCCTGAAGGTTAACGGCAAGGGCGGTCAACCGGTCTATATCAAGTTGGTTAGCCAGGACACAGGAAGATGCGCACTCAAATGAAGTCGTTCAGCGAACGGAATCCACTGATTGTCGGCGGGGTAGGGATACTCGTGACCCTCGGTACAGTCGCTGCCGCCCTCGAGTACGACAAGTTGCCTTTCGTCAACCGCACTAACCACTATTCGGCGTACTTCGCTGAGGCGGGTGGCTTGAAAGCGGGTGCGGCGGTGCAAGTCGCCGGATACCGGGTGGGACAAGTGTCGTCCGTCGACTTGGATGGCCCACGCGTGTTGGTTGACTTCGATGTCGACGATGACGTCCGGATCGGCGAGATGAGCGAGGCAAACATCAGGACGAAAAGCCTTCTGGGCGCCAAGGTCCTGCAGATCACTCCGCGGGGTAATGGACAGTTGTCGTCAACTATTCCGCTCGAGCGCACGCGGTCGCCTTACCAGCTGCCCGACGCCCTCGGCGATTTATCGGCGACGATCAGCGGGCTGAACACCAACGCAGTGTCCGACGCGTTGACGACGTTGGCCCAGACTTTCCAGGACACTCCTCCGGACTTGAAGGTCGCTGTTGCCGGCGTCGCCCGATTCTCTCAGTCGATCGACGCCCGTGACGAGCAGTTGCGCAGGCTGTTGGCCAATGCCAACAAAGCCACCGCCGTACTGTCCGAGCGTGCTGACGACCTGGCCGGGCTAGTCTCGAACACCAACGCCCTATTGGCCCAACTGCGCACGCAAAATGCTGCGCTGCAACATATTTCGGGGAACTTGTCTGCTTTTGCGCGCGAGCTTGCGGGTTTCATCAGTGATAACAAGACGGAGCTCCGTCCGGCTCTAGACAAGCTCAACGAGGTCTTGGCCATGGTCGACAAACGTAAAGACGGCCTTATGAAATCCATCCAGTATCTCAACGAGTACGTCTTGTCGCTGGGTGAGTCGGTGGCCTCGGCCCCGTTCTTCAAGGCCTACATCGAAAACCTGCCGCCGGGACAATTCCTTGAGCCGTTCATCGATGCAGCGTTCTCTGATCTGGGCCTCGACCCGAACGTGCTGTTGCCCTCGCAGCGCACCGACCCGCAGACCGGCCAACCGGGCACCCCACCGCTGCCGGTGCCTTATCCCCGCACGGGACAAGGCGGCGACCCCCAGCGCCAGCTGCCTGACGCGATTACCGGAAACCCCGGCGACATGCCGTGTCCCCTGCCCGGACCCGGCTGCTACCCGTACCGTCAGCCGCTGCCGGCGCCGCCGCCTGGCGGACCGCCGCCCGGCCCGCCCCTTCCACCTGTGGGAGAGCAATCGTTGCCTGCTCCGGCCGGGCCGACACTCGTGTACGAACCGGCGCCCGGTGAGTCCCGGCGGCCACCTCAGGAAGGTGGACGATGAACCGACGGCCTGTCCGACTGGCATTGATGGTGACGCTGGCGGTTGTCTTGGTGTGCGGCGCTGTGATTGCAGTCCGGGGATTCTCACACCTGAACAGAAGCCATATCGTCGCTTATTTCGATAACAGCAATGGTCTGTTCCGAGGCGATGAAGTGCGCATGCTTGGCGTGCCGATCGGTGAGATCGAGTCGGTCGAGCCGCAACCGGAAAGAGCGAAAATCAGGTTTTGGATCGACAAGAAGTACAAGGTTCCCGCCGACGCCAAGGCGGTGATCGTGTCACCTCAGCTCATCACCTCGCGCGCGATTCAACTCACGCCGGCTTACACGGGCGGTCCTCAGATGAGCAACGGCGCGGTCATTCCGCAGAGTCGCACGGCGGTCCCGGTCGAGTGGGATGAGTTGCGCGAGCAGCTCAAGAAACTCACCGACGCTCTGCAACCGACCCAGCCGGGCGGTGTGAGCACATTAGGTGAGTTCATCAATACTGGCGCAGCAAACCTCCGCGGCCAAGGAGCCAATATCCGTGACGCCGTGATCAAGCTTTCGCAGGCGTTTTCGGTGTTGGGCGACCACAGTAATGACGTTTTCTCGACGATCAAGAACCTGTCCACCGTCGTGTCCGCACTCAAAGACAGCGCTACGTTGCTCGCCCAACTGAACAGGAATCTCGCGGTAGTGACCGGCTCGTTGGCGGCCGAGCCCGACACAGTCGGCGCTGCGGTCCACGACCTCAATGCGGTGGTCGGTGAGACCACGCAGTTCATCGCCAACAACCGTGAAACGCTTGGCACAATGACGGATCGGCTGGCTTCCCTGACTAGCACCCTGCGCGACCACATCGGAGATATCAAGCAGTCGCTGCATTCGTTCCCCAACGCCGGAGCGAGCTTCGTCAACATCTATCAGCCGACTCAGATGGCGGTCACCGGAGGGCTTGCGTTGCAAAACATGGGCAATCCGATCACGTTCTTGTGCGGAGCGATCGAAGCGGCGTCGCGATTGAACTCGCAGCAAGCCGCAAAGTTGTGCGTCCAATACCTCGCGCCAATTATCAAGAACCGCCAGTACAACTTCCCGCCGATCGGTGAGAACCTGGTCGTTGGCGAGGGAGCGCGGCCGAACGAAATCGACTACAGCGAGAATTGGTTGCGCCCGGACCACGTACCCGGCCGGCCGGCGGCGGCGGCGCCCCCGACGCCAGCATCGCCAGTCGGTCCGGCTCCTCAGGATTCCGGTGAAGTACCGACCAACCCGGCCGCGGGTCTTTCGGGAATGATGGTCCCGGCCAACCTGGGCGGCGGATCGTGAACCGGGACGCCAGAGCCAGCCACCTGCGCAAGATCGGTGCCGCGGCCCTGTTCGTGCTTGCGACGCTGACGAGCTGTGAATGGCGGGGATTGAATTCCCTGCCAATGCCGGGAACCCAGGGAAGGGGCGCCGGCGCCTTCGAAATCCAGGCCCAGTTACCCGACGTCAACTACATTCAGCAGAATTCGCGAGTCCGGGTGGGCGACGCAAATGTCGGGACCGTCACGAAGATCGAGCGCCAGGGCTGGCACGCGTTGGTGACCATGCGACTCAACGAAGATGTCGACCTACCGGCCAACGCCACCGCCAAGGTCGGTCAAACCAGCTTGCTGGGTTCGCTTCATATCGAACTGGCTGCGCCGACTACCGCGGCTCCGCAGGGCAAGTTACGGAATGGCTCACTGATCCCGTTGGCCCATGCCGGAAACTACCCGAGTACCGATCAGACGCTGGCTGCGCTATCCCTGTTGCTCAACGGCGGCGGAGTCGGCCAGATCCAGGACATCACAGCGGCCTTCGCGACCGCATTTGCGGGCAAGGAGAAGGAACTCCGCGACCTGATCGAGCAGATCGATCAATTCGTGGGGCGCCTCGACAAGCAGACCGGCGATATCATCGCCGCCACTGACAGTTTCAACAACGTGGTTGGCCAGTTCGCTGCGAGTCGACCCGTGCTGGACAAGGCGCTGCGGACCATTCCGAATGCCTTGTCGGTGTTGGCGAACGAGCGCGACAATCTGGTAGCGGCCACAGATGCTTTCGGAAAGTTCAGTGCCTTGGCGGCGGACTCGGTGAATCAAACCAAGGCCAACCTGGTCAAGGAATTGAAAGCGATTGGGCCAGTGTTTGAATCGCTGGCGAACGCCGGACCCGACCTCACCCGGTCTTTAGATTTCTTCGGCACGTTCCCATGGCCGAAGTCGGAACTCGCCAACTGGGTTCGCGGTGACTACGGCAACCTCACCGGTATTTTCGACTTGACGCTGAGTCGAATCGACAACTCGCTGTTCACCGGAACCAGGTGGGAAGGCAACCTGACCGAACTGGAAATGCAGTGGGGTCGCACCATCGGTCAGATTCCCAGCCCCTACACCGCAGTGAATCCGTTGGTAGCTCCCTACCACGCCGAATTTCCCACCCACCACGATTAGGGGCAGTGACATGCGCATGCCCGGAGAACAGCTCCGTCAGCGTCTGAACCGGCGCGTCAAGGTTCAGTTGGCGGTCTTCACGTCCGTCGCCGTGATTGCGGCGGCGGTGATGATCTTCGGTTACATCCGACTACCCGACCTCTTCGGAGTCGGGCACTACATCGTTACGGTCCAACTTCCCCAAGCCGGCGGACTCTACAAGAGCAGCAATGTCACATACCGGGGCACCGAAGTTGGTCGCGTTTCAGAGGTACGTCTCACGGACACCGGTGTAGAAGCTGTGCTGTCCCTGCGATCCGACGTTCACATTCCCGCGAACCTAGATGCGCAGGTACACAGCACTTCTGGCGTCGGTGAGCAGTATGTCGCACTACTTCCACGCGGCGGCACCGGTCCCGTACTAAAGAACGGTGACGTGATACCCCTCAGCCGAACTTCGGTGCCGCCCAACATCAACTCACTTCTCGACGCCGCCAACCGCGGGCTGGAAGCGGTACCCCGAGACAATGTCAAGACATTGATAGACGAAAGCTACACCGCCGTAGGCGGTTTAGGGCCGGAGCTCTCCCGCATCGTCAACGGCTCGACTCAACTTGCGATTGATGCACGCGCGAACCTGGACCCGTTGGTATCCATCATCGATGAGTCCAAACCACTGCTGGACTCACAAGCGCAAACATCTGATGCGATCCAGGCCTGGGCGTCCCACGTCGCGAACATCACACACCAACTTCAGACGCAGGACACATCAGTTGCAGGCTTATTGCACAACGGCGCTCAGGCAGCTGAGGAGGCTCGCCAACTAGTGGAGCGGTTGCAGCCGACTCTTCCGATTCTGCTGTCCAACCTAGTCACGCTCGGCAAAGTGGGAGTGACCTACAACGCCGCGATTGAACAGCTCCTGGTGCTATTTCCAGTAGTCACCGCGGACTTCATCGCCGCCACAATCCCAAACTCCAATTCGAAGAGGCCGTATGCCGGACTCAATCTTTCCTTCAACCTCAACATCAACCTGCCGCCACCCTGCACCACGGGATATCTCCCTGCAACGCAAATTCGACCTCCGACCATGGTCGACACACCCGAGCGGCCGCCAGAACCGATGTACTGCCGGATCCCTCAGGACTCGTGGCTCAACGTGCGTGGCGCACGAAACTTCCCCTGCTTGAACAAGCCTGGGAAGCGGGCCCCGACGGCCGCGATGTGCGAGAGCGACGAAGAGTACGTGCCGCTCAACGACGGCTTCAACTGGAAGGGCGACCCCAACGGGACACTTTCTGGGCAAGATGTCCCGCAGACACCGCCCGGCGCACCGAAGTCGCCGCCTCCGGGTCAGCCGACACAGTTCCCTATCGCTGCGGCCTTCTACGATCCGTCCTCCGGCGAATATGTAGGGCCCGACGGCGTCACTTACAAGGAAGCCGAATTGGCTCAGAACGCGAAAGGTAAGACATGGCAAAGCATGTTGACACCGCCGAACAGCAACTAGACGAGGCCTCGACCGAAAAGGGGTCGAGTGACCAGGCGTTGACTGAGGAGGCAGCGACTCATGAAAACCCCGCTGCGGACGAGGAAGAGAAGAAAGGCGTCGACCGCACGAGCCGCTGGAAGCGGGTCCGATCGAAGCAACGATCCGATCGCGGAGGCTCTTTGCTACGAGGTCGGCTAAAGCCGAGCCTGACGTCGACGCTTGTGGCGATCACCATATTGTTGGGGTCCCTGGTCGGATGGTTCGGATATAACGCATTTCAAAGCCATCAGGAAAAGACACAGCGTGACAATCTCGTTGCCGCGGCCCGTCAGGGAGCCGTGAACTTGACCACGATCAACTACACCCAGGTCGAAGCGGACATACAGCGAATCCTTGATTCCTCGACCGGAGCGTTCCATGACGATTTCAAGAAGCGTTCCGATCCCTTCGTCAATGTGGTCAAAAGAGTGCAGTCGAAGTCAGAAGGCACCGTTACGGCGGCCGGCCTGGAGGCGTGGTCCGGTAACGAGGCTCAAGTGTTGGTCGCCGTATCGGTGAAAACATCGACAGCGGCGGCGCCGGATCAGCAACCGCGATCCTGGCGGATGCGGATCAAGGTGGAGAAGTCAGGTGACGCGGCCAAAATAGCCGAGGTCCAATTCGTTCCATGATCGCACCGGCTTACAAGACAAACTCACTGGATTGGACTCAGCGTGCCCAGAAATAATTCCCATACGAAAGAACTCATCCCGGGTTCCCTCTTGGCCGACGACTCAGAGGTCGCCAAAGCAAAGATCGGCACTCCTGCGGATGCCACCGGCAACGCATCGGACGTGACCGACAATGCGGGCGAGCACCTGTTCGACGGGACTGCGCCAGAGGATCCTGCCGTCGGCGCCACGGACATGTCACAGAAGCTTGCCGACCCTGCCGAAGCGGATGCGCAAGAGGTTGCGGACAAAGCCGACATATCCGCGGCTGAGGAGCGCGAGGTTTCGGCCGACGGCGATGGCGAGTCTGATAAGTCGGAGGAGCGCGGGGACGGCGAGAGCGAGGCGGCGGAAACTTCGTCTCCGCGAGACGCGCGGTCGCGGATATATCGCATCGCTACGCGAATCGTCCTGCCCGTGTTGGTGGTGCTCTTGGCGGGTGCCGCCGGCTACCTGAAGTGGCAGGACAACTCGACCCGAGCGTCGTTCTCCGCTGCTACCAGTTCGGTGCAGGCGGCCACGGAAAGCACCATCGCGATGCTGTCCTATCGGCCGGACAACGCAGAAAAGGATTTGGTCGCCGCGGGTAACCGGATGACCGGAAACTTTCGCAACGACTATCTGAAGCTCATCAAAGATGTCGTCATTCCAGGTGCAAATCAGAAGCAGATCACTTCGGTTGCTACTGTTCCGGCCGCGGCTGCGGTATCGGCAACAGAAAACCATGCGGTGGTCTTGGTCTTCGTCAACCAAAGCATTGTGATGGGCACCGACCCTCCCACCAATACCGTTTCCAGCGTGCGTGTGACACTCGACAGGAGTGGCGACCGATGGTTGATCTCGCAATTCGACCCGGTCTGACCTTTATGCGCTCGGGGGTCGGATCGGCAGATCTGTCGGGCCGCAGGTGCGGCACAAATACTCGGCAAGTTGTATGGGCGATAGGCGAAACATTATGACACTCCGATCCGGTCCCGGTTCTGTAGCACCATGCCGACCGGTAGGAGAACTCGTGCGTAATACCCTCCGGCGCGGCGGCGCATCAATTGCGTCCGGAACCGCTTTGTTCGTTACTGCGGCAACGATGGCGTCGAGCGCGCACGCCGATAATGCCAGGCTGAACAGCAGTGTCGTGATGAACATCTACACGCTTCAGCACGAAGCCGGCTGCGTTAGCGAGATAAAGATCGATCCTCGTTTGCGACTCGCAGCCCAATGGCACACCGACGACCTGATGAATAATCACAACCTCGACGGTGACGCCGGAACAGATGGAACCACAACGCAGGACCGTGCCCAAGCAGCGGGATTCAAAGGCATCGCCTCTGAAACAGTAGCGATCAACCCCTCAATTGCTATCAACAATCTTGAGATCATCAACCGGTGGTATTACGACCCAGGTTATTACGCAATCATGTCGAATTGTGCGAACACAGCCATTGGCGTCTGGTCGGCGAATAGCTTGACCCGCAGCGTAGTTGTGGCCGTCTACGGACAGCCAACCTAATTCATCTACTAGTGCAAGCTCCGGCCAATTGATCACAACGAATAGGAGATGAAGAGATGGATCCGTACCCCGACTATGACGCAAGCGATGAGCTCGAATACGCTTTCAATTGGTTCGCATGGGCCTTGCGCGGCCATTACCCGCCGCCAGAAAACCCACAAGTCTGACCTAAGTCAATTTGTTGTGGGCTAACTTCTCATGCTGCGCGTAGCAGTTACAAGACGGAGGCGGAGACCTGAAATGAAGGCCTATGTTTTGCTATTGCGGGCATTTCTTGCCGCAGTAGTCGGGGTATGTCTGCTGCATCCGGCACAGGCGAAGCCCGATGCCGTCGAGTATCTGATGGTGCCCTCCGCGGCAATGGGGCGAGATATTCCGGTGGGATTCGTCAAAGGGGGGCCCCATGCGGTCGTCCTCTTGGATGCGTGTGACGCCGGCGAGACGGTGAGCAACTGGATCACAGCGGGAAGTGCGGTTAATGCGCTTGCGGGCAAAGGTATTTCGATTGTCGCACCCGCCAGCGGTGCCTATAGCTTCTATACGAATTGGGAACAGGACGGTAGCCGGCAGTGGGAGACGTTCCTGACAAGCGAACTGCCCGACTGGCTGGCGGCTAATAAAGGTATCGCGCCCGGTGGAAATGCGATCGTTGGCGCCTCACAAGGCGGGACGGCCGCGGTGACGTTAGCTGAATTCCATCCCGATCGGTTTCGTTTTGCAGGTTCCATGTCGGGTTTCCTCTATCCGTCGAACACCATGGTCAACGGCCCCATTACCGAGGGCATGATGCGGTTCGGCGGCGTGGACATTCGTAATATGTGGGGATTGCCCCAGCTCGGCCGTTGGAAGTGGCATGACCCGTGGGTGCACAGCCAACTTCTCGCTGAGAACGACACCAGGCTGTGGGTCTTCAGCCCTCAAACCCTCACCGCATCCGACCCTGCCGCAATGCTCGGCTATCCAGAACAGGCGCAAAGCACGAATCGTAATTTCATGAGCCAATACCGGTCCAACGGTGGAAAAAATGGTCACTTCGATTTCCCTGTCAGTGGTGACCATGGTTGGTCGAGCTGGGGGCCCCAGCTGGCGGCAATGTCTGGCGATATAGCTTCCACAATCAGATAGATATCTGCTGATCGACATCTTCGGATTTAAGGCACGGGACCGCTCGAGGTGTGAACACGAGCATCGGCCTGCGCGACACGCGCCACCGTCTCGCGAACTGAGCATTGTGAAGTTCCGAGCGCTCGCGATCGAGCGTGCGACGATCGCTTCCGGTAGGCCGCTAACACGAGCGCCATGAGGGTCCGCCTGGGCACGTAAGTTCCCGCAAGTGTCCGAGGTGCTGCCGCCGCTGCATCTGCACGGGCTGTCCGGGGAGCGATCACTGTGGAGGATTGGGTCGTGAAACTCTCACCCGCGTCAGATGTTTGGGTCGACGACGCTAAATCCATTGCGACCGCGATTTCGGGTTGTGAGGACTCCCGCTGCGGCCAACTGGGCCGGCTCGGCTCGAGCAGATCCTATTTCGTGCGATCACCAAAGCGGCGCCGATGCCACGAGGGCGGGTGCTCAGCGAATCATGTTGACAGGGTGCGATCGCAACTTTCGCAGACATCGCTGGCGATGTGAGTGGTCAGCGGGCCAAGCGTCGACGTCACATGTGTCCGAACCGTCATCGAAACCCTGGGTGCCGCGGGCGATTTGGGTTTCGGGTAGCGACGCTGAAGTTCACCTAACGATCGGCGCGGACCTCCGACTCGCCGGGCGCCACGGTCGTCGGTGACTCACTTTCCTCGACGGCCGCCGACCAAACTTCATTCAGGCACGCTGACGATTTCGTGCATTCGATGGCCTGAATGACGAGGAGTTTACCGGTATTCACGAGATGTGTTCGCATGGCCAACTCGGCGCGGTCGGCGTCACGATCAATGATCGCTGAGAGGACGGGGTCATGCTCGGTTTCGATGTCGTGCAGTGTGCGCGTGTTATCGGCCGTCGAGGCACCCAACAACCGTGTCGTCTCGCGCAGGGATTTCACTATCGCGCGTGCGCGGTTATTGCCCGCCGCCTCCATGATCAGGTCGTGAAGCCGAAGGTCGTGCTGTGCGAAGGCGGTCTCGTCGGCCGCCGCTGCGGCGTCATGCATCAGCCCTCGCTGATGCGAAAGAGCCTGAGCCAGCTGCTGATCGCAAAACGCTGCCGCCCTGCGCGCAGCCAGCGTTTCTAGCGCCAATCGAACCGCGAAAATTTCGGCTATCTCACGCGGCTCTGGCACCCTAAGGGTGAATCCTTGACGAGCTTGGAAAGTGATGAGGCCCGCGTCCTCGAGGCGAAGCAATGCCTCTCTCGTAGGTGTCCGCGAAATTCCGAGCGACTTCGCCAGCTGGTACACCGAATATTTCATCCCCGGTTTCATCTCGCCCCTGTCGATGGCAGTGCGAACTGCGAGGAGAGCCTGATCGGTACGGCGGCCGCATGCCGCTGGAAGCAGGTCTAGGTCGGGCACCGCGTGCGTCATCACGCAACGTTAGCAACCGCCGGATTCCTAGCATGCTACACGGCGTAGCATGCTAGGAATGATTGCCGCGAACGCGATGGCTGCAGCATTACGCCGGTCGGGTGTCACCGACGTTATGAGCGACACGACAACGCGGGCCGCGTACTCCTCAGATGCATCTTTGTACCGAGTGCACCCACTGCTCGTCGTGCGTCCGCGCCACGTCGACGAGGTGGCGGCAGTGTTGGAAGTATGTCGACGAGAACAAGTCCCGTTAACCGCACGGGGAGGCGGTACATCGGTCGCGGGAAATGCTGTGGGTCCCGGTGTGGTAATGGATTTCAGCCGTCACCTCAACCGTGTTCTGGAAATCGATCCCGACGCGCGGACCGCGACCGTGGAGCCGGGCGTCATCCAAGAATCTCTTCAGCGGGCCGTCGCACCAGTGGGCCTGCGCTTTGGACCGGACCCGTCGACGTTCACCCGCTGCACGATTGGCGGCATGATCGGCAACAACGCCTGTGGATCACGCACGCTGGGCTACGGGCGTACTTCCGACAACGTGGCCAGTCTCGAAGTGGCGACTGCTAACGGTGAGATCCTCGACTTGACATCCGGGGACGGCACGTCGTCTTCTGCGATATTGAACGAGTTGCGCGAGATCGCGCAGGCCGGGATGGCGACGATTCGAACCGAATTCGGCAGGTTCGGCCGGCAAGCCTCGGGTTATGCGTTGGAAAATCTGCTGCCCGAGTGCGGATTTGACGTCACACGGATGCTGGTGGGAAGCGAAGGCACCCTCGCGGTGACCACGCGAGCCACTGTCCGGCTGGTGTCTGAGCCGGCTCACCGTCTCCTCGTCGTCCTCGGCTATCGCGACATGGTGGAGGCGGGATATGCGACGCCGGCCATCCTGCGCTTCAAGCCGGTGGCCTGCGAGGGCATCGACTCCCGGCTGGTCGATGTGGTCCGTGATCGGCACGGCCAAGCCGCAGTACCTCCACTTCCCGGGGGACGGGCGTGGTTGTTCGTCGAAATCGCGGGCAGTGATTGGGACGCTTTGACTTCGATAGCCCAGCAGATGGGCTCCAGCTGCGACGCGCAAAGTCACTTGGTGGTGTCGGAACCTGAAGATGCCGCTCGGCTATGGCGCATTCGTGCAGACGGTGCGGGTCTGGCCGGACGAAGTCCAGCTAACCTCCCCGCTCACGCCGGCTGGGAAGACGCCGCGGTCCCTCCCGAGAAGCTCGGCGATTATCTGCGGGAGTTCGATGCACTGATGAATGAATTCGCCGTCACCGGGCTGCCGTACGGGCACTTCGGAGACGGATGCATGCACATTCGCATCGATCTACCTCTTGACAAGCCGGGCGGCCGCAGACAGTTTCGCGAATTCGTACTCGCCGCCGCGCGGCTCGTCGCCAAGTATGGGGGATCTTTGTCCGGTGAGCACGGGGACGGGCGAGCACGTAGCGAGCTGCTTCCACTGATGTACTCCCCGCACGCTCTCCGACTCATGGCCGGCGTGAAGCACGTTTTCGATCCCGACAATGTGCTGAATCCGGGGGTACTGGTGGATCCCCGGCCCGTCGATGCGGACATCCGCATTTCAGCGGCGCCGCCCATCCGACGCGACCTGGCATTCGCCTACCGCCACGACGGAGGTGACTTCACCACTGCCGTGCACAGATGCACGGGCGTGGGAAAGTGCCGAGCCGACAACACGCAGGCCGGCGGGGTCATGTGTCCGTCATATTTGGCGACATCCGAGGAGAAGGACTCGACGCGGGGTAGAAGTCGCGTGCTGCAGGAAATGATCAATGGCACGGTCGTTGCAGGCGGGTGGCGATCGCCCGAGGTGCACGCCGCGCTCGATTTGTGCCTGTCGTGCAAGGGGTGTTCGTCGGACTGCCCCGCCGGCGTCGACATGGCCGCGTACAAGTCAGAGGTCCTGCACCAGACATACCGTCGCCGCATTCGCCCCGCATCGCACTACGTCTTGGGACGGCTACCTACATGGGCACGCATCGGCAGCCGGGCACCACGAGTCATCAACCGCCTCATGGGTATTCGCGGGCTGGCGAGTATCGCGTTGGCGGCTGCGGGCGTCGATCCCAGGCGCACGATCCCTCCGCTGGCCACCGAAACGTTCAGGTCATGGTTCGCCAGGACAGAATCCGATCGGTCCAAGACCGGGCGCCCGGTGGTGGTATTCGTCGATTCGTTCACCAACTTCTTCGCGCCAGAGCCGGGAAAGGCCGCAGTACGCGTGCTGGAGGCCGCCGGATTCAGGCCCCAATTGACCGACAAACAGGGGTGTTGCGGGTTGACGTGGATTTCCACCGGACAGTTGACCGCGGCGAAGAAGATGCTGGGGGGCACAGTTGAGGCGCTCGTGGATTATGTGGAAGCTGGCATCCCTATAGTCGGCCTGGAGCCCTCGTGCACGGGGGTATTGCGTTCGGACGCAATGGAATTGCTGGCGACCGAAGCCGCGACGTCGGTCGCCCGCTCTGTCCGCACGCTTGCCGAACTGCTCACCGAACACGGTTGGAAACCTCCGAGGCTGACCGCGGTCACCGCTGTGGCACAACCCCACTGCCACCATCATGCGGTGATGGGCTGGCAGCCGGACGCTGAACTGCTGCGTAGGGCGGGTGCCAGAGTCCAGCGACTAGGAAGCTGCTGTGGACTGGCGGGCAATTTCGGAGTGGAACGAGGACACTACGACGTATCGGTGGCGGTGGCCGAACAGCAGCTATTACCGGCGGTTCGAGCAGCAAATCCGGAAACGGTGGTATTGGCCGATGGATATTCTTGCCGAACGCAATTGACTGATCTGGCCGGCCGCCGAGGCATCCACCTCGCCGAACTCCTGGCCGCTGCCCTCGATGCCGAGTAGCCGACGGCCGCCGCCGGGGCTGCCGGTTAGGCGGACGCTATCGGGCGGTGCTCCAACCTCGTCATACGAAGTGCGAAGTCAGACCGGGCTGGCGCCGTAATATCCTCACGCGTCGCCAGCTGACCGACGCATTGCGTGCAGCGCAGCACCCAGTTGGGCGACATCCTCCGCGGTGCTGCCAGACATACCAAAATCGATGGCGGTCAGCGCGCGGGTGGCTTTGTCGACGGTGTCGCGGCCTAACGCTGTGATCGTTATGCACGTCGCCCGTCGATCGGTCGGGTGTGGGCTGCGTTCAAGCATGGCCCGCTCCTCCAGACGGTCCGTCGCCAATGTGGCCGTCGTAGCGTGCACGAGGAGATTGCGCGCGAGACTGGAAATCAATCGAGTGCCCGTCTCAGAGAGCTGCAGCGTCATAAGGAGGAGGTAGTCGGTGAGATTGAGACCGTGTTTCCTTAGCTCTGTGTCGACGGCATCAGTAACGATGCGCTGGTAGCGCAGAAGCGAGGTCAGAGCGAGGAAGCGCTGCTCGTCGCCATCCAGGCCCTGCTGCTCCCAGTAGTGCTTCGCCCAATCAACCGGATCGCTGATTCTGTCGGGTGTCGGAGGCCTTGGGGTCATTGTGTCTCCTCGGACTTTGTCGATAACTCGATTCTATATGTCACGGGTTTTCTATCTGGCCTTCACGCGCTCCGCCGACCCGGGCTGAAGGGCAGCCACGGGATCAACGGTCAAGATTGAGTCGTTGTGCCCGCAGCAACTTTTGCTGCGCTGGCAACGCCGACCCGGTCGAACTCCGCGAGGCCACCCGTCAGCACTTCCTGTTGGTCACGTCCGCGAACTACGAATTCGATGGCCGTGGCCTCGGTTGCCCACATGTCCACGCGAAGCGTGTCACCAGGGTAAACCGGCGACTTGAAGCGAGCCGAAATGGACCTCAACCTGGCGTCAGGCGCCGCGAGATTGAGCACGGCTCGACCTGCGTATCCAAACGTGCACAGTCCGTGCAGTATCGGCTGGTCGAACCCTGCTTGGGCGGCGAACGACGGATCGGAGTGGAGGGGGTTGTAATCCCCGGAGAGCCGATAAATCAGTGCTTGGTCCGGCCGGGTTCGATACTCGACGGTCTTAGCGACTGCGTGCGGTCGGCTCGTTACTGCTGCAGGAGTGGACGGACCGCGTTGGCCCCCCCACCCTCCGGCATGCTTGATGTACAGGCTCGCCGCGCTACGCCAAAGCACAGTTCCTACCGGGGACGTCCCCGTCGTCTCGGCGACGACGAGCGCAGCCTTGCCCTTGTCCCACATTTCGATGATTTCGGTGACCGCTTCTGCCTGGCCCTCGACGGGGATCGCAGCAAGTAGTTGGAGCCGCTGTTCGGCGTGCAATACATCGGCCCAGCTGAACCGACCAGCGTATCTAAGCACGCTGTAGTCGACTCCGAGCGTCACGGGCATCGTGGGGGCCATCCGCTGCGGCACGCCGTTGGTGTTGTTGGTCGTGAACGCAAGGTCCTGAGTGCCCGCACCGATCCCGAGCGCATACAACATGCAGTCGCGGGCAGACCAACGTACCTGCTTCGGATCGGATCGACGTCCGACCGCGGCGGGATCAAACGGTTCAGGCTGGGTCCCCACAAAGCCTCCTCAGGTAGTGGAAAGTATTCGTGGTATGGATACTCTAGTACTAAGCTAATGATCACTAAGCAGTTAGGTACAAAATGCGGAGGTTACGGTGACAAGCGTCATTCCGGCCGTTGACTATCTGAGGTTGGGCGATGAACCTCACTTGGTGGCGCATCGATGCGACCAGTGCGGGGCGCTCTACTTCGATCGCCGCAACGCGTGTGCGCGATGCTCAGCTACCACGTTCTCGGCTAGCCGGCTTAGCAACGAAGGTGTGATCCGTGCCTACACAGTGGTGCAACGGGGCGCCAAGTCGGGGCCTTTCACATCGGTGGTTGTCGATTTGGTCGGAGGAGGGGTCGTCAAGGCCAATCTCGTTGGCCCAACCGGCTCGGGTGATCTTCACCCCGGCACCAAAGTTCGACTGGTCACCTTCAAAGCCGGTGTAGACGACGACGGAACGGTTGCAATGGCGTTCGGTTACGAGCCGATGGGAGCGGCTGCACCGTGAGCGAAAGTGTCTGGATCATCGGAACGGCGATGACGAAGTTCGGGCGATTCCCGGATCTCGACCTGCTGGACCTGGCTTCTCGCGCGGCCCTCGATGCGCTGGTCGACTCTGGACAGTCGATGAGCGACGTCGGCTTACTCGCCTTGGGAAACGTCTATGAAGCGAACTCCCACAACGGGCAACGCCTCCAGAAACAAATCGGCCAGACGGGGATTCCCGTCTACAACGTGGTCAACGCGTGTGCGACAGGAGCGACCGCCGTCCGCGTGGCGATGCTCGGGATCAAGGCAGGCGAGTGCGACATTGCTCTGGCGGTCGGCGTCGAAAAGATGGGCAAGATGGGCATGCTCGGCGGTGCCGCGAAGCCGGGCGCTGACAAGCGCGTATTCACCCCGAAGGGCCGATACGGTGCGGTACTCAAGACCGAGGGACTGCTTGGAACCGGGCTGATGCCAGGCGTGTTCGCGCAGGCGGGCACCGAATATGCGCTGGCTCATGGCGTTACCGCCGAACAGTTCGCCAAGGTAGCGGTTAAAAACCACGCCCACTCGACGATCAACCCGCTGGCACAGTATCGAAAGGCGTTCACCCTAGAAGAAATCCTGAGCGCCGAAATGATCAGCTATCCCAACACATTGCCGATGTGTTGCCCAACAGGTGACGGCGCGGCTGCGGTGGTACTGGTTTCGGACGCCAAGCTGCAGACATTGGACCCCGATGTGCGCCGACGCGCAATCAAGGTTTCGGCGTCGGTCATGACCTCGGATCCGTGGAGTGAAAGCGGCCAGGTCCAGCCCGACGTCAACACTTTGACTCGAATGGCTGCTGACCAGGCTTACGAGCAGGCTGGTGTGGGACCGGAGGACCTCGACTTGGTGGAGTTGCACGATTGCTTCGCCACCGCTGAGTTGATCCACTATGACAATCTCGGCCTGTGCCAGGCGGGCGGTGCGGGCGACTTCATTGACTCTGGCGCCCCGTTGCGTGACGGCAAGATGCCGGTCAACGTTTCCGGTGGTTTGCTGTCCAAGGGCCATCCTATTGGTGCCACCGGAATCGCCAATTTGTACGAAGTGGCGACCCATCTGCGCGGAGAAGCGGGCGATCGCCAAATCGATGGAGCGAAGGTCGGCCTGACCCACGTGATTGGGCTGGCATCCGCGTGCGCCGTGCACATTCTGGAAAGCAATACCAAGACTGCTGCGAAGGTCAACTGATGTCAGGACCGCTCGCGGGTCTGCGCGTGCTGGAAATCGCCAGCGCAGCACCAGCTCCCTTTGCCTGCATGCTGTTGTCTGACCTCGGTGGTGACGTCGTAGTCGTGGATCGACCACCAAGAAAAGGCCGGGAGGCCAAGCGCACTCGTGACCCCCTGATGCGCGGTCGGCGCTCGGTAACCGCAGACCTGAAAACCGACGACGGGATCGCCGTGGTACGTCAACTCTCGTCTGCCGCAGATGTTCTCATCGAAGGCTTCAGGCCGGGAGTTATGGAGCGCCTCGGTTTGGGCCCCGATGAAATGCTGGCTGCCAACCCGCATCTCATCTACGGGCGTATGACGGGGTATGGCCAGACTGGACCGCTGTCGATGCGCGCTGGTCACGACATCAATTACATCGCGGTGGCGGGAGCACTGGAACCAATCGGGCGTCACGGTCAGCGACCGGTCCCACCGCTGAACCTGGTCGGAGATTTCGGCGGCGGCGGAATGCTGCTCGCGGTCGGCATCCTTGCGGCCCTGCATGAACGGCAGCGATCGGGTCTTGGGCAAGTGGTCGACGCCGCCATGGTCGATGGCGCAGCCCTGATGATGGCGTTTGTGCACGGTTTGCGTGCCGAAGGGCACTGGTCGGACCGGCGTGGGACGAACCTGGTCGACGGCGGCGCTCCGTTTTATGACACATATCAAACCGCTGATGGCGGCTACATGGCCGTGGGTGCTTTGGAATCGCGATTTTATGAGCAGTTACTGATCGGACTTGGCTTGCGCGACGATCCAGATCTGCCTGATCAGATGGATCGCGCCGGCTGGCCCCAGCTGCGAGCGCGATTCGCAGATATCTTCGCAAGGCGCAGCCGCGCCGAATGGGCCGAGGTGTTCGCCGAATTGGATGCATGCGTTTCGCCGGTGTTGGCCCCCGCAGAAGTGGCCGACTCAAGCCACGCCCGGGCCCGCAACGGTTTCATTGAGGTGGCGGGTGTTTGCCATCCGTCACCGGCTCCCCGGTTCAGCCGGACGCCGGCACCGGTTCCAAGCGCACCGAGAATACCGGGCGAGGACACGGCCGAGGTTCTCGCCGACTGGCTTTCGTGGGTACGGCCGGTCCCGGCGGCCGATGGCATGCTTGCCACCGACGTCGTTGTAACAGGTCTGGCGACCGAGCCGTCTTAGACAGCAGGATAGACCCGGCTCACTGGCCCAGCGATGCGACGACTCGTGAGGGCATCGCGTTCGGCAGCGATCGGATGGCATTGCTACGGCGGAGTTTTCGAAGACCACGTGAAAGTCGGTACATACGGAGGAGACACTTATCGTGGGAGTCACCCCTGACGACGGCAGCGCGCAGCACTGGGGGGAGACAGTCGTCGAAGGAGCGTACGCGGGTCGATCTGGCTTCGTTTACGAGCCATCGCCTAATTCGTTACACCAACTGCTTGGCATGCCCCGGGAGTGGGGAAGTCGCGACTATCTGGTGCAGGACGGCTTTCGGATCACTCATGAAGCATTCCGTTCCGCCGTTCCCGCCGCTGCTGATTTGTTCTCCCGGTGGGCCGTTGGCCCGGGTGAACGTGTTTTGTTGCATAGCTTCAACCGTCCGGAGTTCATCTTGGCGACGTGGGCTGCGTGGTGGCTTGGCGCGGTGCCGGTTTACGCGAACCGCTGGTGGAGCGACGCGGAATTGCAACACGCAGTAACGATTACCGCTCCGACGCTTTGCCTGTCAGACGCTCCGGATTTCGTTGACGCGCCCGTTCGGTCCGCAGCGATTTCTTCTCTGAGCCGGTGCTGGGGCAGCGCTGAATCACCCTGTGCCCCATCGACAACCGACATCGACGTCGATAAACCTGCGCTGATTCTGTTCACCTCAGGCAGCTCGGGTCCGCCGAAAGCGGTCGAGTTGTCGGCGCGCTCGGTGATAACCAATCAGCACAATCTGTTGTTGCGTTCACACCGACTGCCCCACAAGCTCGATCCGCAGCGTCCACAACCGGTCGCACTCGTGTGTACGCCCCTGTTCCACATCGGGGGAGTGTCGAACACGTTGACGAGCCTTATCACGGGCGGCAAGCTGGTCCTCACCGCGGGCCGATTCGATGCCGCGGAGATACTCCGCTTGATCCAAGACGAGCGCGTGCAAACGTGGGGTGGAGTACCGACCATGGCGCTGCGGATCCTTGAGCACCCCGACTTCGACGCTTATGACCTCGGCAGCCTCCGGTCGTTTCCGTTAGGGGGAGCCCCACTGCCTGCCGCGCTGCTGGAGCGCATGGCACGGAAGCTTCCCCAGCTCCGCCAGCGCGGACTTGCCAACACCTGGGGTATGACAGAAACCGGCGGGTTCATGACGTTGGCCGCCAACACCGACTTACGGGACCGGCCCGGCACGGTGGGTAGGCCGTATCCGGTGGTCGAGCTGCGAATCGAAGATCCCGACGAAAACGGCTGCGGTGAGATTCTGGCCCGCGCCCCCACCGTGATGCTTCGCTACGTCGGCATCGACGACGGCACAATCGATGCGGACGGATGGTTGCACACCGGCGATCTGGGACATCTCGACGATGAGGGCTACTTGTACCTGGACGGGCGAAGCAAGGACATCGTCATCCGCGGCGGCGAGAACATTGCCTGCGCACATGTCGAAAGGCGTTTGATGAGTCACCCTTCGGTGATCGAGGCCGCGGTGTTCGGGGTGCCTCACGACGATCTCGGCGAAGAGCTTGCCGCACGAGTTACCCACCGGCGGGGACAACCCGTCAGTGAAAGACAACTCTCACGCTATTGTGCTGAATCGCTAGCCTATTTCGAGATTCCCACTAGGTGGCAGATCGGCGAGACCCCCATGCCTACTCTGGTCGGGGAGAAGCTGGACAAAAAGGCGGTGAGGGCGGCGTACCTCCAGCAGCATTCGGACGCGAAGCCCTGCGAGGTCCCGTGGGCTGCTGGCCGTCAGCCCGAACTGCTACCCAAGAAGCGCTAATTCGTCGGCCACTTCGGCCAACAAAGTGAGCGTGTTCATTCGCTCGGCGTCGATGCCGATTACCATTGCCGCTAGATCTGTCACGCCGGCCTCCGCTAGCTGCCACAGCCCGGCAATGACCTGTTGCCTAGTGCCGACCAAAGCGATATCGGCGACGTGCGAGACACCTTGAGCCTCAAGAGAATTGCAGTAGGCGGGCAGTTGCTCGATCGGTTCAAAGATCTCCGCGATGAGGGTACGAGCCGCCTGCTCATCTGCGGTGACGACCACGGGCAATAACGAGACCACACGCGGTGCCTCACGGTTGGCCCGCCTCGCGGCGGCACTCAAGCGCGGAACAACAGCCGTCGCAATGTGTTTCGATCCGACGCACGACAAGATGGCTCCGTCGGCATGGGCTCCTGCCATATCGGTCATCACAGGTCCGAGCGCTGCAATCATGACCGGCAGATGCGCGACGCCAGGCACATACGGCTTGATACCAGCCGACGCGGACTCCTCAGTGTTGCATGGCAGATAGCGTTTAAGATCGCCCAGATAGCGGCGCATTGCTGTTGCTGGCCGGTCGTACAACAGCCCCCATCCCTGCTCGACGATCCTTCGGTGAGATAACCCGAGTCCGAGCGTAAATCGGCCGTGCGCGGCCGCCTGAACCGTTAGGGCTTGCTGAGCCATGGCGAACGGGTGACGGGTGTAGATCGGCACGATCGATGTACCGAACTCGACCCGCTCGTATTCTCGGGCCAGCACCGCCACGCACGTTAGAGCGTCCATGCCGAAGAAGTTGGGCACCCACACGGAGTGCAGTCCGAGAATCTCGACTTGTCCGACTTCGGACATGACTGCGTCAAAGGCGCCGCAGGCGAGTCCGGGGTTCAGCGACTCTCCTTGGGCGACACTCAGTAGTTGTAAACCAAGCTGCATGTCAGAACATGTGCCGCGGACGGCGACTGATGCGGGTGGCCGCCCGGTCGCAGGGGCGGCGTGTGCGGTGGTTCGTCATCAAACCTCATCGATCTCGGTCGGGTTGGGGTGTCGGTCAGGCGCGAATTGACGCTGCCTTTCGAATAGTCTAATACTAATATGTAGTTAACTGGACTATTTGGAGATCAGGTGAGTGCCTCGGTTCCGCCGCCGCTTGAGGAATTCGTCACGTCCGCACGATCGTTCTTACAGACCGTGGGCGTACAGCGAGCGCGTACGCCGCAAGCCAGCGCCAAGTCGCGGTACGCGTTGTTTGCCGGCTCTACCGACGAGGAGATCTCCGCGGCAATTGAGTACCAACGCGCGGCCTTTGACGCCGGATTCGGGTGGATCACCGGCCCCGCCGAGTACGGCGGCGCAGAACTGCCGCCCAACTACGAACGGGCCTTCGCCGCCGTCGAACGCGAATACACGATTCCTTCGAAGGGGCCACTGTCGGTGAGCCTTGGAATGGTGGCCCCGACGCTCGCTCGATTCGGATCAGAGAGTGCACGAAAACGTTATCTGCGGGGCCTTCGCCGCGCAGACATCGTCGGCTGCCAACTGTTCAGCGAGCCAAGCGCGGGTTCTGATCTGGCCGCCGTCCGTACGCGCGCAGAGTCGAGCGTGGACGGCGGTCAGTGGACGATCAACGGCCAGAAGGTTTGGACCTCAGGTGCCCACTACTCGGATATCGGCATTGCACTGACTCGCACCGCTGACGGTCCGCGGCATCGTAATCTCACCGCGTTCGTCATCGATATGCATGCGCCAGGAGTTGACGTGCGACCGTTACGTCAGATCACCGGCGCCGCCGATTTCAACGAAGTGTTCCTCGTAGATGTCGGTGTGGGCGATTCGTGCCGACTGGGAAACGTGGGCGAGGGCTGGTCGGTGGCGATCGCAATGCTCATGTTCGAGCGAAGCGCGATCGGCGGCAGTTCCAGCGGCGGCAGCGGTCTGTTCCGGATGCATGATCTTGCTGCCTGGATCACTGCCCTAGGCCGGCAGAACGACCCCTCGGTCATCGACGCATTTGCGCGCCTGTATTCGGGGGTAGTCGGTGCCAAAGCTATGCGAGTCCGTGCCGAAGCGAACCTGAGGGAAAACGGAGCTCCGGGGCCGGAGATGTCACTGGGCAAGCTCGCACTCACAGCCAACTTGCAATTGTTGAGCGACCTGGTCAGCGCCGTGCTGGGTCCCAAACTTGTTGCCGATACCGGAGACCCGCAGTCGTTTGCGTGGTCTGAATTGGTCCTCAGCGTGCCGGGGATGCGGATCGGCGGCGGCACCGATGAGATCCACCGGAACACGGTGGCCGAGCGGGCCCTTGGACTGCCCAAAGACAGGCCCTAAGGCAAGACGTTGCACCCGGGACCACCCCCTCCAACGACCGACCAGATAGGACTGAAAGCAGGGATGAACAATGGGATATCTTGACGGCAAAGCCGTGATCATCACGGGTGCAGCGCGCGGTATCGGCCGCGAACACGCACTGCTTTTCGCGCGCGAGGGCGCGCGCGTTCTGGTCAACGATCTCGGGGGAGCGCACGACGGCAGCGGCGCCTCCGCGGGGCCAGCCCAAGAGGTTGTAGATGAAATCAAGGCCGCCGGCGGCGAAGCCGTGGCCAACGGCGACGACGTCGCTGACGCGGCCGGTGCAAAGCGGATTGTCGACGCCGCGCTCGAGGCCTTCGGCCGCCTCGACGGACTGGTCAACAACGCCGGCATTCTGCGCGACCGCGTGCTGGTCAATCTTAGTGACGACGACTGGGACCTCGTGCTTCGAGTGAACCTCCGAGGAGCCTTCCTCATGACGCGCGAAGCGGCTGGTTATTGGCGGGAGCAAAGCAAGGCCGGCGAGCCCGTGTCCGCGTCCGTGGTGAACACCAGTAGTGAGTCGGGTGTCTTCGGCAATCCGGGGCAGGCAAATTATGCAGCTGCGAAATCGGCAGTCGCGACGTTGAGCCAGGTAGCAAGTAAGGAACTCCGTCGCTACGGCGTCCGGGTGAACGCAATCCTGCCGCAGGCGCGAACACGGCTCACTGAGAACGCATTCGGCGATTCACTCGCAGCCAAGAACGGGGAGTTCGATCGCTTCGATCCGGCAAACGTAGCGCCATTCGTGGGATATCTTCTCTCATCGGTTTGCGACTTAACCGGTGAGGTGTTCCTGGTCGGCGGTTCGCGGGTGCAGCGCATTCAGCCCTGGGCCAAGGACGCGAACTGGAAGTTGATGACCGACAGACGGTGGACACTCGAAGCGCTTGAGAAGGCCGTGGCCAACGCCGGTACACCCGGCAGCGCCAACACCTGGTCGGCCAACCCGGACAAGGGCGCTCAGTGACGACGACCGATACGGCGGGTCAACCAACCGGGGATAAGTCTGAGCATGCGCGGATGCCCGAGGCCGTAATCGACGAGCAGATGCTGGAGTCGATGAAGGCGCGGATCGGAGTGGAACTTCGCATCGATCACTCAGTGAACAACGAGGAAGCGACCCGCATCGCGGTAGCGAAATTCGCCGGCGGGATCGGCGACATCAACACGCTCTGGGTTGACGCCGAACAAGCCACCGCCTCGGACTACAAAGCACCGGTTGCGCCACCGTCGTTCGTCATCGGATGCTTCTCGGGAATCCAGTTCGGTTGGCCTGGGCTGGGTGCGTTTCATAACGCAACTCAGGCGCACTTCTATAAGCCTGTCTACTGGGGAGACAAGGTCACCGCCAGGTGCCGCTACGACGGTTTCAGCGGTCCCCGGCCCAGTAAATTCGCCGGCCGCATGGTGACCGATCACTTCGTCAACAGCTATCGAAATCAGCGTGACGAACTTGTGGCCGAGATTGACTGGCAGGTCGTCAATTTCGAGCGCGCGTCGGCGAGATCACGCTCGAAGGACGCCGTAGTCACTTCCGACAAGTCCGCCTTGGTCCTGCCCCACCCGTGGACTGAAAGTGAAATCCTGGCGGTCGAAGAGCAGGCTCTGGGCGAGTTGCCCCGCGGTACGCGATCCCGATTCTGGGAGGACGTCGAGGTGGGCGAGTCACTGCAGACGCTGACGAAAGGCCCGATAGGCCTGACCGATGAGGTGGCCTTCATTGCCGGCGGTGGCACCCCGATACCGCGGTTGAAGGCTCATGCAGCGGCGCTCGTAGATTACCGAGCGCACCCGGCATGGTCGTTCCGCGACCCGGTCATGGGCTCGAGTGAGCCGATCTACGCCGTCCACTACAACAAGGCAGCCGCCAACGCGATGGGCGTAGCGTTCCAATATGACGTTGGATTTCAGCGCCAATGCTGGCACATCCAGCTACTGACTCACTGGTGTGGTGACAGCGGTTGGATATGCGACTCCAACGCCGAATATCGAGGCTTCGTTTACCTTTCCGATGTGGTCGTTCTTGGCGGCAAGGTGACCGGTAAGTCAATCGGCGACGACGGCGAGCACCTCGTGGAGCTCACTACCTTCGCTCGCAACCAGCGGGGCGTCGACGTGATGCCCGGAACCGCGACGATCGCGTTGCCTACACGTAGCGGCCCCTCTCCGGTGGCCCGGCGCGCGCGGTCAGCGTGAGGACGTGCCCCGATGAGTATTAACGCTCAAGAACGCTCTGCGCTGGCCACAGCTGTGCATGCCGCCGCCAAATCGGGCCCGCGGCCATTCATCGACGACGCAGGTCAGCCCGTCCGCGACGCGCGGCTCTGGACACTTCTGACCGAACAGATGGGGCTAGCGGCATTGCTGATTCCCGAGCCCGATGGCGGAGCGGGGGCGGGTGTCGCGGAAGTGGCGGTCGTTCTTGAGCAACTGGCGCAGACGTTGGCGGTGGTGCCGGCGCTCTCGTCGCTAGGCGTGGCGACGGGTCTGCTTCGTGTCCTACGCACTCCGGCGGCGACGGAGTTGATGAAACGATTGGCAACCGGTGAGCTCACCGCAACCGTGGCTTGGCCCCAGCCGGAATCATTCGACCTCAAGCCAACTCTCGTCGGATCTGGTCCAGCACAAGTTGGTGAGCACGTGACGGTCAGCGGTCAGTGCAATTTCGTACTGGACGGGTCCGAGGCAAACCTTATCTTCGCACCAGTGCGGTGTGGAGAATCCAACATCGCCGTTTGCATTGAGGCCGAGCAACCCAACGTCGCGTGCGCGAGGATGAGAGGAATTGATCTCACCCGCGGCTTCGCATCCATCACAATGACCGACGCAACCGCAACGGTGATGGGCGCTGATGTGGATCTGCAACCCGCCCTGGACATTTCACTCGTTCTCATCGCCGCGGAGCAAGTCGGTATCGCCCAGCAGCGACACGATTGTGCTACCGCCTGGGCAAAGGAACGCATTCAGTTCGGCCGCCCGATTGGGCAATTTCAAGCTATCAAGCATCAACTCGTCGACTTGCTAATGGCGCTCGAACTAGCGCGTTCCAGCCTGGATCTAGCCACCGCGGCCGCTGACTGTTACCTCGGCGACCCCGGGCACCGTAACGCGGTGGCCCTCAGCATTGCCGCCAGTGACGCGAAAGCGCGCTGCGGCGAGGCGGCGATGCTCGTCGCCCGAGAATCCCTGCACATCTTCGGCGGAATTGGGTTCACCTGGGAGCATGACGCACACCTTTACTTCCGGCGCGCGAAGGTCCTCGAAGTACTGCTGGGAACTCCAGCGGCACACCGCTACCGTTACGCGGGCCTCCTTCTCGACGGGGCCACCAACGCCTGATCCGCTCGCCGCGGCTGATTTTGGCTCCTGACGTTACGGCGCCGCGGGGACCCAATTTGGGACAACCACGTCGCCCACTGCTTCGAAGACGGCGCGCATCGGCGTGCCCGGCGGCAGGTGGTGTCTGCCGTCCAAACGTCCAATCAGTCGCACCGTCGGAGCGTCGTCGAGCTCTACTAGCACCACGGTGTACGGCACCGCAAAAGCCGGGTGGATTTGCATCTCCACGACTGTCTGGCAGATCAGTCGCGCATGCGGTGTCACATCCCGCCACGTGGTCGCTGCATAGCAAACATCGCATAGAGCACGCGGCAAATGAACGGTGTGGCCGCATTGTGTGCACTCACATACAGCGATCGCGCTGCGCGCCGCGGCGGAGAAAAAGCCGCCGCTGTCGGGGTCGTCCGTGACGGGGAGGGGCCGGTTCATGTCAACGGTCCTTTGTCAGGATGAGAGCGCTCGACGCCACCGGCAGGCCAGACGTGACAAGGCATGTCTCGGCCGACGCAACCGGATTCGTCGAGTTCCCGCGAAGCTGACGAACGCCCTCAACTAGATGATTCATGCCGTGGATATATCCTTCTGAGAGATGACCGCCGGCGGTATTGATCGGTAACACTCCATCGCGCCCGATCCCGCCGTTGGCAATGAACGAGGCTGCCTCACCACGCTTGCAGAAGCCGTACTGCTCCAGCTGCACGAGGACCGTGATGGTGAAACAGTCATAAAACTGCGCGACGTCGATCTCGTGAGGGCCGAGTCCCGCTCGCGCATATAAGGTTCGACTCAAGCTGACCGAGGGTTGATCGTCGAGGTCGGCGCGCAAGATCGATGGGTAGAAAAGACCCCCTTGTACGTTCGCGCCAGCTCCCTGCGCCACAGCACGGATCAGCACGGGATGGCCGGGAAGGTCTCGCGCTCTCTCGGTCGATGTGATGATCAAGGCGCAGGCGCCATCAGTTTCTAGGCAATAATCAAGGAGTCTCAGCGGGCTTGACAACACCCACGACTCTTGGTGCATCGCAAGCGTGAGTTCGCGTCCATGCATCTGCGCCGCAGGATTCGACATGGCGTTTTCACGGCACACCACGGCGATGCGGCCAAGATCGGCCGATGTCGTGCCGTACTTGTCAAAGTGATACTGAGCCTGAAGTGCCCACAGTTGACCCGGTGCAGTCAAGCCGTAGGGAATGAAGAACTCGTCTTGGGAACCGTTGCCCCCAACAAACGCACGTGAAGCCCGCCCTCGACCCCACCGGCGGCCAGAGCGGCCGTTGAGTGCTCGGAAAACGAGCACTGTGCTCGCCAATCCCGACACTACAGCGGCGACAGCCTGGCCGACCATTCCTGACGGGGCAGCGCCGCCGGCACCAGCTTGTCCCCAATATGTCAGTTGGTGGACGCCAAGAGCGGTTGCCAGGTCATTATGTCGGACAAGGTCTGCGTCGCTGCTAATGATGCCGTCGACGTCTTTCGGATCGATGCCCGCATCCTCGGCGGCGGCCAGAGCTGCCTGCACCGCGAGGGTCAGCGTGCTTCGCCCTGACTCCCGGGAAAAGTCGGTCGAGCCGATACCGACGACAGCACACTGGTCCCTAGGAAAATCTCTGGTCATGACTAACTCCATGTCTACGCGACGCGCCGGTAGTTGACGATGGCGGTGCGATTCTGGCGAACCCTATAAATCGTCGTGGCTGGGCAGTGATCTGCGAATCATCGACATGACCCGAGTGCAGCGCCGTGCGGAACCGGGGTGCGGGCCGTAGCGACGATGACTCCGAGATAATGCTGGCACAATCTAATGTTTAGCACTAGAGTATCTCGGTGTCACACCACTACGCAGCATGAACCAGCATTTTGCTGTAGCGACCGAAGGAGCCCGAGTAGTGAGCAGCGGAGGCACTGTCCTCGATTACGAAGTTGTGATCATCGGCGCAGGAGTGGCAGGGATCTACCAGATCTACAAGCTCACCCAGCAGGGGATCAATGCGACCGTTCTGGAGGCGGCCGATGATCTAGGCGGAACTTGGTACCACAACCGTTATCCGGGCTGTCGGTTTGATTCGGAGAGTTACACCTACGGTTACTCCTTTTCCCGCGAGCTTCTGAACGAGTGGCACTGGAAGGAACGCTATTCGCCGCAGCCGGAGAACCTTCGCTACCTGAACTTCGTGGCCGACAAGTTCGACCTCCGTCGCCACATGCAGTTCAACTGCAGGGTGGAGCGGATGTCCTTCCACGAAGCGGGAGATTTCTGGACGCTCGAAACCTCTGACAATCGCACGATCAGCGCCAGATTTGTGATCACTGGCATCGGACTACTGTCGGTGCCGACCGCTCCTCGTTACGCGGGCATCGACACGTTCAAAGGGCAGTCCTTCCACACCTATGACTGGCCGAAGGAACCGGTGGCGCTTGAGGGGAAGCGGGTGGCGGTCATCGGCACGGGTGCGACCGGTATTCAGGTCATCGCCGATATCGCAGACAAGGTCGGACAGCTGACCGTCTTTCAGCGCCGCCCGAACTGGGCGGCTCCCCTGCACAACGGACCCATTTCAGAAGAAGAGATGGCCCATATCCGCGCCAGATACGACGAAATCTTTGCGATCTGTTCGGGAACCCCGGGCGGATTCGAGCACGAACCCGACCGGCGCGGCTTCTACAACTTCTCCCACGAGGAACGAGTCGAGTTCTGGGACAAGTTATACGAGATGTCAGGCTTCTCGATTTGGCTGCGCAACTTCCGAGAAATCTTCACCGACGAGAAGGCCAATGCCGAGTTTTCGGAATACATCGCCAACCGCATTCGCGCGCGCGTCAAGGACCCGTCGGTTGCCGAGAAACTCATACCGCGCGACCACGGCTTTGGCGTTCAACGATTGCCGATGGAGACCAATTACTATGAGGTCTACAACCGCGACAACGTGCGTTTGGTAGACATCAGCGAGGACCCCATCGTTCGTGTGACGGAGAGTGGCATTCGCACCGAAAACGAAGAGCACCTATTCGACATCATCGTGTATGCCACAGGATTCGATGCGATGACGGGCGCCTTCGACAAGATCGACATCCGTGGTGTCGGGGGACAGACCCTTCGCGACAAGTGGGCCGTTGATGTCAGCACCTTCATGGGCATGCTGGTCCACGGCTTCCCGAATCTGGTCATGCTTGCCGGCCCGCAGAGCGTGTCGGTATCTGCCAACTTCCCGCGCGGGATTGAGACCTGTGTCAACTGGGTGAGCGGTCTGCTGGAGTACGTGTGGGCCAAAGGGATACGGCGATTCGAGGCCACCCAGGAAGCCGAAGATGCTTGGTCGCAGCATGTGGCTGAGATGTTTCAGAAAGTACTGATGCGGAACGCGACGCGCAGCTGGTTCACGGGCTATAACTCGAACATCGAGGGGCGGGGGCCAGGCACGACTCGATACCTCGTTTACAACGGCGGCGGACCAAAGTACATGAAGCGGCTCCAGGAAATCGCTGAGCACGAGTATGAAGGCTTGGAATTCGGCTGAAACCAGCTCAAGGTCCGATATCAAGAGTTGCGACGCTCGAACTGCAGAACGTCGCGCGAGTGGAAAGGAAGTCGTTTGCGCAACGCGCCGGAAGAAGAGGAAATGCTGAAGTGGTTCGACACGCTGTCGAACTGGGGTCGGTGGGGCGAGGACGACCGGCTGGGCACCCTCAATCACATTACCGCCGAGAAGCGTGTCGCAGCAGCACAACTCGTGCAGGACGGTGAGTCGGTGTCCTGCAGTTGGGATATCCGAACCGGACGCCAACCGGGCGCAATCGTCGAGTCGCAGCGTTACATGATCGCGACCGGCCTCGGACTGGAAGACGAAGGCCGGCGCGGACTATTGGGGCCTGGCCGAGCTGGTGGCGCGCAGGAATACATCGGCATGGTCTTCCACGGGCTCGATATCACGCACCTTGACTCCCTCGCCCACGTGTTCTGGAACGGCCAGATGTACAACGGCGTGCCGGCGTCGTTGGTGTCGGACAGGCACGGGGCGTTGAAGCACGACGTTCTGGCCGTGGCCAACGGTGTGACGAGCCGCGGGGTTCTGCTTGACATCGCGAAGTTGCGCGGCACCGACGTCCTCGATGCCGACGACCACATCTATCCGGAGGATCTGGAAGCCGCCGAAGAAGCGGCCGGTGTACGCCTGGAGCCTGGGGATGTGTTGCTGGTGCGGACCGGTGAGGGTGCGGCGCGTATCGCCGAGAAGAAGGAATACAACGCGAACAAGCCCCGCTCCGGCTTCCAGGCTGCCTGTCTGCCATGGATGCACGAGCGAGGTCTTGCGATCGTGGGCTCGGACGTCACAAATGATGCGTCGCCAACCGGTTATCGCGAACTCCATATGCCGATTCATATGATCGGCCTCGTCGCGATGGGTCTTTGGTTGTTGGATAACTGCCAGCTCGAAGATCTCGCGGCAGCCTGCGAGCAGCGCCAGAGATGGGAGTTTCAGTTCATGCTGGCGCCAATCCGCTTCCAAGGAGTTACCGGCAGCCCGGTCAATCCGCTCGCGGTGTTCTAACAGATGCGTAGCTACGTTTCGCTTTTGGTTACCGGCGGGGGCCCAGGTGCCGTCGCGGTCGCCGAGATTGCCAGTGGGTTCGGGGTGGACAGTTTGGTGATCGGGCACAAGTCCGGTCAGGGGCCCGACCCAGACTTGCCGGCAGCGCTCGATGGGGCAGCGATTCGGACGCTCAAACATCACGGGGTGTTAGATGTCTTGCGGCCCTTTCTGGTTCGGCACGAGCCACCGACCCTGTCGCCGCGGACCTTCGAAGATGCGCTCCGACCACACTGTGCTGCCGATCTCAACGTCACAATGTACGACGACGTTGAGTTGACTGAATTGCGCCGCGCAGAGGGCGCCGAGGGTCCGTGGCAGGCGACGATCTCCCACGGGAAAGCACGATTCGCCGTGTCTGCGCAAGCGCTCATCGATACGAGCGACTTTCCGGCGGACCTGTCCGCACTTATCAACGCCGCCGCCGCGCGTCTTGATGCGCTGTTAACCGCATATAGCTGACTATCGGCCGTAATCAATTTAGAGGGGTGTCGCATGCATTTGGCGTCATTGGTGGACATGATCGAGTCTGCCTTCGCCGATCGAGTGCTACTTGGCGGTGAGCGACGACTCACCGGTGCAGATATCGGACAGCTCGCCCGGGCCGGTTCGGCCTCTCTCGGCGGCCGAACGGCAGTGGTATATGCCGGAGAAAACCACCCCTTCTTGCCTGTCCCACTGTTGTCGGCCGCATGCGCGGGTGTCCCTTACATCCCACTGAACTACCGGTTGACCGATGAGCAACTGAACGCGTTGGTGTCCCGGCAAAGCGGCGCACTGGTGCTCGCGGACAAGTCCACGGCATCGCGCATCACCAGTGTGGGCGCGACAAATGTCGACGATTGGCTAGCCGGGTTGACCGGCGCGCGGGCCGAGATGTCGCTGGCTGACGACTTCGACGACGGTGACGTAGCGGTTGTTCTCTATACCAGCGGCACCACCTCGGAGCCCAAGGCGGCGCTGCTCAGGCACCGCCATTTGATGGCGTACCTAATCGGCGCGGTGGAATTCGCCGGCGCAGATCCGGCGGAGGCCGTTCTGGTGTCGGTTCCGCCTTACCACATTGCCGGGGTGGCGAATACCCTCTCCAACCTTTACGCAGGAAGGAGATTGATTTACCTCAACACGTTTTCGGCGGCGACCTGGCTGGATACCGTGCGCCGGGAGGCGGCGACCAACGCCATGGTGGTCCCCACAATGCTCACCCGAATCGTCGAAGAGTTGGCGGGAAGTATGGCCGATGTTCCGACGCTTCGCTCGCTGTCCTATGGCGGCGCGCGGTTATCGGAGCGGGTGTTGCGAGACGCCATCAAGGCTTTCCCGAACACTGGGTTTGTCAACGCCTACGGATTGACGGAAACGGCTTCGACGATCGCGGTCCTGGGACCAGAGGATCATCTAGCAGCCTTGGAGTCTGATGACCAGGCGGTGCAACGAAGATTGCAGTCCGCAGGCAAGGTGCTGCCGACCATTGACGTCGAGATTCGCGACGAGGACGGGACTGTCTTACCCGAGGAGGCGGTCGGGATGATCTACCTGCGCGGTCCGCAGATCGCAGGTGAATATGCCGGTGCGGCAACATTACTCGATACGGGGGGCTGGTTTTGCACCAGAGATCGGGGCTGGATGGACGCCGACGGTTATCTCTACATCGAAGGACGCGCCGACGACACAATCATCCGGGGTGGGGAAAACATTGCCCCCGCGGAGATAGAAGAAGTGTTATTAGCTCATCCACACGTGCAGGCGGCGTGCGCCGTCGGATTGCCAGATGACGAGTGGGGCAATCGAATTGCCGTGGCAGTCGTAGCCCGTGAAGGTTCGGCTGTCGCTGAAAGCGAGCTCCAGGAGTGGGTTCGCGCTCGGCTGCGCGGATCTAAGACGCCCGATCACGTGGCGTTCTGCGAAGAGTTGCCCTACACCGAAACGGGCAAGATGCTGCGTCGAGTCGTCCTCGCCGATTTCCTCGACGGCCGTCTGTCCGCGCGGGCCATGGACTCAAGTAACAACTAGCGTTAGGAACATTGACATGCCGTTGAACCTCCGGCCAGGAACAAGAATCTTCAGTGGTGTGTGTGACACCGAACTGATTGTCGTCAAAGCTCCGAAGACCGAGGTGAATTTGACCGTCGGCGGAGCCCCCGCGCTCAGCGAGAAATCCGATTCAAGGGCTCCCGGCGGTGTGCAGGACGGGCATGGCGGCGGGGCAGTGATGGGCAGACGCTATGGCGATGCTGCAGGAGAGCTGGAGTTGTTGTGCACTAAAGCAGGTGAAGGCGTGCCCGGCGTCGACGGCGTCGTGCTGGGCTTGCGCGAGCACAAGGTGCTCCCGTCCAGTGACTAACTCCGTGACCGCTACGAAGCATCTCCTTCGCACCCGCAGCAGATATGCTGCCAACGCGCTCTTCGACGCCTTGACCGACCCTCGCCCCCGAGACGGCTCCGACGTACCCTGGCGTGCCGAAGCAATGACGTCGGCGTGGTTGACCGCAAACATCTGCAGCCAGGTGCCTGGCGCCGCCGTCACCAACGTCATTGTTGACGGCGGTCACGAGGGATCCTCGATCCGGCGGAAAATCACGGTCGAATACAACGCTGCAGGGGTCGACGCCGGTCTTCCAGTGCACCTGTTCGCGAAGTCGTCGCCCACCTGGCTGACTCGACTAGCCTCAAGCGCTGAGATCGCCCGAGCGGAATCCGAATTCTTGCGCCAAAAAGCACATCTCGACATCGAGACACCGACACTGGCTTACGGGGCGGTAGATCGCGCCACCGGTCGCATGATCGAGCTCTTTGTCGACTTGGTGGCCGAGAGCGGTGCCGTCTTCTTCGATTGGACTACAACGATCGACCGCCGGCAGGCCGACCAAGTGGCGGATACCCTCGGTGTGCTGCACGGCAGCCTGGCCGCGGAAGTGGCCGCAGGGAAATTTTCGTGGCTACCGGTATACGGCGGACGAATCACCCGCGGCGATCAAAACGGTCTGTTGAATGCCCATGAGACCGCCCTGGACCGCTGCGGAGACCTGCTCCCCACCACCTTGCTTGCTGAGCGAGACCGAATCTGGCCGGCCGTGCTGCGCAATGTCAGAGTCGATGCCGGTCGGGCGCAAACCGTCATCCACTCCGACGTTCATCTCGGCAACTGGTATGAAACCGCTAGCGGACGAATTGGTCTTGCAGATTGGCAGTGTGTGAGCGTAGGGCATTGGGCCCGCGATGTGGCTTATGCTTTCTCCACTCTGCTGGCAGTCGATGACAGGCGAGCGTGGGAACGGGACCTCTTCGACCGTTACCTCGACGTCGTGCAATCTCGCTCAGGCATGCGAATCGCGGTCGACTCGGCGTGGTGCGATTACCGCCGGTATTTGGTTAACGCCTTGCTGTCTTGGACGCCCACCCTCGTACCCACCACCACGATGCCCGATATGCAGCCGTTAGAGATGTCAACGCTCATGCTGAAGCGAATCGGTTCGGCGATCGTTGATCTCGATGCCCTCGATGCCTGCGAAATGTCCGGGGTGGCTTGATGTCGAAGGACGTATCTCCAGAGCAATGGGGTCGAGCGGCACTCGAAGAGGCACTATTCCGGGCGGCGAGCAAGCTGGGACCTACTGGCGCAAAAGCAGTGGATGTCATCGAGGTCGCGGTCCCAATTCAGGTATCGGCCGGAGCGGACGGCACTTTGCGGCTGGTGATTGTCAGTGACACGGAAGGGCCCATCAGCACCGCTTTGCGGCCACCGTTCTGACCGCTGAGGCCGGGCCTGGCGCCGGAGGCTCGATGCCGTGCGCCGAGCTCATGCCGGACGCGGGTCCGGCCGCTCCCCAGCCGAGATACTCTTGTTGCAAACTATCAAGTGTGAGAGTATTTACTCCTGGCCGCCACGGCCCTCGGCCCGTGCTCAACCTGGGCGGGACGTTTGCGGACGGCAAGGCTTCGCACCTAGTTGGGTTTGCTGGCGTAGGGCCTGACGCGCTGAAATCCCGATCGCCAGCAACCTAGGCGCAACTGCTCGATGCAATCACACATTCGCTCTGAAAGAGGCACCGATGGAGGACCCCGGCATCATTGGACGCACAGCGCTCATCACCGGCGCGACGTCGGGCATCGGGCACTCTTCGGCGGTGACACTTGCCCGCGCCGGCGCCAGTGTGGTCATCACGGGCCGCGACGCGAAGCGGGGCAACGCCGTGGTCAACGAAATTGCCGCCGCTGGCGGCCAGGCGCACTTCGTGCGCGCGGATCTCGCTGATATGGATGACGTGCGGCAACTCGCTGCCCATGTCGAAGTGGTCGACATGCTGGTGAACAATGCAGGCTTGTGGGACTTGCGCACGACCGCTCAGACCAGTGAGGCGGAGTTTGACGCCATGTTCGCTGTCAATGTCAAGAGCGCCTTCTTTCTAACCGCTGCGCTGGCCCCGAAGATGGCCAAGCGGGGGCGGGGGAGCATCGTCAACGTTTCCAGCATGGCGTCCCTGCGTGGCGGCGCAGGAACCGCTGCCTACGGTGCAAGCAAGGCTGCGATCGACGCTCTGACCCGCGCGTGGGCTGTGGAATTCGGCCCTGCCGGTGTGCGAGTCAACGCGGTGGCGGTCGGTCCCACCCGGACCCCGGCAACGGCCCATTTGGGGTCGATGTTCGAGGATCTAGGCGATGCCAACCCCCTGCGACGCCCCAACGAGGCTGCTGACGTCGCAAATGCCATCTGCTACTTGTTAAGTGACGCCGCCAAGGCCATCACCGGTGTCGTGCTCTCGGTGGATGGCGGTCGCGTCGCCGCGCTGTGAGTGGCGGCCGAACGCCCCACGCCTGCATCACACGAAACTTCGCTGCATTTCGCCGGTTTGGAGAACGGAAATCAGCCCCAGACATCGCCTGCTGTCAGACATGAGCGCGACGTCAACTCTCAGTCGGCGAAATCATGAGCCAGGTTCGCAGAATCGGGTCCGTGTCGACGCCCGTTGGACTTCAATTCGTTGAGGTCGGGCAAACCCGTCATCCGCGGCGCCCTCCACCCGGGCGGCGAGCCCAAAAGTGATGATAGTCTTGTAATCAACTATTTAATGTGAGACATTTAGCTCGCGGCCGCAGGAGGGGCCCGCAGGGCGTGCGCTATCGACCAGCTTGGAGGATGCCGATGGAGGCCGAGAGCCCCGGAGGTCTCGCCGGCGTTCGGGTCCTCGAGGTCGCAGGCAGCATCGCGGTGGCCTGGGCCGCGAAGCTCTTCGCCGACCTGGGGGCTGACGTCATCCGTGCTGAGGGTGAAACAGACCTAGTGCGTGAGCGGCCATTCGACGTTCACCGTTGGCTCAATACGAACAAGCGCTCCGTTCGGCGCGGATCGGCGGAGCAACTGCGAGCCCTGGCCATCGATGCTGATGTCGTTCTTCATGGCCTAGACAACGGTTCGGCGGTTGCGGCAGGTCTCGCATACGAGACTCTGCGCGATCTCGCTCCAGACATCGTCGTCTGCGCCATCACGGCATGGGGCAATCGTGGGCCGTACGCGGCCTACCGTGCGGAAGAGATCACAATCATTCACGGATCCAGCTGGGGCTTTTTGTCGCCGGCTGGTGCCACGCAGGTCGAGTTGCCGCCGCTGAAGGCACCGGGCCATCAGGCGATGATCAACCTATCGACGTCGGCGGCCGCGGTGGCACTAGCGGCGCATTACCGTTCGCGCAATTCGGGCTTCGGCGAATTCATCGACTTTTCACTGTTCGCGGCCGGCGCCAAGATCACGGAGTTCGCCCCGGTCAAGGCGACGTTCTTGGGCAAGGATGCCACGCGGCTGGGGACGAAGTCGGTCATTCCTTGGGGCATCTATCAATGTCAAGACGGGTTGATCCAACTCCTCTGCGTAGAGGAAGAGCAGTGGCGTGCGTTTCGGTCGGTGATGGGGGATCCCGACTGGGCTCAGCTGGAGATCTTCGATACCGCACCCGGGCGACGGGAAAACGCCGACCTCATCGACCACTACCTCGAGGAGTGGTTCAGTACCCAGAAAGTCGAGGAGGTATGCGACGCGGCCCAACAGCTCGGAGTTTGCCTAAGCCCTGTGTACACCATGCCCCAGCTCGCGCAGGATCCTCACCTCAACGCGCGCGGTTTTTTCGCCACCACTCCGGACGGGCTGACCCTACCGGGGCGCCTGTGCAAATTCGACCAGCCGTGGTGGGGCCTGCGCCGGGCGGCGCCTGAGAAGTGGGAGCACGATGGTCAAGGCTGGTTGTCCCGCTCTAGGAAAAACGAGGCTTTCGACCCGGAAGCCCTGGCCGGACCGCGCCGTCCGCTGGAGGGCGTGCGAGTCTGTGACTTCACCTGGGTGTGGGCCGGCCCGTACTGCACACAGCAGCTCGCCCACCTCGGAGCCGACGTCATCAAGATTGAGTCGCCGGAAAGGCCGGATTTCTACCGTCGGTCGCCGTTACGCCCCAAGGGCGTCGTGCAAACGTTAGATACATCCGGAGTTTTCCAGATGTATAACACCGATAAGCGTAGCTTGGCGATCGACCTGAATCGTCCAGAAGCACGCAAGGTGGTGCTCGACTTAGTACGGCACTGCGACGTCGTCGTTGACAACTTCAGCGTCGGAGTAATGCAGCATTTGGGCCTCGGCGTAGCCGACCTCCGCTCGGTGAACCCGGCGGTGATAATCGCCTCCCTCTCGGGATACGGACAGTCAGGTCCGAAAGCCCGCTATAAGGCATATGGACCGGCCGCCGCGGCCCTTGCGGGGCTTGACTGCGCAAATGGTTACGGCCCCGGCGATGTCAAAGAGCCAGGTCTAGCGATCGGTGACCCTGCTACCGGCCTCGCCGCCGCGTGGGCCATCGTCAGCGCACTAGTCGCACGGCAAAACCACGGCACGAGTGCTGTATTGGATGTGGCCATGGTCGAGGCTGTTACAGCGACCGTAGGCGAGATTTGGATGGAGTATTTGGCCGCCGACACACAGCCAGCCCCCCGCGCCAATCGCGACCCCCAGTGGGCGCCGTGCGGATGCTATCCGGCTGCGGGAACGGACCGCTGGGTGACCATCATCTGCACCACTGAAGACGAATGGCAATCGCTGTGCTCGGTTGTTGATCCTGCCCTCGCTAAGGATGAACGGTTCGCGACCCGTGACGCGCGGCACGAGAATGAGGACGAACTCGATCGGCTGTTGGCGGGATGGACTCAACACAGAAATCGGTGGCACACCTCTGCCCTGCTTCAGGCTGTCGGGGTGGCGTCCTTCCCATCGCTCTCACCGCTGGACCTTTGGAGGGGTGACCCACAACTCGAGGCTCTCGATATGCTGGAATCTCCGCTGCACCCGGTAACCGGCGCGATGACACTACCCGGCGTGCCTTGGCATTTGACCAACGGTCCCAACGGGATTCGGCTCGCCGCACCGATGCTGGGACAGCACAGCCAGGAGATCCTCGCCGACCTTATCGGCTACCCGATCGAAAAAATCACGGCGCTGCGCGAGGCGGGAGTTCTACCAAATGAGACCTAACTGGTCTGGCGGATCTACGGAGAAGATCGCGAGGTGCGATGTCTGACTGGCCAACTATGTATCCCGGCGCACCGGCCCTAGACCAGCCGGACAAAGCCGCGTTCGTAATGGCGTCGACTGGCGCGGTCACCACCTATGCCCAGCTGGACGCGGCCGCGAATAGGTTGTCCCGCGTCCTACGAGACGCAGGTGTCGAGCCAGGCATGCACGTCGCCTTCTGCTTGGAGAACCATCCGCGACTGCTTGAGGTGGCGTGGGGTTGTATCTATGCAGGAGCGGTGTTCACCGCCTGCTCCTCGCGCACGACCGCGCAGGAACTGGCGTACTTAGTGAACGACTGCGGCGCCACAGTCTTCATCACCTCGTCGGCGTTGGCGCAAAACGCAGTCGACATCATCGAGTTGACACCGCGGGTGCGGCTGAGGTTGATGCTGGACGAAAATGTACCGGGATACCAGTCCTACGACGAAGCGACCGCAGCTCAGACGCCCGAGCCGCTCGCCAATCGGATCGCCGGTATCGACATGTTCTACTCATCGGGTACCACCGGCAAACCAAAGGGCGTGAACCGAAACTTCACTGCAGAGCCGCTCGAGAAGGGCACGAAGTCGGCACGGGCGACCACGCGATTGCTGACCAAACTTCTGGGCGCTGGACCGGATTGCGTGTATCTCTCGCCGGCGCCGCTCTACCATTCGGCCCCGCTGCGGTTCTGCCTCGCGGTCACAGGCTTCGGGGGAACCGCAATCATCATGGACCGATTCGACGCGGAGGATTACCTGGCGCTCGTCGAGCGCTACCACGTCACCCACAGTCAGGTGGTCCCCACCATGTTCGTCAGGTTGCTCAAACTCGACGATCAGACGCGGCGTAGCTACGACGTTTCGTCGCTGCGAAGTGTCGTGCACGCGTCGGCGCCGTGCCCTGTTGCCATCAAGAAACAGATCATCGAGTGGCTCGGGCCGATTGTGCACGAGTATTACTCCGGTACGGAGGGTAACGGTTTCACTTTCGCCAGCTGTGCGGAGTGGTTAACGCACCCAGGCACTGTCGGTCGTCCGCTTGGTTGCGTGATTCACGTTGTGGGGGAGGACGGATCCGAACTGGGAGTTGGTGAGACGGGTACTGTCTTCTTCGAAGGTGGCGCGCCGTTCGCATACCATAACGACGAGTCGAAAACGCTTGAAGCGCAACACTTCCGGGGCTGGACAACGATCGGCGACGTCGGACACGTGGACGCCGATGGTTACCTCTTCCTCACCGACCGAACGGCCTTCACCATTATCTCTGGCGGAGTCAACATATATCCGCAGGAAGCCGAGAACGTTCTCATCACGCATGCCAAAGTGGCCGACGTTGCGGTCTTCGGGGTGCCGAATGAAGAATTTGGAGAGGAGGTCAAGGCGGTCGTCCAGCCGGAAGTCATGCCCTCAACGAGTACCGAAGCTTCCGATTTGGAAGCCGAACTGATCGCCTTTTGTCGCTCGCAGCTCACTGATCTCAAATGCCCGCGGACGGTCGATTTCCGTTCCGAGCTGCCGAGGCATCCAACTGGGAAGCTGCACAAGCGCATCCTTAAGGACCAGTACTGGCCTGCGTCGAGCACGAGCTGACTGACAACCGCAGGCTCGATCTGAGCACGCGAAGATTGATCTACGGATCTAGTAAATTTAGTCTAGAAATCTACTATCATGGGTGTACTGCCCCCAGACATCCGACGAAGGGTCGACACGGTGAGCCTTGACAAGTACTTCGAAGAGAAGGTCCGCGAGTACGGTCGCGGCGCCTCGGTGTCATTCATCGACGAGCCCGACACAGAGCCGCTGTTCTGTCCGATCATCTCGGTCGACGACCACGCCCTCGAGCCGGCAGATTTGTTCGAGAACCGCCTGGCGAGCAAGTTCGCCGATCGCATGCCCCGCTGCGTTGATCAGGACGACGGTGCACCGTGGTGGATCATCGACGACGTACGCGTCCCGATAGTCATGTCCAACGGCGCGTCCGGACGGCCTATCAGCGAATGGTCGCTCGCGGCATGCAGATTTGAGGAATTCCGGCAAGGAGTATGGGACCCGGAGGCGCGCATTCGCGATATGGATCTCGTCGGGGTCTGGGCGCAGCTGTGCTTCGGATCAATCGTTTGGGGCTTCGCCGGCACCCGGTTCGCCAAGATGAGGGACCCTGAACTGGGACTGGCATGCCTGCGCGCCTACAACGATTGGATGCTCGAAGAGTGGTGCGGCGCAGCGCCGGAGCGTTACATCCCATGCCAACTGCCCTGGCTGGCAGATCCAGAGATCGCCGCGCAAGAAATCCGAAAGAACGCCGCCCGCGGCTTCCGATCGGTCAGTTTCAGCGAAAATCCGGAAGGCCTCGGCTTCCCAAATATCTACAACCAAAGTTGGGATCCATTCTTCCGGGCTTGTGAAGAGACGGGCACGGTCGTAAACCTGCATGTGGGTTCCTCCGGAAAGACGCAGGTTCCGACGACTTCCTCAGCCGAAGAGGTTACGGTGGCGCTGTTTCCTGTCAGTGGGCTGGAAGCCGTGATGGACTGGGTGTATTCCGGTGTGTGCCTTAGGTTCCCGGAGTTGAAGATAGCCCTGTCAGAGGCCGGGGTGTCGTGGGTACCGATGGCCCTGGAGCGTTTGAGGCGAGCGTATCGGCAGCGAGACGGGATCGGTCACGGCTGGCCCAACGGCGAGATCACTCCCATGGAGTTGGTACACCGCAACTTCTACTTCACCTCGATTGAAGATCCTTCCGCATTCCGGTTACTCGACATCATCGGTGAAGACCATGTGATGGTTGAGACTGACTATCCGCATTTCGACAGCACGTGGCCGAACTGCCAGGCGATGGTCCGTGGTGAGATGGCCGACCTGCCGGCCGAGACGGTCCGCAAATTGTGCTACGAGAATGCAGCCCGCGTCTACAACCATCCACTACCGCCAGTGGAGTTGATCGCGCGCTCGGAGATCGCGAAGACGCCTGACCCCGAGTACGCGACGTCATGACAGCGGACTTCGGCGCGGTCAACTGACGTGCCAGAATCAATGTGGGCGTATCGGCTATGCGCCCCAGCAACATTCGAGAAGATCTCCGTCGACGCGCTGGACGCGTCGCGACTGCTGGAGGGTCAAGTCCTTGTCCGTCCGCAGGCCGCGGCACTCTGCGGCAGCGACTACGCATTCTTCAGAGGGGCCCAGAATCCTACGGTGCCGGCCCTGACGGGCGCGTCTTACGCTTCGGCGCCCCCCGGTGCGTCGCTGCACGAAGTGGCCGGGGATGTAGTGGCCTCGCGCGATCCGTCGATAGCCGTTGGGGCGACTGTCGCCGGCTGGGCCACAGGAATGGATGCACTAGCCGAACTCGTGATCACAGAAGGCGCAAGTGTCGCGCCTTACGAATCGATGCGTGCTACAACCGCCGTCGTGATGCAGTCGCTGGCATGTGTCATCTATGCGTTCGACCAGATGACTTCGGTCGAGGACGCGCGCGTCGCCGTGTTGGGCCTTGGACCGTTTGGCTTGTTGTTCTCCCATTACGCCAAAACATCTGGCGCGAACCACGTCGTCGGCATCGACCGCGTGGATCGATCCGATGTGAAAGGCAGTTTCCTTCTGGACGAGGTCGTCTTCGCCGGCGTCGACCGGTGGGCCAAGGGTCTTTCCACCGACGAAGAGCGCCCCGAGAGGGTGATCGAAGTGATCGGACACCAGATCTCGACGTTTGCAACTGCGATCGAGGCCGCCAGGGCCCACGGTGAAATTTATTGTTTCGGAGTGCCGGACGACGACGTGTACCCGATGCCGCTGCAACAATTTCTGCGTAAGAATCTCACACTGCGATCAGGCGCGACTCCGATGAGCGAACGTCGAAGATGCTTGCTTGCCGCGAAAGACTACCTACATCGCTATCCAAGCTTGCCGGATGCCTACGTTACAACGGTGTTTGGGGTGCACGAGGTCCAGCAAGCCTTCTCAGAGGGGATCTCACCCTCGCGAGGACGTTTGAAGATCGTGCTCGAATACTGACGAACGAGGTCGGCGGAACCTGCCAGCACCAATTTCAACACCGCAAGCGAAAGAAGTGAGATGCCCACTGTTCGGACGACTGTGGCCGAAACCCTTCGCCATCACGTGTCCTCGCTTTATGGCGTCCTCGGCGACGCGAACATGCAATATGTGCACGACTACGTCGCGCTCGGGGGCGCTTACTACGGCGCCTGCGACGAACGTGCTGCGACGATGATGGGCGTTGGGGCAAGCCAGCTTTCGGGCAAGGTGACGGCGGTGACCGTCACTCACGGGCCAGGCTTCACCAACACCATCACTTCTCTCGTAGAGGCCGCAAGAGGGCGCACACCGCTGGTGTTGCTCACTGGCGATACCCCCGCGGTCCACGATTACGTGCAAGTGATCGACATAGCGGCGCTCGTGGCGCCCACCGGCGCTCTATTTCGTCGAGTCCTGGCACCTGAGCACACTTCATACGATATCGCCGCGGCGTTCAGGCAGGCCGAGGCGTCCAGACTCCCAGTGGTGCTCGATATTCCCATCCGACTTATCGGCGAAGACGCCGGGAACACTCCTGAGCCATATGAGGTGCGGTTCGGTCAAGCGGTGGGTCCGGATTTAGAAGTCCTTGACGAAGCACTCGGAATTATCGCGTCGGCTTCTCGTCCGGTGATCGTGGCGGGTCGCGGCGCGGCGTCCACTGCTGCACAAACCGCGATACGCCGCCTCGGCGAGGTGATTGGTGCGCCAGTTGGCACCACGCTGATGGGCCGCGACCTATTCCGCGAAGATCCATGGGACCTCGGAATCGTCGGGACCCTGAGCAATGAGATCGCCTCAGAGACCGTAGCCGCCTCAGACTGCATCATCGCGTTCGGGGCCAGTCTCAACAAATACACATCCTCATACGGCGCGCTTCAACAGGGCCGGCCGGTGATTCATGTCGACATCGACTCTGCACGCTTCGGACGGTGGACTCCGCTGACGGTTGGCGTCGTGGGCGACTGCGGAATCGTCGCGCAATCAATGATCGAGCAATTGGAAGCAGCGGACCATCGACCGTCGACCTTTCGATCGCCCGAGTTGGCCGCTCGTTTAGCTGCTAATGATCCGCGCGCAGAATTTCGTGACACCAGCTCGGAGGAGTTTGTGGATGCGCGCACCGCAATGATCCGTCTGAATGAGTTGCTGCCGGCAGACCGCCAGGTAGTCACGGACGTCGCGAGATTCGCGGCAGCACCGTGGCGCTACCTTCATGTGCAGCACCCGTCGAAATTCACCCAGACAGCCAACTTCGGGTCTATTGGGCTTGGCTTCCCCGCAGCCGTTGGTGCTTCGACAACTGATACCTCATGCCTGACGGTCGCCGTCGCTGGAGACGGCGGGACGATGATGTCGGTGGCGGAAATTTCAACTGCTGTGCGGTACGAGTTGCCAATGGTTTTCGTGATCGTCAACGATAATTGTTATGGCGCCGAGTGGAACTCGCTGCAAAACTATGGGATCGACCCCAAGTTTTCGCTGATCGAATGGCCGTCTTTCGAGGAAATGGGTCGTGCGATGGGGGCCCACGCAATCACCGTCCGCAAGGAATCGGAACTAGATCAAGTCGCAGATCACGTTGCCCAGGGCAATCTTCCGCTCGTGGTCGACCTACGCATCGACCCTTCCGTCGACATCGGCAGCGTCCGGTAGGTCTGAACGCCGACACGACCCGGCGCGAGGTGACTACCTGACCTGCCCTTCCACATGCCAAAACCGACCCGCCGTGATCGAACTGCCTGTGGGGGCACAGGTCGACGACTCGCTTGTTGGCCCCGCTTCGCGCAACTCCAGGCTCGGCGCCTCGGGGTACGCGCCCGTCGCTTCTACGGCCGTCCGCCACGTTGATAAAGCGATATCGCGATAACCGGCAATCTCAGCATCCGTCGCGTCGTCGGGCACTGCCAGGTCATAAGTCCAGACGGGCAACGGCACAGCCTTTCTCGTCGCTGTCTTCAAGTCGCAAGCCCGCGCTATTCGGACCAACGGAATAAGCCTAGCTCTCATTATCGCTGCGGCGCAACGACGTTCGAGTCAGCGGCCGGCATATTTTCGCTTTGACAGATCTTCTCACTACGTAACCCTTGTTCAGGGTCACCGGATTTGAGTCCGCGGGGTTATGCCGGCCCTAGCAATTTGCGCGCAGACTTCTCTCGGCAGGGGAGCCCCGGTATGCGCGAGCTGTCCGAGTAGTTCCTCGATCGCAACGGCCGATTCACCAGCTCCGGTCGAAGTGTGAACCGCCCTAGTCCGAGGGGAAGACGGTTGCCGGGTGACTGATCAATTACCACCGCAACACGGGTGCAGATCACCATAATCACGGGGGACACACCAGCGGGGGCCCAAGTCACAGCCTCCTCGCCGAAAGTCTATGATTCAATAGTTGATAATACGGTATACCCGCCGCGTTCCAAGGGGGTTGGTCGCAATGTCTGGACTTTCTGGGATCAGGGTGCTTGAAATCGGCCACGGGGTGGCCGTCGCATGGGCGGCCAAACTGTTCGCCGATCTTGGCGCCGACGTAGTACGAGTGGAGTCGTCAATTGAATTCGTAAAGGGAAGGCCGTTCAATGTCGCGGCGTGGCTCAACACGAACAAAAGGCCTGTAACCGTTGGTCGTCCTGAAGAAATGGGGCAGCTCGCACGAGGGGCCGATATCGTACTTCATGGATTTGCGCCCGGGCAGGCGGAAAAATATGGACTGGGCTACGAGACGCTGTCCGCGTCGTCGCCGGCAGTCGTCGTCTGCGCGATAACTCCCTTTGGTAGCACTGGGCCGTACGCCGGTTTCCGCGGTGAAGAACTATCGATCATTCATGGATCGAGCTGGGGTTTTCTGTCCCCGGCCGGTTCGACTGACCTGACGCGCCCGCCGCTCAAGGCGCCGGGGCATCATGCCTCGATTAACGCAGCGACGATGGCGGCGAGTGTGGCACTTGCGGCCTATGAAGCCGCGGACAGGACCGGGATCGGCGACTTTGTTGACTTCTCGCTGTTCGCCGCCGCGGCGAAGATGACCGAATGGGCACCAGCGCGCGCGCTTTTCATGGGGCAAGACTCGTCACGCGCAGGGAGCAAGGCGAGTTCACCTTGGGGCATCTATAAGTGCCAAGACGGGCTCATTCAAGTGCTCTGTGCTGAAGAGGTCCAGTGGCAGTGTCTAGTGACACTAATGGGAAAGCCGGATTGGTCTCAACTGGAAGTGTTTGCGACAGTTGCCGATCGACAGGCGAATCGCGACCTCGTTGACATGTACTTGGGGGATTGGTTCGCCGAAAAGCGTGTCGCGGATGTCTACCATGCGGGTCAACGCGCAGGGGTGTGTCTTACGCCGGTGCACACGATGTCCGAACTTGGTGAGGATTCCTATTTCCGCGAGCGCGGCTTCTTTTATCAATCACCCGAAGGCCCGCTGCTTCCCGGCCCGCCATATCGGATCGACAAACCCTGGTGGAGGGCCGCACCACCTCCCCGTTCTGGGGCTAGCCGTGGCGAGACATGGCGGGAACGCAGGCTAACCCGTACAACAGCGCCAGAGCGGGGCGGCGCGCAGCCTCTTGAGGGCATCCGCGTATGCGACTTCACGTGGGTTTGGGCTGGTCCGTTTTGCACGCAATTGCTGGCGCACCTCGGTGCCGATGTCATCCGCGTCGAGTCGCGCGAACGGCCTGACTACTTCCGCCGTGCGCCGATACATCCAGTTGGGATGGAGCCGACCCTCGAGACCTCGGGCGTGTACCAGACCTTTAACAGCGACAAACGGAGCATCGCGGTCGACTTGCGTCATCCGGATGCCCGCCAGCTTATTCTGGACTTGGTCAAGCACAGTGACGTCGTCATCGACAACTTCAGTGTTGGCACCATGGCGCAGTTTGGGCTGGGTGTGGCAGATCTCCGCGCGGCGAACCCTTCAGTCGTCGTTGCGTCGTTGTCGGGGTACGGCCAAACGGGTCAACGTGCGCACTATATGGGCTACGGACCCGTCGGCGGCGCAATAGCCGGCCAATTCACCGCAAATGGATACGGGCGTGGGGACGTCATGGAACCCGCGATCGCGGTCGGAGATCCCAGCATGGGCCTGTCCGCGCTGTGGGGCCTCATCGCGTCCTTGACGGCTCGGAGACGTACCGGCGAATCGGCCACCCTGGATATTGCGATGACTGAGGCTACAGCAGCCACCTTCGGCGAACTTTGGATGGAGTACGTCACCACGGGCGAGAATCCGATACCTCGCGCGAACCACGATCCGCAGTGGGCGCCCCACAGTTGTTATCCGGCGGCCGGAGATGATGAATGGGTGACGATCGCCTGCACAACCGACGCAGAATGGCGAGCTCTCTGCACGGTCGTCTCACCAAATTTGGTTGATGACAAGCGTTTTGCTGATTCTGAATCGCGCAAGATCCACGAGGACGAACTCGATAAACATATCGCGGAATGGACGCGAGGCCGCGATCGGTGGGTGATTACCCGCAAACTCCAGGCGGTCGGTGTGGCGGCATTCCCTTCGCTGTCACCTCTCGAACTATGGTCGGGGGATCGGCAACTAGCTGCAATCGGCATGCTCGAGGTCATCGATCACCCAGTTACAGGTGCGCGCGCTATCCCCGGAATACCATGGCGGTTCCAGAATGCGCGGAACGGACTACGTCGACCGGCACCGCTGCTGGGACAGCACACTGACGAAGTTCTCGCTGAGGTGTTAGGCCTTGACGGCGCTACACTGTCAGACCTTCATGACCGTGGGGTGTTGCGCTGATGAGATCGCGCGTGAGGAGCAAAGCGCATTTCGCACCGAGGTAGAGATGTCGCGCAGCAACTCTGAATTTTGAGGATTGGCTCCTAGAGGTAGGGCTGCGTCGCTCAGCGCGATGGCTAATGGGGCTCTTCGGAAAGGGGAGTGCGCCGGTGCCTCGACGATACGGCGGTGTCCCCGATATGTGTTGCGGCGGTTGATGTCTGGCCGCACCACATCGCCGCAGTAATTGCCGCTGAGCTGGGGGTGTCCTGGCACCGTCAGCATGATCGCCATGAGCGCGGCAGCCGACTTGGTTACCGCGCCGGGCCGGGGCGGCTGGCCGGGTGGCGCGAAAATGGCTGGCTCCGGCACCGACCGCGTTAACCGGCCTAGTGAGTGAAGAATCCCCGAAGCGAGGGCGCTCCGAGCGCCCAAACTATTCGTCGCCGCGTGTCGATGCTTCGATCGAACGCGCAACGCTCGCCCGACCAGGACAGGAGATCACGAGGGTGAGGGGAAGCAGATCCCACTCGCCACCCGCCGCTCTGTCCCGGCCGGCTCAGCAACGTGTTACTCGCCTTCGTTGTGGAACGAGAATGCATTACCCGAGAAGGTGTTGCACAGCAGGCGAAGGCTCTCTGGGATTTGGTCGAGGTCGACGGGACGGCGCAGTTCCTCAGGCGTGGGGCCGATGTCGTTGGCAACCTTCTGAAGAGCTTCTCTATCTAACCTGTACACCTCGACTGCGTTGAGACCCAGCATCTTCCGGGTCTCCTCTTCAGGCAGATCGGCGAAGTTGAGACTCATTGCTTCTCGGCTGAACGGCACAGTTCCCTCGTGGTGCGGGAAGTCCGCACCCCACATAACATGATCGACCCCCACGTTATAGCGATTCTCGATATCACCCGAATCCAGGAAGGAACCAAAGTAGACGTTCTGGCGCATGTAGTCACTCGGCATCTGCTTCAAATTGTCTACCACGGGGGCCGAGAAATACCGACTGATCGAGTTCACCTCGCGTGAATGCTTGACGTAGCCGTCCATCTGAGTGATCACAGGCTGCAGCGATGTTGTGCCTTGTTCGGTGATGACTAAGCGAAGGTTCGGGTGCTGATCGAAGACGCCGGCCAAAATGAGATGAACGACTGGACGGTAAACGAAGTTGATAAATTCGAAAAGCCCAATCGCCGGCGCAGCGATTCCCGTTTCTTCCGAAGCCGCTTCAGACGGGGCGATACCGTGGCGGTGGAGCGGCATCCCCAGCTCTTCGCAGATCTGCCAAATCGGTTCTAGCCGCGGGTAGTAGAGGTTAGAAAGCTGGAGGATGGTATCGGGTGGGAGCAGGACGCCCTTCAGGCCATTTTCATGCGCCCACTTGATCTCCTTTACCGCCGCATCGACGTCATTCAAGAACGTCTGCGCAATTCCGATGCGCCGCCCGGGCACCTCCTTGCAGAAATCCACCAGCCATCGGTTGTGTGCACGAAGGCCGGCCGAGCGGAGCTCGTACTCCCGACCACCGACTGGAGGAATGGACGCAGACACCTGGTTGTTCGGGAAGAACGGAGGGGCCGTGTTCGGGAACAGAACCTCCGCGGCGATCCCCTCTTTGTCGATGTAGTCCTGGCGCTTGGCGCTCACCCAGTTGACGTCGCTGGCGTAGGAGGCGACGCCGACGCGGAAGTCCTCTAGCTCGGTGTCGAGATCGCCCCATCCATCAGAGAACGATGCCGCCCAAGCATCGAACTCGTCGTGATATTGCGACTCGAGATATGGCTTGTAGCCGTATAGGTCGGCGCCGCAGTGACCATCGGTGGACACTACCAAGTATCGTTCGTCGTTGCTCATGATTCTCCTTTGATTCATGGGATTATTGTCTCGATGTTTTGATGCTGTCAGCGAAGAATGTTCAGATCTCCTGCTTCATAATCTGCCAGGATCTTTCGCGCCCAGGCGAGATCGTCATTCTCATACGCGACGCAGGCGGCTTCATAGTCAATTCCGTATACCCGAGCCGCATTGCCGTACAGCACCTTAGCCTTGATTTCTGGCGTTAACTGCGGATAGCCGTACTGCTCGCTCAAGCGTTCAGGAATTTGGAACACGCGGAATGCATCCAACAGCGGCTGAGCACCGCCATACCAGATGCTGTCGGTACCCCAGATGACGTTGTCTTCACCCATGTACTTGAGCAACTTTCCGATGGAATGGGCAGCTTGCTCGGGATTTCGGATCAGATTGAACCATGTCGTCCCGAGTTCTGCGTACACGTTGCTGCCCAGCCCGAGACCGGAGACGCGCATTGTGTCGAGTAGCCTATCGATACCCGGGCCTGGGTTATCCGGATCATAGGGGCCTTCCGGCGGCGCATCTGTGGGAAGCTCATATCCCGAGTGATAGATGACGAAGTTCAGGTCAGGATAGGCAACCGCCGAGGGTCCGATGTCTGCCGGTGAACCGTTATTGACCATTCCACTTAGGCCTTTATGCGCGCATACCAGTTTCACGCCGGTGCTTCGCGCTTTCTCGAGGAATGGAATACCGACATTTTCATCGGTCAAGTTCCAAGGGTATTTCCAGACTCCGTCTTGGAGCTCACCGAAAGTGTAGACCTTCCAACCAACGGGGCTGTATGTCTTGGCCCAGTCTTCCATTGACGCCATCTCATTAGCTTGATAAGCATGCACCAGCGAGTGGTTGTACAGTCGACCGGTTCCGGCCATCGTGTTGAACAGCTTTCTTGTCGCCGCCATTTCGTCGTTGAACACGTGACGTGACTCATCAACGCCTGGTCCTGAGGTCAGGACCGCTACCGCATTTTCCGTCTCTATAAAGATTTTCCGGATGTAAGCAGCGAGATCGTACTCACCAATCGTATCGAGTTCGATCCACCAATCGGGCTGAGTCTCGCGATAGAAGGATTCCGTGTATTGCCGCGGCCACAGCTTGAACGAGTGCGGCGCTTGGAAGTGAGTCTGCACATCGATCGCAGGCTTTCCACGGAAGATCTCCTCTGCCGCCGACTGGTCTTTCTCGGCATCTTCTGGCACCCGGTAGTATTCGAAACCGCCGACCTCATTGAGGGAACGCAAGCCCGCAGCCGTGCCCAACCTGTTTTGGGCTCGCCTGATAGTTGGAATCTGATTTTGGTCATTCAGATTGACGAGTGTATCTTTTACCCTAGCGATGGCTCGCAAGTGATCATTGGTGTATGGTACTGGCGAGTACTCATCAGTGCTGATACGTCGCAGAAAGATTGGTACGAGCGACAAGGGGTTCTCAACACTGCAGGTCTTCTTCAGCAAAACGGTCTCCTAGTCATAATACGATCCCTGCATGAGGGCGGGAAAACTGATTGGGGCGTGTGCGCTGTGCCGAGGGAGATGCGACGAAACGACCGCGATTCTTAAAAGGCATCAGGATTCGCAATCACTGCTGCGGGCACTGGGTGCCGGTAGAGCTCTGAAGCATTCTTCCAAGTAATGCGCTCGATCGCTTCTGGAGTAAGTCCGTGCACGTGGCGATCGACAATTTCCTGGGTCCTCGGCCACGTACCGTCACAATGAGGGTAGTCCTGCTCCAGAAGTATATTTTCTACACCGATTCTGTCGATCTGCAGCATTGATGACGGGTCTTCCAGTGCGCAAAACCAAAAGTTTCGTTTCAACACTTCGGCAGGCGTCAAGTCACTGGTCCAGGTGCCGAACATGCTGTGATAGGACAGCATATGGTCGAGACGATCCATCAATCCTGCAACCCAACCAATACCACCCTCAGACAGGCAGATTTTCAGGGTGGGGTAACGCACCGGATATCCCGAGTAGAGCCAATCAGTTGCCGCGAACAACGCGTAAGCGAAAAACAATACACCCGGAACGTCGTCTGGCGCGTCGTCAGTTGTCATGGGGGACTGGCCGGAGGATCCGACATGCAGATTGATGACGGTATCGGTTTCAACGCAGGCCTCAATGAAGGGATCCCAGTAACCGCTATGCATCGTCGGCAAGCCGTGTCCGGCCGGTGACTCAGGGAAAGAGACCGCGGTAAATCCGCGTGCCGCATTTTCCCTAATCATGTCGGCACCAACCACCGGGTCCAACAGCCACGGAATCTGGCATGCGATGATCCGGTCTGGATAGGGGCCCCGCCAAGCTTCGAGGTGCCAGTCATTCCATGCCCTGACGGAGGCCATCGCCAGTTCCTGGTCTTTGGTAACCAGCTGGAGGCGCTGGCCCGCGAATCCGGCGAGAAAAGACGGAAAATTGAGCGATGCGTACACGCCATTCAAATCCATATCGGCGATTCGTGCATGAATGTCCCACGAGCCGCGACGCATTTCGTCGAATCGAACGGGTTCGAATCCAAATTCGTCCACCGGACGACCGACTACGGAGTTGAATCCGATCTTCGGGAGCTCTACGTCATCGTAAACCCAAACCTCGCTGCCGTCGGCCTTCTCCATCACGCGGGGAGCGCGCTCGGCCAGACGGCTAGGGATTCGGTCAACGAACATGTCGGGCGGTTCCACGACGTGATCGTCGGCAGAAATAATCGTGTATCTACGGTTCGCCCGGGGAGGTTCGGGAAGGAACGTGACAGTGCGCTCGTTGCCCGTCTTGGCAACCGTGACATGCCCTTTGGTGGCCCAAGCGTCGATCGTGCGCACTGGTAGCCCTCCCTCCGTTGGGTTGACTGATTCCGCGATAATCTATGACTAGAGTAGTTAGGCCGAGTCGTTCGCGCAAGGTTCTGACGTGATCACGCCAACGAACTTGCCCGAGCCTCCGCCGTCGACGGTTGAGCAGTCTGACCATGTGAAGCACTAAGGTCGCGGATGTTTCGTAGCGTTGCGCGAACGCCGCTCGGTTGGTTGCGCGACCATGTCGTCGTTACGTCCGCAGCTGGGGCGCCTGGTCATTCGCAGGTTTGTCTGCGATCACCACGAACTCGGTCGACGGATCTTGGAGTGGCGATTTTCCGATCACGAGATTGCCGGCGTCGTGTTCACGGTGCACGCCAGCAAACACCTTCATCTTCACCGCCCGTTAGTCTCGCTCGGCACGCCATGGTCACCGATGAGGATGTCAGAGCAAGGTTCTCGGGGCTGGCAGTTTTGCTCGATTGAAGACGACTGATCAGCAGTTGCGTATCTAATCGCGCCAGCGAGTTAGCTCCGAGGAGTAGATGGAAGGTATGTCGCCGAAGGCCGCTACCTCGCCCATGGGCAGCATTCTTCGAAAGGCTGTCGCCCGGCGTCATTCGCCGGCCCCGACGAGTGCCCGCAGCGTGGCGCGCGCGCCGTGGCGGTGCAGCCAGTCCAGCGCCCACAGGTAGGGCTCGAGGAAGCGGGGCTGGTCGACGAGGTCGCCGAACACCGCCCGGTTGGCGAGGAACGCGGCCGGGTCGTCGCGCTGGGAGCGGGCGATGGGGACGAGCGTGTCGGCGAGCCGGTCCACCACCTCGATCGGCTGACCGTCTTCGTCGACGCCCTCGGCGTAGCGTGCCCAGCTCGCGACGATCGCCGCGGACAGCCGGACCGGGCCACCGCGTCGCAAGTTGTCGGCCACCACGGGGAGCAACCACTTGCTGATGCGCTCCGACGAATCGGCGCACAGCCTGGTCACCGTGTCGCGCACATAGGCGTTGCCGAAGCGGGGCAGGAGCCCGTCCTTGAAAGCGGCCAACCCGGGGACCGGCGTGAGCGTGGGCATCGCCTCGAATTCCATATAGCGGTGCAGGAATTCGGCGATCAGTGGGTCGTGGGCGGCCTCGTGTACCAACCGATACCCGGCCAGGTAACCGAAGTAGCACAGCCCCTGGTGGCCGGCGTTGAGCAAGCGCAGCTTCATCGCTTCATAGGGCGCCACGTCGTCGACAAGCTGGACTCCCGCCTTGTCCAGTGGGGGCCGGCCGTCGGCAAAGTCGTCCTGGAGCACCCACATGGCGAACGGTTCGGCGACCACGGGCCAGGCGTCGTGCACACCGAATTCGGTGTGCAGCCGCTCGATCGCGGCCGCGGTGGTGGCCGGGGTGATCCGGTCGACCATCGAGTTGGGGAACTTTGCGTGCTCGCGCATCCACTGTGCGAGTTCGGGATTGAGCCGTTCGGCGTACGACGTGAACGCCTGCCGCGCCACGCTCCCGTTCTCGACGATGTTGTCGCAGGACACGATTGTGGGGGCGGGCAGGCCGCGTTCGCGCCGGCGGTTCAGTGCCTCGGCCACCAGCGGGTAGACGTCGCTCAGCGGCGGGTGGTAGCCGCCTTCGGTGATGGTGAGCGAGACGATCCGGGTGGTCGGGTCGGCGAGCAGCTCGACGACCGTCTCGGGATCGTCGGGGGCGTAATGGAAGTCGACGATGGAGCCGATGACGCGCGGTTCCCGGGTGCCGTCGGGGTGTTCGAGGACCAACGTGTACAGGTGGTCCTGGGCGCGCAGCACGTCGCGCATCCGCCGGTCACCCGGCAGCACGCCGACACCGCAGATTCCCCAGTCCGCGGCGAGGCCGTCGCTCAGCAGCTTGTCGATGTACATGGCCTGATGGGCGCGGTGAAAGCCACCGACGCCGAAATGCACGATGCCCACCGAGATTTGGCTACGGTCGTACTCCGGCCCGGGGATGGCGAGTGCGCCCAGGTTGCGCGCGCTCAGCTCCATTCCCGGAACTTAGCGCACCGTCAAGCGTTGGGGCACAGATCGCGCAAGGCGAAAATGACCACGTCCGCGGCCTGCCGGCCGTTGATCCCGCCGCTGCCCTGATCGGCGTCCGAGCGCTGGATCGCCAGGCCCTCGAGCTGCTGCGGGGAGGCGCCCCAGGAGAGCTGTTGGCACAGGTCGGCGCCCATCTGCAGCAGCCCATCGTCGCCGCCGTTGACGGCGTGGATGCCGGCGTTGTGCAGGTCGTTGAGAAAGGCAGCCCCGTCGGCCCGGGCCGGGCTGGCCCAGACGATGCCCGCGGCCAGAAGTGGGCCCCCTGCAAGGGCCGCGCCCATGAACCGGCCATAGGGCCGCTGTGCTGCCATCGAAATCTTCTCCTTCGTGCCGTGCCCGAATCGCGGTTGATGCACTTTTACACGAAAGCGCCGCCGAACACGCTGGGGAAGATAAATCCCAATGGTGAATTGTGGGCAAAGACCAATGGCTATGCGTCCGGGCAGAGATCGCGCACGGCGTCGATCACCACGTCGTCGGCCTGCTGCGGGGTGATCCCGCTGGCGCCCTGCCGGCTGTCGGAGCGCTGCAACGCCAGGCCCTCGATCTGCGCCGGTGGGGCGCCCCACGACAGTTGCTGGCAGACGCTCAGGCCCATCTGCACCAGCGCCTCATCGCCGCCGCTGACCGCGTGAATCCCGTTCTTGTGCAGGTCGTTGATGAACGTCGTCGCGTCCGCCTGGGCCGGTCCGGCCAATGCGACTCCGGCCGCCAACATGGGGCCGCTCAGCAGCGCTGTCTTGATGAATCGGCCGTAAGGCCGCCGTCCCGCCATGCCGACCCTCCCTTCCGCTCGTTCACCGTCCGTTCACCTCTATAGAACCTCCAAGACATGTTGAGTCGCCAAAAATTCCCTGGGAATGAGCTGCGGAAAGTTTGGATCGGCGAGACCCAAACGTTGCCTCGGCCGCATGGCTTCGCCCTGCGCGGTCGGATCCGGCTCGTGACGCCCTTGTGACGTCACCATTTGGATACGGCCCGGTGCGGCGCGTCCGGTGTTTGGAGTCGGCTGCCGACAATTGGCCCGTTATCTGCTGCATGGGATATGTGAGCGCGAATTAAAGGAGAGTCGACGCTGATGGCGATCGTCGATCGGTTCAACATGAAAGTAGTTGCCAGCCTTGGGTTGTGCGGAGCCGCACTGGCGTTGAGCCCGGATGCGGCAGCCACTCCCCTGAAGACGGGCGGCTACGCCTGCGTTCAGGGGCAGGCGGGCGAGGTCGGAGGCGCGCCGCTGGCCGGCGGAGCGGGCGCCGCGGGTGGAGCGGCCGCCGCGCCGAGCGCCGAGATCTGTGCCGCCAGCGCGCCACTCACCGACATGGCCGGTGTCCCGCTGGCCGTGCCCGGGCCGTTGCCGGTGGGCGCTCCCGTGCCGTTGCCTCTCGGCGCCCCGCTGCCGCTGCCGTTGGGTGCGCCATTACCCATCGCACCGGTGGTCCCGGCCGGCGCGCCGCTGGTGGCGCTCGGCGGGCCGCTGGCGGCCGGTGCCCCCCTCGAAGGCGCCCCACTCGTCGACATGTCAGGCGTCAAGGACGCCCCGACCGGTCCGGCGCCGACCGGCGGGCCGCAGCCCGGTCAGCCGGTGTCACCGGGCCCTGGCGCGCACTGAGTCCCATCCATCGACGGGAACGGACCCGCTGGTCGAAACC
>NZ_LZJI01000150.1 GCF_001667775.1 Mycobacterium sp. E1747
GACGCAACAAACCCGGATGGGACGCCGCGCAAGCTGCTCGACGTCTCACTCTTGCAGGAGATGGGATGGCTGCCCAGCATCACGCTGCAGAGCGGCATCGAAGCAACGGTGTCCTGGTATCGCGAGAATGCGGATGCGGTGAGGCAGTGAACGGGCAACGTCCCGCGTATTGAAGAATCGCTCCGCGTGCGTCTGGGCAGCCATCCCATCTCCTGCAAGAGTGAGACGTCGAGCAGCTTGCGCGGCGTCCCATCCGGGTTTGTTGCGTCCCAGCGGGTTTCACCCGTATATCCCACCGCTGCGGCGACCATCTCGGCTATCTCACTGATGGAATGGTCGATGCCGGTACCCACGTTGACGTGGCTTGGACCATCAAAGTTTTCCAAGAGGTAGAGACACGCGCTTGCCAGATCGTCAACGTGCAGGAGCTCACGCCGCGGTGTACCTGTCCCCCAGTTGGTCACCTCGGGTGCGCCGCCGGCTTTGGCCTCTTCATACCTGCGTATGAGCGCCGGGAGCAGGTGGGAGCCTGAGGGAGAGAAGTTGTCACCAGGGCCATAAAGGTTTGTTGGCATCGCCGAAATCCATGCCAGGCCGTATTGGCGTCTGACCGCTTGGACCTGAAGAATGCCGGCGATCTTGGCGATTGCGTATGCGTCATTGGTGGGTTCGAGGGGGCCTGTCAACAACGCATTTTCGGGAATAGGTTGCGGAGCATACTTCGGATAGATGCAAGAGGACCCGAGAAATAGCAGCCGAGGCACCCGAGCGGCGACGGCGGCATCGAGCATATTGACCTGAATCTGCAAGTTTTCAGATAGAAAATCAGCCGGGTAGGTGTTATTGGCCATGATGCCGCCCACCCGGGCAGCGGCATCGACGATTACCTGCGGTCGCGACTCCAGAACGAAGTCGAATGTTGCGGAGCGATCCGTAAGGTCAAGTTCGGAGTGTGAGCGGGTGAGAAGATTCGTGAATCCCTCGGCTTGAAACCTTCGCATCAAGGCGGACCCGACCAGGCCGCGGTGACCCGCGATATATACAGGCGCTGCGCGGTCGAGCATCCCGATCGGTGTGTTCATCGCCCCGTCAGCTCCAGCCGGGCAGGGTTGGCTTGTCGATCCACGGCCTGCCGTCGCACTCCAACGCGGCCATATCGGCGTCGACCATGATCCGCGCCAGTTCGCCGGTGTGCACCGAGGCCTTCCACCCGAGTGACTGGGCGGCCTTGGTCGCGTCGCCTATCAGCGAATCCACTTCAGTGGGTCGCAGATAGCGGTCGTCGAACTTCACGTAGTTTTGCCAGTCAAGTCCGGCATGATCGAAGGCGGTCTGCGCGAACTCACGCACAGTGTAGCCGCGTCCCGTCGCCAGAACGAAGTCTTCGGGCTCAGGCGCCTGCAGCATCCTCCACATTCCTTCGACGTATTCGGGCGCGTATCCCCAGTCGCGCACCGCGTCGAGATTGCCGAGGTAGAGGTCTGACTGGACGCCGGCTTTGATGCGCGCAACAGCCCTTGTGATCTTTCGAGTCACGAAAGTCTCACCACGCCTTGGCGATTCGTGATTGAACAGGATGCCGTTCACAGCGAATAAGCCGTACGCCTCTCGATAGTTCCGCGTCGCCCAATAGGAGTAGACCTTCGCCGCGCCATACGGAGACCGCGGATAGAATGGCGTCTGCTCGTTCTGCGGTGGTGGCGACGCGCCAAACATCTCCGACGAAGACGCTTGGTAAAACCGGCAATTCACGCGCGAAAGGCGGACGGCTTCAAGCAGTCGGATCGACCCCATACCGGTGGTGTCGCCGGTGTGCACCGGCTCGTCGAAGCTGACGCGCACATGCGACTGCGCCGCAAGGTTATACACCTCATCGGGGCCAATGGTGCTGAGCAAGGTGACCAGACGGGTGCCGTCGGTCAGGTCGCCGTAGTGCAGGAAGAGACGTGCGTCCGGTTGGTGTGGATCTACGTAAAGATGATCGATCCGCGAAGTGTTGAACGTCGAGGCTCGACGGATCAGCCCATGAACCTCGTAGCCTTTGGTCAGGAGGAGTTCGGTCAGATACGAGCCATCCTGTCCGGTGATTCCGGTAATGACTGCTCGCTTCACCGGATTCCGGCTCTCGTGGGCGCGTGCTGCTCACCGTAGGTCCGGCATCGCATCATCTGGCGGTTCACTCCTCGTGGTACTGCAGGGCGGGTAACGTCGCAAGAGCCACGCTGCGCATGGCCGCAAACCGCCTCGCTGCCGGGTTTCAAGGTACAGGACACGCTCGCCCCACGAAGTCATCTCGCCGACTTCCCATCGCTATTGCACGCCGCAAACGAGGTGCGCGCAAAGCAGCTACGCGTGGCGCGTGAACCAACCGTTTTCAGACCACCAAATCGCCGTTCACCCGGTTTGGGCGCCACTCGTCTCACTCTGCGCCGGCGCCGCTCCCGCCCGCCGCCGGTCGGCCAACTTTCCGCGCAGGGCCTTCACAGCGTTGAATGCGGCAAGATCCGCCCTAATCGCGTATTCCTTCACGCGCAGGTAGGCCCACGATCTCCGCCGCCCCCCCAGTGGGTAATAGCCGTACATGTCCCACATGCGGCGAAGAGTTCGATAGTGCTCGCGAATCGGTTGTGTCGAACCGGGTCCAGTCATGTCGAAGTCGCAGACCACCCGGTCGATCGTGATCGGAGCTCGAAGCATGGCGGCTCGGTAGATGAACAGTTGGTCCGCTTCGAGTCCGAAATCGAGGTCGTAGCCCCCCAACTTCTCCACCAGTGCCGCCCCGAAAAACGTCGCCTGGTGCGCAACGGTCGCCCCCAACAGAAATTTCCGTATCTTGAAAGGCATGTAGCCATATGGCCGCGGGAAAAGAACATTGCCGTCGGGACCAACCAGGTTGTTCTTGCCGTAACCCCACACGTCGCGCACCGCTCCCTGGCCCGAGATCGCCTCGACGACCGAGGCCACCGCGTCAGGATCGGAAAAGCAATCCGTGGAGTGCATGAACCACAACAAGTCACCGGAGGCGTGGGCGATGCCCTGGTTCATGGCGTCATACCTGCCGTTGTCGGGCTGAGACTGCCAATATGCAAACCCGGGCTCACACCCGGACAGATACTCGACGACCGCGTCGCCCGACCCACCGTCGATAATGATGTGCTCGATCTGGCCCCCATAGCGCTGTGACCGCACACTGTCGACCGTGCGTTTCAGCCCGTCGAGGTCGTTGAACGAGATCGTTATCACCGAAACGGTCGGAGCAGGTGTCACCGTTGTCATCCTTCCGCTATTGACCGTCTGATGTTTTTTGGTCATCGCAGCACGGAACCCATGGTCGACCAACGCTACAACGCCCCCGGCTTGGCCGGAGGGCGATCGCCGAGCGTCCGCGCTTGGCCCGCTACTCATCGAGCAGCTGGCCGGCTCAGCGGTGCCCGTTCCCGCCATTGGTGACACCGCTCCAGCTGTTAGCACTCTAGAACGAGCTGCCCGCCCGCGACGAGCGGACGCGACCTGCGAATCGGTGCATGAGCCGTGCACGCGTGAGGCAATATGGGCGGCGAATCAGTCAGGCGATAAAGGGGTTGTCTTGAAAATTACGGTTATCGGATCCGGCTACGTCGGCCTGGTCACCGGCGCCTGCCTGGCGGACAGCGGCAACGACGTCCTCTGCGTGGACATTGACCGAGCAAAGGTCGACCGACTGCTGGCCGGGGAGGTTCCCATCTTCGAGCCGGGCCTGGCGGAGCTGCTCGCGAGGAGCCGGGAGAACGGGCTCATCGACTTCACGACAGACGCCCGACGTGGGATCGAGCATGGCGACGTCATCTTCATCGCCGTGCCGACACCCATGGGCGAGAGCGGGGCGGCCGATCTCACCTATGTCTACGCCGCCGCCGACGCAATCGGGTCACATATAAACGGATACAAAGTCATCGTTGACAAGTCGACCGTGCCCGTCGGCACCGCTGACGAGGTTCGAGAGATCATCCGCATGAAGACGGAGCATGATTTCGACGTCGTATCGAACCCCGAATTTCTAAAGCAGGGCAAGGCAATTGCGGACTTTATGCAGCCCGATCGCGTGGTGATCGGCACCGATTCCGACCGTGCCCTCAACATCATGCGCGAGCTTTACGAGCCGTTCCTGCGCACCTTCCACCCCTTGCTTGCCATCGACATCAGGAGCGCTGAGATGGCCAAGTATGCGGCGAACTGCTTCCTGGCGACCAAGATTTCGTTCATTAACGAAATATCCAACCTGTGCGAAAAGGCTGGCGCCGACATTTCGGCAGTCCGGGAGGCGATCGGGGCGGACAAGCGCATCGGTTATGAATTCCTGTTTCCTGGAATAGGATACGGTGGTTCTTGCTTGCCGAAAGATGTTCGGGCACTGCTGCACACGGCTGACTGCGTGGGCTCTGACATGCACCTGCTTCGCGCCGTCGAGTACGTCAACAACGAGCAGAAGGCCGCCCTTGTGGCAAAAATCTTCACCCGCTTCGGTGGCAAGTCACCGCAGAGGAACTTGCAAGGCTTGCGCATCGGGCTCTGGGGTCTCAGTTTCAAGCCGCAGACGGACGATGTGCGCGCCGCCCCTTCGCTTGTCATCGCGAAAAAACTGGTGGAGTCCGGAGCGGCAGTGCGGGTCTTTGACCCCGAGGCCACCGCGCAAGCGAAGGAGACGCTGGGAGATTCGGTCGAGTACGCCGGCAATATGTACGAGGCCGTCGAGGGCGCCGATGCGCTGCTCTTACTCACCGAATGGAAACAGTTTCAGCGGCCATCGTGGCAACGCGTCAAGTCAGCCATGCGGGGCAATGTCGTTTTCGACGGCCGCAACATCTACGAGCCCGAAAGCATGCGAGCCGAGGGATTCGAGTACTACGGCATGGGTCGGCGTTAGCGGAAAGCGGCCCGGACGTGGCTTGACGGCTTCGCAACGATTTCTATAGGGTCAGAACGCATTTCGTGGGTGAAGTCTTCTCCGACAGATCATACAATCCGCCTCTCTTGAAAGTGGTCGCAAGGATGGGACTGTGACAACGACACCACCGGTGGTCCTCATGATTTTCAACCGGCCGGAGACCACCCGACAGGTTTTCGAGAAGATCCGAGCGGTGAGACCGGGCAAGCTGCTAGTCATCGCCGACGGCCCTCGCCCAAGCAAACCGGGAGAAGCCGAGAAATGTGCGGCGGCGCGCGCCATCATCGACGAAGTCGACTGGGACTGTGACGTCCAAAAGAACTTCTCGGAGTCCAACATGGGCACCTGCCCTCGCGTCTCCTCGGGCATTACATGGGCATTCGAACTGGTCGACAGAGCGATAATCCTTGAGGACGACTGCGTCGCCTCGCCTTCATTTTTCCAGTACTGCGGAGAACTTCTTGACCGCTATGAGAACGACGAGCGCGTCATGATGATTTCCGGCGGAAACCACTTATTCGGCCACGCCGAGCCGAGCGACAGCTACTACTTCTCCAGGTATCCCCATATTTGGGGATGGGCCACGTGGAAACGAGCCTGGGCGCATTACGACGTGGAGATGACGCGCTGGCCGGAAATCAGAGACAGGAAATTGTTCGACCAATACTTTCCGAGACTGACCGAGCGTTACCACTGGGAGGGCATCTTCGAATACATCGTGTACCGGGGCAGGGTCGATACCTGGGCTTGGCGTTGGTTCTACAGCATATGGGCCAACTCGGGCCTGTGCGCGACCCCGGCTCGCAACCTGGTGCGAAATGTCGGCTTCGACGCCGACGCGACGCATACGCACGCAAAATGGGACAGGATTTATGCCGCACTGGCGGCAGAGGAACTTGGCCTGCCGCTAATTCACCCCTCGGCCGTCATCGCGAGCTCGGACTTGGACGAGCTCGAGGCAAAACTCAGGGCCACCTATCATTCGAAAGGCCTACTGCGCGTGACCAACAAATTGCTGGAGTTGAGAGTGCTAGGCGCGCGGACGATCAGAGGCACCAAGAACCGGTAGCAATCACGGGCGGCAGTTAAGTGCTTTCGGGAGTCTCGACGACGATCGAGTCCAGGCCAGCCCGGATGACCGCGTCGGGGAAAGCGGCTCGCGCGGCTGAGGTGATTGCGTCAAGCTGCGGGAAGCCCGAAAGGCCGGAACCGAAGAGTCGCAGATCGTCGATCACGATTGTCGTGCCCGCAGGTGTCACGTCCGCGAGCTGGGAGAGTGTGGATTCCGCGGGCTCCATCTCCTGACCTTCGGCGGTACCCTCGCCGGAGAAGTGTCCGTCGAGAAACACCAGGGGCGGAGATGAGCAATCCGCGACGATCTTTGGTATCTCGACGAGCGAGTCACCATGAACGAGAGTGACTTTGGGCTCGCGCGCGAACCGTCGCTCGGCGGCAGCAAAAAGGCCATCGTGCAGCTCGACCGAGATCACTTGGTCCACATATGGCACGAAGAAAGCGGTCGTTTCCCCCTTGTATGTGCCGGCCTCAACGAAGATGCGGTGCTTGCGCGACTGCAACGTGTGAAGCAGGTGCCGCTGTTTTGAGATCGCAGGCGGCGAGACGAGGTGTTCGCCGTTGAACCAGCCGTATGCGGCGGCTAGGCGCGAGGGCTCTAGGGACTTCCGGTTACGAACTGAGTTCAGCGCAATGCCAACCAGGCCGCGCGTGATCCTCGACATAACGCAGAACCCTAACGGGTCGCTCGTTGTGATTCCAGCAGAACGGCACAGTTTCATTTCGGCGCCGGGCGGTCCATCTGGCCGGGATCACCAACCACCGCGGAAGCAATGCAGCGCGAGGGCGCCGCGACGCGAGTGCCTCCGACCAAGTGATGCGTAGGGTTACGTCATAGACGATAGGTTGAACCACAACCAACACCCCACCGCGCCAACGCGAGACGGCAACCCGTAGTCGAAGAATCAGGGACAATGACCGAGACCCAGCAAGTCGCCGAAGCACCGCAAAGGGGCGAGTGATTCACAATGAAGTTCGCCCTGGCGAGCTATGGAACTCGCGGCGACGTCGAGCCTTCCGTCGCTGTCGGGCGCGAACTCATGCGCAGGGGACATGATGTCCGCATCGCCGTGCCACCCGAGCTTGTGAGCTTCGCCGAGTCGGCCGGGCTGGCGGCGGTGCCATATGGGCCGCAGGTGCAGGACTTCCTCAACGAGGAGTTTCTGCGCAACATGTGGAGAGATTTCTTTCGCAGCGCCTGGACGATCCGCGGTCCGGTCAAGGTGGTCCGCAGGGTGTGGGAGCCGATCATCCGCTACTGGAATGACGTGAGCAGGACGCTGATGTCGGTGGCCGAGGGAGCGAACCTGCTCTCCACCGGCTTGAATTTTGAGCAAGCCGCCGCCAACGTCGCGGAGTATTACGACATTCCGCTGGCCACGCTGCACCATTTTCCGATGCGGGCCAACGGCCAGCTCGTTCCGAGCGCCCCGGCGCCGGTGGTCCGCTCGACGATGACGGCGGTCGAGTGGCTGTTCTGGCGCTCGACGAAAAAGACGGAGAACACACAGCGCCGGGAGCTGCAGCTGCCCAAGGCCAGGCGTCGCTCGCCGCGCCGGATCGGTCAACGCGGTTCGCTGGAAATCCAGGCTTACGACGAGGCGTGCTTTCCCGGCCTGGCGGCCGAGTGGGCGAAGTGGGGCGATAGACGCCCCTTTGTCGGTGCCTTGACGATGGAGCTGAAGACCGATGCCGACGAGGAGGTGGCCTCGTGGATCGCCGCGGGTCCACCGCCGATTTGCTTCGGCTCGGGGAGCATCCCGGTCGAGTCCCCGACCGAGACGGTCGAAATGATCGCGAAGGCGTGCGCACAGCTCGGTGAGCGGGCACTAATCTGTTTCGGCGGAACCGATTTCAGCGATGTCTCTCAGTTCGACCACGTCAAGGTGGTGGGCGTGGTCAACTACGCTTCGGTCTTCCCCGCCTGTCGCGCCGTCGTCCATCACGGCGGGTCGGGAACCACAGCGGCGAGCATGCGCGCCGGCGTGCCGACGCTGATCTTGTGGAGCTCGGCCGACCAACCGTACTGGGGAAACCAGGTGAAACAACTCAAAGTGGGTACCGCCCGCCAATTTTCGCTCACCACCCCGGAGTCACTGGTCGCAGATTTACGTCAGATCCTTGCCCCCGGGTACGCGATTCGGGCCCGCGAACTTGCCGCCCGGATGACCCCACCCGCCGTCAGCGTCGCCAAAGCCGCCGACCTGCTGGAAGATGCCGCTCGCCGAGGGGTCTAGATACCCGGCGCCTCGATATGCCTCAGACGGTGGCGCCCCAGCCGCCAACCTCGGCGTTCTGATGTATTCATTGGCGGCCATAACTGATTGCACATTTGGCGCGCTGACCGCAATTTGAATCCATAACGGGGGGCCATCGCGCCGTTCTGATGAAAGCCACGGCGGCGGTATCAATTGCAGCCTTTTCGTCGCGTCCATTTCTGCTACGTATGGCCGACGCTGCAGGGATGCGCTGGGCATGGCGTCGCCGGTCTGCGGCGGCCGCCATGACCAGCCGGTAGGGGTCGGACCTGCGCCGACACATCGGATGGCTTGCCGGGTGGTGAGAACCGCCCACGACGGACTCTCGCTGAATTAATGTTCGAGAAACTCAGGAGCCTATTGACGGCGTCCGTTCCGGTCTATGCTCATTACACGGTGGTCGCGGTGTGAGATAGGGGGCAGCATTGTCCGAGCACAGTTGCCGTGTGTGCGGCGGCGATCTTCGGCAGGTCCTTGACCTCGGACGTCAGCCTGTCTCAAATGCCTTCGTCAAGGCCGAAGAAAGCGCCAAAGTGCCGTTCTTCCAACTCGCGGTCGGACTCTGCACGTCTTGCACGATGGTGCAACAGCTCGACGAGGTGCCACCGAACGAAATGTATCGCGCCGACTATCCCTATCGCGCGTCCGGATCCGCGCTGATCCGCAGACACGGCGAGGAAGTGGCCCGGCACATCATGCGAGCCTGTCCCGGTGGGGACAGGTTTGTCGTTGAGATCGGCAGTAACGACGGCGTGATGCTGAAGACCCTGAGCGAGGCTGGAATACGGCATTTGGGGGTGGATCCGGCCGCCGGGGCCGGCGAGGTGGCCCGGGCACAGGGCATCAACGTGCGCACCGATTTCTTCAACGCGCCGACGGCCGGTGAGATCCGCGAAGAGCACGGACCCGCCCACCTGATCTATTCGGCGAACACCATCAGCCACATCTCCTACCTGGACTCGATTTTTCAAGGCGCCGACACCCTCCTTTCTCCGGACGGCCTGTTCGTATTCGAGGATCGGTATCTCGGCGACATCTTGAAGCAGGTGTACTTCGACCAGATCTACGACGAGCACATCTATCTGTTCTCGGTCCGCTCGGTGCAGGCGACGGCCGCCCGGTTCGGCTTCGACCTCGTCGACGTGGAACACCTGCCGCTGCACGGTGGTTCGATCCGCTACACGGTGGCGCGCGCGGGCACTTCGGAGCCGACCGCGGCCGTCGCGGAGTTCCTGGCCCGGGAAAAGGCCGAAGGGATCGCCGAGGAAGAGACTTTCGTTCGCTTCGCCGCGAACATCGATCGCATCCGCGCGGACCTCGTCAAACTCCTGCGCGACTTGCGTTCCGACGGCCGACGTGTCGTCGGATACGGGGCGACCTCACGGAGCGCGACGGTGATGAACTATTGCCACATCGGCCCGGATCTTCTTCCTATGGTGTGTGATTCGACCCCGGAGAAGCAGGGGCGTCTCACACCGGGCTCCCAAATTCCGGTGTGCCCGCCGGAGGTCTTCTCCCACCCCTATCCGGACTATGCGCTGCTGTTCGCGTGGAACCACGCCGACGAGATCATGGCGAAGGAACGCGCCTTCCACGAGCACGGTGGACGGTGGATCCTCTACGCACCGGACGTTCACCTGGTCTGACAGGTCCCGGCGCCAGGGTTGTGGAGCTATCTCCTTCAACTCGGCTGACGGTAGATCGTTCACCGATATGATCATCCGCGGGCCGCACCCGCAAACGCGTCTCGGTTAGATTTTCTGCGCTCGAACGGGAGGGATCGGCTTTTGTCAACATCCGTGCTCATCACTGGTGGAGCAGGATTCATCGGGTGCAGGCTGTCACGCCGACTCATCGAAGCCGGGCACGAGGTCGCTGTCATGGATGTACTGCTGCCTCAGGTCCACGGTCAACGCCCGACGATCGACCTGCCGCCGCCCGTGCGGTTCTTCACCGGTGACGTCACCCATGCCCCCGATTGGGATGCCGTACTCCGGCTGTTCCGCCCTACCCAGGTCGTCCATCTGGCAGCAGAGACGGGAACGGCGCAGTCGCTGTCGGAGGCGACGCGGCATGGCGCCGTGAATGTGGTGGGCACTACCCAGCTTCTTGACGCGCTGACGCGCGCTGGCATCGTTCCCGAGCAGCTCGTGGTGGCGTCGTCCAGGGCCGTCTACGGCGAGGGCGCGTGGCGCGCGGGAACACAGGTCTTCTACCCGGGGCCTCGCAGCCACGCGCAGCTGGCCGCGGGCAACTGGGATCCGCAAGGGCCTACCGGCGAACGCGCCGTGCCCATTCCAAGCTGCGCGGGGCGCACGGAGCCCCGCCCCACCAACATCTACGGCGCGACCAAGCTCGCTCAGGAACACTTGCTGGCCGCCTGGACGGCCGCGCATGACACCAACCTCAGTGTGCTGCGTTTGCAGAACGCCTACGGACCGGGCCAGTCGCTCACCAATCCATATACCGGGGTGGTTCCGTTCTTCGCACGCCTGTCGCGCGAACAGCGACCGTCCGAGGTCTACGAGGATGGGCGGATCCTGCGCGATCTCGTCTATATCGACGACGTCATCGATGCGTTGTTCGCGACGGTGCAGCAGCCTGCCGACGGGTCGCGCTGCCTCGACATCGGGTCGGGCGTCGCGACCAGCATTCATGAGCTTGCCCGCAAGATCGCCGCCGTGTTCGGCGCCCCCGAACCGATCGTCGTACCGAAATTTCGCGACGGGGACATCCGCGCCGCCAGCTGCGATATCGAGCCGGCGAAGAAGGACCTCAACTGGCAACCCAGGTGGGCGCTCGACGACGGGCTCGGTGCCCTACTGCAATGGATCGGTGAGCAGAGCGACGTGCCTCCCGCGCAAAGCGATTACGCGGGCACATCGGGGCCGTCGTCCCGCTGAACACGCTAGGCACGAATATCCAGCGTCCCCTCGAATCTTCAAGCGGCAGAGAGCCGTCCACACCCGGGGCCGGTTCACCAAGCCATCCACTCCCGGCCCACGGAACACGCGAACGGTGAAGCGCCGGGGTCCGAGAACAACCGATCGCGGCACGCGGGGGGTGCATGACCGGATCGCGGGCCGGCGGCATCCCCGACGCGGCCCCCGGGTGCCGACCCGTCCCTGACCCACCGCGAGCAACGGGGCACTCCACGCGGGTTACCACCAGCGCGTGCGATCCGTCTGCTGTCGGCACCAGCCTGCGAGGGTGGATAATCTAGCCCTGGCAACCTGATTCTAGAAAAATCCAAACGCGCAATGAGGCGCCGATTGGGCGTCTAGGCTCACCACCGGCAGTACTGGCATCCGAGACACAGGGGGACGGTTTTGACCGTGACCGAAAGCGACGTCCGATCTCTCTATCTGGACCAGATCCGGCGCGATCTGACCAGGTACGGCATGGACCAGCTCGTGCCCGTGGGGTGGCCGCTGCAAATGCGCGCCAGCGTCGGGTGGTTGACGTGGCTTCCGTTTCTCAAGAACCGCAACTTGATGCTGGTCCGCAAACGCCCGTTCGACAAGCACGCACGCGACTTCGGCATGGACTGGCCGGCCGACGCGGAGACGATGATCGGGATGCAGCGACTCACCAGCCTGCAGCACTGCGTCGAAACGGTGCTGAACGAGGACGTCCCCGGCGATCTGGTCGAGTGTGGCGTGTGGCGGGGCGGCGCCTCTATCTTGATGCGCGCGGTCCTGGCCGCGTACGGCGACAAGACCCGAAACGTGTGGCTAGCCGATTCGTTCGAGGGCGTACCACCCCCGGACACCGCCAACTACAAAGAGGACAAGCTGCCCCGGTTTGCACTGGGTTTGCATCATGCGGCGCCGGTCCTGGCGGTGTCGCAAGCCGAGGTCAAAGCGAACTTCGAGCGCTACGGGCTGCTGGACGACCAGGTCCGCTTCCTTCCAGGTTGGTTCAAGGACACGCTGCACAAGGCTCCCATCGATCAGATCTCGGTGTTGAGGCTCGATGGCGATCTCTACGAATCGACGATCCAGGCGCTCGACGGGCTGTACCCGAAATTGTCGCCGGGCGGCTTCTGCATCATCGACGACTACAACCTCGAGGGATGCCGCAAGGCCGTCGCCGACTACCGCGCCAAGCACAACATATCCGCGGAGATCGTCACCATCGACCAATGCGGAGTCCTGTGGCGAAAGTAGTGACAGCCTGCACGACGTTCCTCACCGCCGGCGCCTTGGCTATCATCGGCGCCGGTATTCCAACGCGGTAGATGTGACGTCGAGACAGCTTCCCATCACTCGATCACCACGCCATTACGCCCCACTCGAAGGCTAGAACCGTAGATGAAGTTTGTGCTGGCAAGTTATGGGACGAGAGGCGATATCGAGCCTTCCCTCGTAGTCGGCCGTGAACTGATGCGCCGGGGACACGAGGTGCACATGGCGGTCCCGCCCGACCTGGTCGGCTTCACCGAGGCGGCGGGCATCCCGACGGCCGCCTTCGGGCTGAACACGCAGACCTGGCTCGATGTGTACCGCAACTTCTGGACGTCGTTCTTCGGGGGCTTCTGGAAGCTGCGGGAGATGCAGGAGCTGTGGCGCGAGATGTGGGACCTCAGTGACCAGTGCTGGACCCAGATGAGCAAGACGTTGACATCGCTGGCCGAGGGGGCGGACCTGCTGCTCACGGGCCAGAGTTACCAGGAGGCCGTGGTCAACGTGGCCGAGTATCTGGACGTCCCATTGGCCACCTTGCACCACGTTCCGGTGCGGGCGAACGGCCAGCTCGTTCCGCTACCCGCTCCCCTCGCACGCGCCTCGATGACGGCGTTCGATTGGTTCGGGTGGCGCCTCAACAAGAAAGTCGAGGACGCGCAGCGCCGTGACCTGGGGCTGCCGAAGGTCAGAGGGGCGTCGGCGCGGCGTATCGCCGCAAACAGATCACTGGAGATCCAGGCCTACGACGAGGTCTGCTTCCCCGGACTGGCGGCCGAATGGCGGAAGTGGGACGGTCAGCGGCCCTTCGTCGGTGCACTGACGATGTCGTTGTCGACGGAGGCCGATAGCGACGTCGCGTCGTGGATCGCGGCGGGAACCCCGCCGATTTGTTTCGGCTTCGGCAGTATGCCGGTGGAATCACCGGCCGACGCAATCGACATGATCAGCGCCGCCTGCGCCGAGTTGGGCGAGCGCGCATTGATTTGCGCCGGTTGGAGCGATTTCAGCGACGTCTCCCACGGCGACCACGTCAAGGTGGTGGGCGGCGTGAATTATGCGGCGGTCTTCCCCGCCTGCCGGGCAGTCGTACACCACGGCGGTTCAGGCACCACCGCCGCAAGCATGCGTGCCGGGGTTCCCACCCTGATCCTCTCCATGGATGTGAATCAGACGCTGTGGGG
>NZ_LZJI01000151.1 GCF_001667775.1 Mycobacterium sp. E1747
GTGGTCGACGACGTCGGGCGGATCGTCCGGGCGGGTGTAGTTCAGCAGCCCCTCCGCCATGCCGAACACCTGCTGGAGTCCCGGAGTCAATGCGGCGCGGATCAGCCGGGCGTCGTCAGGCTCCAGTTTCGCCCCGCCAACTTGCAAGAGCCGCAGGGACTTGGGCGTCACCGGCTCCCACTCGCAGGCCTGTGCCCACAGTTTGGCCAGGGCCGGCACCAGAGCGGTGACCGTGACGCCGTGGCGTTCGATGGCGGCGAAGGCGGCCTCGGGGCTCGGATCGGTGCCGAACACGGTGGTGGCGCCCACCGTCATGGCACCGAGCAGCCCGGGGCAGGCCAGTGGGAAGTTGTGGCCCGCCGACAGCAGGACCAGGCAGACGTCGTCGGCGGTAAGCCGGCAGACCTGCGCGCTGGCTGTCGCGTTGAACGCGTAATCATCGTGGGTGCGGGGGATGAGTTTGGGAGTGCCGGTGGTACCGCCCGAAACCAGGAGCAGGGCGGGCGATCCCGGATCGGCCGGTGGCGCCGGGGGCGGGGCGGCGGCCTGATCGCACAGCCGGGTCCACGAGGTGAACGAGCCCGGCTCGCCGTCGACGATGACGTGCTCGAGCGTCGGATGGCCCGCGACGAGCTCGCGCGCCATGACGCGATAATCGAAACCGTTTGCCGCGTCGGCGATCACCAACGCGGTGGCCTCGCTGACGGCGGCGAAGTGCCCCAATTCGGCCGCCCGGTGGCCGGGTAGGCACATCACCGGGATGGCGCCCGCCCGCAGCAGCCCGAAGAGCGCCACCGCGAACTGGCAACCGTTCGGCAGTTGCAACAGCACCCGGTCGCCGGGCTCGATGCCGAGCGCCCGCAGTCCAGCGGCGGCGCGGCCGGCTTGGTCATCGAGTCGGGCATAACTCAAGCCGGCCCCGTCCGCGGCGTCGAGCACGGCCGTCCGGTCGGGCCAGCGCTGCGCGGCGTCGCTCAGGATGGTGTCCAGAGTTCGGCCGGCCCAGTAGCCGGCCGCCCGATAGGCGGCGGCGCGATCGGCGGGGAACGGCACGAACCCTTCGAGGGCCCCGGCCGGGGGTTGCCGTGTGTTCGCGGTCATCGTGGTCCTCAGACGGGGGGCGTAGTAGCGGCGATCCGTGGGTAAGGATAGGGTAACCACAACTTAGGGCAGCCTGTGCTAATTCAGGGAGGGTTTCGTGGTGCGTGCCTCGGCGCGCTCGGCAGACGACGTCCGGGCAGAGGTAGCCGAACTGCTGGGCGTCGGTGTCGACGACGTCCACCCAAGCGCCAACCTCATCGGCCAGGGCCTGGACTCCATCCGGATGATGACCCTGGCGGGCCGGTGGCGTCGTCAGGGCGTCCCGGTCGATTTCGCCACGCTGGCCGAGACTCCCACGGTCGAGGCCTGGGCCGAGCTGGTGACCGTCGAGGCGCCGCCCGACCCTGCCGACCGGGAGGCTGCCGCCGAGGCGGCCTCGGCTGCCGGCGAGCCCTTTCCGCTGGCTCCGATGCAGCACGCGATGTGGATCGGGCGCCAGGACAACCAGCAGCTGGGTGGGGTGGCCGGACATCTCTACGTCGAATTCGACGGCGGCCCCATCGATCCCGCGCGGCTGCGCGAGGCCGCCACGGGGCTGGCCCGGCGCCACCCCATGCTGCGGGTTGAGTTCCTGCCCGACGGCACCCAGCGCATCGCGGCACCCGGGAGTGAATTCCCGGTCAGGATCGAGGACCTGCGCCACCTGGACGCCACGGGGGTCGAGCAGCGGCTGGCCGCCATGCGCGACGCCAAATCGCACCAGCAGCTCGACGGCGCGGTGTTCGAGCTCGCCCTGACGCGGCTGCCCGCGGAGCGCTCGCGCCTGCACGTCGATCTGGACATGCAGGCCGCCGATGCGATGAGCTATCGCACATTGATGGCCGACCTCGCCGCCCTGTATATCGGTCACGACCTGCCCGCGCTGAGCTACACCTACCGTCAGTACCGCCACGCGATCGAGGCGGAAGAGGCGCGGCCGCAGCCGGTCCGCGACGCGGCCCGGGAGTGGTGGGCGCAGCGCATCCCGCAACTGCCCGAGCCGCCGACGCTCCCCACCACCGGCGACCGCGGTTCGCGCAGGAGCACCCGGGTCTGGCACTGGCTGGATCCCGACACCCGTGACGCGCTGTTTTCCCGCGCCCAGGCCCGTGGGGTCACTCCTGCGATGGCGCTGGCCGCCTCCTTCGCCAACGCCCTGGCGCGCTGGTCTACCTCCGCACGCTTTCTGCTGAACGTGCCGCTGTTCGGCCGTCAGTCGCTGCACCCCGATGTCGACGCGGTGGTCGGCGATTTCACCTCGTCTCTGCTGCTCGACGTCGACCTCACCGGCGCGCGGACTCCGGCGGCGCGGGCGGGGGCAGTGCAGGACGCGATGCGGTCCGCCGCCGCCCACTCCGCCTATCCCGGGCTGTCGGTCCTGCGGGACCTCAGCCGCCATCGCGGCACGCAGGTGCTGGCGCCGGTCGTCTTCACCAGCGCGCTCGGACTCGGTGAGTTGTTCAGCCGCGACGTCACCGCCCAATTCGGCACCCCCGCGTGGATCATCTCCCAGGGTCCGCAGGTGCTGCTCGATGCTCAGGTCACCGAGTTCGATGGCGGTGTGCTGGTGAATTGGGATGTCCGCGAGGGGGTTTGCGCCCCCGGGGTCGTCGACGCCATGTTCGCCTACCACATCGACGAATTGCTCAGGCTGGCCTCCGCCGACGACAGTTGGGAGGCAATCGGGCCGCCGCCGCTACCGGACGCCCAGCGCGCGGTGCGTGACGCGGTCAACGGCCGCACCGCTGAACCCAGCGGAGAAGCGTTGCACGACGGGTTCTTCCGGCAAGCCGAGCAACGGCCCGATGCGCCCGCGATATTCGCCGGCTCGGGGGACCTCAGCTACGCGCAGCTGCGCGATCAGGCGCTGGCGGTGGCCGCCGCGTTGCGTGCGGCGGGTGTCGGCGCCGGCGACACGGTCGCGGTAATGGGCCCCAAGACCGCCGAGCAGGTGCCGGCGCTGCTGGGCATCCTCAGCATCGGCGCGGTCTACCTGCCGATCGGCGTCGACCAGCCGCGCGACCGCGCGGAGCGCATCGTGCACACCGGCGCCGTGCGCCTCGCCGTGGTGTGCGGCGGGCAGCGGCTTGGCCTGCCGGTGCCCGAGCTCTGCCTCGCCGATGTGCTGCGCGACACCCCCGCGGCCACCGAGACCAGCTTGGCCAGAGTCGATCCCGCCGACTTGGCCTACGTCTTGTTCACCTCGGGCTCGACCGGGGAACCCAAGGGGGTCGAGGTTACGCACGACGCCGCGATGAACACCGTGGAGTTCGTCGGCCGCCACTTCGAGATCGGCCCGGCGGATCGATGCCTGGCCCTGTCCACGCTCGAGGGCGACATCTCGGTGATGGACATCTTCGTAACCTTGCGGACGGGCGGGTCGATAGTGGTGGTCGACGAAGCGCAGCGCCGTGACCCCGACGCTTGGGCCCGGCTCATCGAAGCCCACCGGGTCACCGTGCTGCATTTCATGCCGGGCTGGCTGGAGATGCTGATCGAAGTCGGGCGCGGCCGGCTGTCGTCCGTGCGGGTGATTCCCACCGGGGGTGATTGGGTGCGTCCGGAGTTGGCCCGCCGGCTGCGGGCCGAGGCGCCCAACCTGCGGTTCGCCGGTTTGGGCGGCGCAACCGAAACCCCGATCCACAACACGATTTTCGAAGTGGCCGATCCTGACGAGTTGCCGCCCGACTGGACCGCGCTGCCCTACGGGGTGCCGCTGACCAACAACGCCTGCCGCGTCGTCAACGAGGCGGGTGACGACTGCCCCGACTGGGTCGCCGGCGAGCTGTGGGTGTCGGGCCGAGGCGTCGCGCGCGGCTATCGCGGGCGCCCCGATCTCACCGCGGAGCGCTTCGTCGAGCAGGGGGGCCGCAGGTGGTACCGCACCGGCGACCTGGCCAGGTATTGGCCCGACGGCACGCTCGAGTTCGTCGGGCGGGCCGATCACCGGGTCAAGATCAGCGGATATCGCGTCGAACTCGGTGAGGTCGAGGCCGCGTTGCGCCGACTGCCCGGGGTGGGTATCGCGGTGGCCGCCCTGCTCCCCGGACCCGGTGGATCCGACGTGTTGGCCGCCGCCGTCTGCCCCGAAGCCGCCGGCGGGGTTCAGCTGAGCACCGAGCGGCTTGCGGACCTGATGGCCGAACTCGTTCCCGCGCACATGATTCCGCGGCATTTCGCGTTGGTGGATCGTGTCCCGTTCACCCCTGCTGGGAAAATCGACCGCCGCGCCGTCGCGCGCGACCTGGGCGCCGCGGTGTCGGTGGCCGAACAGCCGGGCTACCGCGCCCCGGCGACGCCGCTGGAATCCGCCCTCGCCACGCTGCTTGGCGACCTCCTCGGCACGGACCGGGTGGGCCGTGACGACGACTTCTTCGCACTCGGCGGCGACTCGGTGCTGGCCACCCAGGCCGTGGGCCGTATCCGGACCTGGCTGGACACCCCGAATCTCATGGTCGCCGACATCTTCGCCACCCGAACCGTAGCGGCACTAGCGAATTTGCTCACCGAACGCGAGCGGGACGAGGCGCGGCTGGATCAGGTTGCCGAGCTGTACCTCGAAGTCATCCAGCTGGACGCCGCCACGGTGCTGTCGGCCAGTCGCCAAAGCGTGAAAACCGAGACGACGCAATGACATCCGACCCTGTGCTGAGCATGCCTACTGACTTCGCATCCTGGATCAAGCGGGTGCCCGGTCGGAACGGGAGCCGGCGCGGCCACACGATCGTCGTGTTTCCGCACGCCGGGGCCGCCGCCGCGAGCTATCGCTCGGTGGCGGCCGCGCTGGCGTCCGGCGGGGACGTCTATATCGTGCAGTACCCGCAGCGCGCGGACCGGTTCAGCCACCCGGCCCCCGACACGGTGCACGACCTCGCCCAGGGCTTGTTCGACGCCGGGCCGTGGAGTCGCATCGCGCCGCTTCGGCTCTTCGGTCACAGCATGGGCGCCGTCGTGGCGTTCGAGTTCGCCAGGATCGCCGAATCGCATGACACCGCCGTGCAGCGCTTATGGGTCTCGGCCGGTCCCGCGCCGTCCGCGGTCGCCGCGATGCCGGAGCTGCCCACCACCGACGACGAATTGCTCGCCGACATCGCCGATCTCGGCGGCACCGACCCCGAGCTGCTGGCCGACGAAGAGTTCGCGGAGCTGTTGACCACCGCCGTGCGCGCCGACTATCAAGCGATCAATCGCTACGAGTGCGCCCCCGATGTGCGCATCCGCGCCGACATCCGGGTATTGGGGGCGCGCGACGACCATCGCGTCGATCCGGCCACGCTGCGGCTCTGGCAGAACCACACCGCGGGCGACTTCGAGTTGTTCCTGTACGACGGCGGCCATTTCTACCTCGACGAGCACATCGACGCCGTGGCCGAACGGGTGAACGCCGATGCCTGACCGCAACGGCGCGTCCGATCCGGTGGTGATCGTCGGCATGGCGCTCGAAGCACCCGGCGGCATCGACACCGCCGAGAAGTACTGGGAGTTGTTGTCGGCCGGTCGTGAAGCGCTCGGTCCATTCCCCACCGACCGTGGTTGGCAGGTGAGCGAGCTGCTCGCCGGCTCACGGCGGAGCGGCTTCAAGGAAATCCATGATCGCGGTGGATTCCTCTCGGGGGCAACAACCTTCGACCCGGAGTTCTTCGGAATCTCGCCGCGGGAGGCCGTCGCGATGGACCCCCAGCAACGCGTCGTGCTCCGTGTCTGCTGGCGCGCGTTGGAGAACAGCGGCATCAATCCCGACGACCTGGCCGGGCACGACGTGGGCTGCTTCGTCGGTGCCTCGGCCACCGGATACGGGCCGCAAATGGCCAACTTCTCCCAGCACAGCGGCCACCTGCTCGCGGGCACCGCCCTGAGCGTGATCTCCGGCCGAGTCGCCTACACGCTGGGGCTGACCGGGCCGGCGCTGACGGTGGACTCGTCGTGTGCGTCCGCGCTGGCCGCATTCCATGTCGCGGTGCGGTCGGTCGAGAACGGCGACTGCGACCTGGCGTTGGCCGGCGGGGTGAACGTGCTGGGCTCGCCCGGGTTCTTCGTGGAGTTCTCCAAGCAACACGCGCTCTCCGACGACGGCCACTGCCGCCCCTACAGCGCGCAGGCCAGCGGAACGGTGTGGGCCGAGGGCGCGGCGATGTTTGTGCTGCAACGCAAGTCGGCCGCGCTGCGCGCCGGGCACGAGGTGGTGGCCGAGGTCCGCGCCACCGCCGTCAACCAGGACGGCCGCAGCGCCGGGCTCAGCGCCCCCAGCGGGGATGCCCAGCTCCGCCTGTTCCGGCGTGCCATGACGCAGGCCGGGATCCGGCCGGACGAGGTCGGCATGGTCGAGGGCCACGGCACCGGCACCCGCCTCGGCGACCGCACGGAACTGCGGTCGCTGGCGCAAACCTACGGTGACACGGCGCCCGGTGGTGGCGCGCTGCTCGGCTCGGTCAAGTCGAACGTCGGGCACGCCCTGGCCGCCAGCGGGGCGCTCGGCCTGGCCAAGGTGGTGGTCGCGGCCGAACATGGTGCTATCCCCGCGACCCTGCACGCGGCGGACCCCAGCCCGGAAATCGATTGGGACAGCCAAGGTTTGCGCCTGGCGAAGACCCTGACCCCGTGGTCGGCGGTCGGCGGCCAACGGATCGCGGCGGCGTCGGCGTTCGGCATCGCCGGCACCAACGCACACGTGATCGTCTCCCTGCCCGAGGTCGCGTGATGCTCACGTCCCCACTGCCCGACGGCCGCACACCCGTGTTGCTCACCGCGCACGACGACGAGCTGATCGTCGACGACGCCCGAGCGATCCTGGATTATCTGGACCGGACCGACGCCGACACGGCGGCGATAGCGTCGACCCTGCTGCGTCTGCGGCGGGTGCGGCGGCACCGCGCGGTGGTCCGGGCGGCCGACCGCGCCGAGCTCGCCGGAGGGCTGTCCGCCCTGGCGCGCGGCGAAGAGCACCCGCTTCTCACCCGGTCCTCAGCCGGGGCTGCGCCGGGCATCGCGTTCGTGTTTCCCGGCCAGGGCAACCAATGGCAATCGATGGGTGCCGAAGCCTATCAACGACTTCCGGCATACCGAGCCGAAGCCGACCGATGTGCGCAGGCCTTCCTCGCCGCGGGACTGCCCTCCCCGTTGCCCTACCTGACCGAAGGGGTCGGCCGCAACTGGTCGCGGACCGAAATCCAGGGAGCGCAGTTCGCCCACGCGGTCAGCCTGGCCCAGGAATGGCGATCCCACGGTGTGCTCCCCGCGATCGCCATCGGTCACAGCCTCGGTGAGGTCGCGGCGGCGTACGTGGCCGCGGCGATCACGTTGCCCGACGCGGTCGCGCTGGTCGGAGCCCGCGCCACCATCGTCGACCAATTGGTGGGCCAATACGCGATGGTGGTGCTGGGCGCCGGCGTCGACGAGGCCGAGTCGCTGATCGGGGAGACCGCGGACTGGCTGGAAATCTCGGCGGTCAACGGCCCCTCGTCGACCGTGGTGTCCGGAGACCACGACGCCGTGGCGGCCCTCGTGCGGCTGGCGCGCGAACGGGGGACGTTCGCCCACCAGCTGTCCGTCGACTACCCCGGGCACACCAGCGTCCTGCGGCCGTTGCGCGCGCAGTTGACCGAGCTGGTTCCCCGCTCGGCTTTCCAGGACAGCCCGGTCAGATTCGTCGGCTCGACCTTCGGTGGAGAGGTCGGCAGCGGCGTTGGGTTCGCCCAATACTGGTATGAAAACCTCTGCAACACGGTGCGTTTCGATCAGGCGGTGACTACAGCTCGACAACTCGGGGCTACCACATTCATCGAAATGTCCGCGCATCCCTCGCTGCTGTACCCGCTCGCGGACCTGATCGATGAGCGGACCAGCGTGGTCGTCGGCTCGGGCCACCGCGAGGGCGCCATCACCGAGGTGCTGGCGAAGAACATCGCGACCGTCGCGACCGCCGATCCCGGGTGCCAGTGGGCAAACACCATCCCCGGCGGTGTCGGCCGACCCCTGCGCGGGTTCCCCAACGCCCCGATGCGGGCCGTGCACCTCTGGGCTGCTCCCGAGCCGCCGACCGACACGCCGCTCGCCCCATCGCTCACCGTCGCGGTCGAGAGCTGGCAGCCGGCGACCCCCTCGAACGCGGCGGGTGCCGACATCGGGTTCTTCGGCGCTGACCCCCAGCGCGCGTTGGAACAGCGGCTGATCGATGCCGTTGGTGCGCAAGGCGGTTGCCGGGTGGTCGCACCGCACGAGGCCGAGATCGTCGCGGTCATCGCCCCCAGGCTCGACGAGCCGGATTCCATCGCGGCGATCGAGCAGATCGCCCGCCGGCCGGACGCGGGTCTACCCGATTACGCCGCCCTGATCGGCCCACGCTGCCGGGCCGTCTGGTTGCTCACCGCCGGCGCGGAAAACGTCGGCCCCGACGACGTCGGCGCGTCCCCGGCGCAGGCGGCGCTGGCCGCGATGCATCGCAGC
>NZ_LZJI01000152.1 GCF_001667775.1 Mycobacterium sp. E1747
GGGTATCGGCGAAGTGGGTGCTGACAGCCTGCCTGAGCCACCCGGGGACGCCGAGCTGGACGAAGACCGCCGCGAGGGCCTGGTCCTGCCGGTGATGGGAACCGTCGAGGCCGGCGCGCGCACGCCCAGCCGCCTGCAACCCCGCCAGGCCGCGCGGGTGCACACGGGCGCGCCGCTACCCACGCTCGCCGACGCCGTGATCCCGCTGCGGTGGACCGACGGCGGCAGCAAGCGGGTGCGGATCCTGCGCGGCGCCCCTTCGGGTGCGTACGTGCGCCGCACCGGCGACGACGTGCAGCCCGGCGACGTCGCGGTGCGCGCCGGCACGGTGATCGGCGCGGCCCAGGTCGGGCTCCTCGCGGCGGTCGGCCGCGAACGGGTGCTGGTGCATCCGCGGCCCCGGGTGACCGTGTTGGCCGTCGGCGGTGAACTGGTCGACATTTCGCGCACCCCGGGCAATGGGCAGGTCTACGACGTCAACTCGTACGCGCTGGCGGCGGCGGCCCGCGATGCCGGTGCGGAGGTCAACCGCATCGGCATTGTCAGCAATGACCCCAAGGAATTCCGCGACACCGTCGAGGGCCAGATCAACCGAGCCGAGGTGATGGTGATCGCCGGCGGGGTCGGCGGCGCCGCCGCGGAGGCGGTGCGCTCAGTCCTCTCCGAGCTGGGGGAGATGGAGGTCGTCCGTGTCGCGATGCATCCCGGATCCGTCCAGGGCTTCGGGCAGCTGGGCCGCGACGGCGTCCCGACGTTTCTGCTGCCCGCCAACCCGGTCAGCGCGCTGGTGGTTTTCGAGGTGATGGTGCGGCCGCTGATCCGGCTCTCGCTGGGCAAGCGTCAGCCGATGCGCCGGATCGTGCAGGCCCGCACGCTGTCGCCGATCACGTCGGTCGCCGGCCGCAAGGGCTACCTGCGTGGCCAGCTGATGCGCGACCAGGAGACCGGTGAATACCTGGTGCAGGCACTCGGCGGGCCGCCCGGGGCGTCCTCGCATCTGCTGGCCACCCTCGCCGAAGCGAATTGCCTCGTGGTGGTGCCCAGCGGCGCCGAACAGATCCGCACCGGCGAAATCGTCGACGTCGCTTTCCTGGCTCAGCGCGGTTAAGTGCGACGACTCCGCCAGCTCGTGAACCTTCTGCGCACCAACGCCCGTCACCCGGGTTGGCCGCTGGATGTCGGGCCGTTGCGGGTGCAGGCGGGCGTCGTCCGGCTGCGGGCGGTGCGGATGCGCGACGGCGCCCAGTGGAGCCGCATTCGGTTGGCCGACCGCGCCCATCTCGAGCCGTGGGAGCCCAGCGCGGACAGCGATTGGGCAACCCGGCACGCGGTCGCCGCGTGGCCGGCGCTGTGCTCCGGCCTGCGTGCCGAGGCCCGGGCGGGCCGCATGTTGCCCTACGTCATCGAGCTCGACGGGCGGTTCTGTGGCCAGCTGACCATCGGCAACGTCACCCATGGTGCGTTGCGGTCGGCGTGGATCGGCTACTGGGTGCCGCGGTCGGCGACCGGCGGCGGGGTGGCCACGGCCGCCTTGGCGCTGGGCCTGGACCACTGCTTCGGTCCGGTGATGCTGCACCGCGTGGAGGCCACCGTGCGGCCCGAGAACGCCGCCAGTCGCGCCGTGTTGGCGAAAGTCGGCTTCCGGCAAGAGGGATTGTTGCAGCGCTACCTTGAGGTCGATAAGGCGTGGCGGGACCACCTGCTGATGGCCATCACCGCCGAAGAGGTGTCCGGCTCGATGGCATCGACCCTGGTCCGGGGTGGACACGCCAGCTGGGCGTGAACGCGCCGCCTCTCGGTGGTGACGGCTCGGCGGTTCGCGCATTGCCTCCGGTGTGGCTATCGCGACACGAGTGACTCATGGTGCTTGTGAGAGGCAAATTGCAGGTGTGTAATTGTCCTGGTCACCAAGACCCGGCCGCGCTGGCCTCCGAGGGGCTTCGCGGAATCGGAACCGAAGAGAGCAGGTCGTCATGCCAAGCATTCCGCAGTCATTGTTGTGGATCTCGCTCGTAGTGCTCTGGCTGTTCGTCTTGGTGCCCATGCTCGTGAGCAAACGCGATGCCGTGCGCCGCACCAGCGATGTGGCCCTGGCCACGCGGGTGCTCAATGGTGGCGCGAACTCCCGCCTGATCAAGCGCAGCGGTCCTGCGGCAGGTCATCGCAGCGACCCCGACTGGAAGCCGCCGGAAGAGTCGGCCGCGGACGAGCTCGACCTAGCCGAGGATGAGCAAGACGAAGAGCGCGACACCGAGGAGCTACGGGCGGCGCGCCCCGTCGTCATGAAGATTGCGACGCCCGAGCGCACCGAGCCCGACTACCTCGACGTCGATGTCGTCGAAGATTCGCAGGCGCTGCCGGCCGGCGTCGAGGCGGTCGACGAGGAAGAACCCGAGGCCGACGAGGATGACGAGGATTCCGACACCGACGTGGTCGCCCACGCCGGTGATGAAGCCGACGAGGGCTTCGAATACGTCGAGGACTCGTCGGGCCTGGAGCCCGAGGCCGACGCCGGCGACGAGGAGATGGCGCCGCCGGTGCCGCGGAACGCCTCGCGGCGCCGCCGCTTCGACACCAAGACTGCCGCCGCCGTCAGCGCCCGCAAGTACGCCTTCCGTAAGCGGGTGCTGATGGTGATGGCCGTCGTGCTGGTCGGCACGGCCACGGCCGCGTTCAAGATTTCGCCAACCGCCTGGTGGGCCTGCGGCAGCGCCACCGCTGTGACGCTGCTGTACCTGGCTTACCTGCGCCGCCAGACCCGCATCGAGGAGAAGGTCCGTCGCCGCCGGATGCAGCGGATGGAGCGGGCGCGCATGGGCGTGGAGAATGCCTACGATCTCGACTACGACGTGGTCCCGTCGCGCCTGCGCCGCCCCGGCGCGGTGGTCCTGGAAATCGACGACGAGGACCCGATCTTCGAGCACTTGGACTACGCGATGCCGATGCGCAACTACGGCTGGCCCAGGGACTTGCCGCGGGCCGTCGGCGAGTAGCGATCGCATTTCGGCGGTTCGACCCACGGCTGGTAGCCTGCTAGCGATCAGGGGCTATGGCGCAGTTGGTAGCGCGACTCGTTCGCATCGAGTAGGTCAGGGGTTCGAATCCCCTTAGCTCCACCACGGAAACGCCCAGTTCATCCGGGCGAGTAATCGAATTTGCTGTCGGCGAGTGGGCAGGCGCGGCGCCAGCCACGATTGGCACAGGTCCTGCGCGGTAGTTGGTCGGAGTTCTCGTTGACCACGACCGGCGGCACGAAGATCTCGTCGACACGTCCCAACCGAAGACCAAGTCGACGCCGTGGTCGGTGAAGTTGATGTTGGCCTACGCCCAGCGGTCGCGACCCACGATCCATAATCCGGGTGTTCCGCCAGTGTCCTCTCAGCGGGAGAATGCGGTAATTCCCGCGAGGCCATGACCTTGTCGTGTACACATCCGGCAATCGTGTCGTAATCAGTTGCGCTGCAAGGCGGATGCCGGGTGCGGCGGTCACCACCGTCGTGCACACCAACCGGTCGCCAGGTGAACGAACGACGAGCTATTCAGTGCGATCTAGTGGGTGAGGGCGGTGCCAATATGGCCCGGTTCGTAGGGGCGTCCTGGATCCGCTAGCCTATTACTAGGATGTCCTAGTAATAGGGGTGTAGAACATCGATGCCATTCAGGGAGTGTGCCGTGGCGACTGACAGCGATGAGGTCCTAGCTCGTGTCGACCGCGGCGTGGGGAAGCTGACCTTGAACCGGCCGACGGCCATCAACTCGCTGACCCATTCCATGGTGATCACCCTCCAAAACGTGCTTGCCGATTGGGAGCACGACGACGACGTACGCGTGATCGTGCTGGAGGGCACCGGCGGCCGTGGGCTGTGTGCGGGCGGCGACGTGGTTGCGATCTATCACAGCGCTCGGTCCGACGGTGCCGAGGCCAGGCGATTCTGGCGTGACGAGTATGTGCTCGACAGCTACATCGCTGGCTACCCCAAGCCCTATGTGGCATTGATGGACGGCATCGTGATGGGCGGCGGTGTCGGCATCTCGTCCCATGCAAGCATCCGCGTGGTGACCGACAAGTCCAAGATCGCTATGCCCGAGGTCGGTATCGGCTTCGTCCCCGACGCTGGCGGCACTTACCTCCTTTCTCGTACGCCTGGGCTGCTGGGTCTGCATGCCGGGCTCACCGGGGCACCGTTCTCTGGCTCGGACGCGATTGCGATGGGTTTCGCGGATCACTACGTCACGCACGAGACGTTGAACGTTTTTGCCGAGGCAATCGGGACTGACGGCATTGACGCCGCTCTGAAAAAGTACGCCGTCTCGCCACCGGCTAGCGAGCTTGCCGCGCAACGGGTTTGGATTGACGAGTGCTACGCGAAAGACACGGTTGCGGACATCCTGGCCGCGCTGCGCGCACACGATGGCGCCCCCGCCAACGATGCGGCCAGGCTCATCGAATGCCGATCGCCCTTAGCGCTCTCGGTCACCCTGGAGGCGGTGCGCCGCGCGGCGAAGCTAGGCACACTCAAAGACGTTCTCCACCAAGAATATCGGGTATCTTGCGCGGCCCTCCGCACCCACGATCTGGTTGAGGGCATCCGAGCGCAGGTGGTGGACAAAGATCGAAATCCGAAGTGGTCACCGGCGTCGTTGGAGGCTGTCAAGGACGACGATGTCGAAGTATTCTTCGCCCCGGTCGATGACGACCTTGCCCTTTAAGAATGGAACTCCGATGAGCCCTGAGCTGACCCAAGAGACTATCCGTATTGAGCGGGACGGGCGGGTGGCCATGATCACGCTGAATCGGCCCAAAGCGCTCAACGCGCTCAACCGTCAGGTGATGGCCGAAGTAACAGCGGCGGCAACCGCATTCGATGCTGATCCGGGGATAGGCGCGATCCTGATCACCGGTTCGGAAAAGAGCTTTGCTGCCGGTGCAGACATCAAGGAGATGGCCGACCAGTCGTTTGCGGACGTGTTCGGTGTCGATTACTTCGCCGCGTGGGGCCGCCTGGCGGCAGTGCGCACGCCCATAATCGCCGCGGTGGCCGGATACGCACTGGGCGGCGGTTGTGAGTTGGCCATGATGTGTGACGTGTTGATCGCTGCCGACACGGCGAAATTCGGTCAGCCGGAGATCAAACTCGGGGTCTTGCCGGGGATGGGCGGTTCCCAGCGGCTGACCCGGGCGATCGGAAAGGCCAAGGCGATGGACTTGATCCTTACCGGGCGCACGATCGACGCCGTCGAAGCCGAACGCGCTGGCTTGGTGTCGCGTCTGGTGCCTGCCGACCGGCTACTGCAAGAGGCCAAAGCCGTCGCTACCACGATCTCGGAAATGTCGCTGCCGGCAAGCCGAATGGCCAAGGAGGCGGTCAATCGGGCGTTCGAGACCACTCTTGCCGAAGGTTTACTTTTTGAGCGACGGTTGTTCCACTCCGCATTCGCCACCGCCGACCAAACCGAAGGCATGGCTGCGTTCGTCGAGAAGCGGTCGCCCGACTTCACCCATCGATAGCGGTCCGCTTCCTCCCGAGCGAAGATCTGCCCTTGTCCGGCGCGCATCTCGTTGGGACGTCAGCGTCGGAATCGTTTGGCACAGTTTGATGTTCACTTCGCCGCCGGTGCGGCAGCCAGCGTTCATTGGCTGGAATCGCCGGTCCCCGTCGCAGTCCTGTTAGGCGATTCTGTGGCGGATTCGACCGGCCTGGGTGGTGGTCCCCCCGATGGCGTCTCGGGTTAGTTGGCAGGCGGCCTTGCTTCTGCGGCCGAACTCGGCGGCTGTTGTTTGATGGTTGGCCGTTGCGTCCCGCTACAGGGTTCGTCACAGGGTGGTGGCGGTGGCCCTATCGGTGTTGGGTTCGCGACTGATGAACCGAGATTGATCAGCGGCATTCCCGCCGATGGATCTTCTGCCGCCAAGTCCACGATGCTCATCGGTAGCCCGGGTCCCAGACCTTCTGGGTGCTCGTAGTGAGCGTCGCTGATCGGCGGCGGTGGCCCGACGATCGGGGGAAGGTCGACTGGGATCACGCCAGTGGCGTATGCCGCGGCCCAGCCCAGCACGTTCTGCGCGTATGGAATCGAGTTGTTATACCGGAGAATCGCGGCCATGACTTGGGTCGGGTCGCGCAGGTCGAGGCCTCCGCTACACAAGTACTTGGCGGCCGCCAGCGCCGAGTCGTATAGGTTCTGGGGATCGGCCACCCCATCGCCGTCGCCATCGGCGGCATATCGCGCCCAGGTACCCGGTAGGAACTGCATCGGTCCTATCGCGCGGGCATAACTGGGTTGGCCGCTGGCGACGTTCTGCAAGATGATCTCGTTACCGGGCAACGTGCCGTCGAGCGCAGGCCCATAGATGGGTTGTATCGCGGCGCCGTGGGCATCGGTGGCACCACCGCGGGCGTGGCTCGATTCAATCCGGCCAATGCCTGCCAGAAGATTCCAGCTGACCCCGCAAGCCGGATCGGAAACGCTCAACATTTGTTCAGCGTTGCGGTAGGCGGACAGTGCAATCGCCGGAATACCCAATGTCCCTTGCGAACGAACCACGTTCGTCGCTGGCGGGGGCGCCAAAACACTGGCTATCGCGATGTGGAAGCCGGTTTCCGCGTGCTGGGTAGCGATAACCCTTGGGCCAAGTGGATCACTGTGGACCGGGGCTACAACGGACGCCGCGGTGACCATCGCACCACGCAGTGTCATCGAAGGCGATGGTCGAGCCGCGGCGCCGGTGACCCCGACGAACACCAACGGGGTCATCACCGCGATGGCGAACGCGGGGGTCTGGCATCTGCAGATCGCACGCCGCCGGATCGCGGCAACAACGCGAACTGGGGCTAGCTGGGCGGCCACCCGCACTGGCGCCTCGACAGCATGTGGGCCTATCGGACGCTTGCGGAACCACGCAAGCGGTGTGGCTCTTCGCCGGACCGACCGTTTGTGCCGACGATGTCTGCCACAATCCTGGCCGGTCAACACGAGTAAAGGGGAGCGGTCATCGAGCTGACCATTTAAATGGTGTCCGTGCGCGCAAGCTGCAAACCGACGGTTGTTCCGACGAGTTTGCGCGGGGCGGCGTACAGCCCCCTGGGTGCCAGTCTTATTGGCCGCCTTGGGTGCTCACTCTTGCGCCTGCACGTCTGAAGCTTTTCGTCGATCAGTGGTTCGAGCGCCGACAATGTCACGTGTATTCCTCCCCCTGCCTCACCGAGGCGCCTCTCGTATGAGCTGCCCGCACCCCCTGGCACCGATGCAGTGAATGCCAAGACCGGGCCCGGCACTTAGTGTGCCCTCCGTCACACACAGTGTCAACGCGCTAGTTGACGATCGCGAATTGGGCGCCGCGGCGGCTTCGCGTTGGCGTGCGGACCAAAGGGAATCCAGGCAGCAAGGAGCGTTGTCAACGCAATCATTGACAAGTTGTTCGGCAGTGACCGTCCCGCCCTAACCCCTCGTCATCGCAGGTAGGAGACCAGAAACGGTCGAGCTGAACCGCAACGTCCGGAACGAGGGGGCGTGCAATACCTGGTCATGATGCACGGTCAGATTAAGCCGCTGCCTTTGGAAATCAGTCAGTCAACACGATAGTAGACACGAGCCCGCCGCGGGGTATAGCGTGTGACTTGTCTCGCACAGAGCGCGCATGCGCAAATACACAGCGCGGCGCGAGCCGCTCATGCGGCCGCCCCGAATATGTCGAGTTGTGTGGCTGTGCATGCGATTAACAGTCGAGGAGAATGGCGCAAATGCCAAGGACACGCGACGAAGTCACTGTCGACTTTGACCATCACACACCCGCCCGGGTGCTCAATCCCGACCTCGCATACGCCGAGTTGCGGCATAGCTGCCCCGTCGCCTGGAGCAACGCCCACGATGGTTTTTGGGTGGTGTCGGATTATGAGGACGTGGTCCGGGTCATGAAAGATCACCGATACTTTTCGACCAGCGAGGGCATAACCATCCCGCCCCCTCCCTATGGCCAATCGGCGCTGATCGATTTTGATCCGCCGATGCACACCGCCTACCGGCGGATAATGAATGCGACGCTGTCCAAAGAGGTAGTTCACGAGTCGCTGAGGCCGCGCATCGAGCACTGGGCGAACGTGTTCGTCGATCGTGTGATCGAGTCGGGTCGTTGCGACCTTGTGTATGACCTCGCAGTGACGGTTCCCGCCGCGGTCACCATGGAGTGGCTTGGCTGGGACAAGGAGGATGAGTGGTGGCCGATCGGAAAAGCCTGGCATGACTTAATGAGTCGGCCGCTGGGCGACGCCGGCTTCGAGGATGCAGCGCAGGTCGTCGCGTGGTTCGACACGCGGATCACCGAAGAATTGGCCAAGCGCCGCGAGGACCCCCGCGACGACACTCTTAGTCACGTAGCCAACATGACGATCGATGGTGAGCCGATCCCGGAAAATCACGGGATCAGTCTGGTGCGACTGCTGGTTGGGGCGGGCGTGGATACCACGACTTCACTTATCGGGTCGGCGCTGGTGCACCTGCATTTTCATCCCGGGGATCGCCTCCGACTCACCAACGAGCCGGAGTTGTGGACGTTGGCAACCGAAGAGTTTCTCCGCCGATACTCACCGGTCCGCACCGTCGCGCGCACCTGCGTCAAGGAAACCGAGTTGGGGGGATGCGTCATAAAGCCCGGTGATCGGGTGCTTGCCTCTCCCGGCTCGGCCAATCAGGATGGAAGCGTTTTCCGCGAGCCGTTACGTTTTGAGGTCGACCGGGCTCCGAACCGCCACCTTGGTTTTGGCTCGGGTGTTCACATGTGCCTTGGTATGCACCTGGCTCGTGTGGAATTCGAGATCGTCGTACGTCAGGTGCTCGCTCGGATGCCGGATTATCGTGTCCTGGAAGACGAACTCATTGATTATTCGCGGCAATCGGTCTTCACTGGCTGGATGAAGGTGCCCGCGCTCTTTACGCCCGGGGCCAAGGCGGTGCCGGCGAGTAGCGCGCCCGCTGGTTTCGAGTTGGTGCACTAGGCGTTTTCGGGATGCCGTCTCAAGAAGAGGTTCGTTGGAGCGCGCCGCTTCGCGCGATGGTCGGCGCTGTCGCCCGAGAAAGCCTCCGATTGAATGACCGTGGCGGCCCTGCGTGCGGGATGCCCACGAACAGCGCCGAGATATGGAGGATGCAATGCGCTTGAAGGGCAAGGTCGCGGTCGTAACCGGTGCTGCAAGCGGTCAAGGCCGGGCGACTGCTGAGCTCTTCGCCCGAGAAGGTGCTGCAGTCTATGCGGCCGACCTACATCCAGGGGGCTACCGCGCCGATGGCGTCCACCATCACCAGCTCGACATTCGGGAACCCGACGCGTGGTCCTCGCTGGTAGACACGGTGCTCGACCAGGCCGGCAAGCTAGACATCCTGGTCAACAATGCCGCGGTCACCGGTAGCAGCGGACCGTTTCACACCACATCACTTGATGACTGGAATATGGTCATTCAGACCAATCTCACCGGTACCTTTCTCGGGATGCGCGCAGTCATCCCGGCGATGCAAGAGCAGCGCGCGGGCGCGATCGTGAACATCGCATCGATCGTCGCCATGTCGCCGGTGCCTTTCGTGGCTCCCTACCACGCCACCAAGGGCGGTATCCGCGTCATGACCAAACATGCGGCTTTCTCTTATGCTGCCGATGGCATCCGCATCAACTCCGTATATCCGGGAATCATCGACACTCCGATGATGGAAGCCGCCGTTTCGGACGACCACATGATGGCCGCCTTCAAGACAGGTATCCCGATGGGCCGCGTTGGTCAACCCGGTGAAGTGGCCGCAGCCACCTTGTTCTTGGCCAGCGACGAGGCTAGCTATTTGACTGGCGCCGAACTTGTCGTCGATGGCGGTGCATCCATCCGGACTGCGCTGGCGGCCGCCCAGATGGAAGCGCTCACAACAGAGCTCGCATGAGCACCTCGACATCGCAGCCGTTGGCGCTCAGCGTCCTTCGTCCGTCGACGCAGTCGATGCTTATCCGGGTCGGTGGCCGAGATTCGTGTGCCGCATCTGTCCGCATGGGCGCTCAAAGACGTTTCGACGCCGATAGAACGCCGCGGCAATGTAATTCGCCTGGCGTGACTGATCGGCAGTTTCGTGTGTGGTCCCTTACCTGCTCGGGAGGAGGAATCTATGAAAGTGGAAGTTGACACGGGACGCTGCCAAGCACATGGGCTATGCGCCATGATCGCCCCGGCGGTATTTGGCCTTGACGACGGCGGCTATGTGCAGTTGATCGATCCGACGCCAGGAGAGGATCAGCGCGAAGCAGTGGACGAGGCGGTCGGCTGCTGTCCGACGGAAGCCCTGGCTGTAATCGACACCTAGCGATGAGAATCGTTGTGCAGCTCAAAACCTCAGCGAATTGGGGAGCTTTGGGTAACTGCCGGCTACGCGTACGGACAACTCGCCAGCAGACTCCAGGACTGAATCGGGGACCTGAAGTCTTCGAGTCTGCTCAACAGGGATGCGGCGGTGAGGGTTGTGGGAACAGGGCTTCGTCGGTCAGTATTGCACTCCGCGGCGCAACCCATGTGTCCGATTTCCGCCCCGCGGCTATGGGATAGGAGTGGCACTGAGATGTTCCATCGGTTGATCGCTGGCCAGGTTGGTGCGCTCTGCCTCGCCGCCTTGATGCTGGCCGCACCCGCCCGTGCCGACGATCAAAGCTATATGCAATACCTCGACGGACACGGCTACACGGGTGTGTACTTCGGAGGCTATTTCCATCCGCGTAACACAATCGTATTGGGCCATGCCGTCTGCAACGACTTGCGCGGCGGTGGCACGCCCGAATTGCAGCAAATCAAGTGGTGGATGCTGCCGCAATTGCCACTTGTGCGAGAAGCTGCTCAGCGTGAGTTGTGCCCCGATACCCTGAACTAGCCTGAAGGGCTGGATTCGCTCGCTGCCGTGACCGTGCCGGTGCGCCAGCACCTGCGGTGGGGGGTTCATGGTCGCACCTGCCGGCATTGGGCCCGACACGTCAGGGTTTGCCCGGCACGTGAACGCTAACACCGGCGTGCAAGGGATGAGCGTCCGTGCGCTGTTCGTCGACCTGGACTGAACAGGCGCCGGCCGGCTTTCGACGGCGATAGTTGTCACCGTTAACCCATGTGACGGCAATGCGTTCGGCGTCGGGGTCGCCCTGCAGCACCGTCGATCACAAGGCCATTCGTAAGGCCACCCATAACTGGGCCGGCAACGGAAGGAGAGACCGATAGGGCGGGTGAAGACTTGCGTGTTGGGCACGCAGTGCCCGCACCGTCAACGCGTCGGCCCCATCATCTCCTGACGAGGGCTCGATGGGACCGGGCGGGCCACTGTTCCACCAAAGAAATCCAACAGGGATGTTGACGCGATCACCATGTTGCACCTAGTGTGACTCAAGTCGCAGACCCAGTGGCCTGTTGGCAAGCTGACTGATCGGGGAGAACGTGAGGGCTGACGTATTACAGCGGGGGGACACTCAGCCGTGAGCGCCAGTACAACAGGTGGATTGGCAGATAGCGCATATGCCGTCGGTGGCGGAGTTCAGAGGCGCCCAAATCTAGGGACGGCTACAAGATTGCGCGCCGGACTTCGGCGCGTCGCGATGGTCCCGGTGACCAGCCTCGCGACTGTGGGGCGGTCTCTGATGTTGACTGCGGCGGTGGTTCGCTATTCGATAAGCGATACCTTGACCCGCCGCCTGCCGATCGCCGAGACGATGGTTCAGGCGTGGACGTTGTATAAGGTGACGGCGTTGCCGGCCTTGCTGATGGCGATTCCCTTCGGCGCGATGATCGCGGTGCAGGCATCGGGTCTGATGAACCAGGTGGGAGCGAACTCGGTGGTCGGGGCCGCCAGTGGCGTCGCTGTTCTGCGTCAGGGCGCGCCGATTACCACCGGCCTTTTGATGGGAGGAGCGGCCGCGTCGGCGATCGCGTCCGATCTTGGTGCCCGCGCGATCCGTGAGGAACTCGACGCGCTGCGGGTGATGGGGGTGGACCCGGTACGGAATTTGGTGGTGCCGCGGGTTTTGGCGCTCGTGCTATTGGCGCCGGTGTTGTGTGCGATCATTATCGCGTCGGCGGTCCTGGCATCGTTTATCCTCGCGGTGGCGGTAAATGACGTCACATCCGGAAGTTTCTGGCAATCGTTTGGCGCATTCGCCAAGATCGTCGATGTCTGGTTTGCGATCGGAAAAGCAATCGTCTTTGCGGCGATTGTTGGGATTACCTCATCACTGAAGGGGATGGAGGCTACTGGCGGACCGCGCGGCGTCGCAGATGCCGTCAACGCGGCGGTGGTGCTCAATGTGGTGGGAATCGTTTTCGCGAACCTCGCGATTACTCAATTTGAATCGATGTTCTATCCAATGCAGGTGGCCTGATGGCGATTTCGGTGCCCGCAAGCGCGAGGCCTTCGAGTTATTTCGGTCGGTGGCAGCGTGCTGCGCCTCTGATCGAGGAGCCTTTTCGAGTTGTTGGCCAATGGGTAGTGTTCGTTGCGCAAGTCATCTACCTGCTGCCGTTAACGGTCACCCAGTACCGCAGGGAGACGTTGGCGCGGATGAACAGTCTGGCCTGGGGTCGTGGTTCCTTGATTGTGGACGGCGGCGTGGTCAGCGTCCTGGTGATCCTCGGTATTGCGGTCGGTGCCTCAATCGCGATTGAGGCTTTCGCGACGTTGAATCTGCTAGGGCTGGGGGCGTTGTCGGGGATCATCAGCGGCATCGGGAATGTGCGAATATTCGCCCCGCTGATCGCCGGCATCGGCTTTGCCACGCAGGCGGGGTGTCGCATGACTGCAGAAATCGGTTCGATGCGTATCGCCGAGGAGATTGATGCCACCGAGGCGATGGGGTTGCGACCGATACCGTTCGTAGTGGGGACGCGCCTGGTGGGCGGTTTGCTCTCCGTAATACCGGGCTTTATGTTGACGTTGCTGGTGAGCTTTTTTGTCTGCAGCAGCATGATCAACATCGTGTATGGGCAGCACAGCGGCACGTATGAGCACTACTTCGTCCAGTTCCTGCCGCCCAGTGACCTTCTGTTCTCCACCGTGAAGGCATTCACCTTTTGCTTCGCGGTAACCCTCATCCATTGCTACTACGGCTATTTCGCCTCCGGGGGCCCCGTCGGTGTTGGTTTGGCGTCCGGGCGGGCCGTGCGAGCCAGCCTCGTAGCGATCATGGTGATCGATTTCCTTCTCACCGTCGCCCTGTGGGGGCTCAAGCCGACGTTCGTGTTCAAAGGGTAAAGGGCTTCGCCGATGACGTCTTTGCTCACCAGGTCAGAAAATGAAGAGCGGCGCTTGCTGACGCGCGTTGGTGCCGTACTGGTTCTGTCTCTAGTTTTGATCGTCGGATTATGGACCGCGGTCGATCCGTTTGACCATGCGCCAGCGAATTCCATCTCGGTGACGATCGAGACCCCGTATGTGGGTGAGGGCGTCGGTCCCGGGACGCCGGTGATCATGCACGGCGTCAAGATTGGCCACGTCGCCTCGGTTACGAATTTGCGCGGTGGCGGTGTCCGGTTGCAGACCGTAATGGGCTCGGGTCCCACGACCGGGTTGACCGACACCATGGGCGTCGATTTTCGCCCGTCGAATTACTTCGGAGTAACCGGCGTCAATATCCTTCCTAACGCCGGTGGCCGGCAGCTTCGCAGCGGCTCCGAGTTGAGCATTACACCGACCGGCAATTTCGCGTTGCAGGCGCTGCTTTATCGTTTGGGCGAGTTGTCACACAAGGTAATCAACCAGCGCCTCATCGATGTCGTCGAGCGGGGCACCCGCTACGCTGATGCTCTCACGCCGCTGCTCGAAACAATGCTCATCGTCGGTAAATCTGTTGCGGATGTGCAGACGGTCAGCACCGAACGGCTTTTACGGAACACCACAGGTATCAGCGTCGGTTTCCCGGCCTGGCTCGACGGATTGGCGCGCACCGTTGATACGTCGCTGCACACCGAACTCGACCAGGCCGCCCCGACGGTCCGGGATCCCCTCTACCGACACTACGTCGACACGTACGACAGCCAGATGAGGAATCACTTCACATCGGAGCAAAAACTGGCCCAATCGGACATTGACACATTTACTTTCGGCCCGGTCAAACAATTCTTCGACGCCGCCTCGACCGACCTCTTTGTCAAGGTTGGAAACCTGTTGTCGACACACACCTATGACTTGTTCCCGGCGGTCGAAGAACTGCGCAGCGTGATGGCGACGGTTCCAGGAATCATCGATGCCGAAGGTATCGGAACCACGCTTCGTGAACTGCACTCCCGGCTGCGACGGATGTACGAAGGGTCGGGTGATCAGCGCGCAATGCAGGTTCGGATCGTTCTGGACGAGATTCCCGCCGTGGCGGCACCGCTGGGCGTGGCAGTGGGGGGACAGGGATGACAAAGCCGATGCGGGCAACGCTAGGGTTCGCGGTGGCCGCCGTGGTCAGCGTCGTGCTGCTGATCGTGATCACCAATGCCGTCACGCAGCCCGTCGCCGTCACCACGCGCTCCTATCACGCCGATTTCACTGACGTCTCGGGAATGCACGAAGGCGCGGACGTGAGGGTGCGCGGCGTCCGCGTCGGGAAAGTCGAAAGCATCCGGCTCAAACGAGCGAACGGTCGCAGTCTGGCCGACGTCGGATTCACGCTGGATAAGCGGTTTGGCATCGTCGACACCACCAGGCTTGCGGTGAAGTTCCAGGCGCTGACAGGTCTGCGCTATGTGGATGTGGCCAATCCCGCCGAAGGCGACAATGTCGCCGGCCGGATCACGAATGTGTCGACGAAGATGACCCAACCGTCTTTCGATATCACCGTCCTCTTTAACGGATTACAGCCCGTGCTTGCCACGAT
>NZ_LZJI01000153.1 GCF_001667775.1 Mycobacterium sp. E1747
CGCAGCAGGGTGGCGCGGGCGGCCCTCGGGCTCCCGATCGGGGACACGGCCCGCGCGCTGCTCGGTGCGGGCGCGCCCTGGTTCGAGTCGTGGGTGGAGCACACCGACCCCGGCGATCCGTTCTGGGACGCTCTGCGCTGCGGCGCCGCGCTGGACCGGGTCGACGTGCCCGTGCTGCTGATCGGCGGTTGGCAGGACATCTTCGTGAGGCAGACGCTGCAGCAGTACACGCAGCTGCGCCGCAGGGGAATCGACGCCGCGCTCACCATGGGCCCGTGGACACACGGCCAGGTGCTCACCACCGGGCTGAGCACCTGCACGCGGGATTCCCTGGACTGGCTGGACACCCACCTGGGCGGCGCGCCCGCGGGCCGGCCCAACCGGGTGCGGGTCTGCGTCACCGGGCAGGGCTGGCGCAACGTGGCCGACTGGCCGCCGGCCACCACCGAACGCGCGCTGTACCTGCGGCCGGGCGGCCACCTCGGCGAGACGGCGCCGACGGACCTGACGCGGGTGGCGCCGGCGACCTTCCGCTACGACCCCGCCGACCCCACACCCACCACGGGCGGCCCGTTGCTGTCGCCGAACGGCGGCTACCGCGACGACAGCCGGCTCGCCACGCGCGACGACGTGCTGGCCTTCACCAGCCTCACCCTCACCCACGACCTGTGCGTGTACGGGAGCCCGGTGGTCGAGCTGGCGCACGGCGCGGACATTCCCCACGTCGACCTGTTCGTCCGGGTGAGCGAAGTCGACGCCAAGGGCCGATCGACAAACGTCAGCGACGGCTACCGACGGCTGGCGGCCGCCGCCAAGACCTCGAAGAAGACCGTCCGCATCGAACTCGACGGCACGGCCCACCGCTTCCGCGCCGGCTCACGCATCCGGGTGCTGATCGCCGGCAGCTGGTTCCCCCGTTACGCGCGCAACCTGGGCACCGACGAGCCGATCCTGACGGGCCGGCGGTCGATGCCGGCCACCCACACCGTGCGCTACGGGCGCTCCCGGCTCCTGTTGCCGGTCGGCCCGCTCGACCTGTCAGCCAACGGCGCGCCGGACGCGGGCGGCGACCTCGGCTAGCGCGGCGTCATCATGAACGGGCGCCGCGACCGTCGCCCGCACGGGCAGCTCCACCCAGCTTTTGCAGCCCCCGTAGTCGGGTGTGCGGGTGACGTCCACCGGCTCGGCCAACGGGTACACCGACACCACCAGCACGGCCAGCTTGTGCTTCGGGCGGAAGTCCAGCCGGTCCGCGCGCACCGAATCGGCGGTCCAGATGTGCAGGTCCTCGATCGCCGGTAGGCCGTCGGGCCGGTCAACCGGCACTGCCGCGACGACTTTCGCGGCCGCCCGGATCACCAGACGATCCTCGGTGCTGTCGGCGGCGGCCGCCTCCAGCAGGTCGCGATGTTCGGGCCGGACGCGCTCGGCGTGGCTGTGCGCGACCGTCGGGAACAGCAGGAACTCGTCGGCGGCCAACTCGAAGCGCTTCTCGCCGATGCCGCCCTTGCGCAGCAGCACCTGCTGTCGCCCGTCCAGCAGGGCATGCACCGCCGCGCTCCACTCCTTGAGTGCGGGCGTCGTGGTTCCGGTGGTGGCGCTGAGCGTCATTGCGTTCCGGCCAGCCGGGCGACCATCTCGGGCCGGCGCAACGGCGGGACGGTCTTGGGCGGCTGACGCCGCGGGGGCAGGGCCGCCAACAATCGCGCGGTCGTCGCGGTGACCTCGGCGACGGCGGCTTCGAAGGCCTCGGCGTTGGCCGCGCTGGGGCGGGTGATGCCGCTGACCTTGCGCACGTACTGGCGCGCCGCCGCCGCGATCTCCTCGGGCGTGGCGGCCGGCTGCAGGCCCCGCAGCTCGGTGATGTTCCGGCACATGCCTCAACCATAGGCGTGGGCGGCGACCCTTTACGGTGATCTCATGACCGACGACATCCTGCTGATCGAGACCGACGAGCGGGTGCGCACCCTGACCCTCAACCGGCCGCAGTCCCGCAACGCGCTGTCCTCGGCGCTGCGGGACCGGTTCTTCGGGGCCCTGGCCGACGCGGAAACCGACGACGACGTCGACGTCATCATCGTCACCGGCACCGACCCGGTGTTCTGTGCGGGCCTGGACCTCAAAGAGCTGGGCGGTTCCTCGGCGCTTCCGGATATCTCCCCGCGGTGGCCAGCGCTGAGCAAGACGGTCATCGGTGCCATCAACGGCGCCGCGGTGACCGGCGGGCTGGAGCTGGCCCTCTACTGCGACATCCTGATCGCCTCGGAGAACGCCCGGTTCGCCGACACTCACGCCCGGGTGGGCCTGTTGCCCACCTGGGGGCTGAGCGTTCGGCTGCCGCAGAAGGTGGGCATCGGCCTGGCCCGGCGCATGAGCATGACCGGGGACTACCTGTCGGCGGCCGACGCGCTGCGCGCCGGCCTGGTCACCGAGGTGGTGCCGCACGACCGGCTGGCGAGCACCGCGCGCGGCGTGGCGGCGTCGATCGTCGGCAACAACCAGGACGCGGTGCGCGCGCTGCTGGCATCCTATCACCGGATCGACGACGCGCAGACCAGCGCGGGCTTGTGGATGGAAGCGACGGCGGCCCGCCAGTTCCGGACCAGCGGCGACGACATCGCCGCCAACCGCGACGCGGTGCTGCAGCGCGGGCGGGCCCAGGTCCGCTAGCCGACCGTCCCGGTGTCGCGATTTCCGCCGGCTCAGCGGCGCGCACGAGCGCCCGCGGACATCGCCTGCGACCGTGCTGCTCCGCTGGTGTCATGCGTCGGGGCGCTGGTCGCGGGCGGCCCGGGATGTGGAAGTGGCCGGCATTGGGCCTGGTCATGGCCCTCGGGTCGGTGCTGATCGCCGCTGGTTTATGGGTGAACTGACAGCAACCCATACGATCAGCTGATGCGTGCGGTCGTCGACGTCACCGTGAGGGTCCTGGTGGGCGCTCTGGCGCTCACGTTCGCGATCGTGGGGCCCGCGGCGCCGCGCGCGGCCGCGCAGCCACCGCCGGGCTTCCCCAGTCTGGACGGTTTCGCCCCCGTCCCGTCGGACGGCTACGTGGCCAGCTCCGGGCCGGGCACGGCGCCCCGGATCAGTTTCTCCACCCCGTACTCCCTGGCGTGTGACTTCTATGGCGGACCGGCGCCGGCGCCGCAGCCGTCACAGGACATCAAGTGCAAGGGCGACATGCCCGGGATCGACGACGTGCCCGTGCTCGGCGGGCGCCCGCACCCGGGCGACTGCCTGGTGGGTTCCGCCGAGTTCAAGGGGCCGGGTTACCAGTTGAGCCGCATCTCCTACGGCGGGTGTGACGGCAGCCCCGCCGCCCTGCCGCCGGGCGGCAAGTTGCTGGGAGCGGGTCAGAAGCTGACGTACCTGAACGTCACCTGCGCGGTCGGGGCCGACAACCTGGTGGCCTGCCTGGACACCACCAGCGGCGACCACGGATTCGTGCTGCAGCGCTCGGGCAGCTGGGCGTTCTAGCCCAAAGCCGTTTCAGCCCAGGGCATTGCGCAGCGCGGATACCGCGTCGTCGATGGGGCCGCTGGTCGAATAGCCGGCGGCCAGCCGGTGACCGCCCCCGCCGAATGTGGACGCGACCGCCGCCAGGTCCACCTCGGCCTTGGCCCGCATCGACACCGACCACTGCTGCGGGTCGACTTCCTTGAACACCGCGGCCACCTCCGCCTGCTGCGTGGTGCGCACGATGTCGACAATGCTCTCGACTTCCTCGGGGCGCGAACTGACCCAATCCTGGTGTCGGACAACCGCGTACACCAGGCCGCGGCCGCCGCCGCCGGCGGGCAGCAGGTGGGCGGAGCCCAGCACACGGGAGAGCAGCGGCAGCCAGTCGAAGGGGTGGCTGTCCATCAGCGTCCGGCTGATCGCCGCGTTGTCGACGCCCACCTCGACCAGCCGGGCCGCGAGCCGAAGGGCGCGGGGGGTGGCCCAGCGGAAGGACCCGGTGTCGGTGGTCAGGCCGGCGTAGATGCAGTGCGCGACGTCCGGGTCGATCGGCTTGTCCCACGCGTCGAGGATGTCGGCGATCAACATCGTGGTCGAATCCGCCGACACGTCAACGAAGTTCGCGGTGCCGAACAGCTCGTTCGAGGTGTGGTGGTCGATCACCAGCAACTCCGGGCCCGCACCGGCCAGGCCGCTCAGCGCGCCGAGCCGCTTGACGCTCGGGACGTCAACGGTGACAACCAAATCGACGTCGCGCCGCATCGCGTCCGGGCCGACCAGCAGCCCACAGCCGGGCAGCGACGCCAGCGACTCCGGCAGCGTGGCCGGTTCGGCGAACCCGACCTCGACGTTCTTGCCGCACTTGTCCAGCACCAAGGCCAGCGCCAGTCCGGCGCCGATGGTGTCGGCGTCGGGGTGGACATGGGCGACGACCGCGATAGTTTCGGCGGCGGAAAGCAATTCGACCGCGCCGCGGGCGTCGATGCGCGCCCCGGCCCCCGGGGCGCGGGACAGCTCAGCCTTCGCGTCGGTCGTCGTCACCGTCGTCCTCGTCGCTTGCCCCGCTTTGACGGTATGGATCGGCGTCCCCGGCCGGCTTGGCCCTCGAGCGCACGCGCGCCAGGTCAGCGTCCGCGGCGCGGGCGCGCGCCAGCAACTCGTCCATCCGTTGCACGGTGTCCAACGTGGTGTCGCGGTTGAAGGTCAGGGTCGGCGTGAAACGCACGCCGGTTCCCGCCCCCACCATGGTGCGCAGCGCGCCCTTGGCGCGCTCCAGGGCGGCCGCCGCGGCGGCGTAGTCCGGCTCGTCGTCCAGGGTGCGGCCCATCACGGTGTAAAAGACCGTCGCGTCGTGCAGGTCGGCGGTGACCTTCGTGTCGACGATGGTCACCCCGTCCAGGCCGGGATCCTTGATCTCGAATTCGATCGCCGAGGCGACGATGGTGTTGATGCGTTTGGCCAATCGCCGCGCCCGTGCCGGGTCAGGCATTTTGATTCACCGCCTCTCCCCCGCAAGCGGGTGGTACCCCCACCTCATCACATCTCCTTCTGCACCGTCGGGCGGTGGTCAGGCGCGCTCCTTCTCGACGAGCTCGTAGGACTCGATGATGTCGCCTTCCTTGATGTCGGAGTAGCCCAGCGTCATACCGCACTCGAAGCCCTCGCGGACCTCGGTCACGTCGTCCTTCTCCCGTCGCAGCGAGTTGATCGTGAGGTTCTCGGTGACCACGACGTTGTCCCGCAACAGGCGGGCCTTCGCGTTGCGCCGCACCACTCCGGAGCTGATCATGCAGCCGGCGATGATGCCCACCTTCGAGGACCGGAAGATCGCGCGGATCTCGGCGCGACCCAGCTCCTTCTCCTCGTAGATCGGCTTGAGCATGCCGCGCAGGGCCTTCTCGATGTCGTCGATCGCCTGGTAGATCACCGAGTAGTAGCGGATCTCGACGCCCTCGCGGTTGGCCAGCTCCGTCGCCTTCCCTTCGGCGCGCACGTTGAAGCCGATGATCACCGCATCCGACGCCGACGCCAGGTTGACGTTGGTTTCGGTGATGCCACCAACGCCGCGGTCGATGACGCGCAGTTCCACCTCGTCGTCGACCTGAATCCCCATCAGGGCCTCTTCCAGCGCCTCGACCGTACCGGCGTTGTCGCCCTTGAGGATCAGGTTCAGCTGGCTGGTTTCCTTCAGCGCCGAATCCAGGTCCTCCAGGCTGATCCGCTTGCGCGACCGCGCCGCCAGCGCGTTGCGCTTGCGGGCGCTGCGCCGGTCGGCGATCTGGCGGGCGATGCGGTCCTCGTCGACGACCAGGAAGTTGTCACCGGCGCCGGGCACCGACGTGAAGCCGATGACCTGCACCGGCCGCGACGGCAGCGCCTCCTCGACGTCCTCGCCGTGCTCGTCGACCATGCGGCGAACACGACCGTAGGCGTCGCCGGCCACCACCGAGTCGCCGACCCGCAGCGTGCCGCGCTGCACCAGCACCGTGGCGACCGGGCCGCGGCCGCGGTCCAGGTGCGCCTCGATCGCCACACCCTGGGCCTCCATGTCGGGGTTGGCCCGCAGGTCCAGGGCGGCGTCGGCGGTCAGCAGCACCGCCTCCTCGAGCGCCTTGATGTTGGTGCCCTCCTTGGCGGAGATGTCGACGAACATCGTGTCGCCGCCGAAGTCCTCTGCAACCAAGCCGTATTCGGTGAGCTGCCCGCGGATCTTCGCCGGGTCGGCACCCTCCTTGTCGATCTTGTTGACCGCCACCACGATCGGCACGTCGGCCGCCTGCGCGTGGTTGATGGCCTCCACCGTCTGCGGCATCACGCCGTCGTCGGCGGCGACCACCAGGATCGCGATGTCGGTGGCCTTCGCGCCGCGGGCACGCATGGCGGTGAACGCCTCGTGTCCCGGGGTGTCGATGAAGGTGATCAGCCGCTCGGTGCCGTCGAGGTCGACGGACACCTGGTAGGCGCCGATGTGCTGGGTGATGCCCCCGGCCTCGGCCTCGCGGACGCTGGCGTTCCGGATGGTGTCCAGCAGTCGGGTTTTACCGTGGTCGACGTGACCCATCACGGTCACCACCGGCGGCCGGGTCTGCAGGTCTTCCTCGCCGCCCTCGTCCTCGCCGTAGGTCAGGTCGAACGACTCCAGCAGCTCGCGGTCCTCGTCCTCGGGGCTGACGACCTGGACGACGTAGTTCATCTCGCTGCCCAGCAGCTCGAGCGTCTCGTCACCGACCGACTGGGTGGCGGTCACCATCTCGCCGAGGTTGAACAGCGCCTGCACCAGCGAGGCCGGGTTGGCGTTGATCTTGTCGGCGAAGTCGGACAGCGACGCGCCGCGGGCCAGCCGGATGGTCTCGCCGTTGCCGTGCGGCAACCGCACGCCGCCGACGACCGGCGCCTGCATGTTCTCGTACTCGGCGCGTTTCGCCCGCTTGGACTTGCGACCGCGCCGGGGCGCACCGCCGGGACGGCCGAACGCGCCGGCCGCGCCGCCGCGCTGACCAGGGCGGCCACCGCCACCACCGCCACCGGGACGGCCTCGAAAACCTCCCGCACCGCCGCCGCCACCGGGCGGAGCGCCAACTCCTCCACCACCGCCGCGGTAGTTGCCGCCGCCACCATCACGGCCACCGGGCCCACCTGGCCGGCCACCACCGGGCCGCGGGGCGCCGGGTCGGGCCGGGCGGCCCTGACCTGCGGCACCGCCGGGACGGGGTGGCATGTTGCCGGGCGAAGCGCCTGGACGCGGCGCGCCGGGCCGGGGCGCCCCGGGGCGGGGCACCGGGCGCGGGATCGGCCGGTCGACGGGCTGTGCGGACGAGAACGGGTTGTTGCCGACGCGCGGGGTGCGCACGCCGGGCTTCGGCGCCGGACCCGGGCGCGGACCCGGCGTCATGCCGGGTTGAGGTCCGGGCTGGCCGGTCGGCTGGCCGGGCGCGGGCGGCTTCGGCTGCCCGGGCTGGGCCGGTGCGGGGCGGCCGGGCACCGGGCCGGGGCGCGCCGGCGCTTCCGTGGGCGCGGCCGGGGCGGCCTGCGCCGTCGGCGTCGTCGCCGCGCCGGCGGCCTCACCATTGCCGATGGCCTTGTCGAGGGCCTGGTCCAGCGATGGATCCGGCCCCCTGGCGGGGGCCTTGGCGGCCGCCTTGGCCGCGGTTTTCTGGGGAGCCGCCTTGCCGCCCCCGAAGGATTCGCGCAGTCGACGAGCGACCGGCGCTTCCACCGTTGACGATGCGGATTTTACGAATTCGCCCTGTTCATTCAGCCGGGCGAGAACTTCCTTGCTGGTGACACCGAGTTCCTTAGCCAACTCGTGTACGCGGGCCTTACCTGCCACTACATCTCCTGTCTATGAGGCGACAGTCGTGGGGCCGCGCCTCGGGAATTAGCTGTAACGCATAGGAATGCGAGTCATCGGGACTTCACGGTGTGCTCATGTTCTTTGCTGCCTCTTCTGTTGCTGCCGAGACGATCGGGCGCGCCTAGAGACTCTAGGTGCTCGACCACCGCGGACGCGTCCGGGGAACCGGTGATGCGCAGCGCTCTGGTGAAAGCCCGCCGCCGAATCGCCTGTTGCACGCACTGCGATGCGGGATGCAGCCACGCACCCCGCCCCGGCAGGCTACTCCTGGTGTCAACGATTACGGCACATTCGCCGTTCCCGCGGGACACAGCCACTACGCGAAGCAGTTCGACGACCAACTCTCGCTTCCGGCACCCGACGCACGTCCGGACTGGTCCGTCCACACGCCTGTGCGCCCTTTCGGGATCGGGGGCCGAAGGCTCACGCTGGATCACGGCTCAGTCTAGCGTCACTCACCCGTTCGTCAGAACCGCCCGACGGTGCCGGGCGCTCTCGGTCGCGGGCCGCCGCGGCGGGCGGGTCGCCGCGGCTAACGCTCGTGCGCCACCGGATGGGTCGCGCCGTGTTCGGGGCGGGCTTGCGAATGCGTCTCGGAACTGCCCGGCGTATCGCCGCGGATGTCGATGCGCCACCCGGTGAGCCGGGCGGCCAACCGCGCGTTCTGCCCCTCCTTGCCGATGGCCAGCGACAGCTGGAAATCGGGCACCACCACGCGGGCGGCCCGCGCACTCTGGTCGATGATCGATACGGAGACCACCTTGGCCGGCGACAACGCGTTGGCGACAAACCGCGACGGGTCCTCGTCGTAGTCGATGATGTCGATCTTCTCCCCGGACAGCTCGCTCATCACGTTGCGGACCCGCTGGCCCATCGGGCCGATGCAGGCCCCTTTCGCGTTCAGGCCGGGGAGGTTGGATTTCACCGCGATCTTGGAGCGATGGCCGGCCTCGCGGGCGACCGCGACGATCTCGACGGAGCCGTCGGCGATCTCGGGAACCTCCAGGGAGAACAGCTTGCGCACCAGGTTCGGATGCGTGCGCGACAGCGTGATCATCGGCTCCCGAGCGCCGCGGGTCACGCCGATCACGTAGCAACGCACCCGGTTGCCGTGTTCGTAGCTTTCGCCGGGGACCTGTTCGGCCGCCGGGATCACGCCCTCGGATGCCTTGGTTTCGGTGCCCATCCGCACCACGACCAGGCCACGGGCGTTGGCGCGGCTGTCGCGCTGGATGACGCCCGCGACGATCTCCCCCTCGCGCGTGGAGAACTCGCCGTAGGTGCGCTCGTTCTCCGCGTCCCGGAACCGCTGCAGCATGACCTGCCGCGCGGTGGTCGCGGCGATGCGGCCGAAACCTTCGGGAGTGTCGTCCCATTCGCTGACGACGTTGCCGTCCTCATCGGTCTCGCGGGCGATGACCTTCACGACACCGGTTTTGCGGTCGATCTCGATGCGCGCGTCGTTTTGGTGGCCCTCGGTGTGCCGGTAAGCGGTCAGCAGGGCCGACTTGATCGTCTCGAGGAGCTCGTTGACCGAGATGCCCCGATCCACCTCGATGGCATGCAGCGCCGCCATGTCGATGTTCATCAGCGCCGCTCCTTCCTGTCGGCCTGGCCCGCCAGGTCCATCTCCGCCTGGGTTGGGGGCGAAAACTCCACCTGGACAACGGCTTTGGCGATATCGGCGAGCGGAATGTCACGCACCCGGTAGTCACGGCCTTCGCGGACCACCAGCGCGACGGCGCCATCGTGGGTCTCGCCGACGCGGCCGGCCAGGCGCGAACCGTCCGACAGGACGATGTCGACCTTGCGGCCGCGGGCGCGACGGAAGTGTTTCGCACTGGTCAGCGGGCGGTCCACGCCGGGCGAGCTCACCTCGAGCACGTAGCGCTCCGCGACGTCGTCGAGGCCGTCCAGCAAAGTCGACGCCGAGCGGGACAGCGTGGCGATGGTGTCCAGGTCGAGGGCCTCGTCACCGTCGGCGACCACCGTGATTCGGGGCGGGCGCGTCCGGCCGTCGATGACCACGTCTTCGATCTCGTATCCCGCGCGCGCGAACTCGTCACCGAGTAGCTCGATCACCTGCGTCTGCGAAGGTAGCCCGGTGGTCACGGCGAGCTCCTCATCTTGAGTTGTCCGGTCAGCTGGAGGGTGTCGCCGCCCCGTGGCTTGCGGGCGGCTCCAGAGTCCTGGCGGAACGCGAGGGCTGCCGTTCCGCGAGAGCCAGCTATCAACGATACGCCAGGAATCGCCTCTGACGGCCGGATCGCGCCTGGCTTCGTACCCGCCTCCGCGCCGATGGCAGGATGTGTTTGTGTCTAGCGCAGTTCCCCCCGTCAACCGGCGGGGTGTGCTCGCCGGCGGCGTGGCTCTGGCCGCGCTCGGGCTGGGGCTCGTCGTTTCGCTGGTCGACGAGCTGGTGATCTTGCCGGCAGCCCGCGATATCTCCGTCGACAGCGCGCGGGCGTGCGCGGCGCGTTGATTCGCCACCACCGCCAGCGCGGCGGCGATCTGCGGTGGGTTGCCGACGGCCGCCGCGGCGGCACCGGCCAGCGCGCTGTCCTTGCGGGCCTGGTCCAACGGCCCCAGCAGCTCTTCGACGGCCGGGGGCTTGGGCGGGGACTCGCCGCAGGCGGAGGTGAGGACCCCGAGCGCGGCC
>NZ_LZJI01000154.1 GCF_001667775.1 Mycobacterium sp. E1747
GGCCGCTTCCTTATTGGCCTCTAGATTTTCCGCCCAAATATTGAGAGTCCGCTCGTAGTGCTCACGCAGTAATTGGACCTTTTCGACCGAGAATCCGGCGGGCTCAGCGAATTTGAAAATATCTTCCTGGGTCGGCAGCTGGCCACCCGGAAAAATCTCGGTGCCGATGAATCGCGCGAATTTCACATCGTTCATCGTCAGCTTGATGCCGAGTGCGGGCATCTGCTGCCATTGATAGGTCAAAATGGTGTGCAACAGCATCCGACCGTCATCGGGCAGGATGTGGTGGGCGCGTTCAAAAAACGCCGGCCACCGGTCGGCCTTGAACGCCTCGAAGGCGCCGATGGAGACGATGCGGTCGACGGGCTCGTGGAACTTCTCCCAACCCTCCAACAGCACCCGTCGGGTGCGGGGGGTGTCCATCTCGTCGAACGTCTTCTGCACGTGCTCGGCCTGGTTCTCCGACAACGTCAACCCCACGACGTTCACGTCGTACTTCTCGATGGCCCGGCGCATGGTCGCGCCCCAGCCGCAGCCGATGTCCAGCAGCGTCATACCCGGTTCCAGCTTCAGCTTGCCCAGCGCCAGGTCGATCTTGGCGAGCTGCGCCTCTTCCAGGGTCATGTCGTCGCGCTCGAAGTAGGCGCAGCTGTACGTCTGGGTAGGGTCGAGGAACAG
>NZ_LZJI01000155.1 GCF_001667775.1 Mycobacterium sp. E1747
CGATCTGTGCGGTGGAATTCGCCCCGACCAACGTGGCGGCGACGACGGGGTTGTGATACAGCCACGCCAATGCGATGGTGGCGCGGGATACGCCGCGGCCCTCCGCGATCTCGCCAACGGCGTTGATGATGGCGCGATCAGAATCCGCGGTCTGCTCGGAGTAGAACAACTGCAAGCCGGGATCGGACTGTGAGCGGGCGGTGTCGGTGGTTTCGACCGGGCGTGCCAGACGCCCGCGTGCCAGCGGGCTCCACACCATGGTTCCCACGCCTTCCTCAGCGCACAGCGGCAGCATTTCGCGTTCTTCTTCGCGGGCCAGCAGGTTGTACTGGTCTTGCATGGTGATGAATCTGGCCCAGCCGTAGCGGTTTTGCAGGTGCAGCGCCTTGGCGAATTCGAAGGCCCGCATCGACGAGGCCCCCGGGTAGCGGGCTTTGCCGGCTTTGACGACGTCGTGGAGGGCCTCGAGGGTCTCTTCGATCGGGGTGTGGGGGTCGAGGCGGTGGATCATGTAGATGTCGACGTAGGCGGTGCCCAGCCGGCGCAGGCTGGCGTCGATCTCGGTCATGATCACTTTGCGGGACAGCCCTTGACCATTGGGAGTTGAGCGCATCGGCGAGCACACCTTGGTACAGATGACGACGTCGTCGCGGTCGGCGAAGTCGTCGAGCGCGCGGCCCAGGATCTCCTCGCTGCCTCCCAGCGAGTAATAGTTCGCGGTGTCGAAGAAGTTGATCCCGGCCTCGAGCGCGTGCTTGATCAGTGTCCGGCTGGCGTCTTCGCCGAGAGACCAGGCCGGGTATCCGCGGTCGGGCGGGCCGTAGGTCATGGCGCCGATCGCGACCGGAGACACATCAAGGCCAGTGTCCCCTAATTTGTGGTAGCGCATAGGGATTCCTGTTGTTGGGGGTCGGGTGGCGGCAGGCGCGGATCAGCGCCTAGTCAGGCCAGCAAAGCCAGTTTGGGGATCACCTCGTCGCCGAGGCGGCCGACGAACCCGATCGGATCGGGATTTCCCGGCAGGGCAGCAATATTGATCAATTCAATGCCTGCCTCGGCGAAGCCCTGCATTGCATTCATAAATGCGGTGGGATCGCCGAACGGGTCGAACTGTGGACCGAGCATGAGGGTCTTGCGGATCTCGCGGGGGTCTCGTCCGATCTCCTCGCAATGCCGTTTCAGGACCTCGACTTTGTGCTTCACCTCATCGGGTGTTGCGGCGTTGCTATTCCAAACGTCGGCATATTGGGCGACCATGCGCAGCGTCTTCTTTTCGCCGTCGCCGCCGATCAGGATCGGTGGCCGCCGAATCGGCTGCGGCTGGCAGATGGTTTCGGCCAACTGGTAATGCCGGCCCGCGTAGGGGCCGTCATTGTCGCTCCACATCTGGGCGCAGATCTGTAATGTCTCCTCAAGCATTTCGAATCGTCGTTGTAACGGGGGGTAGGGAACACCGAGCGCCAGGTGCTCGCGTTCGTACCACGCTGCCCCGAGACCGAGCATGGATCGGCCTTGCGACAACACATCAAGGCTGCTGACGATCTTGGCGAGAAGACCCGGATAGCGGTAGGTCACACCGGTCACCAGCAAGCTCAAAGTGATCTTGTTGGTCTGTCCGGCAAGGAAGCCCAGCGACGTGTAACCCTCCAAGAAGGGATCCTGCGCCTGCCCGATCGCCTCCATCTGAAAGAAGTGATCGGCGAGCGTGAACATCGTGGCGCCGGCTTGCTCGGCTAATTTAGCCGATCCTGCCATCGTGGGCCCAAGCCTCTCGGGAGCGCC
>NZ_LZJI01000156.1 GCF_001667775.1 Mycobacterium sp. E1747
GCTCCTCGACCCTACCCAGACGTACAGCTGCGCCTACTTCGAGCGCGACGACATGACCCTGGAAGAGGCGCAGCTCGCCAAGATCGACCTGGCGCTGGGCAAGCTGAAGCTGGAACCGGGTATGACGCTGCTGGACATCGGCTGCGGCTGGGGCGGAGCGCTGCAGCGGGCGGTCGAGAAGTATGACGTCAACGTCATCGGGATCACGCTGAGTCGCAACCAGTTTGCCTACAGCAAGGCCAAAATGGCCGCCATCCCCACCGAGCGCAGCGTCGAAGTGCGGCTGCAGGGCTGGGAGGAGTTCGAAGACAAGGTCGACCGGATCGTCAGCATTGGCGCCTTCGAGGCGTTCAAGGCCGACCGGTGGCCGGCGTTTTTTGAACGCGCCCACCACATCCTGCCCGATGACGGTCGGATGCTGTTGCACACCATTTTGACCTATCAATGGCAGCAGATGCCCGCACTCGGCATCAAGCTGACGATGAACGATGTGAAATTCGCGCGATTCATCGGCACCGAGATTTTTCCGGGTGGCCAGCTGCCGACCCAGGAAGATATTTTCAAATTCGCTGAGCCCGCCGGATTCTCGGTCGAAAAGGTCCAATTACTGCGTGAGCACTACGAGCGGACTCTCAATATTTGGGCGGAAAATCTAGAGGCCAATAAGGAAGCGGCC